>CAYQQU010000020.1:0-80227 GCA_964419545.1 uncultured Saprospiraceae bacterium | reverse complement strand
TAGTTCGTCCCGCTGGGACGTGAGCATAACCATGTTTCAAACCGAGAATTGCTGCATCTTTATAAACCTAACACGAAACAGATAAAAGCTTATCTAATCGAAAGTACAAGCGGCAAAGCTGGGTAAAATTTTCAAAACCAGTCCGGAATTATGGTTACATATCGAAGGGAAAAACGAATTGCTGCGGCTCAAGGAAGAACAGTACCAGAGATACCATCTAGGCGACCTCCTGAAGCGCGCAGGTGGACAACTGTAATCACCGCCTCCTTCGGTTGCTAAAATCCCACATTACTATCCCCCTAATGGAAAACCCATACCAACCTCGTCCCTACGTAGCGCTCACCCATCCCGAGTGGAGCAAAAACGCCACCATCTACGAAGTCAACCTCCGGCAATACACCCCCGAAGGCGACTTCCGGGCTTTCGCCCGGCACCTGCCGCGCCTCAAAGCCCTGGGCATCGATATCCTATGGCTGATGCCCATCCACCCCATCGGGGAAAAGCATCGCAAGGGCGCCCTGGGCAGCTACTACGCCGTCAAGGATTATTACGGCGTCAATCCGGAATTCGGGACGCTGGAGGACTTCCGGTCGCTGGTCGACGCCATCCACGACATGGGCATGTACGTCCTCCTCGACTGGGTAGGCAACCACTCGGCCTGGGACCATCCGCTGGTGGCCACCCATCCCGAATGGTATACGCGCAACAAAAAGGGCGAATTTCAGCCGACCGCCTGGTACGATTGGGACGATATCATCGAATTCGACTACAACCAGCCCGGCCTTCGCCAGTACATGACCGAAGCCCTGAAGTACTGGGTCCGGGAAACAGATATCGACGGCTTTCGCTGCGACGTAGCCGGCTTCATGCCCATCGATTTCTGGGAGCACGCCCGGGCCGAGCTCGACGCCATCAAGCCCGTCTTTATGCTGGCCGAATGGGAATCGCGCGATCTGCACCGGCGCGCCTTCGATATGACCTATTCGTGGAGCCTGTGGGAAGCCATGCGCAGCGCCACCGTCGAAGGCAAAGGAACCGGCCCCCTGCTCGAATACCTGGCATACGACGTCAACACTTTTCCGCGCAACGGCTACCGCATGACCTTCACCGATAACCACGACAAAAACTCCTGGGAAGGGACCATGTACGACAACTTCGGACCAGGCCTGCCGGCGGCTATCGTCATGTCCGCTACCGTCCGCGGTATGCCGCTGGTCTATTCCGGCCAGGAAGCCGGCCTGGACCGGTCGCTCGCTTTTTTCGAGAAAGACGTCATCGAATGGCGGGATCATCCCCATTCCGAACTTTACCGAAAGCTTTTCGCGCTCAAACACCGCAACCAGGCGCTCTGGAACGGCCGCCGGGGCGGAGTGATGGTCCGCCTTAATAACGACCAGCCCACGCGGGTCATCTCCTTCGCACGGGAGAAAAATGGCGACCGGGTGCTGGCCATTTTCAACTTCAGCGATACGCCCGTTGCTTTCACCTTGTATTCGGAGCCTTATACCGGAAAGTATCAGGAGTTATTCAGCGGAGCCGCCTACGAACTGCACGGAGCAGACGGCCTTTCCCTGGACGCCTGGGGCTATCTGGTATTAACACCGTAAACATCTGAGCGATATTAATCCCGGGGAACTTCTTTTTCCGGGAAAAGCATATCCGACCAGTCGACATCCCGCAACTCATACATGGCCACGAGTCGGAAGCCCGTGTACAGGTTAGCCGACGCCGCAGCAGCCGTCGGATTTTCCGGCCGCACCGATGCCGAAGCGGGCGCCGTCTCGCCTCCCATCAGCCATTCGGCGACATTGCTGCGCAGATGGCAGGCGCGCTTTTCGCCGAGCTTAGCGGTACGAGCCGGAAAAGTGCGAATACCTTTGCAGTCCAAACCTTCGGCCTGCCGGCAGGCCCGGTCGCGGCCGTCAGCCGCCTCGCGGTTCCGCCGGCCCAGGTGGGCGAGCGCCCACTCCCACTCCTGGCGCGTAGGCAGTCGATATTGCACCAGGGGCATGGGCCCGCCGCCGGCATAGCGGAAATGCGGACCGCCGGGCGAAAAATACCGGGAAAAGGTAAAGTTGAGATCGTCTTTGACGAGCATCCGGCGCTCCAGCAGGATGTGTTCGTTTACCCGCTCGGTCTTCCAGCGCGCAAAGGCCTGCGCCTGCTCGTAGGTCAGGCCGACAACGGGATAATCATCGAAAACTTCATCGCGTACGTACGAGCGATAGTCGCGCGCGAAAGCCTTGCCTTCATCGTTGAAAAACGAAGGCACGGCCTGCTGAAAACGCTCGGAGGCTTCCCCGTATTCGGCGCTCAGCCAGCCCAGGTATTCGATGTATTCCAGGTTGGTGCACTCGTGCTGGTCGATGAACAGGTTGGGCGCTATCCATACCGTCTCCGGCGGGGGCGGCAACTGGTAAGCCTGCCGGCCCAGCACTACCGGATATTCGCTGCGGCAGTACGTCAGCGAAAGGGCGACGACCACTATGCCGATGCATTTTTTCATTGCCTATCGCCATTATGCAAACATCGCCGGATTCAACAGCAACGCAGCGCCGGAAATGGTAGGCTTTTCCGTCGGATTGTAGATGACCGTCGAAAAACGGCCCTGGTTTTTATCCGGAAACAATTCCGCTACTTCCACCACCGCCCGGTAGTCTTCCTCCACGAACATCGGCCGGTGAAAATTAAGCTCCTGCGACAGATAGATCGTCCCTTCTCCCGGAAAGAGCGACCCGAAGATGCGGGAGAATACGGAAGCAGTAAGCATCCCGTGAATGACCGGGCGCTTGAATACCGTCTTGGCGGCGTACTCCGCATCGTGGTGGATGGGATTGTCATCACCCGTCAGGCTGATGAACGTGTTTACCTGCTCCTGCGTGTAGCGAAAAGAAACTTCGTATTGCTGACCTGGGGAAAGCGGCATGATATCGATTTTTTTTACGGATTTACCCAAGTGTTGAACCCTTTGCGGGTTTGGCCTTTGAACCGAAAACCAGCATTTTTTTGATTGGACAAGGTCTACCCGGCTGCATAGACGCAGGGCAATTACCAAACCCGCAATGGGTTCATTAAAAAGCGCCGACGCCAATCTCGTCATAAATATAAAAAGTATTGAGGATGGTCTGCATAAATGTAAGACCGTAAACCACCGGACGTATCTTCCTCAGCAAAGGTGACGGCGACAATACGCGGCCGAGGTAGAACATCAGAATAAACCCGGCCAGGTTCAGCACCAGATTGACCAGGAGCATTTCACCGTTTACCGGCAAGACGCCCACCCCCGTCAACGACCAGTTGACAATCAGGACGATGCTCCAGACGATCGCCGGCAGCTCGGGCGCAACCGGATCGGCGCCGGGCGTTCTCGGACGGCCACCCGGGATCCAGGACCACAGGCTGCTCTGCGCCGGCGTATCCGTCGACGGATCAAAACCGGGAAAGCGGGCGATCCTTACTTTGAGATCAGCCGTGATCTGTAGCTTGCGGTCGCGCTGGCCGGCCGCCTCCCAATGCGCCATCAGGGCGGAAGGGTATTTTTCGACTCGCTCTACGGCCATCAGTGCGAAATGGAGCAGTTCGTCATCGACCAGGTCCCGCACCACCGGCGCATCGACGCGCACCTCGCGGTCCTCCAGCTCCGGCCAGTCGGCCGGAGGAAAACCGCCGCCGGCGGCGAGCACCTCGGCGGCAGCCAGCACCTCATTTCCCGTCCGGACGTCCAGGCGGCCTGCTTCATCCAGCGCCCGAAAAAAAGTCGTGGCCAGTAAGGAGCGGCTGGGTTGTTCCGCAAACTCCGCCAGCCAACGGCGAGCGTCCTCGTTCTCAAAATTAAAAATTCCCCACGCGGTCATACGCTGCAGTATTGGGTTATACCTACAAGTTAAGGAAAATTAAGGGAACGGGGAATGGGAAAACCGTTTACGGACGTTCTGCTCTTCCATTCAATCACCATGGCCGCCGATCATCGGACGATCACCAGCCTTTCCGTTTCCACTTTGTTTTCCGCGCTGAAGCGCAGCGTATATAGTCCCGGCGGCAGGCTGCCGGCGGCGAGGTCGAGCGTATGCACGCCTCCCGGCAGGCGCCCCTCGTGCAGGGTGCGCAGGCGACGGCCCTGAGCGTCGTAAAGATCGAGGCGCATCGGGCCGCCCTGGGGCAGCTCAAAAGTGATCGTCATTTGATCCACGGCCGGATTGGGCGCCGCTTTCAGATCGAAATAGTCGTCGACCAGCACCACAGTGGAGGTAGGGAATCCACCGGGGGGTTCGTCGAGGCGAACGCTGGTGTAAAGCCGGTACTCGCCGGGCCCGAAGGTCAGAGACGCATTGGGGTCGGTCACCATCAGGCTGTCCCCGGAGAAGTAATCATACCAGGTACCCGTGCCGGGGAAGGGTTCTTCGATCTCATCATCGACCACGTTGAAATTCCCCTGCACTACGACGTCCATTTCGTCACCGAACAGGAAAAGCGTCTTCCAGTCGCTCTGGACGAGCCGGTGCTGGATATCGGTCGTATTGAAAACGTCGTAGTCGGTCTTGAGCTGGATCAGCGCAGAAGTGATATTGAACAAGCGGCGGCGGTTGGGCAAATCCTGGTAATCCCAACGTATGGGTTTCGGCGACAGCTTACAGCCGTCGTCGCCGAGGTTGACCGTGCCGTCCTCGCAGGTGAAGATCGAAAAGTCGTAACCCACCTCGCCGAACTGCCAGAGCATTTTCGGACCGGGGATGGTGTAGTGGAAGGCCGTGACCAACTCCTGGCGGCGCAGCGCGGTAATCACGTCCGTGACGTCGTAGCTGCCGTCGGGCGAGCTGTTGCCGTAGGTGACGTTCTTGAACATGAGGCGCTCCTCGTCGTGGCTTTCCATGTAGGAGATCAGGTGGGGTTCGCCCCAACCGCGATCCAGGTAGCTCGCGCCGCTGAGGTTATTGGGGTACCCCATCGAGGCCTCGTTGTACTGGAAGTTCATATTCCCCCAGAGCATACATCCGTAGTTGCTCAGCTCGATCTCTTCGTCGTTGGCGCCGAAGTGCTCCAGCGTGGCGTACGACCCGGGCGAAGTTGCCCACATCACATCGGCGTAGTGCTTGATGATGGCGATGCGCGAAGCGTCGTAAGCCGACCAGGCGCCGACGTCGCCGCCGGTATTGACCTGGGTAAAGCCTTTGGACAGGTCAAAGCGGTAGCCGTCCACCCGGTATTCTTCCAGCCAGTAGCGGATCATGCGGTCCATATAGTCGCGCGTATCGGGGCTTTCGTGGTTAAAATCGTAGAACACGTTGAAGGGGTGGGTTGCTTCCGGGTTGAAGAACGGGCTATCGGCCGCCGGCCGGTTGTTGGCGCTGTCCCAGTACAATCGAACGTAGGGGTTCAGGCCGTCGGCGTGGTTATACACCACGTCCAGGATGACCGCAATGCCGCGGGCGTGGCATTCGTCCACTACCGCTTTGAAAGCTTCGGGCGTGCCGTATGCTTTATCGAGCGCCATGTGGAAGGAGGGGTTGTACCCCCAGCTCTGGTTCCCACCGAATTCGTTGACCGGCATAAACTCGATGGCGTTGACCCCGAGGCGCTCCAGATAATCGAGCGTATCGAGCAGGGTCTGGTAGTTCTGAGCGCCGATGAAGTCGCGCATCAGCAATTCGTAGATGACGAGCTCTTCGTTGGCCGGCCGCTCGAAGTCAGTGACCTGCCAATCGTATTGCGGCGCGCCGGGCTGGACGAGGGTGGCTTGTCCGTCGGTAAATTCCGAAGGGAAAGCGGGCAGTCCCGGCCAGGTAGCTTCCGAAATAAAAGGATCGTTAAACTGGTCGAGGATCAGTTCGCTATAGGGGTCGGGAATGCGGAAATCGCCGCTCACCAGGTACTGGAACGCGTAGTAGTCGCCGGGCGTCAGTCCGTCGATCTCGATCCAGTAGGTATTGCCGTCCACGCTGCGATTCATCTGCGTGGGCGTCCAGTCGTTAAAATCGCCGATCACGAAAGCGTATTCTTTCATGGGGGCGTAGAGCACCAGCCGCAGGGCGTTATCCCCGAGGTAGGTGATGCCCCGTTCGGCGCCGGGCGGCGGGTCGGCGGCCGGCAGGTCCTGCACCGTAGCGAAGCCGAAGCCGTCGGAGATCTGGGTGGCGCCGTTATCGGCTACGATGTCGATGCGGTGCAGGCCCGGCTCGGTTACTTCGAGGGTGAATTCGAGCTGGGTGCCGGTCGTTTCCGTAACCAGTTCATCGTTGTCGAACACCTGAATGGTCGCTTCTTCGGAGACGATATAGCGGATGGGGATATCTTCGCCGATCTGAGCGATCTGCACCCGTTGTTCCGGCGCCAGCAGGAGGCCGGTAAACGGAAGGTCGGCGGGAAAAACGTCGTAGAAGATATCCGTACCGCCGTCGCCTTTGCCTTCCAGCGAGCCGTCGGCATTGCGGAAAACGAAAGCCATCTGCAGCACTTCATCGCCGGCGGAAGCGCCGTAGTACTCCTGAATAGAGGGCGTAATATCGTAGGAATACAAATTGGGTTCTCCCGGCACGGGCGTCAGCTGCCAGTCGGGATTGGCGACGCCCCACTCCATCTGGACGTATTTCCAGTCGCTGGGCGAAACGCTCTCCGAAGTGATCAGCCCGCTATGAATATAAACGTCACAGTCGCAGTCGGCCAATCCGCCGGCGCCCTGGGTGGCGTCGAAGAAGACCGTCACCGGCTCATCGATTTTGGGAAAGGGCGGGTCAGTAAAGACGACCTGGCCCCAGCTGAAAGCAGTCGGCAGCAGCATGCCGAAAATTGATAGCAATAATTTGTAGTTCATCATTACCTGGATTTGGTGAGATTGGTCCGAAACAGCAGGTTTCGGAAGGTTTTTGCGCTAATGGCACGGCTTCTGAGGAATGGGATAGCGGAATTTGCCGTGAAGCTACGCAAAAACATCAGAAAACTACAAGAGCAGACAAGAAGGAAAGCGTTGGGAAAACGTCAAAAAGCGACCTTATACGGCGCCGCGAACGTAGAGGAGTTCTACGGTAGGATGTTCGCTGCCCCCGGCGGGTTCGAGGGTGATGTTGAGGCTTTCGGCCTCGTCGATGAAGTTGACCAGTTGCAGTTCGGTAGTACTGGAGTCGATGACGCCCATGTTGATCATTTCGCCGTGGACGTCCGCCCAGAGCTGGTAGGTCTTATTAGCCGGCGGTTCGGGAAGGTTGACCACGTTGAGGTAAGCGGCCCGGGCGGTAGGGTTTATGTAAACCAACGTCTCCGCTTCCGGGGCCAGGCCGGTGCCACTGAGGCGCACCGGCTGGGTGTCTTCGTGCCGCAGGAAAGCGTAGATCTTTTCCAGTTCGGCCTGCTGGGCCTGGGCCTGTTCGCAGTTTTCCTTATAGATTTCGAAGCGGGCGGCCAGCGAGTCGAATTTATTCTGTGTTTGGCGATACTGCGAATAAAAAGAGAACGACAAGTAGCCCAGCACGGCGATCGCCAGCAGGGAGAACATCACTGCCCAGCCGGCGCTGCGATTGGCGCCCGCGCCGGGTCGCACTTCCCAGTCGGCTTTACCGTTACCCCTATTCCCCCCGTCGGTGTCGATGGTTTTCATGACTTTCTCTTTGAGATGGGGCGGCGGCGGAACGGCGTACTGGCGGGCGTATTCTTCCATCGCTTTGCGCATGCCGTCGATCTCTTCTTTGATCTCCGGAAAAGCTTCCGCATAGCGCAATACCTGCTGTTCCTCTTCGGGCGAACAAAGCCCGAGCACGTATTGCTCGATCAATCCTGATGATAAAAAGCGTTCTTTATCCATGGTATTTTCCTATACTCCTGTTCCGGCGGCCAGCGCCGCCGCGTAAATGACGAATAACACCAGGCTGATGCGGTGTTCTTCGAAAAAAGTTCTCAATTCGCGCAGCCCAATTCGCAGTCGCGACTTTACGGTGCCCAGAGGGATATCCAGATAGTCTTTGACTTCTACGTGGGTGAAGCCCTGGAAGTAGACCAGATCGATGATGGTCCGGTACTTTTCATCCAGGCTCTCCACCATTTTATTCAGGCCGATCTGTTCGGTTTTGGGCTGATAACTCAGGCTGCAAACCTGTTCGTCGATTCCTTTTGTACGGCCGCCGTGCCGAAAGGCGGCCGAGCGAGTCTGGTCGATCGCCTTGCGACGAGCTATGTTGAGCATCCAGGTAAAAACGGAGCCCTTCGAAGGATCGTAGTTGCAGCCGTGTCGCCATATTTTCACAAAAGCCTCTTGCAGCACATCCTCGGCGATCGCTTCCGAGTGGACAATCCGCAGAACAACCCCGTAGAGCGCTGCTGCGTACTGATCGTAAAGTTCGCTGATTACTGCTTTGTCGCGCGCCTGCAGTCGCTCAATGGTATGTTGGTCGGGTGTCATCATTACTCTCAATAGCATGCAGGAAACTACGGCGCTACAACTTCTGCCTTTGCGCACCGAAGCCACCTGCGAGCGTCATTTTGCCGATTAATAGCTACCTAACTGTAAAGCTGCTTGAACAACAACCCCTCCTGTCAAATGTTCAGTTTTTTGTCAAAAATTTGAATTCCAGTCATTTGAAAGCCCGGCTTTCCACGATCCGGGAAAAAATTTCACCCGGCCGTGATCCAAACCGGAATATGCTTCGTAGGTATGTTGTATTTTTTTTCACCGTAAAATATAAAGCCATGAAAAAAGTAAAAATCTTGTTTGGACTGCTGACGGCTATGCTGTTGCTGAACGCCGCCGCGACGGCGCAGTGTACGCAGCACGGGGCCAAAGCCCGCACCGTAGCCTACACCAGCGACAAAGACATCATCGACATCGCCGCCGGTTCGGATGACTTCACCACCCTGGTGACGGCCGTTAAAGCCGCCGGCCTGGTGGAGAACCTGAAAGGCGACGGCCCCTTCACCGTCTTCGCACCGGTAAACGAAGCCTTCGCCAAGCTGCCCGACGGCACGGTCGCTTCGCTGCTGGAGCCGGCCAACAAAGCCGCGCTGACCAACGTACTGACCTACCACGTCGCCGCCGGCAAGTTCGACTCTAAAGCCGTCGTCGAAGCCATTAAGGCCGGCAACGGCAAAGCCGAGCTGGAAATGGTCAACGGCGGCACGCTGCGCGCCACCATGCGCGACGGCAACGTCTACCTCATCGATGAAAATTACAACCTGGCTAAAGTCACCACGGTCGACCTCGAAGCCTCGAACGGCGTGATCCACGTCATCGAAACGGTTGTTTTGCCGAAGTAAAGTGATGCTGCAACAGCAGCCATACTTTTCTTTTCGGAGGCGGTCTTTTTCTACGAGAGACCGCCTCTTTTGTTATTTTAATGGCGGAATTACAACCGCTGCTATGCAATACTTGCCGGAATTTTGGCCAAGGTTTTTTCTCTTGCTATTCTCGGGATACGGTTGGGCAAGCCCACAGATGATCGCCCAACACCTCGTCCTCCCCTTCGACCGCCTCACCATCGACCAAGGCCTGCCCAACCCCTCCGTCATCGATATCCTCCAGGACGACAAAGGCTTTATCTGGATCGGAACGGCCAACGGCATCGTGCGCTACGACGGGCGCGAGATGACTACTTATTATCCGACGGCCGGTCACCCGGACAGCCTGCCGGAGCTGGACCTGCCGCAATTGTTCCAAACCAAAAACGGCGATATCTGGGTGGGCCTGAGCTACCAGAAACACCGGCTTTTTCGGTATGATCCGGGGCAGGACCGCTTTATTCCTTTTCTTTACGACACGACCAGAAACGACCCCATCATCCAGGGCAAAATTTTCGGCATGACGGAGGATCGACAGGGCAACCTGGTGGTAGCCGCCGACGGCCAGGGGGTTTTTGTTATCGAAACAACCAGGGAAAAAATGGGTATCGCTCCGGCTTACCGGCTATTCCGAGCCGCACCGGAGCATTCCGATTCCCTGCCGGTCCATTATTTTGGAGGCGCGCTGGTAACCGATGACCAAGGCCACATCTGGCTGCCGACCGATGCAGGGCTCTGCCGCTTTTTGCCCGAAGAAAACCGGTTTGAAACCTACCTGGCTTCCCAGAGCTTTTCCACGGTCTTTTCCGATAAACCGAGGCGTCTCTGGGTAGGTACCTGGCAGGAAGGCCTGATCGAATTTGATACCGAAGACAATAAAATTATTCGTCAATTTCGGCACGATCCGGATGATCCGTTCAGCTTGGCCAGGGACCGGGTAGGTCAGATCGTTCGCGACCGGAATGGACAACTCTGGATTAGCTCCGGACCCACAGTCGATCTCTTTAACCCCGCCACCGGCGCCTGCCGGCATGTCAACAATGATCCGGACAAATACCACTATTTCTTTTTGACGATCAACACGCTCTTGACGGACCGGTCCCATAATATATGGATCGGCGCCTGGCAAAAGGGCATCTTTCGGTATAACCCGGATCGGGGCGCATTTACCTTTCACCGGACGCTGGCTTCCGATAAAAAAAGCGGTTTCACCATTCCGATGCTGGAAGACCGGGAACAAAGGCTGTGGCTGGGTTCGGAAAGGGATGGGCTGGTTTGCTGGGACCGCAGCAACGATTCCTACAAGGCTTTTCAGCCAAATGTATCGGACCCGGCCGGCGGCCCGGCCGATCGTTTCATCTATTCTGTGGTGGAAGGATCGCCCGGATACCTATGGGTAGGCACCGGCAATGCTTTATCCCGCCTCCACCTCCCCTCGGACCGCTTCCGGCATTTCTATGAACATGCCGGCGCCGAACTCCGGACAAGTAAAGATGGGACTACCTGGTTCAGTCGCTACCAAAAAAACTTTTGCCGGATTATCGACGAAAAAGCAGCTACGACCATTTGTTATCCGGACCGAAACCATCCGCTTGCCCGGGAGATCTCCAGAATTGCGGCCTTCGCAGAAGATTCCCTCGGCCATCTATGGCTTGGCGCTAATCAAGGTGGGTTGCTCCGGTTTGATCCCGCCACCGAAGTCTTCGAATCCATACTGGACCACTACGGCATTATCGACATTCATGTGTCTTCCTCTTATGGCTCTGTACCCATAGCGCCGGCCTGAAAGGATGGGATCCTCAACGAGAAGCGATCATCCACCTTCCGGAGGCGGTCAGCGAACAACTGGGCAACACGCGCTTTATCCTGGAAGATGAAAACGGCCTACTCTGGATTTTTTCCAATAAAGGCATGGCCACCTTTGACCCGGTCGCCCGGCAAGTGGTCCGGGTGTTTTCCCGCTCCTTATGGATGAACGAGCAGGAAGAGTGGTTTATCCCCAACCCGGAGGCGCTTAAAGCCCGGAACGGGGAATTTTTCTTCGGAAGCGCGAGTGGTTTGCTGCAGTTTCATCCGGATTCGATCCGGATCGACAGCATCCCTCCCCAGGTAGCCCTGACTTCCATACATTTATCCGACCGGCTCCTGCGCCCGGGGCCTGACGCGATCCTCGACCGACACATAGCCTATACGAAACAAATCGAATTAAAACACTTCCAGAACGACCTCACCCTCGGCCTTGCCGCCCTGCATTTTAAATCGCCCGAAGACAACCGTTTCCGCTACCGGCTGGTCAACTTTGATTCAGGCTGGCGCGATGCCGGTACGCACAACAGTGCTGATTACACCAATTTGCCGCCCGGCCGGTACATCTTCCAACTCCAGGCCGCCAATAGTGACCATTTCTGGAGTGAACCGGTCGATCTGCTCGGGATCAAGATTCGTCCTCCCTGGTACGCTAACCCGGTCGCCTATGGCCTTTATTTTCTTTTGCTGGTGATTTTACTTTTTCTATTGTACCGGGACCTCCTCCGACGCCGCCTGGCCAAAGCCGAGATCACTCGCCAGCAAGAAATCAACCGTTTCAAATCGCGCTTTTACACCAATATTACCCACGAATTTCGCACGCCCCTGACCCTCATCCTGAGCACCGCCGAAAGCCTGGAAGAAAAAACCCAGACCGATATCCCCAAAGGCATGCGGCTGATCCGGAAACACGGTCAAAATCTGCTGCGCCTCATCAACCAGATGCTGGAGCTATCCAAACTGGAATCCCAAAGCTTGTCGGTCAATCCGGTCCAGTCGGATATCATTCCTTTTATCAAAGGCGTAGTCGGCGAATTTGACTCGGCGGCCCGGCAAAAAGACATTCAACTGAGTCATCAATGCCATAGCGACCGCCTGCTCATGGATTTTGATCCGGAGCACTTGCAAATGGTGCTGGCCAATCTCCTCTCCAATGCGCTGAAATTTACACCCGCCGGCGGCCGGGTGGAAGTGAAGACGGCCTGCGAACAAGACGGGGGGTACAACTGGCTGGTCGTTTCGGTGACCGATACCGGCCGCGGCATTCCCGAAAAGCACCTGCCCTTTATTTTCGACCGGTTTTATCAGGTATCTGTTCCCCAGAAGCCCTCCGAAGAACCGGAAATCTTTTCGACGGGAACCGGCATCGGATTGGCGTTGGCCAAGGAACTTACGGAACGCATGGGCGGCTGGATCAAGGTAGCAAGCCAACCGGACCGGGGCGCCGCCTTTAAAGTCGGCCTTCCGGTTCGGCAAAACGCATCGGTTGCGCAACCACCACCAGCGCCGGACGGGGCAGCGGCGTCCCGGCCGCAAGAAGCGGTTTACCGCACAGCACCATTATTCCCGGTCCAAACTAATGTCGAACTGCCGCTTTTGCTGATCGTGGAAGACAATCCGGATATGACGGCTTTTTTGATAGACTTTTTGCAAGACGCCTATCGAGTGCAAACGGCCCCGGATGGTCAGGCAGGGCTGCAAAAAGCACTGGCCGAAGTACCCGACATCGTACTTTCCGACATCATGATGCCCAAAATGGACGGCCTGGAATTTTGCCGGCGCCTGAAATCAGATGTTCGCACCAGCCATATCCCCATCGTTCTGCTCACGGCCAGGGCCGGCCGGGAACACCGCCTCGAAGGCCTGGAACTCGGCGCCGACGCCTACCTGACCAAACCCTTCGATCGAAAAGAGCTCCTCATCCGCTTGGAACAACTCATTAAAACCCGCCAGGTGCTCCGGAAGCGATACGAAAATATGCGTCGCATCGCTCCCGGCGAACCTTCCCCTTTTCAGCGGGAAGACGCCTTTATTAAAAAAGTCCAGGAGATCATCCTCGAAAATTTGGATGAGCCCGCTTTTCAGGTAAACGACCTGTGCCGGGAACTCGGCATGAGCCGCACCCAGGTCCATAACAAACTTAAGGCCCTCACCGGCCGCTCTGCCCGGCTTTATCTGCGCAGCCTGCGCCTGCACGAGGCCCGCAAGCTACTGATCAACACATCGCTTTCCATTTCTGAAATTGCCTACCGGGTTGGGTTCAAAGGCGGCAGCCACTTCTCCACCAGCTTCAAAGAAGAATTCGGATTGTCGCCGAGCAGTTTCCGTAGCCAGCCTTTCTGATCCTATTTTGAACATAGTCAAAAGGATTTAGAACAAGAGCGAAAACCCTGAACGCCCTTCTTTTGCACCTTTGAGTCGGTTTTCAACCATCGCAAAACGCAACCCATTTCTACATCTAAAATCATTTGACTACTATGCTTAAGTCTATCAAATTGCTGGCTTATGTTGGCTTTGCCCTCTTATGGAGCTGTTCCGATGACCTGGCAGACCAGGCGCTAAAAGACCAGCTCAGTCAGGACCAACAATTGCTGGTGCAGCAAACCATCGAGGAAGCCGAACAGCTCATCGCCGACGCTAAAAGGGAATTTGAACAGCTGGAAGTAACCGAGCGCTCCGGGAGTACTGTCGTGGTGCCGGCCGGTTCCAATGACGCCCTGGCCGACGCCATTGCGGCGGCGGGACCTAACGGGACCGTCATCCTGGAAAGCGGCGATCACTATGAATCCGGTACGGTCCATATTCCTTACCGGCTCACCTTAAAAGGACAACCCGGGGCGGTGCTTAGCGTGGATATTGCGGCGCCCAACTTCGTTGATCTGCCCAATGTACTCGATCCGGCGATCCACCTGCAGGACGCGAATAATGCCCGGATCGAAGGATTGGAACTCAGGCCGGCTGGTGAAGGAGGATCAACCGGTATTCTGGTGGAAAATTCCCGCCGGATCAGAATTGCCAATAATGCTTTGTATGGTTTCCAACAAGGCATTTTCCTTCTTCGAACTAATTTTGCCATGCTATCCAGCAACTACATCCAAGGGCTCAATACCGCCGGCCTCAATAATGGCATCGTTCTAGTGGTCTGTCAAGCATAAATTGTCAGGTAATCTATGGCGTCTTTTTCGCCTGCTCATCGTTGAAGAACCGGGCTTCGTAGCTACGGCTACGATCCCGAACCCCCGCCTCGATCAGGCAAAAAATCCGCAGATACCTTACCCGACATTCATACGTTGACAGACCACTAGTTGAAGGGCGTAATGTGAAAATTTTCAATAACGAAATCGAGCAATACGACACCGGGGTCTTTACCAGCGACCGCAACGGCCTGCTTTTTGAAAACTACCTGCATGACAACCTGGTTTGGGGTCTTTTCTTTTGCGCCTTTCCGCCCGCCAGCGAGCTGCCGGACGGGAATATTCCCCAGGCGGCGGAAACGACCAACAATTGGGTCATTGCTAAAAATATCTGCAACAATTGCGGAACCGGGGGTTATGGGTTGATTGACGGCGCCTTCGAAAACCGGTTGGTGGCCAACCAGGCCGAAGGTAGCATTGTAGCCGATATTATACTGCACCCGGAGCTTATTATTCCTGGCTTTGATGTTCCTTCCGCCAGAGACAACCTGATCATCTCCGCACAATTGCCGGACGTCACCATCATGGATTGCGGGGATAATAACACCATCATCGGCGGCACGCTCGTCGATTGTACCTTATAACCCTGCATAACGCCAAAAACCTTTGAAACCAACGGGCAGGCCGGTGATCACCGGCCTGCCTTTTTTTACCCTCTGCTTGAGAAGTTTTCCCTGAAATCCCCCCTCCCCGGAATTAATTTCCCCGCCGCCTCGTTTACCCCAACGATGAACGACACGAATACCATCACCGGAAAAACGCTGATCGCCATGGGCTACCGCCCAGGCAAGTGGTTCAAGGAGGCCCTGGAATACGCCAACCGGCATCAACTGGTCGGCGAGGCCCTGCGCGCCTATCTGGATACGGTGCGCCCCACCGTCATCGATCCGTACGAGGAGCCCGCGCCTTTTCGACGCAATATCGAAGCCGAAACCGAAGAAGAAGTCGCCAACGTGGAAAGCGTCCTGGCGAGCATGCGCGAGCTGATGAAAACCCCGACCCTGGTCAACGGCGCCATCATGCCCGACGCCTGCCCTAGCGGCCCCGCCGGACAGATACCGGTGGGCGGGATCGCAGTGGCCCGAAACGCCATCCACCCGTCCATGCATAGCTCCGAC
The DNA here is from genome assembly GCA_964419545.1 of uncultured Saprospiraceae bacterium. Taxonomy (GTDB): domain Bacteria; phylum Bacteroidota; class Bacteroidia; order Chitinophagales; family Saprospiraceae; genus CAYQQU01. The sequence goes on along the minus strand of CAYQQU010000020.1, from coordinate 64,851 downwards.
ATCTGTTGCTCGGTGATGATGACCAACCTGGGCTATGTCGAACCCAAGGCGGTGCTCGACCAGGCGCAGGCCATCACCCACTTCGGGGGCGGAGGGCGTAAGAAGTTCTTCAAAATGCCTGCCGAACTGAAAGAGCGCATTCGCGAAAACCGGTTCCTCAGCGATAAGAAGGCGAAAGAACTGGCCAAAACGCACCTGGGCACCCAGGGCGACGGCAACCACTTTCTCTTTGTCGGACAATCCGAACAAACGGGGGAGACCATCGTGGTCACCCACCACGGCAGCCGCGGCCTGGGCGCCTTCCTCTACGCCCGGGGGCTCAAAATGGCCGACCGTTTCCGCCGCGAGATCTCACCCGCTACGCCGGCCAGGAACGCCTGGATACCCTTCGATACGGAAGAAGGAATAGCTTATTGGGAAGCCCTGCAGATCGTGCGGGAATGGACCAAGCTCAACCACGCCGTGCTCCACGAATCTACGGCCCGGAAGCTGAAACGGGAACCCCGTACCCAGTTCTGGAACGAACACAACTTCGTTTTCCGGGACGGCGACCTGTTCTACCACGCCAAGGGCGCTACCCCTCTCGATGATAAATTCGTGCCGGACTCCCGGGACGGCCTGCGGCTCATTCCGCTCAACATGAGCGAACCGGTGCTGATCGTCAAAGGGAAAACCACAGCGAACAACCTCGGCTTTGCGCCCCACGGCGCCGGCCGCAACGTCAGCCGCAGTCAGCACAAACGCAAGTACGCCGACCAGGCGCTGGAAAGCTTGTTCGAACAGGAAACGCAGGGGCTCGACGTGCGCTTCTTCTCCGGCAATATCGACATCTCCGAACTACCCAGCGCCTACAAAGACGCCGAGCGCGTGCAAGCCCAGATGAAAGCGTTCGGCCTGGGCGAAGTAGCGGACAAGATCATCCCCTACGGCTGTATCATGGCGGGCGACTGGCAGAAAAATGCCCCGTGGAGAAGAAAAAAAAAGAAGTGAAGAAGCATCCAGCCCGGGTTAACCACCATTGATCAAGCGTTGTTCATAGCGACGACGGAGCGTCCTCATTCTTCGCCCGGCTCGTTCTTGGAAGAAGAGAACTCGGAGAGCAGGTACTCTTTGTTGATCAGCAGCGTACCCACTACTAGAATGGTAAGCAGAATATAGTCGCTATGCATGGTACCGAAATTTTATTGCTTCAAATGTAGGATAACAATATTAACTGAAAGTAAATTTTTTATAGCCTTTCTGCAAGGCGCACCTAGCGGAGCGGGGCGGCAGGCCGCAGGGCGGCTGCTTTTTACAACCAGAAATCGTATTTTCGGCCCGTGCAAACCAGGTTTCGGATACAATGGCTGCCTTGCTTTTTGCTGCCGCTGATCCTCCTTCAGTCGGTGGGTAATGCGTTGTTGTTCCAGCACCTGTTGCACCAGTGCCGGCGCGCCGCCGTCTACCGCCTGGCCGGCCGGCTTCCCGCATCGATGACCACCACGCTGCGGTTGCCGCCCGCTGAACAGGCGAGGCTCCGCTGGATCGACGCGCACGAGGTGCGCTACCGGGGCCGGCTCTACGACCTCATCAGCCGGGAGCAGCGCCAAGACACCCTGATCCTGCGCGCCCTACCCGACCATGCCGAAACGCAACTCCTCGCCCGGCACCGCCGCCTCTGGCAGGACGCCCCCTGGCGCCACAGCCGGGAAGGGCAGGCGCTGCAATGGTTCCAGGAGATCAGTCAGCTGAAATACCTGCCCGTCCCAGCAATCGCACCGGCCCTGCTGTGGGAAGTCCGCTCGGGCGCCGCCTTCCACCTGCTTTCCGCCACCAGCCAGTCGTTCCGGGCGCCGCCCGACCCGCCGCCCCGGAGCTGAAGGCCCGTTTTTTTATTTTGGATCGATTTGGAAAAGCCATCGGCTTTCTCCGCTGAATTGCTGTTTGGCGCAACGTCAAAAACAATTAACCCTATGCTCAGATATATTCTCTGGGGCGCACTCCTTGCCGCCCTGTATCCACATACGGCTGCCGCTCAGGTGCTCACCGTACAGGACGCCGACACCCGGGAGCCCCTTGTCGGCGTCGCCGTATTCTCCGCCGACTTCGCTGTTTTCACCACCACCAACGAAAAAGGCCGGGCTAACCTGGAAGCTTTTACCGGCCAGGATTCCATCGCTTTCCGGCACATCGGCTACGCCGAAAAGGTGCTATCGTACGATCAGCTGGCCGGTCAGTATTTTGAGGTCCTGCTGGAAGCCGACCGCCTCACCCTGCGCGAGGTCGTCGTCTCCGGCAACCGCTGGGAACAGGACAACCTCGACGTGCCCGCCCGCATCGAGCAGGTCTCTTCCCAGGAGGTCGCTTTCCGCAACCCCCAAACCGCCGCCGACCTGCTGGGCCTCTCCAACCACGTCTACATCCAGAAAAGCCAGCTCGGCGGAGGCAGCCCCATGCTGCGCGGCTTCGCCACCAACCGCGTACTGCTGGTGGTTGACGGCGTGCGCATGAACACCGCCATCTTCCGCAGCGGCAACCTGCAAAACGTCATCTCGCTCGACGCCCAAAGCATCGAGAACACCGAAGTGCTCTTCGGCTCCAGCTCCGTCATCTACGGCAGCGACGCCATCGGCGGGGTGATGGATTTTCACACGCTGCGCCCCGACCTTTCGGTGACGGGCAAGCCCGAATTCACCGGCGCCGCCTCGGCCCGCTACAGCTCGGCCAGTAACGAACGCACCGGCCACGTCGACTTCAACCTCGGGCTGCGCCGCTGGGCCTTTACCACCAGCGTCACCTACTCCGATTACGACGACCTGCGCATGGGCGCCGACGGGCCCGACGACTACCTGCGGCCGGTCTTTCAGACGCGCATCGACGACCTGGATACGGTGCTGCGCAACGACGACCCGCGGCTACAGCGCAGTACCGGCTTCAACCAGCTGAACCTCATGCAAAAGGTGCGCTTCCAGCCCGCCGACGACTGGGATCTCTCGTACGCCTTCCACTACTCCGAAAGCTCCGACCTGCCGCGCTACGACCGCCTCATCGAAACCCGGAACGGCGCCCTGCGCAACGCCGAATGGTATTACGGCCCTCAGAAGTGGCGGATGCACCACTTCGCCGCCACCTACCGCCGGCCCAACGCGCTGTTCGACCAGGCGCGCCTCACCGCCGCTTATCAGTTTTTCGAAGAAAGCCGCAACGACCGCCGCTTCGGCGAGGAGCATCTCCGGCAGCGCACCGAGCAGGTCGACGCTTTGTCGCTCAATCTCGACTTCGACAAGCGCTTCGGTGAACGCACCAGCTTGTTCTACGGCCTGGAGGCCATCCGCAACGATATCGGCTCCGCCGCCGTAAGCACCAATATCACGACCGGAGAGCGCGCTCCTACCTCCACGCGTTATCCCGACGGCTCCACCTGGCAGTCGTACGCCGCCTACGCCAGCCTGCGGTACTACGCTACCGAGGCCCTCACCCTCAACGCGGGCGTGCGCTACAACGCCTTCCAGGTGGAAGCGCCCTTCGACACCACTTTCTTCCCCTTCCCCTTCACCGAAGCGGAGATCAGCGACGACGCCATTACCGCTAACCTCGGGCTGGTGTACCATCCCAACGAACGCTGGATCGCCTACGCCAACCTCTCCACCGGCTTCCGGGCGCCCAACATCGACGACATCGGGAAATTGTTCGACTCGGAACCCGGCGCCGTCATCGTGCCCAATCCCAACCTGCGTTCGGAATACGCCTACAACGGAGAAGTCGGCTTTGCCGTGACAGCCGGCCGCTGGGCCAAATTCGACCTCTCGGCCTTTTACACCGTGCTCGACGACGCCCTGGCGCGACGGCCTTTCCGGTTTAACGGCCAGGACAGCATCGTCTACGACGGGACGCTCAGCCGCGTGCTGGCCCTCCAGAACGTCAGCCAGGCCCGCGTCTGGGGCGTACAGGCCTCCGTAGAGACCGACCTCGGCGGCGGCCTCGGGCTGAGCAGCTTCTTCAACTACCAGTGGGGCGAAGAACAGGACGAGGAGACCGGCGAAAACATCCCCCTGCGCCACGCCGCCCCGCCTTTCGGCAGCACCCACCTGACCTACGTGCGCCGCGGCCTCAAACTCGACCTCTACGCCGAGTACAACGGCGCACTGGAATTTGCAGACCTCGCTCCTTCGGAACGCGAAAAAACCGATATTTACGCCCTCGACGAAAACGGCAACCCCTACGCGCCGGCCTGGTGGACGCTCAACGTCAAAGGGGCTTACCGGCTCGGCGACCGCCTTTCGCTAACCGCTGGAGTGGAGAACCTGCTGGATAAGCGCTACCGTCCGTACTCGTCGGGCATTGCGGCGCCGGGGAGGAATGTGATTGTTGCCTTAAGGATAACATGGTGAGGTTGAGGTTGAGGTTGAGGTTAAGGTTGAGGTTGAGGTTGAGGTTGAGGGCTCCTCGGGTTCTCAGCCTTAGCCTCCTCCACGCACCACCTGCTCCGTCTGCACCACGCGCCCCCCCAGCTCCAACGTCAGCACGTAGACGCCCGGCGGGTGCGTGGACAAATCGATGGCCGATTCCGTAGCCCCCCGCGACAACGACCGCTGGGCAAGCTCCTTGCCCCGCAGATCAAACAACCGCAAGCGCGAAGCAGCGGCCGATATCGGCTGGAAAAACTCGATTTGCACCGGACCCGTAGTCGGATTAGGCGACACACGGAAAAAGACCGCCCGGGCTACCGCCGGGCCGCCTGGTTCTTGCGTGGCGGTCAGATAGACGATGCTGTCCTGACAGCCGGGTTGCAGACAACCATCCGCGTCCGTCTTCACCAGCCACATATTGTATTTGGGAATAGGTACGCCCTGGATCGTATCAAAAGGAACCGGACGGGCGCCGACCATGGCTACCCCGCCGTCGGGCGTGGCGACCATCTCGTTGAACCGCAGCCCCCAGTACTCGTATTCCGGCAGGCGAAACTGACGCTCCCAGAGTAATTCGCCTGCGGCGTTGAGCTTAGCCAGCCAGGCGTAGTCGGTATAGATGGCGCCACAAACGAAAATATCGCCAGAAGGAGAGACGGCCAAGTCTGTCATCTGGCGGATGAATTGTTTAAAAAAGTAATATTCCCAAACGATATTCCCCGTTTCATCCAGCCGGTAAACAACCGGGTTATTATCTGCTCCGTTAAAAGAACTGGTATCCCGACACCAACCAAGTACAGAGCCGCCCGCTGGATGCGGCTGCACTTCGGCGGCGCAGCCGGATAACCGGGTAACATCAAAATCTTTCATCCAAGTCACTACGCCCATGGAATCAGTACAGGCCGCTACGGCTTGAAAGTCATTGATATCTGCACGGACGATGTAGCTTAATACCAAGTCGTTATTGGGTAGGGCTTCTAGGTTGCCTGTATTGACCACAAATTGATAAAGATCATCTACCGCCGTTTCCCAAATAATATTACCGGATGTATCAATCTTGACCAGGATGACTTCACTGTATTCGCCGAGGATGCCCCCGACGGTGTATAACCAATAGTTGTCTGTACCATCCGGCTCGATTTCGGTGGCGCTGTCTTTGAGTAAACCCTCTTCCAGGTTCTTATGCCAAAGCGTATCCCCCGTAGGTGTCATTTTGGTGATAAACGGCCTCAGGTCGAAGAGAACTTCGGTTTCTGATACCCCACACACTAGAAAATTACCGGACGGTGTTTTTTCTATATCTTTAAACTGAAAGTTGATGGGCGGATCCCATTGGTAAATTTGCCTCCAGTTAATCTCCCCTAATTCATCCGTATTCACGATACCCTCGCAAGGGAATTGGTTATTCTCACATAAGGAACTGCTAAAAAGCCAATAGTCGTCTTGGGTATAAAAAATGCCAAGGCCATTGTCGTTTCCATCGGGAGCAACAATATACATACGCTCGAAAAAGGGTTGGCCTTGAGCCGATAATAAACAAATAAGGAAATAAGCAAGTAGGAGGATTCTTTGCATAAATTAAGGAATTAAGGCCGGGTAGTGCCGTCAAATTCGAAACTACCCGGTCAAAAACAAAGAAAAGTTATTCAATTATCAGTTTAAGTTGCTCCATTTGGCGGCCAATCCGAGCTTCGAGCCAGTAAACACCGGCGGGTTTCGTCTTCGATGGTGATGGCAAAATCCGCATCGAGAGAAGATTGACAAAGCGTGATAGAAACATCATCAACCAAAAAATTAACTGGATTTCCACTGGATCTAGGTATCGCCGCATGTAACATCGACAACAAAAGTTAAAGGAATAAACGTAACTGATTTGTTGTGTCAAATTGTTCAGGTAGGTAAGCGCGCTTAGAGATGTTTGGAGCAGGTTCGTTATGAAAATCAACAGGTTAACTAAAAGATAAAATGTGAGTTTACCGGGGTAAATGAGCATTTTATCTTGACGACAGGTTCCTAAGCTGTTGATTTGCAATAGAAGCAAGCTCCGAACATGCTCTTACTATCCGTAAGTTGCAACTATTGTTTCTAAAAAGCAAATTTCAGCGGTTACCTGAATGTAAACTCCTAATCACCTAAAGAGGAGTCAGATTGGCAGAGGAACCCGCGGAGCCCTCAGGGCAATCGCATTTAATTTCTGGTTCTCGAAAAAGTAGGAAAAATCCTCGTTTTCACCTCGATCCTAAAGGAAGAACGAGGTTTTTCCTTCCGTTCCGTATGAGTTTATTGGCAATGGGGCGGTAGCATCTTTTAAATGCGATTGCCCTGGCGGAGCCCTCAACCTCAACCTTAACCTCAACCTCAATCCTTACCTTTACCGCCAAAAACCATGGATCACCCCGCCTTTCGCCAATGGGCCCATCGTTTCGCCGACTGGATGGCCGACTACTTTGAGCAAATCGGGCAGTACCCGGTGAAGCCGGATGTGGAGCCGGGCGACATTAAAAAGCAGCTGCCTGCCGGCCCGCCGGAGCAGGGCGAGGATTTCGCTGATATCTTCGCCGATTTTCAGGAGATCATCTTTCCGGGGATGACGCACTGGCAGCACCCGCAGTTTTTTGCATATTTCCCGGCCAGCCGCAGCGCTCCTTCCGTGCTGGCCGAGATGCTGACAGCGGCGATGGGCGCGCAGTGTATGATCTGGTATACCTCGCCGGCGGCGGAAGAACTGGAAGAGCGTTGCATGGAATGGCTGCGCGACATGACCGGGCTTCCCCACGACTGGGTGGGCTGCATTCAGGATACGGCCTCCACCGCCAATCTGATCGCCGTGCTGATGGCGCGGGAGCGGGTGACGGAAGACGCGGCCAACCGGCAAGGGCTCTATGCAAGGGCGCCGCTGCGGGTTTACGCTTCCGAGCATATTCACTCCTCGGCCGTCAAAGCGGTGGGTATTGCGGGATTGGGGAAGGACAACCTGGTTGCCATCGCGACGGATGAACACTTTGCGATGCGGCCGAAAGCGCTGGAGCAGGCCATTCAGGCAGACCTGGCGGCCGGCCGCCGGCCGGCTTGTGTGATTGCGGCCCTGGGCACCACCAGTTCGACGGCCATCGATCCGCTGCGGCCCATCGGGGAGATCTGCCGGGAGTACGATATTTTCTTTCACATCGACGCCGCCTACGCCGGCTCCGCCCTGCTGTTGCCTGAGCTGCGCTGGATGAGCGAGGGCGTCGAACTGGCCGACAGCTTCGTTTTTAACCCCCACAAATGGCTATTCGTCAATTTCGACTGCACGGCTTTTTTTGTAAAAGACCAGGCGCGCCTCGTAAAAACTTTTGAGATCACCCCGGAATACTTAAAAACGCCCCTCGACCGCCAGGTGAATAACTACCGGGACTGGGGCATTCAACTGGGCCGCCGCTTCCGGGCCCTGAAGCTGTGGTTCGTGATCCGGACTTATGGAGTGGAAGGCCTGCGGGCCCGCCTGCGGGAGCATATCCGCGCCGGGCAGTGGCTGGCAGAAGAAATCGACCGCTCGCCCGACTTTGAACGCCTTGCGCCGGCGCCGCTCAACCTCGTTTGTTTTCGCTATCTGCCGGCCGGCGACTGGAGCGAAGAAAGCCTGAACGAGCTCAATGAGAAGTTACTCCAGTCGCTAAATGACACTGGTAAGATCCTGCTGACCCACACCAAACTGAACGGCCGGTACACCCTGCGCATGGTGGCGGGGCAAACGGAAACGACCTTGGCGGAGGTGCAGCGGGGGTGGGCGTTGGTTTGTGATGTGGCGCGCGCTTTTGGTTAACCCCTGGCTCAAGCCACTCTTCCCCATGCCTTCCCCCGTCGCAGGGCGACCGCCTGCAGTTGCCACCAGCCTTGCTGGACGGCCAGGGCCTCGCGCCACCAGCTCGCGGGCGTGGGGCGGCGCAGGGTGAGGCAGGCTTCGCCGCCGTCTTCCGTCCAGCGCACCTTGGCGCCGTTTTTCCGGGCGACGCGCAGCATGGGCCGGTTGTCGGGCATACAGAACAAGAAAAGCCGGTGGATGCCGCGGCTCTCCGCCCAGACGACGGCGCGGCGCAGCAGGCGCGAACCCAGGCCCCGGTTGCGGTATGCCGATTCGACGCTGAGGCCGATCTCCACCTCCCGCCTTCCGCCGCGCCGGTGCAGGCCGATGTGGATGGCGCCGACCAGCTCCAGCTCTTCGTTAAACGCGCCGACGATGGGGTCGCGGTACGGAATGCCGTCGACATAGCGGTGAATCCATTGCGGTTTGACGGCAGTGCCGAAACGCAGGTAAAGGTCCTCCGGGGATAGCCGGAGCAGGTGCTCCCGAAAACGGTAACGCTCCGCCGGATGCAGTATTCTCAGGATGACGTTCATGGTCTGTTTTTCGCCTTTTGGTGTTCGTACGCAATAACGGATAGATAACACCCAAGGTGACAAAAGGTGAGCGGTTTTCTCGGGTTTCGCCTGGGTCAACCCTGGCTAATTTCAACCTAAAAGCCCTGCAATAAAAGGGTTTGGCAACACCGGAGAGGCGGAAAGGGGAAGGAAGTCATAATGTATAAAATACACTAAGAGATGTTTGGGGCGGGTTCGTTATGCAAATCAACAGGTTAGGAACCTGTTGATTTGCAATAGAAGCAAGCTCTAAACATGCTCTAACCCGGACGCCAAACAGAAAATGAAATATCCGGCCCTCCGGGAAGGGCTGCCGGTGTTCTCTCCTGACCTTGGAGGGCATGAATCTTTGAGGCCGCCTCCCTGCCCTGCCGGCTATGCGGTAAATCCCGTTTAGTAGAGCGACCGCCGGCGGTTACCTCCGGGCGCAGCTTCGAAGCTACCCCGCGGAGCCCCTCAACCTCAACCTCAACCTCCCCCCCCTTCCCGCCGCACCGCATAGATCAGTTCATCCTCAAAGACCCCGCTTTTGAAGATGGTCTTTTCCAGGCGGGCTTCCAGGGTGAAGCCGGCTTTTTCCAGCACCCGCTGCGAAGCGATGTTCCGGCCGAACGGGCGCGCATAGATGCGCGTGATGTCCCAGCGGTCGAAACCATAATTCACCATCTGTCGCACGGCCTGCGTCATGATCCCCCGGCCCCAGTAGGGCTCGGCCAGCCAGTAGCCCATTTCGGCGTTTTTGCGGTAAATATCTTTTTGCGGATGGAGGCCGACGGCGCCGACGGCCCGGCCGTCCACGTCGATGGCGAGGATGTGGTTGGGCGTCTGTCCGGTAGCCAGCAGGATGAAACGCTCGCCGGATTCGCGGGTATAGGGGTGCGGGAATTGGTCGGTCAGATTGCCGGCAATGCGGGGGTTGTCGGCATAGTGAACCAGGGTGTCGAGGTCTTTGAGGGCCCAGGGGCGGAGGGTGAAAGTCATGGGGATGATTTTTTCGCTTGGTAAAATTGACAGGACGTTTTTTCGTTAACCTGCAAAAATATCCACCACGGTAATTTCCGGCAGGATGCCCACGCGGCCGGGGTAGCCGATGAAGCCGAGGCCGCGGTTGACGTAGAGGTACTGCCGGCCTTTTTGGTACAGGCCCGCCCATTGTTTGTACATCAATTGCGCGGGGCTCCATTTGATCCAGCCGGGGATCTCCACGCCGAACTGAAAGCCGTGGGTGTGCCCGGAGAACGTCAGGGCGATATCCCGGAACGCCTTCGTCACCTGCGCTTCCCAGTGCGAGGGGTCGTGCGACAGGAGCAGCTTCAGCGGAGCGTTCTCCGCGCCCCGGTGCGCCTTCTCCAGGTCGCCATAGGTAGGAAAGCGGTCGTAGACCGAATAGTTCTCCACGCCGATGACCGCCACTTTCTGGCCGTTGACGTCCACCAGGCGGTTTTCGTTCAGCAACAGGTTCCAACCGAGCCGCCGGTGCACGTCCTTTACGGCTTCGACATTGCGCTGCTTAGCTTCCGGGCTCTCCCATTCCACGTACACCCCGTAGTCGTGATTGCCCAGGACCGAAAAGACGCCGTAGCGCGCTTTGATCTTGTCGAACACATCCATGAAAGGTTCCATCTCATCGGCGAGGTCGTTGACCAGGTCGCCGGTGAAAAACACCAGGTCGGCCTGCTGTTGGTTGATCAGGTCGATAGCCGAGCGCACCGGCTCCTTGAACGTAAAACTTCCGGAATGGATATCCGAGATCTGGACGATGCGCAGCCCGTCGAGCGACCGGGGCAGCTCCGGCAGCCGCACCGCCTCGCGGCGCAGCCGGTAGCGATAGGCGTTGCCCAGCAAGCCGTAGGTGAGCAATACCAGCGGGATCCCACCCAGCAGCGCCCCCGCCTGCGCCAGAAAGCGCGAACGTCCCGGCGCAGAAGGCGCACTATCGGCCATCCGCCGGAAAGCCCAGGCGGCCAGCCGCCGCAGGTCGTCGATAATGAAGGGGATCAGCAACAGCACCTTCGCCAGATAAACAATGAAAAGCACGGCCCGCACGTAAGCCGCCAGCGGCTTGTTCCAGGCCTGGAGGTCGACGAAAGCGCCGGCGACAGTCATCGCCAGGACCAGCACCGGCGCCGACCAGAAAACCAGGGCGCCGACCCAGCGAACGGAAGGGCTCCAACTCTGGGTAAGCCACCGCAATGCCTGAAAGGCATAAAGGTCGATCAGCAATAAAAAAATAAGCAACAGCAATATTCGCATGGTTCGGGTGATTTACATTCGAAAAACATATCAAAAATGCGGTATTTTTCCGGAGAACCGCATACCATTTTCCCAACCGGAATGTATCTTTTTTGATTCCCCGATCGTTATGGTAATGGTTTCGTTACTGAGGACAAAATTCCCATTTCTTCCCCCTTCTTTCCGGCTTCAGGCCGGCGGGGAATCCACCTGAAGCTGTTGGCTCTCAACCCTTTAACCGGTTTTAAATCCACTGCGCCCCCGCTTTTCGTCGCGATCAAAAAAATTAATTCCGCCCCGGGCCGCCCCCGCCGTACTTAATTCCTCAGAGGCCGTTTTTTCAAAACTAAATTCAAAATAACACTTATTAACAATTTTTTATTTTTCATTAAGGGATTGTTAACGCGTGAAACAAAATAAAATTTCACAAAACAACTTGACTGGCATGCCGCATACTTCTACATTTGTATCAGAAAACAACAAAGCGAAAAAAACGATTCGATCATGAAGAAATTTATGCTGGTCTTTTGCCTGAGCGCGCTCTTTACGACATTTGCCCACAGCCAGGTTCTCAAGCAGGGGGATCTCAACATCGGCGCCGGTATCGGTCTGCTGTCCACCTACGCCGCCGACGGTGCGAAAATGACGGTTCCGCCGCTGAGCCTGAACCTCGCCTACCGGGTGGCCGATAACTTCAGCCTGGGCGCCTATGCTGCCTACTCAAATTCCGAAGTCAGCCGCCAACTGGCTTCCGACGGCGTCGAGAATCACATCATCAACGATTCGTACATCCTCGGCCTGCGCGCCGCCGCCCACACTTCCGGTTTTGAAAAGTGGGACCTGTACGGCGGGTTCCTGCTGGGCTATAATACGGCCGACGTAAGCCAAAGCGCTTTCGACGGCGACGACGAAAAGAGCGAACAACCGCAGCCTTCGTATAGCCGCCCGAACGGCGACCGCTTTTCTTTCAGCGGCTTCGTAGGCTCGGCCTACTTCCCGGGCGAGCGCCTCGGTATCTTCGGGGAGGTCGGTTTCGGGATCTCGATCCTGAACGTCGGGGTACAATACAAACTGTAACGTATCCGGGGCAATCAAAATGATTGTCCTGTTTTATATTCCAACAACTCAGGATTTGTGAAATTATGGCGCAGCTATTTTTTTAGCTCGCAAGGCGAAAAAAATAGCAAGTCAGCAATCGCAAATTCTGAGAGCTTGTTTGGAGGTAGTGCTTTTGAAGCGAAAAACTCAGATTTTGGGTTCTCCCGAAGGGATTTTTCCGGCTCATAGCAGCGCTACGGGCCGGAAAAATGCCACAGGGAGGTTCCAAAAGCTGGGTTTTGCAGCCAAAATGACTACCTCCAAACAAGCTCTGAGTTGGCGGACTAAATACAACCGAACGGGCCTCCCCTACCAGGGAGGCTTTTTTTTACTTTTCGATTTAAAAACCGTTATGCTCGACCGACTCCCCCGTCTTCGCCACCTCGATTCCGGCAACTTTTTCCTGATCGCCGGCCCCTGCGCCATTGAAGGCCGCGAGATCGCACTGGAGATCGCCGAACACGTCAACCGGCTGTGCGATCGCCTGGCGATCCCGTACCTCTTCAAAGGTTCGTACCGCAAGGCCAACCGGTCGCGCCTCGATTCCTTTACCGGCATCGGCGACGAAAAAGCACTGGCCATCCTCCGGGAAGTCGGCCAAACCTTCGACCTGCCGGTCACCACCGATATCCATGCCGACGCCGAGGCCGCCCTCGCCGCCGGGTACGTCGACGTACTGCAAATACCTGCATTCCTGTGCCGGCAGACCAGCCTGCTGGTCGCCGCCGCCCAGACCGGGAAGACCGTGAACATCAAAAAAGGACAATTTATGAGCCCGGAAGCCATGCGCTTCGCCGTGGATAAAGTCCGGGAGTCGGGCAACGACCAGGTATGGCTCACCGAGCGGGGCACGACTTTCGGCTACCAGGACCTGGTGGTGGACTTTCGGGGCCTGCCCGTCATGCAGGCGATGGGGACGCCCGTGGTGCTGGATTGCACCCACTCCCTGCAACAACCCAACCAGGCAAGCGGCGTCACCGGCGGGCGGCCGCGCCTGATCGCCACCATCGCCCGCGCCGGCATCGCCGCGGGCGCCGACGGGCTGTTTATCGAGACGCACCCCCGCCCGCAGGAAGCCAAATCCGACGGCGCCAACATGCTGCCGCTGGACCAACTAGAACCGCTGCTGGAACAACTGGTGCGGCTGAGACAGGCCCTGCCGGGAACGGCCCAAGGATAACCGGCGCTGTCCCAGCGCTTAAAAATGTGTTAAAAAAAAGCAACCGGAATTTTTCGCCCCTAAATCCGGTTTACCTTTTACAGCTCATCGTCAAAGGAAGGTGAGCGACTGCCGGCGCACGCAAGACCTCATCCAATGTCGATTCCGCGAAAACCCCATTTGGCCGTAAAATATTCGGCGATTTGACTTTTTCGCAAAAAAGTAATACATTAATTTAAACAACCTAAAATACAGGAGGTCCGTTATGAACAAAATTTTACCAACCATCGCCATCTTTTTATTTACGGCCGTTTTCGCCGCCGGGCAGCCCGTCGAGAAAACGCTCGTAAAATCGTTCAACCTGCACGGCAATGAAACCGTAACGCTCGACCTGCCTGGTTCGGTGGAAGTCAAAACCTGGAAGAGCCCGACGATGCGCGTCCAGCTGAACATCGCCCTGCCCAACAGCAACGTGGCGCTGCTGAAAACGCTGGTGCAGTACGGCCGCTACAACCTGATCGCTACTCAGGAAAGCGAAGGCATCAAAGTTTTCGCGCCCGGCCTGAAAAAACCGGTCAAAGTCGGCGACCGCCGGCTCGACGAAAAGGTCTCTTTCCTCGTCTTCGCTCCGGAAGGGGTGCAGATCGAGATCCCGGACGCCGCTTCCACCTTCCTCGCTCCGGCCGACGCCCCCGGCGGTTTGTAACCCCATTGCAACCAAGCCCCGCTTTTTTGCGTTTTCCAGAGGGCGTGATGATCACTTTGTCATCACGCCCTTTTATTTTTGCAGCGAACCCCGGTTTAGTAATGGGACAGAAATAAGGTTTACCTGCTATGGCCCATGATTTACAGAATAACTCGACCCTTATGCGCATCCTGCTTTTCGGCCTGATCCTAATTGGCGCCAACCCGCTCGCCGCTCAGCTGCAGCGGGTGATGCACCAGTCCTTTACCCTCGACACCGCCCACGTCATAACCTTCGAACTGCCCGGCAACCTTTCGGTGGAGACCTGGGCCGGCGACAACATCCTCGTGGAAACGAAAGCCCAGCTCTACGACGCCTCCGAAGGCATTCTCAACCACTTTATCGAAAAGGGACGCTATAAACTGGAGGCCGAACTGCAGGCGGACACCCTCCGGGTCACTGCTTTCGACCCTAAACGCGACCCCATCAAAACCCTGAAAGGCGAATGCTCGGAAGTGGTGGTAGTGCGCTTTTTTATACCCGATACGTTTAGCCAGGCCGACTCCACCCGCTGGGTCCGGCCCCGCAAAGCCCCGCCGGGAGAGCGGTAAAGCGGGCAGGTAAAAATGTGAATGTGAGAAAGGAAGTGGAAATCAAACTGCCGCCCGCCGAAGCGTCGGACGAAGCGGCCATTTTAAAGCGCGCCGCCCGGGCGGCCGGCATCGCGCCCGGCCGGATCGACGAAGTCGTCCCGCTGCGCCGCTCCGTCGATGCGCGCGGCAAGTCGCCCGTCTTCCGGCTGCGGGTCGCCGTCTGCTCCGGAGAGCCGCCTGCCTCCGAGCCGGCTATCCTCTCGTGCTTCCGCGACGTCTCCGACCGGCCGCACGTCATCATCGTGGGCGCCGGGCCCGCCGGGTATTTCGCCGCCCTCGAGCTCATCGAGCTGGGCCTGCGACCGGTCCTCTTCGACCGCGGCAAGGACGTACGCGCCCGGCGGCGCGACCTGCGGGCCATCCAGCAGTTCGGGCAGGTCAATCCCCACTCCAACTACTGCTTCGGCGAGGGCGGCGCCGGAACCTATTCCGACGGAAAACTGTACACGCGCTCCCACAAGCGCGGCAATATCGAAAAAGCACTGCGCCTGCTGGTCGAACACGGCGCCGTATCCGACATACTCATCGACGCCCATCCGCACATCGGCTCCAATAAGCTGCCCAAGATCGTAGCCAATATCCGGGAGACGATCCGCCACTACGGCGGCGAGATCCACTTCGACAGCCAGGTGACCGACCTGCTGATCGACAAAGGACGCATTCGCGGCGTGCAGGTCAACGGCGAAGCCGAACACTACGCCGAAGCCGTCGTCCTCGCCACCGGCCATTCGGCGCGCGACATCTACGAAATGCTGCAGCGACGAGCCGTCCGCATCGAAGCCAAACCCTTCGCGCTGGGCGTACGCGTGGAGCACCCGCAGCGCCTCATCGACCGCATCCAGTACAATCAGGAACCGCGGGACGCCCACCTGCCCGCAGCCAGCTACCGGCTGGCAGTACAGGTTGACGGCCGCGGCGTTTTCTCCTTTTGCATGTGCCCCGGCGGGCTGGTGGTGCCCGCAGCGACCGCCCCCGGCGAGCTGGTCGTCAACGGTATGTCGATGTCGCGCCGCGATTCCGCCTACGCCAACTCCGGCATCGTCGTGGCCGTCGAAATGGAAGACCTCGCCCCTTACGCCCGGCACGGCCCCTTCGCCGCGCTCGCTTTCCAGCAGGAAATAGAGCGCGCCATGTTCGCGTCCGGCGACGGCGGCCAGCAGGCGCCGGCGCAACGGCTGACCGACTTCGTGGCGGGGCGCCCGTCAACGGACCTCCCGCCCAGTTCCTACATCCCGGGCCTGCGCCCGGCGCCGCTGCACGAACTCCTGCCCCCCGCTTTCTACCAGCGGCTGCGGCGCAGTTTCCAGGCGTTCGACCGGAAAATGAAAGGCTACTTCACGGCCGAAGCCAACGTCATCGGAGTGGAAAGCCGCACCAGCGCCCCCGTGCGCATCCCCCGCAACCGGGAGACCTACCAACACGAAGACGTGGCCGGACTGTTCCCCGCCGGCGAAGGCGCCGGCTACGCGGGCGGCATCATCTCCGCAGCTATGGACGGGCAGAACGTAGCCCGCGCCGTTCGGGTATTTTTACACAACAAAAGGTAAAGCCTGACAACAACGGGATTGACGTCAGTTTTATCTATCTTGCCCCTTCAATCTTCAGACTATGAAACCCGTTATCGACCTGATCGGCAGAATATTTTTATCCTTCATCTTCATTTTCGACGCCTACGACTCGATTTTTTACTTCAAGGAGACCAAGGCGAAGATGACGCTCTACGGCCTGACCTGGAACCAGGACCTGCTGCTGGTCGGCGCCATCATCCTGTTGCTGATGGGCGGCACGCTGGTGCTCACCGGCTACCGGGCGCGCTTCGGCGCTATGCTCCTGCTCCTCTACTGGGTGCCGGTAACGCTGATCGTACACGCGTTCTGGACCTTCCCCGACGAAGAACGCCGCATGCAGTCGGTGCTCTTTATGAAAAACGTCGCCATCATCGGCGGTCTGCTGATGGTATGGGCGAACGGAACCGGCAAGTACGCCGTCCGGCGGTTGTTCGCAACCACCCGGGTGAGGGGGGCGTGAGCCATGCTTCGGCTGGATCGGCCTTGGCGTTGGAGCCTACCAGGAGGAGCGGCACCGGAAATTGCGGGGATCCGGTGGAGGGATTGCGGGGGACGGAAGAAGTGCAGATCGGACCTGCCGCCTTCCCTACGCCCCGATCCCGTCCTTTGCCGACCAGCCCGCTTATCCCTCGATCTGGCATGTGACAAAGAGTCAACAGAGCGCCCATCGACGTACCGTTGAACAACTTACGCCTACCACCTACCAGTGCGTATCCGTGAAATAAAGAGAGCAGTTTATCGTGCGCATATTTCGGCGCCGGTATTTTTTGTAGCGCCGTTAACCCGAATTATTCACCGGTTCAAGCTTTTCCCCGCAGAACTTACAGAACTTGGCGTCGTCGTCGTGCCCTTCGTGGCCGCAGTAGTGGCAGGCCTTGGTATTGAAGCTGAGGTTTTTCTCACGGATAAACTCGGCCGAGACGATGCCGGTGGGCACCGCCAGCACGGCGTAGCCCAGGATCATCACCGCAGCCGACAAAAACTGGCCGACGCCGGTGATGGGGGTGATGTCGCCGTAGCCCACGGTGGTGAGGGTGACGACGGCCCAGTAGATCGACTTCGGGATGTCCGAAAAGCTGGGATTGGAGCCGCCTTCCACCAGGTACATCAAGGCGCCCACCAGGGTAACCATCAGCAGGACGAAGGTGAGGAAAACGGTGATCTTGGCCCGGCTGGCGAGCATGGCCTTCATGATCACGTCGCCCTCCCGCAGGAAGTGCCCCAGCTTGAAGATCCGGAACACCCGCAGCAGGCGCAGCGCCCGAACGATCAAAAAGTACTGCGCGCCGCCGATAAACAGGCTGAGGTAGGTCGGGAAGATAGCGAGCAGGTCGATGATCCCGAAGAAGCTCAGGGCGTATTTCCAGGGGCGGTAAACACAGTACAGCCGCAGCAGGTATTCGATGGTGAAGATACCGGTAAAGACCCATTCCAGGGTGACGAATAGGTCGTAATAGGCCTCCCGCAGCGGGTCCATGCTCTCCAGCATCACCACGAAGACGCTGGCCAGGATGACGATGAAGAGCGCCACGTCGAACGTTTTGCCCTCCGGAGTGTCGGCCTCAAAAATGACCTCGTGGATTTTATCTCTGATTGAAGTCGTATTCCGTTTATGCTGTTCTGCCATATTCGAGATTTATCGCCCGGGGGTGAAAGCAGACAAATATAAAGAAGCCTGGAAAAAGTTGCCGGCCGGCCGCTCCCTAAACCGGAAACGCCATACGGTTTTCCGGTCCGGCCTTTCCCAACACTGCTCCCGGAAAAAAAGGCGATATGACAAAAATCCCTTACCTTTGCCTATCGGCGTCAACCCGATAATTGTCGTATATTGATCGCCGGCAGCCAAAGCCGATTTGTTTCAAAAATCCATACACCTGTGACGAAAGCCGTAATTGTCGAAGATGAAGTAAAAGGGTTGAACAACCTGAAAAACTTATTGGCGCAGCACTGTGAAGAAGTGGAAGTGATCGGCGCCGCCAGCAGCGTCGAAGAAGGCGCTGAGCTGTTTTCGGACCCGGCGATGAAGCCCGACGTGGCCTTTCTGGATATCAGCCTGCCCGACGGACTGGTTTTCCAGATGCTCAACCGCATCAAACCCATCAATTTCGAGATCATCTTCGTTACCGCCTACGAAGAATACGCCATCAAAGCCTGTGAATACAGCTCGATCGGCTACATCCTCAAGCCCATCGACCCCGACCTGCTCAAGGAAGCCGTCTCGCGCATCCGGCTGCGCCGCGACGCACAGATGGACAAGCGCCTGGATATCTTCAACAACTACATGAACAATCCGAACGCGTTTTCCAAAATGAGCATCTTCGCCCTCGACGGCATCTACTTCGTGAATATCCGCGATATCGTGCGCTTCGAGGCCGAAGATAATTATACGCATATCTACCTGCAGAGCGGCGAGCGCATTACGGCCTCCAAGACCATCAAGTCGTACGAAGACCTGCTCGCTCCCTTCAACTTTTACCGCGTCCACAAACGCCACGTCATCAACCTCAACTTCATGCGCAAGTTCGTCAAAGGCGACGGCGGCTACCTCATCATGGACGACGACAAAAAGATCGAAGTTTCCCGCCGGCGTCGCCCCGCTTTCATGGAGCAACTGCGCCGGCTGCAGGAAGGGCTCTAGATCTTCACTCCGCGGAAGCTGCAAAAAGCCGCTATTCCGCTTACCGGCCTCACTTTGTGAACCTTTTGAATAACAATCACATTTATAGTTTTTAAAAATATCTCCCATTCCAACGTGGAATCGTTTCTTGCTAGCAAATAATTTTGTATTTTTACTTAAGAATAATAGCAACGACGACTCCCGTGTAAATTCCGAAGACTATGGGAAAACCGAAGAAAAGCCTGGAAGATCTTAAAAAAGACCTTAAAACGCTGAAAAAGCGGGATATGAATAAGATCACCGGGGGTAAAAAAGACAAGAAAAAGAAATGGAATAACGGCTGCGGCGGCATCGTCCCGCAGTAGTGCCTATATATTTTCCTTCTCAAAAGGACTATATCCCAAAAGGGTATAGTCCTTTTGTGTTGTTCAGGCAAGGTTTATTATCTTTAGAAATCGCTATCTCCACCAACTTCAAACATGGCAGGTTCAGCAGCACAAATATCCGAGACCAAACAACTGGAGTATAAGCTGCGCTGGCAGGAAGAACCCATGCAGCGCCTGCTGCTCATCAATCAGCTCACCGCCAGCTACGTTTTTACCAATATCCCGCGCGCGCAGGAGCTCCTCACCGAACAACGGCAACTGCTGACCACCATCCCCCATCCCGATTTTCAGCTCGACTATCACCTGCACGCCGCCACGGTGGAAAATCAGCTCTACGAATTCCAGTCGGCCGAAGCCAACTTCCTGGCCGCCATCGAGCTGCTGGAAGAACGCGGCGATGTCAAACAGCAGGCCGAAGTGTACATCGACTACGCCGGCACCTGCATGAACCTCGACAAAATGGACCGGGCCGGCGAATACCTCGCCAAAGCTTCCCGCCTGCTCAAGCTCTTTCCCGACAAACGCCTGCAAGCCCGCCTGACCTGCCGGGAAGGCTACATGAACCTTCACTACGCCAACCTCTCGGCCGCCATCGAACTGCTGCTCCAGGCGGAAAAGATCATCACCGGCCTGCCGCCCCGTGACCTCAAAGATTTCTACTTCCTCACCCTCATCCACAGCGGGCTCGGCAAGATCTACGAACGCAATGACGAAAACGAAAAGAGCGTCGCCGCCTACACCCGCGTGGTCGACATGTGCGAATCCCTGGGCATGCGCACCCGCCTGTCGTGGCACTACCTCAACATCGGCGTTGGATACATGGCCCTCAACGACCAGGAAAGCGCCGAAAGCTACTTCCGCAAGGCTATCGACGTCAGCGACGATATCAGCCAGCAGGCCCGCGCCAGCGCCTACGCCAACCTGGGCTATTGCCACCTCGAAAAACACCACTACGAGGAAGCCCTCGAACTCTTCGAAAAAGCGGAAAGCCTCTATCGCGAAGACGACTTCTACAACTTCTCGGTGATCGAATCGTGGCGCGGCCGCCTCTTCGCCGAAAATGACCAGACCGAAGACGCCATGTACCACCTGGCGCTCGCTTTCGAAAACGCCCACCAAATACACGATTATAAGCAACTTTCCAGCATCTGCAAAGATATCGCCGCCATCTACGCCGATCTCGACGACTACAAAAACGCCTACGAGTACCAGCTCCTCTACGATAAATACGCCGAACAGTACGCCGAAAAGATCAACAAGCGCAAACAAATGGAGCTGGAAATAAAATACGAAGCCGAAAAGAAAAAACAGGAAGCCGAACTGCTCCGGCTGCAGGCTACCCGCCTCCAGCTCAAAGCCCTGCGGGCCCAGATGAACCCGCACTTCATGTACAACGCCCTCAACTCCATCCAGAACTACATCACCTCCCGCGAAATTACCTCGGCGGCCAAATACCTCGCCAAATTCGCCAAGCTGATGCGCCAAAGCCTCGAATACTCCGACCTCGAAATCATCAGCCTCGAAAAAGAGGTCGAATTCCTCGACGACTACCTCTTTATCAATGAAAAACTGCGCTTCGAAGATCGCCTCCACTACCAGATTACCGTCGCCGACGACATCGAAGAGGACATCCTCGGCGTCCCCACCATGATCGTACAGCCCTACGTGGAAAACGCCATCGAACACGGCCTGCGCAGCAAAAAAGACGGCATGGTGAAAGTGCATTTCTCCCTGTACGATGACGATACCATCCTCTGCCTGGTCGAAGACAACGGCATCGGCCGCGAAAAGGCCCGCCAGCTGCGCATGAACGACCCCAATTACCAGAACTACCGCTCGCGCGGCACCAATATTACCCAGGAAAGGCTGCAACTGCTCCACCAACAATCCAAAGAAAAGAAAGGCGTCTTCGTCCACACCATCGACCTCATCGACGAAAAGGACGGCGCTCCGCTCGGCACCCGCGTGGAAATCAAAATTCCCATCGTCGAAATCCAGATAAAATAACCGCTATTTCCTCCCCTGAATCGAAAATCCGACCGGCAGGATACAAAATCAAAGGAAAAATATTATAAAAAACTTTAATTCGAATTCTAAAACCTTTATCTTTAGCCCAGTTTTCTCATAGTATGTTTGTAATCAACCCTGCACCGTTTGCCCTTCTTCGGTGCAGGCTTTTTTTCCCGCTTTCTAAATGCAACCCGCCTTTTTCACCATCCTACCGCCCACTTCCTAATTAGCGCTGATAAATGCCGCCGGCCGCCTGTATTTTTAATCCAGTTTTCTCATAGTATGTTTAGTTATCCTACACCTCGATGCATCAAGGTGTAGGTTTTTTTTTGCGCCTGCTTTGGAAAACCCTTCTCCGCAAACCTACACTCCGTTACAGGAAAAAACCATGCCAAAAGGAGCAACTTCTGCAGCTCCTCCGTTCCAAGGTGGAAGGCTCGCACCGTTTTTGCCTTAACCTTTTGCTTTCACCCCCTGAATCCTGCTCTTTTTCACCCAAACCGCTCCCGCCTCCACGCTCAGGCCACATTCTAATCCAAAACCACCACATCCATCAGTGCTTATCCCATAACCTAAATACCGGTTTTTGGGGCCCCTTCGCACGCTTATATTGCGGGCGTGTAGTTTTCTCATAGTATGTTTGTTGCTCCTACATCCGAACAGCCTCCCCTGATGTAGGGGCTTTTTTTATTTCCGCTCCACTATTTCGAATCGCTGTTCCAGGCGATAGCCGTTTTCATCCACCAGGGTCAGCCGGTGCGCACCGGGCTCCGGGTTCAGTTCCAGAGTATGAAACTGCCGGGTGCTGCCGACGTAGGCCTCGTCCACGTGCCAGTGGATCGTGGTCGCGGGCCGGCGGTGCGCTACGGAAAAAACGGTGCGCGAGCGCCTCCCCCCCAGGTCGTTGGGAACGTAGATGCGAGTGGGATATTTGGGATAAATGAGTTGCATGGGGGGCGCACCGTCGTCCGGCGGGCAATCGGCGCGCAGCGGCGGCAAAGAGGCGTAGCCGGGATGCCTTTTCCGGTAGTAGTGTTCTTCAAGCGGCGGGAGGACGAACCACGAGCGGTGCGTCATCTGCGGCGGAGGCGCACAGGCGGCGTTGACCCGAAAATCGCCCGTCGCATCCAGGTGGATCAACTGGTGGTAAGGGCAAGCCGGCGCCCGCTTTCCCGCGGCCGGCGCCCGGATCGTATCCACCGGGCAGTGCGGCAGGGCCAGGTAGCCGCTTTCGCGGCAGACGGCCAGGTCGGTCAATTCGTCTTCCGGCGTCAGGAACCAGGGGCCGCCCGGCAGTCCGCTGATCACATCGAACAACACCGGCGCCGCCGTTCGCACGCCTACGAGCCCCGGCCTGCCCTCGCCGTCGGCATTGCCCACCCATACCCCCACCACGTAGCGAGGCGTCAGCCCGATCGCCCAGGCGTCGCGAAAACCGAAGCTGGTGCCCGTCTTCCAGGCCAGCCGGCGCCCCGATCGAAATCGCTCCCAGTTGCCTTCGCCGTCGGGGCGCTCCAGCGCCTCCATCGCATCAAAAGTATGCCAGACGGAGGCCGCGCTGAGAAAAGGCGGAGCGTCGTCGACCGGGGCAGGTTCCGGGATCCCTTCGCCCTGCAGATAATGCAGCGGGCGCAAATCACCGGGATCGTAGGCGCCGTTCAGCTCGTAAAAATGGTTCAGGATGCGCGCCATGCTCCCGTAAAGGCCGCAAAGGTCCCACAAGCTCGCTTCTGCGCCGCCGAGGACGAGGGTCAGCCCGTAATGGGAAGCGGGGCGATCGACCTGCGACAAGCCGCCCTGGCGGAGTTTGAAGTGAAACTTTTCCAGCCCGTACCGCTGCAGCAGGTGCACCATAGGGATATTCAGAGAGCGGACGAGGGCTTCGCGGGCGGGCGTCACCCCGTCGTAATCTTCGTGGAAATTCTCCGGCTGGTAGCCGCTGATCTGGGTGGGCACATCCGGCAGGAGGGCGTTCGGCAAGATGGTTCCTTCTTCGAGTGCGACGGCGTAGAGCAGCGGTTTCAGGATGCTGCCCGTACTGCGGCGGGCGGGAATCACGTCTACCTGTTCGCCGTGCTCGGCGCCCGCCCCCGGCGCATTGCCTACGTAGGCGCGAACGGCGCCGCTCTCCACTTCGGCGATCAGTAGCGCCAGGTTGTGGATTTCGTTGTGCCGGAATAATTGGTGATAACGCCGGGCAATGTCCTGCAGCCGGCGCTGCATAGCCGGGTCGATCGTCGTACTGACGCGCGAGACGCCGACCTCACCGGTCTGCACCTGTTCCTGGTAAGCCCGGGCGAGCAGGTGCGGCGCCAGGCGGGGTAAAGGATGGGGCGCCTCGGGCAGGGGTTCGGCGGTGGCGAGCTCGGCGGTGGTCTCATCCAGCACGCCCCTTTCGTGCAGCCGGCGAAGCAGCCGGTTGCGTTTGGCCAGCAATCCGGCGCGGTTGCGGCCGGGATGGATCAGCGCGGGACTATTGGGCAGGACGGCCAGCATAGCCGCCTCGGCCCACGAAAGGTCGGCGGGCCGTTTCCCGAAGTAGCGCCAGGAAGCCGCTTCCAGGCCCACGACGTTGCCGCCGAAGGGGGCGTGGGAGGCGTATAACGCCAGTATTTCCGATTTGCTGCGCCCCAGTTCCAGGCGGGTAGCCAGCACGACCTCCAATGCTTTTTCCCAGATAGTACGCGGCGGGTTATCGCGAGCCATGCGCACCACCTGCATGCTGAGGGTGCTTCCGCCACTGACGACCCTGCCCGCCCGAATATTCTGCACCAGCGCCCGCCCCAGTCCGATGGGGTCCACCCCGGGATGATAGTAAAAACGGCGGTCTTCAAACGTCAGTATCGCCAGGGCAAAACGCTCGGGAACCGCTTCCACCGGCGGAAAGCGCCACTGCCCGTCGGCGGCGATCCGGGCGCCCAACAGGTTGCCCGCACGGTCTTCGAGCACCATACACGTTGGCCGGTCGAACAAAGGACGCGGCAAACCAAAGGCGTACCATAGCAGAAAAGCAGCCGTCAACAGGCCCGCCGGCCGCCGGTAGCGCCAAAACCCGTTTTTAATCTTTTGCCCTATTCCCATCAGCATTGATCCATTTTCCTCAACCTAAACCTCAACCTCAACCTCAACCTAAACCTCAACCTCAACCTAAACCTACTTAAACTCCGTCAGATGATATTCGCTGAGCACCACCCGCCACGATTGTTCTTCTATCGTTCTCAGGAGCACCGGGTTGAGCGTTGCGATCAGCGGGCTCGCTTTCGGCAACGCAAAGCTGTAGTACTGCTGGTTGAACCGAAAAGGCAGCACCCGCAATTCGGCGAAGCTATCCCGCTGGATGGCGTAGCGCAGGATCGGTTCATCGTAGACGAAGGCTTCGATCTGGTCGGATACCAGGGCGTTGAGCCCGTCTTCCAGGGTCTCGACACCAGACACGTCGATAAACTGGCTTTTCAGGAAATCTTCGCTAGCCGAAGCGGTCACTGTCGCTACCTGGCTATCCCGCAGATCGTTGAGGTCTTCGATGGTGCTGCCCAGTTGGGTGACGGTAAGGGAAGAGGCGATCGCCGCCGTGAACCCGGAAATGATGATGATGGCGGTGAACATCCAGACCAGCGCCACGATGCGTCCGCCCAGCGAACGGGGCGACTTATCGCCGTAGCCCACCGTAGTCATGGTGACGGCCGACCACCAGATACCGCTCCACAGGCCTCGCCAGCCCGGCTCGAACTCTTCGGGATTTTGCCGCCGCTCGAACAACCAGGCGACAAAGCCGAAAACAAAGATAACGCCGAACAGAAAAAAGACCGCTTTCAGAAAATTCAGCGAAAAAAACTGCAGCACGAACTGCAGCATGCTATTCACGCCGCCGCTGGCCGGCGCGGCGATCGCCGAGTTCGAAACAAAAAAGGGCTGGGTAAAATCGATGCGCTCGATGCGCTCACTGGTGACCGTCAGCGGGTTGATCGACAGGTCGACCGCCCCTGTCTCCAGGCTGTCGAGCAGAGCTTCCAGCGTGAGCGATTCGTAGCGGTAGGCCAGGCCCAGGTCGGCGGCCATCTGTTCCCATAGCCATACGCTGATTCCGGTGGGCGCGGCATCCGGTTCCAGAAAAATAAAGGGCGGTGCGTCTTTAACCCCCACCACCAGCGTGTCCGGAGGCGGTTCCTGTGCGCCGGCGGAAAAATAGTTTACCATTAAAAGCATTGCGGCAAGTAAAAGCTGTCTCATTTTATGACTGTTTTTCAAAACATTGTCGATTTTTTATCATTAGTGCAAATAGTTTCTATTGAAAATAAATGACTATTTTTAGTTTTGCGATCGATTTTCTGAAAAAAATTTAGTTTATGAAGCTTTCACAAACCTCAGATCAGAAGCTAATCTTGCAAAGAATAGCTTTTCTGTTTGTCTTCCTTTTATTTACAGCAATGGGCTGGGCTCAGGAGACCACTCTTACGGGCGCCGTTACCGACAGTGACGGCGAGCCGCTCATCGGCGCCAACGTGTATGTCAAGGGCAACACCAGCGCCGGTACGGTAACTGATTTCAACGGAAACTTTGAGCTCACGGTCGGCGCTGAAGCCACCACCCTCGTCATCTCCTACGTCGGCTACGCCACGCAGGAAATTCCCATCGAAGGCCAGTCGACCTTCAATATTACGATGAAAGAGCAAATTTCGCTCGACGAAGTCGTCGTCACCGCATTGGGGATCGAGCGCGAAGAAAAAGCCCTGGGATATTCCGTGCAGAAACTCGGCGCCGAGCAGATCGCCAAGGTCAAGCCCACCAACGTCACCAACGCCCTGGCCGGTAAAGCCTCCGGCGTATACGTAACGGGCAGCTCGGCCGGCCCGACGGCCTCGGCCAACATCAACATCCGGGGCGCCGCTTCTCTGCTGGGGAACAACCAGCCGCTCTTCGTGGTCAACGGCATTCCCATCACCAACGACCTTTACAGTTTTGACGACGGCCTGAACGGTTCCACGACCATCGACTTCGGTAACGCCGCCCAGATCGTCAACCCCGATGACATCGCCTCGATCAACGTCCTCAAAGGACCGGCCGCTTCCGCGCTCTACGGTTCGCGGGCCGCCGACGGCGTCATCCTCATCGAAACCAAGACGGGCGAAGCAGCTCAGGGCTGGGGCGTAGAGGTGAACTCCACCACTACCGCCGAGACCATCCTCAAGCTGCCCAACTACCAGAATGAGTTCGGCTTCGGCGCCCGGGGCATCTACAGCTACCTGGACGGCACGAACTACGCCGGGTTCGACTTCAACGGCGACGAAAAAGTATCCAGCGACCCCGCCGACGGCGAGCTGATCTACGAAGCCTACGGCGAAAACTGGGGCCCGCGCATGAACGGCCAGCTGATCAAGCAGTTCAATTCCGACGGCGAACCGACGCCCTTTACGCCGGCCCCCGACAACATCCGCAACTTCTTCCGCACCGGCATCACGAGCATCAACAACATCGCCATCAACAACAACACGGATAACGGCGACTTCCGCCTCTCGTACACCAATACCAGCAACCGCGGCATCGTACCCAATACCGACCTGCTGCGGAACACCTTCCAGGCGAGCATCGGTCGCAATATCTTCGACGAGCGGCTGAAAGTCCGCCTCAACGCCATGTACGTCAGCTCCGGCTCCGATAACATTCCCAACGCCGGCTACGACGAATCGTCTTCCGTGATGTACGGCTGGCTGTGGTATCCCCGCCAGGTCGAAATCGACGACCTGCGCGATTACTGGGAGCCGGGCCAGGAAGGCGTACAGCAGCGCTACGTGGAAGACCTGTGGGTGAACAACCCCTGGTTTATCGCCAACGAAAATACCAACTCCTTTACCAGCGACCGACTGATCGGTAACTTCCAGGTTTCTTACGAATTCAATAACAACTTCGACATCCGCCTGCGCTACGGCGCCGACGTCGTCAACGACGAGCGCCAGTTCCGCCGCGCCCCCTCCACCAAAGGGGTGCTCCAGGGCAGCTACCGCGAAGACGAAATATCCTTTTCCGAAACCAATGCCGAGGCCATCCTCAGCTACCACACCAACCGGTCGAACAGCTCGCTCTTCGACCTCGACCTGAAGATCGGGGGTAACATCATGCGTCAGAACGCCAACTTCCTCGTGGCCAACAACCCCGAGCTGAAGTTCTTCGGCACCGACGAAAGTATCTACACCCTGTCGAACGCCCGCTCCGGCGTGCTCGTAGAATCGCAAAAAACCCGGCTGGGCATCAACAGCCTGTTCGGTATCGCAACTGTTTCTTACGACAATTTCCTCTACCTCGACGCTTCCGTGCGTCAGGACTGGAACAGCACGCTGGTCAATCCCGAGATCGGCCTGGACGATTCCGACTACAGCTTCCTCTATCCTTCGGTATCGCTGAGTGCGGTGCTTTCCGAGAAGCTGAACCTGAGCGCCAACTCCGCGCTCTCCTTCCTGAAACTCAAAGGCGCCTACGCCGAGGTGGGTAACGGTGCGCCGGCCTACGCCTTCGGCAATACCTTTACGCCCCGGCCGGCCTTCGGCTCCAGCTCCGTCTTTACCACCAACCGCACCATCGGCGATCCCGACCTGACCAACGAACGCACCCAGGCCCTGGAATTCGGCGTCGACGTCCGTTTCCTGAACGATCGCCTGCGCCTCGACGCCACCTACTACGACATGCTGAGCTTCGACCAGGTGATCTTCCTGCCGGTAGCCGCCTCCAGCGGGTATGACTTCCGACTGACCAACGGCGGCGAGATCCGCAACCGCGGCGTCGAAGTACTGCTGAGCGCTATCCCCGTCCAGACGCCCAATTTCAGCTGGGACATCACGCTGAACCTCGGTCACAACCGCGCGATCGTCGAATCGCTGCCCGACATCATTTCCAGCGGCCGCTACTCCATCATCGCCGACGTCTTCCCCGGTGATGAAGGCGGCGCCGACCTCGAGTACGTCGCCGAAGAAGGCGAACTGCTGGGGCAGCTCTACGGCCTCGGCTTCCAGCGCTCCGACGACGGCCAGATCATTCACCAAAACGGCCTGCCGCTGCTGACGGACGAAAAAGTATCCGCCGGTTCTTTCCAGCCGGACCTGCGCGCCGGCATCTACAATACCTTCACGCTGGGTAATTTCAGCCTGGGTATCCTGTTCGACGGACAGTTCGGCGGCAACATCTACTCGCGTACACACGCCCTGATGGCCACCGGCGGCACGATCACCAACGAAGACGATCCGAACCTCGACCTGCTGACCACCGAAGGCCGCGTGGTGTATTCGGTAGATTACGACAATAACGGCAACCCGGTATACACCCTGGAAGAAGAAGGCGGCGTCGTCGCTCCGGGCCTCATGTACGGCTATGCTACGGACGACAACGGCGACATCCTCTTCAACGACAACGGCCCGGTTCGCAACGACCAGCTGGTAGACAACGACGGCATGACCTGGAACTTCAACGACGATACCGGCCAGTGGGAAAGCGAACTCGTCAAGCCGGGCGGCGTCGGCTACGTCGGCTACTTCTACAACTACTACGGCAACGGCTTCAACCGCGACAATATCGAAGCGGCTACCTACGACGCCACCTACGTGAAGCTGCGCGAACTCAGCCTGACCTACCAGCTGCCCAGCGCCTGGCTGGAATCGATCGGCATCGGTTCCGCCAGCGTCTCGCTGATCGGTCGCAACCTGTTGCTCTTTACCGACGTGCCTTCGATCGACCCGGAAACTTACTCGATCCGGAACGGCCTGTTCGTCAACGGCTTTGAAAGCACCCAGCTGCCGTCTACGCGCAGCTTCGGCTTCTCGCTCAACCTCGGCTTCTGATCGACGCAACAACCCACGGGGAGAAAGACCGGCTTTCTCCCTACCCTATTTTGTAGCTTTAAAAACTGACTTATGAAAATATTACAATCAATATCCTTTATCGTCCTCGCCCTCTTTCTGGCAACGGCTTGTAACGAATTCGAAGAATTCAACGAAAACCCCAACGAGCCCACTACGGTATCGCCCGACGTGCTGTTCACTTCCGCCATCCGGAACAGCGTCAATACCATGGTCACGGAATCTTTCCTGCTGGGCAACAACGCCGCACAACTAACGGCCAAGACGCTGCGCACCGAGGTGGACGCCTACAACTGGAACGCTTTTCCGACGGTATGGGAAGGGCTCTACGGCAGCCTGACCGACGCGCTGGCCGTAGAAGAGATCGCCCTCGACCAGGGCAATACCAACCTGGAAGGCGCGGCCATCGTCCTCCGGTCGTGGATCTTCGCCACCCTGACCAACGCCTACGGTGACGTGCCTTACTTCGAAGGCATCAGCGGCGACGAGGACAACTTCACGCCGGTTTACGACCAGCAATCCGAGATTTACGCCGACCTCCTTTCGGAACTGGAGCGGGCCGATGACCTGTTCGCCAACGGTTCCGGTACGATCAACGGCGACATCATCTTCAACGGCGATGCTTCAAAGTGGCGCAAACTGGCCAACTCCCTGCGCCTGCGCCTGCTGATGACCGCCAATAACCAGCTGTCGGACGCCGGCGCGCGCTTCGCCGACATCGTCGAGGCCGGCAACATCATGAAGAGCAACGACGATAACGCCACGCTCACCTACCTGGCCGGTTTTCCTAATCAGTTTCCGCTCATTCCGCTCAAGCAGGGCGACTTCGACGCGGTCGCGATCAGCATCACTACGGTCAATTTGTTCGACGAATACGACGATCCCCGCCAGTTCCGCTATGCGCGGCCGAATAACGACCTCTACACCGAAGAGGGTTCCTTCAGCGGCGCCACCAACGGCGCGGCCAGCGACGAATGCGGCAAAGGCGGCTCCCGCCTGGGCGCCGAGTACTGGATCGACAACGCACAAACCACGGCCAGCCAATTGGGTATCGACATTGCCGAAGGCATCATCATGACCTATTCCGAAGTGGCCTTCCTGCTGGCGGAAGCCTCCGCGAAAGGATGGATCTCGGAAGATATCGAAACCCTCTACCGCGCCGGTATCGAAGCGTCGATGGCCTATCACCAGGTCGACCTGGAGCCGACGAAGTGGACGTCCTTCGACGAGTTCTACGAAAATTCCGGCGTGGCCTACGAAGAAGTCACCGACATCTGGGAGCAGAAGTGGGTTGCTTTGTTCTTCCACGGCCTGGAGCCCTATTTCGAGGTGCGCCGCTGGTACTTTGAGAGCGGCATGAGCTGGGACGGCATTCCGTTCCTCGATCCGCCCTGCTCCAACTTCAACAATGACGAACTGCCGCTCCGCTTCCTGTACCCCGGTCAGGAGCAGAGCCTGAACGCTGCTAATTTCAATGCAGCGGTAGATCGTTTGGGCGGCGACAATTCGCAGAACGCCGCCATCTGGCTGGTGCAGTGATATGGTGAATAAAGTTCTTACTGATATATGCCAACATCGTATTGGTGGTGTGGAGCGTTCCCTGCAAAGGAACCTGCTTAACAAATTGACAACCAATTTTTTATAGCGCTCCTTTTCACAGGAGGCTCATCCACGACTTTTGTTCAACACCATTAGCTGGAATGCGCGGCGCCCTCAACGCCGCGCATTCCTCGTTTATTTTACAAGTGTAACCTTATGAAGAATAAGTACTTCGACATTCACGCGCCGGTTTTTTATCCTGCCGCCGGAGTCATCTTGTTATTTATCGTGCTCACCCTGGTGATCGGGAAGCCGATGGAAGAGATCTTTACCACGGTACAGGGCGGGATATCCAGTAACGCCGGCTGGTTATTCGTGCTGGCCGTCAACGTATTTCTGGCGTTTTCGCTTTATTTTATCGTAAGTAAACTGGGCCGCATACGCCTGGGCGGGCGGGACGCCAAGCCCGAGTTCTCCACTTTTGCCTGGTTCGCCATGCTGTTCAGCGCCGGCATGGGCATCGGGCTGTTGTTCTTCAGCGTAGCCGAGCCCATGACGCACTTCAGCAATCCGCCATACGGAGCGCCCCAGTCGCCGGAAGCCGCTCAGAACGCCATGCGCCTGACCTTTCTGCACTACGGGCTGCACGCCTGGGCGATCTACGCCATGGTGGGCATGGCCCTTGCCTTTTTCACCTTCAACCGCAAGCTGCCCCTGACGCTGCGCTCCGTCTTCTACCCGCTCATCGGCGAGCGCATCCACGGCTGGTTCGGCAACCTGGTCGATATCGTAGCGGTGGTGGCCACGCTGTTCGGACTGGCGACCTCGCTCGGGTTCGGCGCCCAGCAGGTATCGGCGGGGCTCCATTTCTTATTCAACCTGCCCGATACCGTAACCATGCAGGTGCTGCTCATCACCGTCATCACCGGCGGCGCGACCATTTCGGTGGTGCTCGGCCTCGACAAGGGCGTGCGCGTCCTCAGCGAGGTGAATATGCGGCTCGGGCTGGTATTCCTCGTCGCCATGCTCATCATTGGCCCCACCGTCTTTCTGCTGGACTCCTTCATTCAGAATACCGGCTATTATTTCCAGAAGCTGGTGGAGCTGGGTTCCTGGACGGAAACCTACGCCCAGACGGGATGGCAGCACGACTGGACGGTATTTTACTGGGCCTGGTGGATCTCCTGGTCGCCCTTCGTCGGGATGTTCATCGCCCGGGTATCGAAGGGCCGCACCGTTCGGGAGTTTTTCCTGGGCGTCTTGCTGGTGCCCAGCATCCTGACATTTCTTTGGATGTCGGTATTCGGCGGATCGGCCATGTTCCTTGAGCTCAACGGCATGGCCAACATCACCGACGCGGTCAACGAAAATATCGCTACGGCTTTGTTCGTGATGCTGGAAGAATACCCCTTATCCTTTGTGACCTCGCTGATCGGCATCACGCTGGTCACCAGCTTTTTCGTCACTTCCTCCGATTCGGGCTCGCTGGTGATCGACAGCATCACGGCCGGCGGGAAGCTCGATGCGCCGGTAGGGCAGCGCATCTTCTGGGCGGTAACCGAAGGCGCGGTGGCGGCGACCCTGCTGCTGGGCGGAGGGCTCAGAGCGCTGCAGACGGCGGCTATTGCTACCGGCCTGCCTTTCACCATTATTCTGTTTATCATGTGTTACAGCCTGCTGAAAGGCCTGCACGGAGAATATGAAGAGATGGAGCAATACGACCGCATGCGCGAGCGGCAGTCCTACCGCAAGGTCCTGAACGACCTGATCGAAAAACAAAAGAAACAGACCAAAGACAAACCGATATCCTGATATGCAGCACCTCAATCACTTTCTCGTATGCCTCGACCTGACGGACATGGACGCCCTGCTGATCCGGTATGCCGCCAATTTGTGCCGGTTGCTCGACGATGTCGAACGGGTCTACTTTATGCACAATATCAAATTCGACTATCCGGAAGAAGGGAAAGTGCTCCTCCGGGAGCTGGATCAGCCGCTCGCTGCCGTCGTTCAGGAAAGCCTGGAAGAAAAAATCGGGCGGCATTTTCTGGCCGACCGTTCGGAAGTCACCTGGGAACTGATCGTCCGGGAAGCGGACCATACGCAGGAAGCCATCACCGAGGTGGTCAACGAACAGGAGGTCGACCTGGTACTATTGGGTAAAAAGATCCGCTACGATGGCTCCGGCCTCGTTGGAGAGAAATTGCTGCGCAACGGGCAGTTCCACGCTTCGCTCTTGCTGACGCCGGAAACGGCCCACTATCAGATCGACAACATTCTGGCGCCCATCGACTTTTCGCGCAACTCCGCCCGCGCGGTGCGCATGGCCGACGAGCTGCGGCAAAAAACCGGAGCGGAAATCAGCTATCAGCACGTCTTTCACATTCCCGCCCACTACTTTCCCTATATACCGGTGAAAAACATGAGCCATAAAATGGAGTCGCAGGCAAAGCGCGAATACGAGCGGTTCATCAAAAACCAGCATCTACCCAAGGCGCCCTGTGAATTCTCCTTCAGCGAAGGGGAAAGCACCGCCCGCACCATCTACAACCACGCCCTGGCCGAACGGAAAGACCTGATCGTGGTCGGCTCGCGCGGCAAGAACGCCCTCAACACGCTATTGGTGGGCAGTGTGGCCTTACAATTGTTGAAATTAGACCTGCATATTCCCTTGCTGATCATCCGCGATCGATAGAAAGAGTTGCGTGCTAT
Source organism: uncultured Saprospiraceae bacterium (assembly GCA_964419545.1). Lineage (GTDB taxonomy): Bacteria > Bacteroidota > Bacteroidia > Chitinophagales > Saprospiraceae > CAYQQU01. The sequence goes on along the minus strand of CAYQQU010000020.1, from coordinate 31,559 downwards.
TTGTTTTTTTATGTACCTTTACCCTATTAAACTCTATTCGAGGTACAGTAAGTCTGTTTTAGTCTCCCGCTGAAATTTAACTGCTTGCTTGCGAAATGAGTTGGCGCGAAAAAGTTTCGTAGCCATGACTACCTAATTTTCGGACTTATTTTTTGTTTTTACACTTTTCATATTTTTTAAATTTTTTCTGATGAATATTTTTGTAGCAAAATTAAATTTCGACACCAACAGCGATGACCTTCGGGAGGCGTTTGAAGCATTTGGCATGGTCGATTCGGCTAAGGTAATTATGGACCACTTCACCGGTAAGTCCCGCGGTTTCGGCTTCGTTGAAATGCCCAACGATGACGAAGCCTACAACGCCATCAGCGAACTCAACGATTCAGACCTGGACGGCAACAGAATCGTCGTGAAAAAGGCCGAACCGCGCAACAAGCGTGGCGGCGGCGACCGCGGTGGTCGCGGCGGTGGTTACGAGCGTCGCGGCGGCGGCGGCGGTTACGATCGTCGCGGTGGCGGTGGCGGCGGCGGCGGCCGGGGTGGCTACGACCGCGGCAGCGCTTACGACCGCGGCAGCAGCTACGATCGCGGCAGCAGCTACGACCGGGATCGCCGCAATAACGGCGGTGACCGCTACAACAGCAATTACGACAACTACTAAGGAACTACTGAATACCGGAGCCGGCCCCGCGCCGGCTCCTTCGCTTTTCTCCCGCCTTTCGATCCTTTTCCGTTATTTTTTTTAAATTTTTTTCCTGCGATTAGGATAGGTGTCAGTTTTTTTGCATTTTAGCACTGCCCCTATAAACAGAACAAACTATAATATCCGGGTTATGCTCATCCTCTACATTGCTACCGGCGCCTTCTTGATCGGCGGAGGGCTCATCGCTCTGACGAGCCTCCTGTCCGAGAAAAAGCGTTGGAACTAAGAATTTTTTCGCAAAAATCCGGGGATGCGTTAAGCAAAATCCTCTGCTTTTTGTTTTCAAAATAGCTACTTACAACAAATTCCCATCTGAACATTTTCCCTTATCTCCAATTCCGGTCACAAGAGCCGGGCAACTAACAGGATTATATTCCCATAGAATCGGCCCAGCGCTTCCTGATCAGTGTCCTTCTGTTATAGTCCCCGTACCTTCGGAGTGAAATTATCCTCCTGCCCGCAGCGTTTGCTTACTGGTACTAAGGACTATGTTCAACACTCACCCAAATTTCCGCAGGAATGCGGTGTTTACCGCGGCGTACGCTTTTTGCTCGCAGAATTGACGCCCGCTTTTGCTATGCCCCTTTCCCCAAAAGCCTGATCTATCGATCCCTCAGTTGTTTTCCCGTGAACAAGTTTCAAGGCATTTTTCTATTGTCATAACCCCCAACGGGGAGGCTATCTTAATTCAAAAACCGATTTAAACCTTTTTGTCATGCTCATTCTGTACATCGCACTTGGTGCATTTATTCTTGGAGGAGGTATCGTTATGGCTTCAAACGGCATTGCCGACTGGGAAGTCTGACGGCGCCAAACTCGCCGTTTCCCCTACTTTTCCGTAACCGGACCTGCGTCGGGAATAGTTGCACACAACCGAGACGACCCTAAGAAGACACTGGCGAACCTCCATTTTGATTAATGGTCGCAAACGACGCCGTGTCCGGTACGATTTGATTTTCCACACGTGTGAAGGGACGCCGCGACGACGGCGGCAAACACCAGCTCAGTAAACAAAACGAAAAATCCGGCCGTTCAGCCGGCGTCCCAGATTTGATTGTCGTAAGTGAATTTCGCGTTTTTCAGACAACGCATGGCCTGGGTCAGGCCCGCTACCGTCATCGGAAACATCCGGTTGCCGGTAAACGCCCGCAGATGACGAACGGATTCGTAGTACTCCCACTCGTATTCGGGTAGCGGATTGATCCAGGCCATATTTTTGAACTGCGCCTGCAGCCGCCGCAGCCAGGTAATGCCCGCCTCATCGTTGAAGTGCTCCACGCTGCCGCCCCGGTAATAGATCTCGTAAGGCGACATGGCGGCGTCGCCGACAAAAATCAGCTTGTAATCCTGGTTGTACTTGTGGATCAGCTCGAGGGTGGGAACGCGCTCCGTGAAGCGCCGCCGGTTGTCGCGCCAGACCGATTCGTAGACGCAGTTGTGGAAGTAGTAGCATTCGAGGTGCTTGAACTCCCAGCGCGCCGCTGAGAAAAGCTGCTCGCAGAGGTGCACGTGGTCGTCCATCGACCCGCCCACATCCATCAGCAGCAACACCTTCACCCGGTTGCGCAGGGAAGGCCGCAGAGCCACATCCAGCATTCCGGCGTTGTGGGAAGTCCGGCGGATGGTCTCGTCAAGATCGAGCTCCGCTTCGGGGCCCTCGCGGCTGAGCAGCCGTAAGCGCTGCAGAATGAGCTTGATGTTGCGGGTATTCAGCTCCACGCGATCGTCCAGGTTTCGGAATTCGCGCTTCTGCCATACTTTGATCGCCCGGCGATTCCGGCTCTCGCCGCCGAGGCGGAAGCCTTCCGGGTGGTAGCCCGAGTGCCCGAAGGGCGAAGTACCGCCCGTCCCTATCCATTTGTCGCCCCCCTGATGGGCTTCTTTCTGCTCCGCCAGCAATTGCTGAAACCGCTCCATCAGAGCGTCGAGGCCGCCGAGCTTTTCGATCCGGGCCTTTTCTTCATCGCTGAGGGAGCGCATAAACTCGTTCTCGAGCCATTCTCTGGGAATCGCCTTCGTAAAAAAATCATCGGGCAGCCATTCGATGCCCCGGAAATGGGCGTCGAAAACCATATCGAAGCGATCGAGCTGCGATTCATCGTTGACGAAGATGGCGCGGCTCAGCGCGTAGAAGTCCTCGACGCGATACCCGGCCAGCCCTTCGCGCAGGGCCTCCATCAGGGTGAGGTATTCGTGTAAGCTGACGCCGATGCCCTGGCGGCGCAAGGCGTAGAAGAACCGGAAAAACATAATCAATCCAGCTTAAGCACGTCGAGGAAGGCCGTTTGCGGCACTTCCACTTTTCCGAACTGGCGCATCCGCTTCTTACCGGCTTTCTGCTTTTCGAGCAGCTTGCGCTTGCGGGTGATGTCCCCGCCGTAGCACTTGGCCGTAACGTCTTTGCGCATGGCGGATATCGTTTCGCGGGCGATGATCTTGGCGCCGATGGAAGCCTGAATAGCGATGACGAACTGCTGGCGGGGCAACAGCTCTTTCAGCTTTTTGCAGATCTTCCGACCGAAAGCCTCGGCTTTGGTGCGGTGGACGAGGGAGGAAAACGCGTCGACGACCTCGCCGTTGAGACGAATGTCCAGCTTGACCAGGTCGGATTGCTGATAGCCGATCGGCGCGTAGTCAAAAGAAGCGTAGCCGCGGGAAATCGACTTGAGCCGGTCGTAAAAATCGAAAACGATCTCGGCCAGCGGCAGCTCGAAGGTCATCTCTACCCGGTCCTGGGTTAGGTAATTCTGCTTGGTGATTATGCCCCGCTTTTCGATGCATAGCTCCATGATGGACCCGACGAAATCGGGCTTGGTGATGATCTGCGCTTCGATGAACGGCTCCTCCACGTAATCGACCAGGGTAGGATCGGGCAGGTCGGAGGGCATGCGCACGACCAGCTCTTCCCCCTTTTTGGTGTATGCGAAATAGGAAACGTTGGGCACGGTGGTGATAACGTCCTGATCGAACTCCCGGGCCAGGCGCTCCTGGACGATCTCCATGTGCAGCATCCCCAGGAAGCCGCAGCGGAAGCCGAAGCCCAGCGCTACCGAAGACTCGGGTTCGTACACCAGCGAGGCATCGTTGAGCTGCAGCTTTTCGATGCTGTCGCGCAGGTCTTCGTAGTCGTCGTTGTCAACGGGAAAAATGCCGGCGAAGACCATCGGCTTGACGTCTTCAAATCCCTGTATGGGTTTATCACAAGGCGATTCGATATGGGTTAGGGTATCGCCTACTTTAATTTCCCGCGAATTTTTGATCCCGGTAATGATGTAGCCGACGTTGCCGGCCGACAGCTCTTCGCGGGGCGAAAGATCCATGCGCAATACGCCGATCTCATCCGCTTCGTACTCATTATCGGTATGGAAAAACCGGACTTTCTCTCCTTTGCGCAAGGCGCCGTTAAAGATCCGGAAATAGACGATCACGCCCCGGTAAGCGTTAAATACCGAATCGAAAATGAGGGCTTGCAGGGGCGCTTCCGGCTTGCCCACCGGCGCCGGGATGCGATCGACGATGGCCTTCATGATCTCCGGCACGCCTGAACCGGTTTTTCCGCTCGCGGGGATGATCTCGTCCGGTTCGCAGCCGATCAGGTCGATGATCTGTTCGGAAACATCTTCGATCATTGCGTTGGGCATATCCACCTTATTCACCACCGGGATGATCTCCAGGTCGTGCTCGATGGCCAGGTACAGGTTCGAGATAGTCTGCGCCTGGATGCCCTGGGTGGCGTCGACCAAAAGCAGGGCGCCTTCGCAGGCGGCGATGGATCGCGACACTTCGTAGGAAAAGTCGACGTGCCCCGGCGTATCGATGAGGTTGAAGATATAAGTCTCGCCGTCAGTATGGTCGTAGTACATCTGGATCGCGTGGCTCTTGATCGTAATGCCTCGCTCCCGCTCCAGGTCCATATTATCCAGGGCCTGGTCCTTCATGTCGCGATCCGAGATCGTCTTGGTGAATTGCAACAAGCGATCGGAAAGGGTGCTTTTCCCGTGATCGATATGCGCAATAACACAAAAATTTCTGATGTTCTTCATGCCGCAAATATACGTCTTTTTGGAGTCTCGCCCATTTCTTTTGTGCGGGCGCAGCCCCTTTGTTTTTGTCGGTTTTGAGGTAACCGCAGCAGCTTTCGCCTCATTTGAAACGCACTTAAATCAAACTAAATAATCGCGGATCGGTTCACCTGAATCTGTCAAAGTATTGCCATTGCCCGCGATGACAAAAATCATGCCCGCCTCCAATAAACATCATGGAGCCGGGCCCTTTCTTCCTTTACCTTTCCGGTCAACCAATAAAATGGAACTATGCACCTATACGTCGAATTGTGGAAACCCAGGCCCGCCTGGTATGAGGTATCGCGGGAACAGCGCCAGGAATTTCTCAACCAGCTGCGCGCCGGCATCGAAAAGATGGAAACCCTGGGCGCCGAACTGATCGGCTTCTCGATATGCGACGAAGCAACGCCCCACAGCGATGAATATCGCTACGCCGCCGTCTGGAAAATGCCCAACCTGGGGCACGTCCACATGCTCGAAAAAGCCGTGGAAAATGAGGGCTGGTACAACTATTTTGAGGTGACCAACGCCCGGGGCCGGATCACTTCCCTGGAAAGCGCCGCAACGGATATGCTGAAGGTTTAAGCCGGATGATTTAGGGGTTAATTTCTTGTTCGGTTCGGATGAAAATTCCCTGCGCAACGAGTCTATTGCTCTTCCGGGCGCCCCGTCTTCGCAATCGCTCCCGTTTTTCCATCCAAGGTTACCCAATCTCCGGTTTTCAGCTCCAGGTCGGCCGGCAGCTGTGTCACTGCGGGGATGCGCGCTTCCCGCAGGATGATGGAGGCGTGGGAGAGCAACCCGCCGACGTAAGAGGCGACCGCATCCACCTGATCGAAAAAGGGTATCCAGCCGGGGTCCAGGGCGTCGGCCACGAGGATCACCACCGGGAAATCGGGCCGTCGCCATTCCGACAGGCCGGCCTGCCCTACCCGCCATACCTGCCCAGTGACGCGCCCGGGATAGATGCCGATCGGTCGGCTCACCGCTGAACGGCCTGCTCCTCCGGTCAGAGCGGCCAGCGGTATGCGGCGGCCATAGCCGTCGGCCAGAAAGGTGTTGATATCCCAGCCCGACTGGGGTTCGTAGTTTTTACCGGACAGTTCCGCCAAGGTCATTTCTCCGGCAAACAACTGTTCCAGGTCAGCGGCCTCGTACGCCCAGGGTGCAAAGTCAGCGCCGAAGCGAGCAGCGGCGGCCGACTGCAATTCCCGGCGAAAATCCCAGAAAAAACGCATGCTCTCGTGCCGTATCCACTCGCGGGCGTGGATGAGCCGCACCACCGGCTCGATCAACCTGCCCCACAGGTAGGCCGCCCGGCTCCCTTTCTCTGTTGCTATTTCCCCGCTTTCCGGCGAGGGCGCCGTCAGCTGCTCCCATTCCGCCTCCGTATATTCCCGGAAACGCCTTTGCCCGATATCCGATTCGTAAAATCCCCGGTGCCCGAAGGCGTCCAGAAAGGACTCCCGTGCGAGCCGCCCGGTGCGCAAGGCCCGGAATGCCGCCAGGTAATCGGCGCCGACGCTCTTCTGCCGCAAATAGGGCGCCGCCTTTTCCAGGATGCCGAGCCGGCTCAGCACCGCTACGGGCCCCGACATGGCGCCCGTGAGGGCCTGCATGTGGGTGACCAGCTCGACGTAGAGGCGCTGAAAATCCGCCAGCCACTCTCCGAATGCTGCACCGGGCCGGGATGCCCAGGCGTCCGCGCGGCGCTTCCGTCGCAGCGGGCTTTCCTCGCGCCACCGTTTCACCCAACGCTTTACGGCGCGGCGGGCGGTGAGCTGCTGCCCCAGCACTTTTCCGAAAACGCGAAGCCGGGCGACGGCGACGTATGGGCGGAGGCCTACTCCGTAGGGGTCTTCCGCCCCCACCGACGCACATACCAGCTTCGTGGGCAGCCCCCATCGCACCATCGCATCGAGCAGGGCGGTGAGGTTGATCCAGGGCATCCCCGCCGCCGGCAGAATGAAGCGCCGGGGCGTCAGCGAAGGGTCGAGCTCCCGGTAATAGCCGAACAAGGTCTCTCCGGCGCCCGCGATGACCGAGGTCATCAGCCGCGAGGGGTAAGGCGGCAATATCTCTTTGTGGTTGGCGCTCGTCAACACCTCCTCGGCGGCCTGCGGCGTGGTGACGGGGCGCGCCTGTAATAAGTACAAGCGCTTACCGCGTACCGAAAACTCAATATCCAAACCGTATTCTGCCCGGCTATCGGCAAGCAGGCGGCCGGCGAAAACGGCAAGGTCGACCAGCGCGCTCCGCAGGCCGCGGTCCAGGTGGAGCCCACCCGGCCAACGCCCGGCCGGTAATGCGAGCCACCGGTCGGAGGCCGCCAAGCGGGGCAGCAGGAGCACATTCGGCTCGGTATGGCCGCTCACCAAAGCCTCGCCGGCGCCCTCGATCCACTCCACCCGCCAGCAGGCGCGCCGATAAGCGAAAAGGACGCCGGAAAAATCGGCCCTGATCATTTCCTGCAATATCACCGATTGCTCTTCCGGCCGGGGATAAGCGGCAAAAACGGCGGCGACGGCCTCCGCCAGGTTTTCCTCTTCCACCCCGAGGGCAGTATGAAAATGACCGGCCAGGCTGCGGGTCGCACCGTCCTCCGCAGAGTAGGTCGAACGCACCGCCAAAGGGAACCGCAGCGCGCGGCCAGGCCGGCGACCGGCGCGAAAATCGGCGTAGGTAAGCTCCCGAAAGGGCGGAGTGGGCAGGCCCAGCCGGCGTATCCATTGCAGTTGTCCGAGTTTACTCATCGCTCGTATTGCTTTGCGCCAGGAAGGGGTCCAGCCAGCTTTTCATTTTCCCGTAAAACGCCGCCGGCCGGTCGAGCATGGGAAAATGGTCCCATTCCGGAACGACCTCGAAGCGGGCGCCGGGGAAGTCGCGCCGCCAGAAATCCAGAAAACGGGCCGCCACCACGCGCTCTTCCGCCCCCCAGACGAAGAAAAAGTCGGACCCCGTCAGCCGCGCCTGCACTTCCTCGTACCAGCCGGGCGTGATGAGATCAAAAAAGACGGGAAAAGCAGCACAGCGGGCGTAGTCGCGGAAAAACCGGTTGCGCACCGCTGCGGGGATAGCCGCCGGCTCCCGGAACAGCCGCTTCTCCCATACGGGCTGCAGGGCCGGCGTATAGATCAGCCGGTGCAGCAGCGCGCGCACCCACCGGGGGCGCATCAGGCGGGGAAAAAAGCGATGGTTCAGCGAAGCCCCGATCGGGGCGTGCAGCCAAAGATCAAGCGGCGGCGCACCGCCGACCCAATCGCGGGCGGCCCATTCCAAAAGGATGGAACCGCCGATGCCGTGCCCGTAAAACAACCAGGGCTCATCGGGATGCGCCGCCACCGCAGCGGCCAGCGGTTCGAGAAATACGGGCCAATCGACCGGGCCCGCCGGCAAGGGGCGATCCTCGAAACCGGGCAATTCCGGGAGATGCAATCGCAGCGACTCTAGCGGGTTCTCAGCGAGATAGTCCGCAAATAGTGAAAACCGACTCGTTGCCCCACCGTTCCCGTGCAGCATTAATAGATTCAGCATTGGATGGCGTGTATTGTGACCTGCTAACCTCAGAAAACGCTGGAATGTTCAGCTACCGCTGCAATACGACGCGCCGGGAAACCGCCCAGTTCTCGCCCGACACATGCAGGAAGTACAAACCGCCGGGCAGCTGATCGACAAACAGCTGATGGCGGAGCCCCTGGAATTGGCCGGTCTGCACCCTTCGCCCCGCTTCGTCGTATAGCGCCAGTTGCTTGGGGCCGGCATCGGAACCAACGGTGAGGTGGAGCACCTCGGCCGCCGGGTTAGGGAAGATGGAAAGCCCGATGTCCACGAATGGATCTACGGCAGACGTCGTTCCTTCAAAGAAAGGATCGGACCAGCGTTCATCGGTAATGAAAGCCGTATCGGTGAGGGTATGCAGGAAAGCCACCAGCGCCAGCCGGTCGTCATTGGAGAGCATCAGCTGACGGGGCTGCCCGGTCGCTTCGTCGATGAGCGGCGGCGAAAGATTGGGATGGGCGACCACGCCGTGATCGTAATGCGCCACTACCTGGAGCAGGCCGTCGAAGCGGCCGTCGTGCATGTACGGCGCCGTGAGGGCGACGTTGCGCAGGGAGGGCACTTTAAACAGCCCCACCTGATTCGGGTTGCCGGTAACGCCGCCGATACCCGGATCGGCGTATTCCATTTGCAGCCCGTTATTGCGGGGCCCCGGCGCGGTGAAAGTCTCGGTGCCGTGGCAAGCAGCGCAATTGCCCAGCTTGTCGGAAAAGAATATTTTCTTGCCCCGGTTCTCCTGCTCGGTAAAATTGGGAAAGGGGATATCTTCCGGCGGGCCCGGCGGCGCCAGCGCCCTGCCCTGGTCGTATTTCGACTGATAGGAGACCATGGAGCGTATGAACTGGGAAACCGCCCGGGCGATGCGATCGGACGTAACTTCGGGGTCGCCGAAAGCCGCCTGGAACAGGTCCGGATAATAGGCTACGCCCTGTAGTTCGTTCACCAGATCGTCCAGGTCTTCCCCCATTTCGACGGGATCCTCGATGGGGATCAGTATCTGGTCTTCCAGGGTCGAGGCGCGTTCGTCCCAGAAAAAATGACCGTTGGGATAATAGCGGGCCATTACCAGGCTCATCGAGTTGCGGCCGGTGAATCCGCCCTGAAAGCCCTGGCTGAACTGGCTGTCGTCGGTGAAAGCGATCTCCTGTTTGTGGCAGTCGGCGCAGGACACCGTATTGGTGATCGAAAGTTTTTTGTCGTAAAATAGCACGCGCCCCAGGGTAGCGCCGGCGTCGGTGACGGGATTGTCGGCCGGGGTATTGTCCTGGGCCGCCAAACCCGGCAGTTGCAGGTGGGCCGGCAGCTGAATGGCGGCGTAGTTGAAATATTCTTCGGGCAGCTCCAGACAGTCGTCGAGCACCGGCGGCTTGCTCGCCGAAAATGCCAGGATCAACAGGAAAAAGGCCGGTATAGAAATGCGCTTCATGCGGGATGGTTTTTGTATCCTAACGATCTTCGATGGGGAAGCGAAAGAAGATTTCGACTACAAAATTGCAATAAAAATCCGTATTAGCCGAAAACTGCTCGCAAAAAGGCGCTGCTACTGCGGGTGGGGGTCCAATCACGATCGCTGCTCCCGGTACTGGGTGGGCGTCATATCGAATGCGCGGGCAAAAACGCGGCTGAAGTAGCGCGGATCGTTGAACCCGGCCTGGTAAGCAATCTCGGCGACCTGCATTTGGGGGGCTTCCAACAATTGCCGGCGCGCTTTTTCCAGGCGCAGGCGTCGGATGAGTTTGATAGCCGATAGCCCGGTAAGGGCGGTGAGCTTGCGGTGGAGCTGGGAACTGCTCACCCCCACGTCCTTACACAGCCATTCGACCGAAAAATCGGGATCGGACAGATTGGCCCGCACCACGTCGAGCACCCGGTTCAGGAAAGCGTCCTCCAACGGCCAGTCAAACGCGTCCGCATCCGGATGCGGCCGGTTGTCCGCTACCTTAAGGTTGCCGTAGCGCTCGCGCAACAAGGCGCGCAGCTGCAGCAGGTTGTGCACCTGCCATTGCAGTTCTTCCGCGTCGAAGGGCTTGCCCAGATAGGCGTCAGCCCCGCGCCTCAGTCCTTCCACGCGGTCTTGTACTTCGGCCAGAGCGGTGAGCACCAGAATGGGGATATGGCTGGTGCGCTGATCCCCCTTCAGGGTTTCCACGAGGGTCAGGCCGTCAACTTCCGGCATCATGAGGTCGCTGAGGATCAGGTCCGGGACGTTTTCCAGCGCCTGCTGTATCCCTTCCCGCCCGTTGTAGGCCGTCAGGAGCCGGTAACGATCGCCCAGGCAGTGACGGAGGTACTGGGCGAGGTCGACGTTATCTTCCACGATCAACAACAAAGGCTGGTGGTCCGGCCCGGCGCCCGAGGCGGGGTCGGCGGCGGGTACTACCGGCGGCGGCGCTGCGGTCGGCTTACTTTCCGGAGCAGCCGGATGATCGTTATGCACGGGCAGCCACACGTTGAAGAGCGCGCCTTTGCCTTCTTCGCTTTCTACTTCGATCCGGCCGCCGAGCAGCTGCACCAGCTCTTTGGTCAGCGAAAGGCCGATGCCGGCGCCCAGGTCGGAGGCGGGTTGTCGCTCGCTTTGAAAGAAGCGGTCGAAAATGCGTTCCAGTTCTCCCGGGCTGATTCCGGGGCCGTTATCGCTGACTGTTATTTTGAGTGTTTCCCCGATCCGGTTTACGGAAATGCCGATGCGCCCTCCGGCGGGCGTGAATCGCACGGCGTTGGCCAGCAGGTTGCTGATGATCTTGTGCAGTTTGTCGGGGTCGTGGTCCATGGCGATAACCTCGGGCTGCGCCGTAAAGTCGAGCTGCACTCCTTTTTGCCGGGCCAGGCTGTTGAAGTTGTTCACCAGCAGGCGCACCCCCGGAATGATGTCTCCTCCTACCCAGTGCAGGCCGAGCGTGCCTGCTTCGAGCTTGCGCAGTTCCAGCAGTTGATTGACGAGGTCGAGGAGCCGACGGCCGTTGTATTCCACCGATTGGATCGCCTCCTGCGATTCACCGTCCTTCAGTTTTTCCTTCAGCTGGCGGCTGCGCCCCAGGATCAGGGTAAGCGGGGTGCGGAACTCATGGGTGATATTGGCGTAGAGCCGCGTCTTCAAGCTGTCGAGTTCGCGGAGCCGTTGCGCTTCCGCGGCTGTCATCCGCTGCCGCAGCTGGTACCGGTAGAACGCGTAGAACAGGAGCATCAAAAGGGCGATCGCCGACAGGATAAATGCCGGGGTCTGGAAAAAGAAAAGCTCGACCACGATGCGGATGCGGCGTTCTTCTCGCGACCAGGTGCCGTTGCGATCGGCGGCGGCCACCCGCAGCAGGTAACGGCCCGCAGGCAGGTAGCTGAAGCGCAGCTCGCGGTTGCGTCCCAGCAGGCGCCACTGGTCGTCGAAGCCTTCCAGGCGGTAGGCAAACTGGTGGCTCGCCGGATGTTGGTAATCGGCCAGGGCGACTTGAAAGACGCAGCTCCGGTTGGCCGCCGGCAGCCTGACCTCCTCCAGCGTTCCCAGGTCAGCCAGGTGTTCGACCATCTTGCCGCCCCGGCGAGGGGCGTAGGTGACCCGCGAAAGCAATACCGGCGCTTCCAGGGAATCGCGGGTAGGCAGCAACTCTTCCGGCCAGAAGCCGTCGACCCCGCGGATGCCTCCGAAATAATAGCGCCCCGAACCGTCATGGTAAAAGGCCAGTCGATTGTACTCGTCATTGCCCAGCCCGTCGGAGAGAAAGAAGTTGTGAAACTCCCCTGCTCCGAGGTCGCCGTACGCCAATCCGCCGAAAGTGGTGATCCAGTAGTTGCCGGCTTCATCTTCGAGGAGCCCGGCAATCTTGTTATTGGGCAGCCCGTCCTGGCGGGTCCAAACCCGGTTGACCTTCTCCTCCGCCGGATCGAAGCGGTGGAGTCCGCCGCCCAGGCTGCCGACCAACAGCTGACCGTCTTTCATTTCGTGCAGGACCATCAGGAAAGGATGTTCGAACCCGGCTTCCTGCCGCAGTGAGCGCGAGGTTCCCCGCTGCCGGTCTATTGCGATCAGCCCGTTATCCGTTCCTACCCAGAGGGCGCCGTCGCCGGTTTCCAGAGCGAACTGCGGGATCACCTGCATCAGGGGCGCCGACCCGTCGGTATTGCGGTATTCGGTAAAGGTGGCGGAGCCGGGGTCAAAGGTAAACACCCGGCCTTCTTCACCGGGCTGCCCGGTAAAGAGCCAGAACAAGCTGTCCTTTTCACTGTAGAGCATATCCATCACCCGGCTGGGGGATGGATGTTCATACACGCGCAGCCGGTCTTTTTTCAGGTGGTATTGCACGATCTGCAGGCGGGTGTTGCGAATATAGTTGGTTCCCCAGAGCACCGAATCGCCCCAGACAATAAAACGGGAAGGATGCCGCAGTTTGGTCAGCGGGTCCGGAGCGACGCCTTCTTTGAGCCAGGACCGCAAACGCCCCGAGCTCAGGTCGTAGCGATACCAGCCCCGGTTTTCCGTAGCCAGCAGCATAGTCTCGTCGACTACCGCCAGCGAACGCACGCTGAACCAGCTGTTCTTTTCGGGCTGCGGATTGACGACGAGGGGTTGCACCAGAGGAGCGTCGGGCCGGGCGCGAACGATGCCGCGGTGGGTGGCGACCCACAGGTCGCCTTCGATGAAGTCATTCGCGACGATCAGGTTGATATCCCGTTGCCATTCCAGCGGAAAATCGTAGGGGATCACCTGTCCGTCCGGCAGCAGGCAGTACAGGTGTTCGCTCCGGCCGCTGAGTTCGTCCATATCGACGGCCAGCAAGCGGCCTTTTTCATCGGCCCACAGCCGTTCGTAGGTATGCTGAGGCGGCAGGCCGGGGGCCGGCCGGAATTCGCGCTCGTCCGGCCGCAGAACGAATAAGCCCGGCAGGCCGTAGGACGAGAACCAGACGGCGCCGTCGGCCTGGTCGGTCAGCACCATGGTGATGTACGACGCCCGCTCGCGCCCTACGATGTCGGAGACGCGCCATTCCTGCAGGATCTGTCCTTTTCCCCCCAACCGGCACAACCGGCCGGAGTCCTCCGAGATCCAGATCTCTGCGTTGCGGGTCACCAGGAGGTCGCCGTACTCCGGCGCGCCCGGCCACCGCGTCTGGGTGACCACCCGAAAGCGATGGTCCTCCGTGAGCTGGTAAACGGTCATAGCGGCGGCGTGGTGCGCCAGGACGTACAACCGGCCGTCGGGCCCGGTATGCATGTTCAGCACTTTGCCGGCGACGCCGTTGTCGGGATTGAGGTCGATGCGCTGCAGGCTCAGCGCATCGGGACGAAAGAGGTCGATGAACTTCCGGTTGAAGCGGTAGTACAAAATGAAGTAGCCGCGATGGTCGGGATAAATGCGGTAAATACTTTGCCCGGACAGCTGAACGGGGCTGCCCGGCCTGTTGTCGAAGGTGATGAACTCGTGCCCGTCGTAACGGTTCAAGCCGTTATCGGTGGCGAACCAGAGGAAACCTCGCTGATCGCGCGCCATATCCCACACCCAGCGGTCGGCCAGGCCGGCCTCAGTGCTGAAATATTCTACCTGATAAGGTACGGACGAGCCGAAAACGGAAAATATTCCCCCGAGGCAAAGCAGCGCCAAAACGGAGAATCGAACCCAAGAGGTCATTGGTGATGACATCATCCCGCTCGGTTTGAAAGAAGGGAAAACCCGAAAGCGATCGTTTCCGGCCCGGAACAGCGTATAGGCGGGAGGTAATATACCAAAAAATCAGATATAAAAAAGAAAAGGGATAAGGAAATTTGACAGCAATCCTCGGTTTGAAACATTGTTGTGCTCTCGTCCCAGCCGTACGAGCTACCGGTAGCCTATTTCGTTTGCAATGATTGCCGCGCCGGAGGTACGGAATAGGAAAGATGGTCGGCATGCAGCGAATATTCCGTACCTCGGCACTGAAGAAACCATCTACCAACATCTTGCGCCTCCGGCGCTGCGAATAAAAAATGCTTACTGCCAAACCGAGAATCGCTGGAAATTTGCGGCCCTACATTAAAAGCGCTATGTACAAAACCCAATAGCTGCCTACGAACAAGCGTTCAATTTCACGAAGGTTTGATCACCTTGATCTGGTGGGTCGTATCGATTCCGTTGACGACCTCCACCATGATGCCGTCGGAAAGGCCGAGTTTGACCTGGCGGCGTTCGAACTGGCGGTCGCCGGTCTGTATTTCTACGTAAGTCGTATCTTCTTCGAAGATGACGTCGCGTTCTTTTATTGCGACCACGTTGCGGCGGCGGTCGAGAATGATATCGGCGTTGGCGCTGTACCCGGCGCGGAGGAAGATCTCCTTACTCGGTTTTACGGCGGCGCGCACCTCGAACTTGACGGTGCCTTCCTCTTCTTCCCCTTTCGGCGCGATAAACTCCAGGGTGGCGTCGAAAGTAGCCCCTTCGATGGCGCCGACGGTCAGTTCCAGGGGCATGCCTTCTTTCAGCTTTCCGACGTCCGATTCGTCGACCTTCCCTTCGAAGATCAGTTCGTTCATATCGGCGACGATCGCGATGCTCGTGCCTTCGTTGAAGTTATTGCGTTCGATGACCGAGGTGCCTTCTTCCACCGGCACGTCGAGCACCATGCCGTCGAGGGTAGACACAACGATGTTGGCCACCTGTTTGGAATTGCGGGAGGCGCCTTCGCGCAGCAGCTGCAGGTTGTTGATGGCGGCGTCCAGTTCCTGGCGGGCGATGTCGACGTCGGTTTCGAACTGTTTGAGGCTGTTGGCGGCCGTAATCTTGGCGTTTTCGTACTCCGCTTTGGCGACGCCCAGGTCGGTTTTAAAGCGGTTGTACTCCTGTTCGGAGATCACGCCCTCCTCGAAAAGGCCGCGCTGGCGTTCTTCTTCCATTTTGGCGTTCTCGTAGCTTACCCGGGCTGATTCGACGTCCAGCCGGCTGCGGTTGAGATCGCGCTGGCGCTCCAGTTCCCGCTCGGCGTTGCGCAGCCGCAGGCGGGCCAGTTCGACGCTCGATTTTGCGGAGTTGATGTTGACTTCGTTGGGCACCAGCTTGATGCGCGCCAGCTTTTGCCCTTTGGCGACCATCTCGCCGGCTTCGATGAACAGCTCATCGACCACACCCGACACCTGCGGCTTGATCTGCACTTCTTTGCGCGGCCGGATAGCCCCCGTCGCGACGGTCTTGCGCACAATATCGGTGTAAACGGGTTGCTCGGTCTCAAAGCTTTCCGGACCGGCGTTGCGCTGGTTGTAAAAATAAGCCCCCAACCCGACGGTGGCCAGTAACAATACGATTCCCAGGGAGATGAGGCAGCCTTTATTCATGACAATTCAATTTAGTTTTTTATACTTTAACTGTTCCTATTGAACTCATTGCCGTTTTGGTCTTTGAGCCGAAAACCAGCGGTTTTTTGGTTAGACAAGACGCGCAAACCGGATTTTAGCCTGAGCTAAATGGTTTTTTTTTGCAACGAAGCATAACCAAAAAGTACAGTTTGCAGGCCAATTACTAACCCCGCAATGGGTTCATTCATCTTTCAGCGCCACCACCGGATTCACCCGCGCCGCCTGCAGCGCCGGGATCAGGCCGGCCAGCATTCCGGCCAGCACCAGGATGATGACGGCCCCCAGGCCGATCGTGAGATTGACCTGCGGGTTGTAAAAGTTTTCCGGCTCCAGGTTATTCGCCATCAAAAAATAATTGATCCCGCCGATGAGGAACGTCCCCACCAGCAAACCGAGGTAGCCCGAAAAGGAAGTGATGAACACCGATTCGGTCAGGATCATACTGATGATCGAAGCCGGCGTGGCCCCCATGGCTTTGCGGATGCCGATCTCTTTGGTGCGTTCTTTGACGACGATCAGCATGATGTTGCTCACGCCGACGATGCCCGCCAGCAAGGTGCCGATGCCGACAAACCAGAGGAAGGCGTTGATGCCGTTGAACAAATTGCGGACGCTCAGGTACTGCTCTTCCAGGTTGAAGCCGCCGATGCCGCGGGGGTCATCGGGAGCCACGTTATGTCTTTTTTTCAACAAGCCTTTGACGATGGGCTCGATCTCGCTGACCAGCACCTCGGGCGCCGCCGAGCAGGCAAAATAGTCGACGCGTTCCCCGGTGGCGAAAGTGCGGTACATAGCAGTGAGCGGGATGACCACCGCTTCCAGGTCGCTCTCCGTCCAGGGCTTGATCTGGTGCGGGCCGAAAACGCCGATCACGCGGAATTCCACCCCGCGGATGCGCACGTACTTTCCGATACAGGGCTCGTCGCCGAACAGCACTTCCCGCGTCCGCTTACCGAGAACAGCTACCTTGCGGCTTTCGTCGACATCGCGTTGGTTGATGTACCGCCCTTCGTGGAGCAAAAACGCTTCGATCCGGACCATATCCCACATTTCCCCCCGGATCTCGCAATCTTTAGTCTGATCGCCCTTGATCACCGGCGCATCCGACAAGGAGTAGCGCGGGGCGATGAGCTCCACCTCGGGCACCTGCTGCCGGATGGCGAGAATATCCTGGAACTCCAGTTGTGGCCGGCGCCCCGGCTGGAAGCCTTTATAGGGCTCCGTCGTCCGTTCCGCCCATACGTACATCACGTTCTTGGCCTGATTGCCGAACCCGCGGAACACGCCGTTTTCCAGGCCCTTGCCCATACCCAGCACAAAGACCAGCATGAAGATGCCCCAAAAAACGCCCAGGGCCGTGAGGGCCGTACGCAGCTTGTGCTTGCGCATGGTCGCCAGTATTTCCTGCCACTTATCCCGATCAAACATAGTTATGGACGCTTACGGTTAACGTTATCATTTTCCGCCTCCTTTTATGGCAACTACCGGATTGATCCGCGCCGCCTGCAGCGCCGGCATCAGCCCGCCCAGCGCTCCGGCCAGCACCAGCACCAGGGTAGCTATGAGGACCACCCCGAAATTGACCTGCGGATGCCGGAAATAATCGACGGCCATGGAGCCCATCAGAGCGAGTACGCCCGTTCCAGCAAAGATGCCCAGGTAGCCGGCGACGGCCGTGATGAAGACCGCCTCCTGCAGGATCATGGAAACGATGGAGGACGGGGTAGCTCCCATCGCTTTGCGAATGCCGATCTCGCGGGTGCGATCTTTTACGATGATCAGCATGATATTGCTCACGCCGATTACGCCGGCCAGCAGGGTGCCGACCCCGACGAACCAGACGAATGCGCGGATGGCCGCAAAGAGACTTTGAAATTGCTGATACTCCTCGGCGATATTGCTGATGAAGAGGGCCCGGCGATCTTCAGGATGAAACTGGTGCCGCACCGCAAAGGCCTGCCGCACTTCCGCTTCCACTTCTTTCATCTCTTCCAGCGACATGTCGCCGCCGGTGAACATCAGGGTGTGGATCTCATCCGTTCCGGCGTATACCTTCTGGGTGGTAGTCATCGGCAGGTAGATCACCCGCATCTCGTTTTCGCCGCCGGTATCGTAATACACGCCGACGACGGTGTAGACGATACCGCCGATGTTCAGTTCTTTGCCGATCGCTTCGTCAGCCCCGAAGAGGTTTTCCTTGGCGATCTCGCCGATGACCGCCACTTTGCGAAATCCCGCCAGGTCCTGATCATTGAGGTAACGCCCCTGGCGCATGATGGTATTTTCCAGGTAGAGGTGCCCCGGGTGTACACCGCGCACGGGGAAGCTGAGCCGTTTTTCGCCGTAAGTCACGGTGCGGTCGCTCGACAAATAGTAGCGGCCCGTGAGGTGTTCGATGCCCTTCACATTTTCCGCCAGGTAGTCGAAATCGCTATTGTCGAAGCGGATGCGGCGCCCTTCCGGCAGGCCTTTGTATTCCATGGACGTTTCTCCGCGGCGCACCCAGATGCTGTTGGTGGCGTCGTCGCGGAATTCGTATTCTACGCCGTTTTGCAAGCCCTTTCCGGCGCCGAGGAGGATCACCAGCATGAAGATGCCCCAGAAGACCCCCAGGGCCGTCAGGCCGGTGCGCAGCTTATGGCGCTGGATCGAGTTGAATATTTCTTGCCATTTGTCGAAATCAAACATGGGTGACTAGGAATTGATCGGTAACGAAAAAGGCTCAGCCGGCGAGCGGCCGGACGTCGCCGTTTACGATATTGCCGTCGATGACGCCGTCGCGCAAGCGGATGATGCGCCGGGTCATATTGGCGATATCGGTTTCGTGGGTGACGATCAGCATGGTGATGCCCTGGTCGTTCACCTCTTTGAACAATTTCATTACTTCGTAGGAAGTATTCGAATCGAGCGCACCGGTGGGTTCGTCGGCCAGGATAACTTTAGGCTGGTTGATCAGCGCCCGGGCGATGGCTACGCGTTGTTGCTGCCCGCCGGAAAGCTGGCCGGGCAGGTGCTCGGCCCAGTCGCGCAGCCCCACCCTGGTGAGGTATTCCAGGGCCAGGTCCTGGCGCTTGCGCCGGTCCATTTTGCGGTAATACAGGGGCAGCGCCACGTTTTCCTGCGCCGTCTTGAAGGGCAGCAGGTTGAACGACTGAAAAACGAATCCGATAAACTGGTTGCGGTACGTGGCGGCCTGGCGCTGACTGAGGTTCTTGATCAGTTTGCCGTCCAGGTAGTACTGCCCCTCGTCGTAATCGTCGAGCATGCCCAGGATATTGAGGAGGGTCGACTTGCCGGAACCCGACGACCCCATGATCGAGGCGAATTCGCCCGCTTCGATCTCGAGGTCGATCCCTTTCAGGACTTCCAGGCTGGTGTAGTCGGTGCGATAAGATTTGCGAATGTCGCTGAGTTTTATCATAAGCTGATTCGTCTTCTTGAGGCGGCCGGGATCAGGTGCTGAGTGCGAACAACTTTCCCCCGGCCGGTGTCTATTATATCAAAGGTTTAGAATCCGACCGCAAAAGCCAAACTAAATGGATGAAACCCGGATTGTTTCGGACGAACAGGCCGCTGGGTTTCCTTATTTTCATCGTTCTCTAAAAAGATGACGGCAGCAAAGCAATCCCCTACCCTAAAGGTAAATTTTTTGAAAAAAGCCTTTTTTGGGGAGCGAAATGTGGTTTTAAAAAGCAGCATTTCCTAAATTATACCGTTCTTTTTAGGATTGAACAACAGACCTCCGAACATATGCGCCGAACCTTGATTTTTTGCTTGCTGGCTTTGCCGTTTTCCCTGTCTTTCAGTGGTTGCAAACTGGATGAACTGTCGGAGACGATCGTCGTCCCTGAGGTCGAAGACGAATTTTACGTCGACCTCTGGCAAACGCTCGGCGAGGAGGAAGCGGGGCTCGTGCTGCGCATGCGCACCATCGCGGAGGAAGATTGCCTCAACTACGAGATCGGCTACCAATATTCCCGCAACGGCAACCGCGTCCGGATATCCATCGAAAAGATCCTGCCGCCGGCCGACTGCGAGGAAGGCCAGGCGCCGGCCCGGGCCGAAGTGCCTTTGGCGGACCTGAGCCCGGGGTTTCACGATTTCGACATCGCCCTGCGCAATACGGTCAATAACGACGGGCAGCTGGTGATCAGCAGCGACCAATACCGCCTTTCTTTCGACGACGCCGCCGGCATCATCCTGCTGCATAGCGAACTGCGCCGGGTGCCGCCCACCGCGCTCTGGGGGTATGTCCATTTCCCGCAGGCCGCCGGAGCAAGCGCCGCTGAAGCCTTCCTCACCGAGCTGGCTTCCATCGTCCCGGAAAGCGAACTGACGGACGGCTACTACGGCCATTTTACGGTCCACCGCGATCAGGCGCGGCCCCTCACGCTGCCCGCACAGCCCAATCCCGCCCAAACCTTCACGTTCCTCCACGAGATGCCGGCCGACCTACAGACGGAGGTCCGCCAGTTGCTCGACACCTACCGCGCCGATTATCCGGAACTGGATTTCGCCTTGTTTACGGGAGAAGGAGCGGTCTGGTAGAGCCGGTATGGTCAGCAGACGGGTTTATCCGGATCCCTCAGTAGACCGGCTACTGTTCAACCACTCCAAATAAAAGATATCCCCCCAGCCCTGCCGGGAAGGCTCTACTGATTAGCCGCCTGCCGCGTGCTGACCTCTTTCTTCTTACTCTTGCTTTCCTTCAACTCAAAGTTGAACCCCTCTTCCTGAAACTTGCGGTACTTCCCTTTGTCGAATCGAAAGAGTTTGGCCGGCCGGTGCGCCACCCCTTCCTGCGTTTCGCCCAGGTCGATCAGCAGGTTCATGGAGAGAATTTTTTTGCGAAAATTGCGCTTGTCGAGGTCTGTTTCCAGGATCGCTTCGTAGAGGTGCTGCAACTCGGTGAGGGTGAATTTGGGCGGGAGCAGTTCGAAGCCTACAGGACGCAGTCGCACCAGCCATTTCAGCCGGTTGAAGCAGGCCTCGAGGATCTCGTTATGGTCGAACGCCAGTTCGTTAACTTCGGAAATGGAGCGCCACTGCGCTTTGCGGGCGATAAAAGCAGGTTGCAGCGTGTAATCGCTGATCTTTACCAGCGAGAAATAAGCCACCGTGATCACCCTGCCGAAAGGGTGCCGGTCGACCGCGCCGAAGGTCCGCACTTGTTCCAGATAAACGTTGCGTACGCCGG
The DNA here is from genome assembly GCA_964419545.1 of uncultured Saprospiraceae bacterium. Taxonomy (GTDB): domain Bacteria; phylum Bacteroidota; class Bacteroidia; order Chitinophagales; family Saprospiraceae; genus CAYQQU01. Next base: position 10,726 of record CAYQQU010000020.1, on the reverse strand, counting down.
TGAGCTCTTCGAGAACGCGCCTCGCCGCCGTATCCAGGTCTTCGTTGGGGTAGACGAAATACCCCGGCAAAGCCCATTGATCCTGGTACGGCGCCTCCCCCCGTTTTATCAACAACACCTTTAAATCGCCTTCGTCAAATCCGAAAATTACATTGTCAACCGTGAAGGCAGACTTAAAGAAATCGTTAAGTTCCGTCATTTTTTAGTTGCTTGAAAGGTTTTGTTTTTTCGGCCGGGGAAATTTAATTATTTATCATTTGAAATCCAATTAAACAGCCCGGGGTTTAGTGTAAAATGTACACTTGGTTCGCTTTTTCCACAACCCGCTGGGCCTCAACCCCTAACTCAGCTTAACAAAAAGTAGGACCTAGCAGGTCTTACGTTCGGAACGACCGTATGCAAAAGTTAGTTGACCATTGGGCCGACTTTCCGGTCCGTTTTTCTGCATAGCTGTTAAAAAAATGCAAATCTACGGTTCTCACCTTGCCTTGAACGCTCCGGCAGAATAACTTGAAGGACCATTACCATTCTATCGCGCTTCGCCGGCAATTATTCAGCGCTTGTTTCGGGCTAGTGATTTCAATGTAATCTGGCGGCGGCCGCAAGCCCCGAGGGCGGTTCCGGAAGCCGGATAGTACAGCCCGAGTCACTCCCTCCGAACAAGCCCTCAAACTCCAATGACAACCAAATGATCTGGCGGGAGCTACCGATGATCCGTTTATTGCTGCCCTTTGCGGCGGGTATTCTACTTAGTTTTACTGCGTCCGACGCCTTCGATCTGCGCCGGTTCGGGCCGCTGATCGCCGTGCTGGCCCTGCTCAGTACCTTCCTGGCCTTGCGGCCGGTAGCGCATCGCCGGCGGTGGCTGCCGGGCTTCTTCATCTCGCTGACGCTCCTGACGACCGGCTACGCCCTGGGCTGCCTGCAGGACGAGCGCAACTGGCGCGATCATTTCCACCACATCGCCGAAACGGAGGCCGCCCTTGCGGGCCGCGTGCTGGCCGTGAGCGAGCGCGGCGAGCGCACCCGCGTGCACCTGGCCGTCTACGCCGGCGCGCGCCGCCCGGAAGCGTGGCGGGCCCGCCGCGGCTATCTGGTGGCCTACCTCGCCCAGGGCGACCGGCCGCACCGCCTCCTGGCCGGCGATAGCGTGTTGATCTACGCGCAGGTGCGGCTCGCGGAGCCGCCGCTCAACCCCAAGAGCTTCGATTATGCCCGTTACCTGCACCTGCACAACCGCCACTATACCGCTTTTGTCGGCGCCGGGCGCTGGCGCATCCTGGGCCGGCGCCGCGCGACCGACCTCCGCCATTTTACCGGCCGCCTGCGCGAGCGGGGGCTGCGGGTGCTGCGCCGGGCCCTGCCCGACGAAGAAGCCTTCGCCGTGGGCTCCGCGCTGACGCTGGGGTACAAAGAAGAGCTGAGCGATCAGCTGCGCGACGCCTACAGCCGCACGGGCGCCATGCACGTCCTGGCCGTTTCCGGCCTCCACGTCGGCATGATCTGCCTGGCCGGCAACCTGCTGCTCGGCCTGCTGCCCGTACGGCGCTGGTGGTGGCGGCCGGCAAAAAGCGCGCTGCTGCTGGTGCTGGTATGGCTGTTCGCCCTGGTGACGGGCGCTTCCTCGTCGGTGCTGCGGGCGGCCGCCATGTTCAGCATCGTCATCGGCGGCGGCCTATTCCGGCGCGACGCCAATATCTACAATACGCTGGCCGCATCCGCCTGCCTGCTGCTGGTGCTCGACCCCTACCGGCTGCTCGACGTCGGCTTCCAGCTGTCGTACCTCGCGGTATTGGGCATCGTTTATTTCCAGCCGCGCATCTATCGCCGCTGGTACCTTCCCCACCGCGTGGGGCGCTACCTCTGGAACCTCACCAGCGTAGCCCTCGCCGCCCAGATCAGCACCCTGCTGATCAGCCTGTATTATTTCCATCAGTTTCCGGCCTATTTCTGGTTGTCGGGCCTGCTGGTGGTGCCCGGAGCCGCCGTCATCCTCGGGTTGGCGCTGCTCCTCTTCGCTACCGCCGCCCTGCCGGTAGTCGGCGCGTGGGTCGGCGCCCTGCTGAACGGCGTCATTCAGCTGATGAACGGCGCGATATTCCGGATCGAACAACTACCCGGCGCTTACTGGCAGGGGATCTGGATCAGCGGAAGCGCCGTGCTGGGGCTCTACGCCCTGCTGCTGCTGATCGTCGCCGCCCTGGAAACCCGCCGGTTCCGCTGGCTCCTCGCCGCATTGACGCTGGCGCTGCTGCTTACCGGCAGCCACGCCTACACCCTGTGGCGGGCCCACCGGCAGCAAACCCTGGTCGTCTACGCCCATCGCCGGCATACGGTCATCGACCTGTTCAGCGGCCGGCAAGTCATCGGCCTGCAAGACGCGCCCCTCACCGAAAAAGAACGGGCGTTTACCAACCAGGCGTATCGCTGGTTTCGGCGGCCGCGGATCGTCGAACAGCACCTGCTCACCGACACCGTTCCCGGAACCGCCGGCCTTTGTTACCAGGACAACCAGCTCGCCGTCGGCGGCCGGCGCCTTTACCTGGCCGACGGCCCCCTGCCGCCCGACCTTGCGGCGGACCTGCTGCTCATCCGCGGCGACCCCTCCCATTCCCTGCCCCGACTGCTCAACGGCAACTGCCCGGAACAGGTGCTATGGGATAGCTCCAACCGCCCGTTCCGCAGCCGGCGCTGGGCAGAGCAATGCCGGACGCTGGGATTGGACTGCTACGATATTTCAGCGCGCGGCGCGTTTATTCTCGACTTAAGCCCAAACCGATGAAAGATTTTTTCTACGAATACTTCTACCACACCCGCAACGAACGCAACGGCGCGCTGGTGCTCATCGCGCTGATCCTGATACTCGGACTGGGGCCCCGCCTCTACCCCGTATGGTTCCCGCCCGCAGCCGCCGGGCCTTGTCCGGCGCCATTCCCGGAACCAAAAGCCGACGCCCCGACAACCGAAAGCCCGGCCGGCGCCCCGGCGCTCTTTCCCTTCGATCCCAACGTCGCCACCCGGCAGGAACTGCTGCAACTGGGCCTCTCGGGCCGAACCGCCGCGATTATCCTCAACTACCGCAACAAAGGCGGCCGTTTCTACCAGGCGAGCGACCTGCAGAAGATCTACGGGCTGCGCCAGGCGGAATACGAGCGGCTGGCCCCTTACATCCGCATCGCCAAGCGACCGCCGAAAACAAAAGCAGCGCCTCCCTCGGCGCCGGTCTACGAGGCGTTCCCCTTCGATCCCAATACAGCCACCGCGGAAGAGCTGCAACGGCTCGGTTTTCCCGGGCGCGTAGCCGCCACCCTGGTCAATTTCCGGCGCAAAGGCGGTCGTTTCTCCCAGGCCGAAGACCTGCAAAAGATATACGGGCTGGACACCGCCCTCTACCGGCGGGTCGCCCCGCTGGTCGACATACCGCCGCCGGCGCCCGGGCCCCTCGCCCGACAGAGCCGCCCCCTTCCCCAGTCGTACGACGCCCCGCCGCCCCCGGTGCGCGTCGACATCAACCGGGCCGACAGCGAAGCCTGGCAGCGGCTGCGCGGTATCGGCCCGGGCTATGCCAAGCGCATCCTGCGATTCCGGGAAGCGCTCGGCGGATTTGCCGCCATCGACCAGGTCGCGGAAACGTTCGGGCTGCCCGACAGCACCTTCCAGGCCATCCGGCCGCAGCTGTCGCCCTCCCCCATTTTCCGCTTCCTCGACATCAACGGCGCCGCCGCCGAAACGCTGAGCCGGCACCCGTACCTCAACCGGAAACAAGCGCAAACGGTGGTGAGCTACCGCATCAACCACGGCCCCTACCGCTCTCCCGCCGACCTGGAAAAGGTCAAAGTGCTGAGCCGCAAAGAGATCGACCGCCTGCTGCCCTACCTGAAGTTCGAAGCCAATTAATCCGGAATGCCTGATCCGCAACTTTTTTCTCGCCAGGCGCTTCAACCTTCCTTAATGTTTAAACATTAAAAGGGAAACACGCACCAAAATGAGACGCCTTATTCACCTGTTGACCATACTGCTGTTGCTGGGCCTGAGTTCCCGGCTGAGCGGTCAGGCCTTTTTCAACGACCGCTACGCCGGGTTCAGTCTGGGCGCCAGCGCCATCGCCGACGTTCTCCCGGAAGGATACGCCTACACCCCACTGAGCATGCTGCTGGACGTCGCCATCTGGCAGCACGGCCCCTGGCGCATCTACGGCGAAGCCCAGTTCACCTCGGCCGTTACCAGCGAGCTGGAAGGAGAGTACGAGTTCGGGGCCAATTTCGGGTTCCAGTACTGGCTGCGCCTGCGGCCCAACCTGGCCCTGGCCGCCGGCATCGGCTCGGGCCCCCACTACATCACCGTAGAGACCCGCCGCCAGGCCAACGGTTTCATCTTTTCGGACAATTTCGACCTCGGCCTGTTCTGGCGGATCAGCGGACTGGGCGCCCAGGTCAGCATCCGCACCCGCTTCCGGCACATCTCCAACGCCGGCCTGCAATCGCCGAACGGCGGCATCGATAACCTTTTCGTGGTTTTCGGGCTGGCGCAGGCGGTGGGAGGAGGAAATGGAAGGGGGTGAGGTTTGCCGTTTGGGAGGGGGAAGTTTGGATTAATGGAAACAAATGGGAGAATGGGTGAACGGGTGAACTGGAGAACGGGTGAACTGGAGAACTGAAGAAGTGGAGAAGTAGCACGACACGGTTGTTCATTTGTTTTTAATGGATAGCCTATTCTAGATGGGAAAGTGTTGGCTGGAGTATCGGCTTTACCCGCAGGGTTTGGGGCCGAGGGTTACCTGGAAGAGTGGCCGTAAAGACGAGGTTATTCGGATCGGCCGGGGGAAATGGCAACAGAGAGTACCCGGAGCATGCAGTATTTTTTGGAGTTTAGGGCGAGAGCCCTTGCGGGTAACCGGGCGACGTGGCAGGCACTTCGGACTTCGGAAGCGCCTGCCACGTTACCGCCGCGAAGGCAGGGACGGGCATGCCCGAAACCGACGAAGGCGCGCAAAAACGAGCGCCTGCCATGCTCGCAGGTGGTACACTTTTCGATGGTGATTTATAGCCGATCGGGACAAGCGGTCGCAATCCTATCTACTCTGGGTTCACACCGTTTTCGTCTTGGAAAAATTCGCCGTCGTCATTACGTCGCAATCCTACCTACCCTGGATTCACACCTGGTGTGACGAAATGGTTAAGCTAATTGAAAAGCGTCGCAATCCTACCTACCCTGGATTCACACTGACCAGTTGACGAATCAGGGAATACCTGCAGAAAGTCGCAATCCTACCTACCCTGGATTCACACTAAGAAAGAAGCTGATTTGTGATGACCGTCAATAGCGTCGCAATCCTACCTACCCTGGATTCACACGCTTATTTCCTTCGACTACGTGGGTGTAATCTGGTGTCGCAATCCTACCTACCCTGGATTCACACACCATAAACCCGCCCCCAGCTAACAACCAACCTACTACACATTTAACGCTCCAAACTATCACCCTGTTTCCCGAAAAAACAGCCCTTTTCTCGCCCGGCCCGAAGCGCATCGACGACCGGGTGAGGTATTGATCCACAACCCATTAGCTTTTTACCCAATAGCCCCTTTCAACCTGAGCGGTTCTTTTTCCCGCCGCCGACGACGTTCAAATCGTCTATTATCAATACTTTACACAAAAACAGGCAAGCTTGCGACCAGCGGGCGGCAGGCGCCTAACTTACCTTCCTCACTGCCAGTGCTTTCGCCGGCGTCAAACAGCTAATAAAAGAAAACACGCTTGCCGGTCGACGACCGGGTGGGGGCAAAGCCGCATTGAACAGGTAACTCCGGGCGCAACTTGAAGTTGCGCCCGGAGTTGGGGACGGACTACACCCGGTACGCTTCCATAAAATCGATCATCTCCTTCAGCCGGGCGTAGAGGGCGAATTTGGAATTGGCGGCGTGGGTGCGGGCGCGCTCTCCGCTCACCCAGGATAGCTCATTGCCGTAATGAAGTAAATAACAAGCTGATTCGTTTAAACAGAAGGCCATCTGTGCTTCCCGGTCCGCTCTTTTTTGGCGTTGTTCCATTTTCAAGACAGAGGCTTCGGCATTCCGCTCGCCCATCAGGTCAGAATTGTCGAAGACAACGATCTTGTAACGGTCGAGGCCAACGGGAATCGGCCAGGTGTAAACATCTACCCGGGAAAAATTGAACTTCTGAAAAAAGTCGTTCAAAATGGGGAGCTGCCGCTTGTGGTGCGTAATGACCAAGATGGGTGTAAGTATCTGCTTGTCCGTTTTTTCGTCTTGCTTTTCGACCGATGGCGAGGTAGCGCTTCGAAACAACTCTTTGATTGCTTCTCCGAGCGCTTGGCGACCGGCAGTATATTCGGCCCAGTCGATACGCTCCTGGAGGTGGTCGTGCTGTAATTGGTTGTACCTATTCTTTAAACCCTCCAATTTACCGCCTTTTGGTAAAGTTACTTCCAGCATTTCAAGAGCTCGACGGATTTCACCGGATTCGATCATTTGAGTTGGGTCCATCTATTTTCGAATTTAGGGTCTTGGAATCAGCGATCCTCAGTAAAAAGCAATGTTTTGTTCCCATCCCGGCGAAGCAGGTATCTGGCGATGTGAATAAAAGAACGCCTCAAAAGAAAAGGGCTCATCTAAAAAACAGATAAATTTATTTTAAAGGCTAACACGATCCAAAACAATACCCAGCTACTTCGTCCGGCGAAAAGCCACTTGCAATAGCTTTTTCTTTTTGTTAAAGCTGGACTGTACGACGATCACCTTCCCCTCTTCCAGCGGTGAGCGATAATTCATCAATTGCAACTCAGGTGAATGATCGGGTGTCAGGTATACCTTCACGATATTGGGCCGCCCGGATTTCACCACCACGGCATCCAGTTCGGGCGGTTTTTTGTGATTGATCGCCTTATCATAATACTGCGGTCTCGCCGGTGCAGCCGGCTCGGGCGTTTTTCCGGTAGCAATGGGTACCGTTTCGGCCGACAGATCGGGCAGTGGCGCCGGTTGTGTTCCTTCTTCCAGTATTTCCAGCCAGCCGAGCGGCTGAATGGTCTGTTCGATCTCCACCAGTCGTTTCGATTTGGGAAAACGATCGGGATTAGGTAAGTATTTGCCTTTGTTGCCCGGTTTATTGCCGAGGTCGAAGCGTTCCATCACCTGTTTGAACAGGTCTTTGCGTTGCCCGTCGGCCAGGAAATAAAGCAGTGCGGTGGTGCCGTTGAAGCCGGTGGCGTACCCCAGGTTGATCAATACGCCCTCCTGCCGTTGCCGTACGGGCGTAAATCCACGCCGGATGCGACTGGTGTATTGATCCTTTTCATCGTTCTTTTCGAAATGCGCCAGCCACTGGTCGTGCGCGGCGAGCTGCGCTTCACTGAACTGGCGCAGGCAAGTGAGCAGGTGGCGGAGTACCGCCTGTTTCTTTTCGGCTTTGTTTTCCGGGGTCAGTGTAGACAAATCCAGCCCAAATAGGTGCTTCACTTTGTCTTCGATGCCGATCCACTGCCGGTAGTCGCCGGACGGGATCGCCCCGTCCCGCAGCAGGGGCTTGATGCGCAGTAAAAATTCGATGTCGAAATCCAATTCGGCAGCTACGGTGCATCCGGGAACGATGGTTTCGCAGTAGGCGGTCTGCGGTTGCTGGTTCGCGATAAAAAACGTTTTTTTTCGATCCCGCGTTTGTTTTCGTTCCACCAGGTAGATATTGACTTTAGCCAGGCTGAGCGGGGCCGTCCGCCCGTTGACGCGACCGTCGGAGAAGCGCACCAGCTTGAACAGGTCCATCTTCTCGTCGTCGACTTTTTTCTTTTTGGTGTGGGTGTTGAGAACGCCGCAATAGAAAGCCTCATGTATCAGGGGCATGGCAAATTGCTCTTTTCTGTTCCGCTTATCGCTAAGCTGTTCCTGCACCGATCTGATGATGTTCCGGCTATCGGCATGGTTGGTCAGGTAATAGTAGAAAACCGCCGTGCGCAGGGCGCCTTTCAGCGAAGAGCCGGGCACCAGGGGCGCGCCCCGCCCGTTTTTGATCGCTTCGCGCACGCGCCCCAGCGGCACCACCTCTCCGCCGCCGTAACGCTTGCGGGTGTATTCGTCCACATGTACCGGCGCCTGAAAAATGTGCTTTTCACGATCCTGCAGATAACGAACCAGCTCTTTTTCCTTACCGACCGATTTGCAGAAGTAGAAAACGTTCATCCGGCCTTCCAGGATGGAAAGTTGCTTGTTATCGCGAATATCTTTCATCTCGGCATACTGCTCGCTGATCCAGTCGGCGAACTTCCGGGCGCCGTCCGGCACGTGTTCGCGGATAAACTGCAAAAACTGGTCCTGGGTAATGCGATAGAAAGTATTGCGATACGCGACGTAGTCGAGCGGAGCCATCTCTTCGCCGGTGCCGATATGTAAAGGACTGAGCGTATGCAGTTGAAGTTTCATGTGACAGGGATTTTGATCTTGACCATGAAGCCGTAGCCGTACTGGTAAATGGTATGACCGGCTACGTGCTCTCCGACCTCCTGGTTGCACCCGAAAACATCGACCGGCTCTTCCGGCAACGGGAACACGGAGCGTTCAGTGAAATAGAGGACCGGATCTTTTTTCACCTCCCGGGACTGCAGGTTCTTCCACCCTCGACGCGATTCCAGTTTGTACTGAAGCAAGGGACTGTTTTCCGACTGTATACGCGCCAGTTCTTCGTTCTTCGGATGGTATAAGGAAAGGTTAAGCAAGGCATTTGCATCCGCCGGTTCGGGCAAGTGTAAATCCTCCCAATCGATGCGGAAGCGTCCTTTGCCGATGCTGCGATCCCCGCCGATACCGTAATGTTCGAGGAAGCGCAGGGCGCCGGCCAGGTAGCATTCTGGCGAACTCAGCAAGTCGTCCGTCCCTTTGACCAGAAAATAGAGACCAGCCTTCGCCTGTTCGTCTTCGGCGCGGATGAAGCGTTCTTCGGTATGGAACAACTGGCCGCGGTTATTGATGCTCAGCGTACTGCCCTGTAGGCGATCGATGGTGTTGTGAGCCATAGGCCGCACCGTAACCTCCGGCTCGGGAAAAGTTTTCCCGGGCGCCAGTCCTCCCCCATAAGCATATTCGAATAGGCCGGCGTCCATAAAGGCATACTTGTCCACTTCTTTCCACTCCCGCATCTGTTTTATCACCTGTTCGAAAGGCGCATCGGCTTCCGGCAGTTCGATCCGGAGCGGCTGGAAGGGGCGCGGCAGAAAAGGAATGCGTTTATTTTTCACCTGCAGGAACGGGAAAGCCGAAGAGATATAGAAAGGCGCACGGGTTGTGCTTTCGCCATTGTACGCTTTGATCAGTTCGCAGAGCTCTTTATTTCCGTGGAGCATGCGGATCGCCCAACACAAGGCCGCCCAGAGAGAGTCGGAACGCAAGGGGGCTTTGTATCCGCTGCGAGGCAGCAGGTAGACAATTTTACACTTCATGCGGCTGGTATTCGATGGCGGCAAAATCGATCTCCTCCAGGGTTTGCAAACGCTCGGGAAGCTCGGCGCGGCTGTTTTTCCAATTGTCCGTCCCGTCGCGATAGTCGGGATGGTGCACCCAGGCGGGGTCGGCCAGGTGAAATTTGATCTTGCCGTATCCCCGGCTGCCGCTTTTTCCGATGGCCGAAGCTTCGAGCAGGCGCAGGCCCATCAGTACGTTTTTGAGGTCGGCATTAGTATCGGCCACATAGGTATCGCCGATCGCGAAAACGCTGTACACCATTTCAAAGTCGAATTTGGAACCTTCCACCACGCGTTCGATGAAGCGCGGGTTGGCGGCGGAAGTGAGGCGATCGAGGGTATTTTCCGCTTTGTATTCGGTGAAGTGGGCGTCGGAGCCCAGGCTTTCCCACATCTCGATCGTTTCCTCGTCGGGCATGGCGTCGCGCACGACGAGGCGCGTCAGGCCGATATTATTGAGTTGGTTCTTAGCGATCTCCCGTTCGCTGGCGCCGGCGCCGAAGATGCGCACGATTTCTTTTTTCCGGGACACCCGCCCGTATATTTCCGTTTCCTTTTCATTTTCCTTTTGAAAAACCGGTTCGCCGACGCCGCCGAGGATATATTCCAGCAGGTGGCGCATCTTGCCTTTCAGCGAGCTGCCGGGAATGTAAGGATAATCGCTGCGCGGCGTCCGGACGACAATGCTGTCGACGCCGCCGATCTCCATCTTTTCTTTCGATCCCCCCACGTGGGTGCCGGTCAGGCATTCGATCTTTCCCCGCAGAATCAGGTTGGCTTTAAAGGTGGGAATTAAAACTTGCTCAGACATTTGCAAAGGCGTTTATGATGAAGAATCCGCAGGCTACCTGGATTCAAAATATTTATGATACCCGACGACGCTCTCCATGAGCGCGAAGAAATTGCGGTAGGCTTTATCCTCGTCGGTGGAGTTGGTCACCGCGTCTACCGCGTTTTCGACAAAGGGGAAAAAGTTGTACCGCACACTCCGTTGTCGGCCGGCGGCGTAGGCGATTTTGGGCTTCAGCAAGACGAGCTGCATTTTGAGGTCGGCCATCAGTTCGGAGTGCTTGTCCGGGTCCTTGATCCGCTTAATGCGTTTGTATTGGGTGCGCATCTTCTCGATGGCCGAAAAGACGTTACGCAACTGGTGCGTTTTCAGTCGATCTTTTCGGACGAAAGTCTCGGCCTGCTTTTTGGCCTCGTCGTTGATCGCTTCCGCTTCAACGTTATCCATGCGTTCGAAAGACATAGGTT
>CAYQQU010000019.1:45415-83939 GCA_964419545.1 uncultured Saprospiraceae bacterium | reverse complement strand
GTTCCAAAAGCTGGGTTTTGCAGCCAAAATGACTACCTCCAAACAAGCTCTAAAAACCCTTTACCGCAACCGTTGTTCGATCTGCCCGAACCATCCTTCCACTTCCGGCAGCACGCCCAGGTCGTTGAATTTGGCGCGATCCATGCGGCGGGCGCCGGCGTCGGTCAGGCGTTTTTTGATGCGCGACACCAGGCTGCCGGTACGATGGGTGCGGAAGCAAAGCTCGTGGCCCTGCCGGTGCAGGGCCTGCATAAAAGCGGCGAGCTCCCGGGGCAGGTCCCGCTCACTCCAACTTTGCCGCCAGGGCCCCTGCAGGTCCACGAAGGGCGCCGGGAGGCGCAGCACCTCCTGAATGACGGCCGGATGGATGTAATTTTCGATCTCGAACTGCCGCGTCTGGGTCGCCCAGGAGCCGTTGTTGCGCCGGTTGACCACTGCGGCGTATTCGCCGTATTTCTCTACGTCGCGATCGTAGATGTGCAGCTCGGGCTTGCCCAGCTTGCGCAGGTAATCGCGGGTCACCCACTGTCCCAGGGTGCTGCCGCCCAGGTGAATAGCGACCAGGCGCGGGTCGTTGCGCAGGTCGAGTCCGAATTGAGGGGCGATATGCTGGAAGAACATCAGATCGGTGGGCCCTTCGAAGCAAAGGATCAGCTTCACCCGGTCAACGGACTGCGAAAGGCCGGGCAGGACGCCCAGGGAGCCGGCGATCTGTTCGATGTTTTGCTCGTTGCCCCGCTCGATGATTTTCCGCCCGGTGGCCGGATCGCGCCGCAGGTAGCGGATCGACTCCAGGGGCGCCGTCGCCGCCAGAGCGGGGCTGTGTGTGGTCATGATCACCTGTGCGTGTTCCGACTGACCGAGGTCCTGCAGGGCCTTGACCAGCTTCTGCTGCCAGTCGGGGTGCTGGGCCGTTTCCGGTTCTTCAATGGCGTAGACAACGCCCGGCACCCCGTCCAGCTCGCGCTTGCGTTCGGCTTCTTCCCGAAAAAAGTTGATGAGCACCAGCCGGCGCACGCCGCTGCCGCGTTTGTTGAGCGGCACGCCGTCGCTGGTCAGCGTAATGTCGAAGACGCGCTCCCAGCGGGGTTCGGGAATATGGGGCGCCAGGGAGGAAGCGACTTCTTCGTTCATCTGGCGTACTTTGCGGATGGTGCTTTCGGCAATTTCCTGGATGGTGGTCTGTACTTCGCGTCGTATCTCTTCCAGTCGGGGGCCGAGGCGGCGCAGCACCTCGCGGGTCGCCAGTTTCATGGGGTCCTGGATCTCACTGTCCTGATCGAGGTTCGACCGGTCGGACTGGAACAGGGCGAATACCGGCAAAAGGGCGCGAAGGCTATCCCAGAGCGCTTTGCCGCCGCCCTTGTCGAGGGGAATTTCGGTAGGGCGCACGGCCAGGTCGGGCCGGCCATGGCGCCAGATCGCCTGCCGGATCTCGTACTTGGTGTTGCGGTGGTAGCCGGGCGGGACACCCAGCTGTTCGGCGCGGGCCAGCAACTGACGGAGGCTGAGGGCGTGCAGATCGTCGTATCCTTCCCGCGCCGGGTGATCGGCGATGAGGACGATGCGCGGTTTGCGCAGGTTGTGGTACTCTTTGCGGATGCACAGCCGGCCGTCCAGCGTCAGGTATTCCTCTTCCAGCTGTTTAGCGGCTCCGGTATCCGGCGGCGCGTCGAATTCGAGCTCGATGACCGGCGCTTGTCCGGCGTGCCGGGCCTCGACGTTGATATCGTCTTCTTCGAGCCTGCGGTTGCCGAAAAAAATGTCGAGGGCTTCGAGCAAGGTCGATTTCCCGACGTCATTCTTACCGATCAGCACGGTAAAATCGGAAAGCGGCAGGGTGGTCCGGGCGTGATACGACCGGAAGTGTCGTAGCGAGATCGCGTGTATTTTCACGGGTGTCGGCTTTAGTGTGTTTTGTAATCAAATTAATGATCTTATTGCCTTTTCACCCTAAATGTAGCTAAAAAAGTGGTTTGTTTAACTTTTTTAATGATACTTCTGGGTTAACTCGTTGCGGTCGTAGCGTTCGTCGGTGCTAAATTGCTGAGGGTGTTTGCCTTGGATGGAGCGATAAAAATCCATGATTTGCGACATGTCGGCGGCAATATCACCGGAAGGGTGAATGACGGGGCCGACGCCGGCGATTTTATTGGCATAATCGAGATAACCCAGGCAGATGGGAACGCCGGCCTGCAGGGCGACGTAATAGAAGCCCGTTTTCCATTGCGTCTGGCGGGAGCGGGTGCCTTCGGGCGTGACGAGGACGGCGATATGGCGGCGCTGTTCGAAAATTTCGGTCATGACGTCCACGTAGCTGCGCCGCTGGCTGCCGGCGTTCTTCGGGCGCCGGTCGATGCCCAGCGCGCCCATGGGGCCCAGGATGAGGCTGAGCGGAAAACGCATCCATTCCCGCTTGATGGTAAACTTGACCGGTACGCCGAGCACGTAAAGCGCCAGCCGGGCGTACCAGAAATCCCAGTTGGAGGTATGGGGCGCGGCGGCGATCACGCAGCGCTGGACCTCGGGTGGTACGTCGGGATGGATTCGCCAGCCGGAGAGGCGAAGTAAAAATCGGGTAAATGCTTTCAACATGGGTTAAAGATAACAATTTAACCCGTGTGGAAAGCTCAGCGACCGGCAACTGCCAGCAAGCGTCCGGCCAGTCGTCGCCCGTCTGCATCGAGCAGAATGAGCCGGTACAGGCCGCCGGGGAGCCCGGTCAGGTCGACTTCCGGCGCCGCCGCCTGTCGGAGCAGGGTTCGGCCCAGCATGTCGTGGAGCACGATGGTTTTTCCCGCCCAATCCTGAAAATCAGCCGAAAGGCGCACTACTGAATATGCGGGATTGGGGAAGACCTCCAGTTTGGTGGAACCCGCCGGGCTGGCGGTAGCAGTGGGTTGGCAAATTACAGCCGACAGTTTTTCCCACAGCTGATCGTCAAAATCGGAAAGTGCAAATAGCGGGATCCCGGCGCTGTCGCCCATGCGCACCACTACCAGGTTCTGGCTGGGCGCGACGTACAGTTTTTGGTCGTTCTTGCCGAGCCCGGCGATGAGGTCGGCCGGGGCCGAGTCGATCAGCGTTCCGTCGAACGCAAAATCCAGGCCTGGCAGGCGATAACTGTCCTGCCCGTTGAGCCACCACAGATAGCCGTAAGCCGGGTTCAGGTCCTGTGAGGGGGTGGTCATCGCATCGAAATAATTCTGGTCGGCCAGGAGGGTGTCTCCGTCCCAAACGCCCCGGTTCAGGGTCAGCAATCCGTAGCGCGCCATGCTGCGGGCGTCGCTGAAATACACGTTATTGAAATCGAGGGGCAGCCAGCTGCCCCGCATGCCGGTGGCCGACTTGAGGCGGCTTTCGGTGTATTCGTTCATGGTGAGGCCGGTAGCGGCTTCGAGTACGTCGCGGAGCAGGGTGTAGGGCGCATTGTGGTAAAACCAACGGCTGCCCGGGCTGGTGCGGCACTGCAGGCAGGTGTCGAGCGTACAGTCGGGATTGGGTACTTCGTTTTCCAGCCCGGTGGTCATGGTAAGCTGGTCGCGAACGGTGATCTGCGCTTCATCGGCAGGCGGGCAGCTGGTCCAGTCGGCGCCCAGGTAATCGGCCGTCGCATCCTCGACGGAAAGCAGTCCTTCTTCCTGGGCCTTGCCGACCAGGAAAGCCGTGAGGGTCTTACCGGCAGAAGCCCAGTACCAGAAGTCGTTCTGAGAAAAATCGCCGAAGTATTCTTCCAGCACGATGCGCCCGTCTTTCAATACGATGAACGCTTTCGTATTTTTTTCTTCCAGAAAAGCGAGCAGCGGGTCAATGGCTTCGGTGCACCAGCCGAGCTCGGCGGGGTCGGTATCCGCCCAGTAGTCGCCGACGGTAGGGGGGAAGTAGAGTGCCTGGTTGTAAACCGGGGATGAAAAGAGAAACAAGGCGAGGCAGCAGTAAAAATGACGCATAACTTTTCTTTTAGTGGTGGACTGTTCAGGGTGGATTTGGTTTAAAACGATTATGGAAAAAATCTCAAATATGACGTATGTTTAGCTGGTCAAAATAATTCCTTAAACCCATAGCTGTCGGAAAAAATATTCCCGGCGGCCTGCAAAAAACCTGTACTATGCTGCGCAAAATCTGGATCGCTACCCGCAACAACGAAACCGGTGGTGGTTTCACGACCAATCCGCTGGTCTTTATGGTCAACATCGAAGGAGAGGATAAGCTGCATCACGATCTGCAGCCTTTCAAATCCGGCCAGTTGTTACCCGACCGGCACGCCATTTACGAGCTGGACGTGGAAGCGGCGCAGATCCAGCCCTGGGCCATCAACTATTCCTCCGTGCGCATGGGCGTACGCGGCACTGACGCCTGGTCGCCCGAACACCTTTTCGTATGGGGAGAAAACATCGAGGACCGCGCCATCGTGCCTCTGGCCGCCCTGATCGGTAATGAAAAAACGGTGAGCGTCGATTCCAGAGAGGGCGTGCTTTCTCTGCCGCTGCGCCGCGTGTGGGAAGGCGGTAATTTCACCAAGATCCAGCGCCTGCTGATCGTGGCGGCCACTGCCGACATCCGTTTCGCCGGCACCTCCGACATTGTAGCAGTCGAAATGACCACCAATTACGGCAAAAAGATCGTCGATCAGCCGCTTACGCAGGACGCCGTGCCTCTGGAGCAGGGCAAGGTGAGCATGGCGGTGCAGGAACTCCCCAACGGATTCAACCTCAAGGAGATCCGGAATATCCGCCTCCGCATCCTGGGCGACAACGCCTGGCTGCCGGAAAGCCTCTTCCTGTTCGGTCTGGGCGACGACAACCGGCAGTACTCGCGCTACATGCTGCCCCTGGCGCATCTGCCGCAGTGGGAAGCGACCGGGCAGAAATGGCTCAGCGCCGATCGTACGGAAGGTGCGGAAATGGTGGACCTGTACGTCAGTTATCTTTAGTACTCCGGTCGTGAAAGCAGAAATTCATCCCAGATACTTCCGGATATAGAAATAACCGTCGCCGTACGCCACCTTTTTCAATAAGCCGGCGTCGGCCAGTGTATCGGGCAGGGTAGGCGGCGCGCCGCAATCTTCGGCGTAGCGGCGCGCCTCTGCTTCCCGCATGGGGTGGACGGCGGTGATGTGCAACAGGTCTTTTTCGGGATCGCCGCTGGGCTGAAAATCTACTTCCGCAAAACCGATCAGTAATTCCACATTGGGCAGGCGTTCGGCAAAATACTGGTACGCCCAGTGGAGGGTGGCCTCGTCGGGTGCGCGCACCCACTCCAGTGCAGGCGGGCGCGTCGGCGCGGCCAGGTAGGCGATGCGGGGCCCGACTTTAGCGACGAAATCGCCCGTGGCCGCCAGCTCCGTCTGCGCATCGTTAATATCGCGCACCAACATGGTTTCGGTGACCAGCGTTCCGGCGTATTCCCGTGCAAAATCGAGGATGCCCTGCAGAACGGCTTCCGGGTCCAGCGATCGGGCGGGCCGGTTGACCCGCCGCCAGGCGGCGGGCGTCACGGCGTCGATTTTGACCGATACCCAGTCGGCCAGGCTGATTTCAGCACGCACAGCGGGGTCGCTGAGCAAACTGCTGTTGGTAAAAACGGCAATCGGCAGGCCAAACGCCTGCAACGACCGGATGACGGCGCCCAGGTTGCTGTCCAGCGTGGGTTCGCCGTCCGGCACCAGCGAAAGGTAATCGACCCGGCCCCCCGTACGACGCACCTGCGCCAGCTGCCCGGCGACGGCGGCGTGAATATCGGCTACCGGGTAAAAAGCCCGCCTTTGGTGGGGGCGCTCGGTAGTTTCGCCTACCTGGCAATAGATGCAATCGTAGCTGCAGACCTTGGGCGGGATGTGGTTGACGCCCAGGCTTTGACCCAGGCGACGGGACGGTACGGGACCAAATGCGATCATAACGGCTTCTGCTCTGGTTCAGCGGGAAAGCTAAACCGGAGCCCCGTCATTTGCACTGATAAAAATCACTTCCCGACCACGTCCGGGCTGGCGGAAGCGCGCTTGAGCGTCAGGTTGGCGAACCAGTGGCCGATCTCCACTTCGGTGAGTTGTCCCTCCTGATAGGTATAGCGGTTGGGCTGGTTCTTGGCCACCGGGTCCATCCGGTAGGCGCCGTCTTTTTCGTAGCGAATGGGGTTGAAAGCGATGTATTGTTCGGAAAAGACTTCCTCGACACCCCGGGGCGGGCTGAAGTACAGGCTGGCGGAGGTGAAGGTGACGCCGGGGTGATCGAGCCATTCCACCGAGCCGTCCTTTTCGCAGCGGTAGCGCCGTCCTTCCCGTTGCAGGAGGCTGCGCTCTTTGAGTTTTCCATTGCGGTATACCGTGACTTCGCTTTGTTGCATGACGCCATTCTCGAAAACGGTCTCCATTTCGTAGCGAATGTCGATGGTAAACACCATTTTCGTATTAATGACCGAGGTGATGTTGATGACCTCGCGGTCGCCTTGGTGCTTGCGGTCGGCCGTCAAAACACCTACTTTACGGTTGCCGGCGTATTGGTCGAAGGTGTAGGTCTGGGCCGGTAGTACGCCCCACGGCGCCGCCAGCAGCAAAAAGAAGAGGAAAACAGGCAATTGATTGGTGTTCATGTCACATAGTATGTTTTGGTGAAAATAGGGCGGGCTTTCCGGCAGAAAAACTAAGGAATGTGTGAAGAATAAGCCATGAATAATTGGGTAGCTTATTTTGGCGTTAGACAAGGCAAAAGCCCAGGCGCCTGCCGGCCGGCAGGCGGGTAGCCATTGCTACGGCAAGTATTCTTAACGAAGGATAGCGCCAAAAGAAGCAACCAGGTGTCATAAGTTATTTTTCACACAACCCTAAAGTAAGATATTTGGTTGGAATTCTCGCTTTCCGCCACCGGTTTTAACATTGTGCCGGCTCACCGAAGAAAAATTTTTTCACATCCCAAAAAAATCACCACCATGTGCGGCAGAGCTACGCTTTTTAAACCCATCAAAGTTATTGAAGACCGGCTGCAGGCGCGTTTCGACTTCGCAGAACTGGAAGCCATGAATGCGTTGCCCAACTACAACGTAGCGCCTACCCATCGCCATCCCGTAATCACCAACGAGGCGCCGGAAACGATCCGTTTGTTCCGCTGGGGCCTTATCCCTTTCTGGGCGAAGGACGCCAGGATCGGCAGCCGCCTGATCAACGCGCGCTCCGAGACGGTGCTGGATAAGTCGGCTTTTCGCGCCATCCACAAGCGGCGCTGCCTCGTGCCTTTCGACGGCTTCTACGAATGGAAAAAGGTAGAGGGGAAAAAGCTGCCTTACCGCATTACGCTTACCGACGAAGAGATCTTTACCATCGCCGGCGTCTGGGAAACCTGGAAGACGCCGGAGGGAACCCTGCTGCCTACTTTTACCCTCCTTACCCAGTCGCCCAACACCCTGGTCGCTAAACTCCACAACCGCATGCCCGCCATCCTGTTGCCCGAACAGGAAAGGCTGTGGCTGGATATGGATATGCCGGCCCAAGAGGCGCTCAAGATGATCGAGCCCTTCCCGGCGGAGCGCATGCGCGCCTACCCCGTATCGCCCCGCGTCAACCGGGTAACGGAGAACGACGAGGCGCTGGTGGAGGCGGTGGGAAATGAAGAACTGTAGAATTGAAGTTGCTACTTCTTTTGAGGGGGCACGAATGAATAGGCGATAAATCATCCAGCTTACCCCAGCAATCCATCCAGCATTTCCGCTAAAAAATTCGCATTTTCTTTCGTGAAACAAAGTGGTGGTTTGATTTTCAGGACGTTGTTATCCGGCCCGTCGGTGCTCATCAGGATGCCGTGGCGGCGCATGCGGTTGATCAGGCGGGCCGCTTCCGCGCCGGCCGGGGTCCTGCTTTCGCGGTCGCGCACCAGTTCGACACCCAGGAACAGCCCTGCGCCCCGTACTTCTCCGATGATGGGATGGCGGGTTTGCAGCTCGCGCAATTGTTGTTTGAGGTATTCTCCAACTTCCCGGGCCTGCGCCTGCAACCCTTCCTCCTGCACCACCTGCAGCACGGTATGGCCGATGGCGCAGGATACCGGGTTGCCGCCGAAGGTGCTGAAATACTCCATGCCGTTGGCGAAGGCCTTCGCGATGGCCGGCGTCGTGACTACGGCGCCCAGCGGATGTCCGTTGCCGATGGGTTTGCCCAGGGTGACGATGTCGGGCGCGACCCCCTGCAGCTCGAAGCTCCAGAAGGCGTCGCCTACGCGCCCCAGGCCCGTCTGCACTTCGTCTGCGATACATAGTCCCCCCGCTTTCCGGATCTGATGATACACCTCCTGGAGGAATCCGGGCGGCGGTACAATCTGGCCGCCGCAGCTGAGGATGCTTTCTCCGATAAAAGCAGCGACGCCGCGCCCGGCGGCCCTCAGGTGTTCGATGGCCGTTTCGGCCTGTGCGGCGTAACGCAGGGCGGTTGCCCTGGTATGGCCCCGGAATTTTCCGCGATACGGGTCGGGAAGCGGGACGACGTGGATATGAGGCTCGGCGCCCCGGCCGCCTTTGCCGTTGAATTTGTAGGCACTCACCTCCGCCGCGGCCACCGTATTGCCGTGGTAACCGACTTCCAGCACCACCATATCGCGCCGGCCGGTTAAGGTGCGAGCGATGCGCAGCGCCAGTTCGTTGGCCTCACTGCCGGAATTGACGAAATAGCAGACCGACAGCGGATCGGGCAGGGTGGCGGCCAGCGCTTCGGCGTAGTCGACGATGTTGTGGTGCAGGTAGCGCGTGTTGGTGTTGAGCAGGGCCTGCTGCCGCCGGGCGGCTTCCAGGACGCGCTCGTGCTGGTGCCCGACGTGGGGTACGTTATTCACAGTATCGAGGTAGCGGCGCCCGTCGGCGGCGTAGAGGTATTGCCGGTAGGCCCGCACCATATGCAACGGTTCCCGGTAGGAAAGGCTGAGGCTGGGGCCCAGATAGCGGCGCCGTTTTTCCAGGATGGCCGCTGCCGCCGCTCGTCGCGGCGCCTGATCGGCGAGGTCGAGGCCGATAAGCAGGTCGGGATCGGGGCAGAGGCTGAGCCAGACGTCCCGTTCATCGGGAAAGGCGACCCCCGGAAAATCACCCGACGCTCCGAGCGGATCGAGCATGATCTGAAAATGGAGGTGGGGCGGCCAGTTGCCGTTCTCCGGCGGCGGGCCGATCTCGGCAATCTGTTCTCCGCGGGCAATGGCCTGCCCGGGGCGGAGCGCCCGCAGGCAGTCGCGCGACAAATGACCGTACAGGGTGCAGAATACCGGGCCGTCCGCCGGTCGGTGCCGCAGGATGATCGTTGGGCCGTAATTGCGCTCGCCGGCATTGTCGACCACGGTAAACACCTCGCCTTCCCAGGGGGCGCAGACGGGGGTTCCGGCTTTTTGCCACAGATCCAGCCCCAGGTGCACGGTGCGCCATTGCGGCCCTTCGTTGCCCGTCACCTGGTAATTGTCGGTGGTGTAAAAGGGCCGTACTTCGCCGTAGCCGCCCACGCCCAGGGGGAATCCGTCGAGCAGCCGGTCGATAGTGCGCTCGAAGGCGGCGTTGGTCTCGAAGTTGCGATTGTGCCCCAGGTCGAGGCTCCCCACGCTCAGGTCGAGCCGGCGGTGGGCCGTTTTCTGCGGGGCGGGCTTTAATACGGGCGCCGTTTCCGGCCGGTGGCGCCGGGTCCATTCCCGAAAGCCGGGGTTATGAGGATGGGGCGACAGGCGAGCGGCCGCGCGGAAAAAGTAGTGGGGAAGGTCGGGCGGCAGGGCTTTCAACTTGCGCAGCAGCCGCCAGGCCGGCGCTGCGCTGACTTGCAGGTAGGTATTGCCCGGTTCCGCTTCCCGGTTGAGGCGGGATACCGTAACGCTCACCGCCAGCCGCATGCCGATCAGCGGAAAAAGTACGGCCAGCTCGGTTTCGGTAAGCGGGCAGTTTTCGTGATAGCCGGCCACCACCCGGGCGGCGGCCCCGACCGGGTCCGGTTTATCCATGATCGCGTAGGTGCAGGCGATGGCCAGGTCGTTGATCAGGTGAGTATATACGGCGTCCCCGAAATCGAGCAGTCCGCATACCGTGGGCATCTCGTCATTGTCGTCGACCAGGATGTTGAGGTCGTTGTGGTCGTTATGGACGACGCTGCGACGCAGGGTGTCCGACACGGGCGTTACGCGTTCCCGGTGGAGGTGGAGGAAATGGTCGATCAGTTCGGCCTGTTCTCCCTCGAACAGCGAACGGTACGCCCGTATCCAATCGGCATCCGCCAGGTTCCATTTCAGGTCGCGGTGAGCGCCGGGATGATCAAAGGGAAGCAGGGCCTGGGTAAGGGCGCCGGCAGCCCGGCCGAGGCTGTGCAGCAATTGCGGTGGGTGGTGACTGATCCGGCCCCACAATTGGCCGGGCAGCCACGACAGCAGTCGCAGCGGGCGTTCGGCCTGTTCGCGGTCCCGGATGATCGTCAGCCGGGCGCCGTTTCGCGCGGGCAGCACTTCCGGTACTTTAGCCGGAAGGGCGTACGGCTGAAGGTGCGTCAGCAAGGCTTCCTGCAAGGCCAGGTGGGCAGGCGCTGCGTCTTTGGGGCCGATTTTGAGGATGTAGCGCGGGCCCGCCGGGTCGATGAGTTGAAAGTTGTGGTCGAACTCGCCGGGCAGCGGCTGGGCCTGGACGTGCAGGCCGAAGTGCTCGGCGGCGAGTTGTTCGGCCTGCGCCGGAGTAAATTCAGCCATCGGCTTTTGGGGAGAAAGATAACAACTTTAGTCGTCGGATTTGGGATAAAACCAGAAGGGGATATTGATCTCACGGATGTGCCCTTCATCGGTCCGGTAAGGATAAACGACGCGGAGGATGTGGCGCCCCCGCGCCAGCGAATCGGTGGGCAAATAGGTGACCACGCCGTTGCGGGGGCTGTCGGGGTGATCGTAAAAGTTAAAATCGAGGCCGGAAAGATCGGTATCATCGATCTGGATGCGCAGGTAGTTTTTCGCAACGCATTGTAGTCGATGGGCCCGCCTGGCTTGTCGGCGCGCCCGCGAAGAAAGGTCTTCGCCTTTGCTGAACGGAGAACAGACTGCTTCGATCCGGGGTTCCTCGCGGCGGGTCAGCGGAATGAACAACCGGAAGTAAGACTCCGAGATTACTTCCGAAGGGATGACGGGTTCGAGGACGGCCTCGCCGGTCTGCCGCTGGTCGGCGTAGTTTTCCGGCGCCACGATATCGGCCCGGTAGCCGTTATTTTCGAAGTTATCGGACATCAGCAACAGCGCGTTGGAGCGGATCAGGATGGGCGCGGAAATAAACATCAACCCGAAAAAGTACAGTACCAGAAAGCCGACGTAGCGTTTGACTTTAAAATTGGTGCCGAAAATATAGCTGATGTAGGTGACGGGTTCAAAAAAAACATTGAAGATAAACTTGCCGTACGCCCGCACGAAGACGGGATAGTGAATTTTTTGCACCCATTCTTTGTCCCGCAGGCCTTTGGAATTCAGAATGCCGCTGATGAAACCCGGAACCGTGAAAAGCAAAAAGCTGGGAATGAGGAAGTAAGACGCCTGGACGTCCGGGAAGATCAGGTTCAGCAGAAAAGCGAGTAATAATACCACCAGGCCGCTCGTCACGAAGCCGATAAAGATCAGCGCGAAGGCAAAAGAGAAAGCAAAGATCTGGCTGCAGATCCGGTCCAGGTTCTGATTGAAAGTGGTCGGGTTGGGAAAATCCCGGATCACCTGTTGGATAAAATGGCGGCTGTAGCTTTCCGAATCGGGATTTATACCTTTGGGAAAAACCGATACCAGGCCGATCATCCCGATCCACAGGGCCCGAAGCGCGAAGTGGATGATGAAATTGAGAATGAGCAGGCTGGAGCTGATGATCAGGAACCAGAAGATGTAGTAGAAGGAAGGGTGGAAATCGCCGGGAAAGGTGATCAGCACGAAGTCGATGCCCCGGTAGATCAACCCGGGCAGTTGCAGGGCGCCGAAGATCGCCACCCCGGAGACCAGCAGCTCTGCTTCCCAGCTTTCGGCTTCCAGTTTGGTGAGCCATTCCGGTTTTTTAAATGTAACGGGCGGTCTCATGGCGCATCATTTGTCGATCGGGCGAATCAATCCTTCCTGAGTTACCGAACACAGCAACTCACCTTTTTGATTAAAAATACTGCCCCGGGTAAACCCGCGCGCATTGGAAGCGCTGGGGCTGTCGATGGCGTAAAGGAGCCAATCGTCGATCTTACAGGGTCGGTGAAACCACATGGCGTGGTCGAGGCTGGCGAGTTGTACTTTGCCCATCGTCCCGATATCGCCGTGGGGCAGCAGGGCGGTAGTCAGCAGGTTGTAATCGGAGGCGTAGGCGAGTACGGCCTGGTGGGCGATCTGGTCTTCGGGCATCGGCCCTTTGGCTTTCATCCACACGTGCCGCACGGGCTGCTGTTTGCCGGGCAGCATGGGGTGCACTTTCTCTACCGGCCGGAATTCGATCGGATGGTCGAGGTCGAGGAAGCGGCGAATATTCTCGGGCAGGTATTTCCCGAATTTTTTGACCAGTTCTTCGAGGTCGACCAGCACTTCGGGCGGCGCCACGTTGGGCATGCTGCTTTGGTGATCAAAGCCGGATTGTTTGCGTTGAAAGGAGGCCGACAGATGAAAGATGGCCTGACCTTTCTGGATAGCTTTGACGCTGCGCGTCGTGAAGCTGCCCCCGTCGCGGATGCGGTCGACGTCGAAGACGATGGGATGCTCTACCGCTCCGGGCAGGATAAAATAGGCGTGCAGCGAGTGTACGAGCCGGTCGGCCGGAGCCGTACGGATAGCCGCCTGCAGGGCCTGGGCCAGTACCTGGCCGCCGAAGACGCGACTGCTGCCTACGCTATGGCTTTGGCCCCGGAAAATATTTTCTTCGATTTGCTCGAGTTCGAGCAGTTCCAGTAATTCCGCGACATGTTTCATGGCGGTGAAGATAAGGAGAAATCCACGCTTAAACGGCGGGCATCGGCATGCTTTCGATGTACGCCACCAGTTCATCGACCGTCCAGGCGTCTTCAATGCGAAAGTCTCCGACGCGGGTGCGGCGCAGGGCCGTCAGGTAAGCGCCGCTATCCAGGGCTTTGCCCAGGTCGTGGGCCAGGGAGCGGATGTAGGTGCCTTTACTGCATTTTACGACAAAATCGACCTCGGGCAGCGCTATGCGAGTAAACCGGAAGTCGTAGATGTGCACCCGGCGCGGATCGATCTGCACGCTTTCGCCTTTGCGGGCTTTTTTGTAGAGGGGCTGGCCGTCGACTTTGATGGCGGAAAAAACGGGCGGCACCTGTTCGATATCGCCGAGGAAGCGGCGGCGCGCGGTTTCCAGCATTTCCGGAGTAATATGGTGTACCGGGAAAACCTCCTCCACTTCCGTTTCGGCATCGTAGGAGGGGGTGGCGGCGCCCAGGTGGAGCGTGCCGGTATAGCATTTCGTGAGCCCCTGATACTCGGCCAACTGCTTGGTGGCCTTGCCGGTACAGATGATCAGCAGACCCGTGGCCATAGGATCGAGGGTGCCGGAATGGCCGACCTTTATTTTTTTGACCTTCAGCTTGCGCTTGAGCTTGTAACGGATTTTGTTGACGACGTCGAAGGAGGTCCAGCCTTGGGGCTTATCGACCAGCAGGGTCGCTCCGGCGGTGAAGTTGTAGGACGGGAGAGGAGTGTCTTCAGCATTCATCGGTCCTGTGTTTTCAGTAATGTCCGGCTATCTCAGGAAAAAGTGATGTAAAGGATGACGGCGATAGCCACTATAAAACAATATACTGAAAAATACGTCAATTTGCTTCTTTTTACCAGGGCGATCATCCAGACGCAGGCCAGCCAGCCGGTGAGGAAGGCCGCCAGAAAGCCCGTCAGCAGGGGCAGGAGCTCGGCATTGTTCTGGCTGAGTTCGCCGCTGATCAGGTCTTTGGCCATCTTGCCCAGGATCAGCGGTACGACCATCAGGAAGGAAAAGCGCGCCGCCCGTTCCCGGTCGATACCCAGCAGCACCGAGGTCGAGATGGTCGCCCCCGAGCGGGAGATCCCCGGCATGATGGCGATGGCCTGGGCCAGGCCGATGACGAGGGCGTCGAGGTAGCCCGTCTTTTTTTCAGTGCGGCGGGCGCGGTCGGCCAGGAACAGCAACAGCCCGGTAATGAGGAGCATAAAGCCGACCAGGAGGATCTGTTTGTCGAAGAGCAGTTCGATCTGGTCTTCGAAAAGTATGCCGATCAGGGCGGCGGGGATCATCGAGAGGATGATCTTGACCGAAAATTCCGCTTCTGCATTCCACCTGAACTGCAGGAGGCCGGCCAGGATCTCGCCGATCTCTCTGCGAAAAACGACGATGGTGCTCAGGGCGGTGGCCGCGTGCAAGGTGACGGTCATCAGCAGGCTTTCTTCGGGGACGCTGTCGTCGCCCAGAAAAAATTTGGCCAGTTCGAGGTGGCCGCTGCTGCTCACGGGCAGAAACTCAGTGAGGCCTTGTACGATGCCGAGTACAATGGACTCGATCAGATCTTGCATGGATGATTATTTCTTGAAGATGGCAACGATCTCGATCACCAGCCCTGTCAGTATGACGATGGGAGCCAGTACGGTGCGGCGGAAGCTGTAAATGAGGCCGTCATCCCATACGTCGCTGCTGGGCATCGAGCCGCCGCTCATAAGGAGGAGGCCCAGGGCGACCAGGACGGCGCCGGCGCCCATGAGGATGTAGTGCTCCCTGCCGAACAGCAATTCGACTTCCGGGGTAGCGGGCCGCGTGCTGCGGCTTCGCGTTTTGGGCGCCTGTCCCTGCTTCTTTTGGGTGGGCGTGACCACCACCTTCTTTTTGGCAGGTTTGTCTTTACTCATATTGCAGTTGGGTTGAATAGTGGGCAAAAATACGATATTAGAACTTAAACAATCGGGATAAAGGGTGAAATTTATGCAGTATACCCCGATTGGTCAATAAAGTTCATCGACCCGCATGCGTAAATACTTATTGACGACAAAGTAGGTGCTCGCCGTATTGAGCACGATGCCGACGAGCAGCAGCAGGGCGAACAGCAGGGCGAAAGCGGGCAGATCGTATAGCGTGAGCAGGTCCGGGATCTCGCGGCTGGCCCAGTACAACAGCAACAGCAAAGCCACCAAGGCCAGCAAACTGCTCAACAGCCCGTGCAGCAGCGCGCGGAGCAGGTAGGGCCGGCTGATGAACTCCCAGGAAGCGCCCACCAGCTGCATGTTTTTGATGAGAAAGCGATTGGCGTACAGCGACAAGCGGATGGTATTGTGAATCAGGGTGACGGCCACCAGGATGAAAAACAGGCCGATGCCCAGGGCCACATAGCTTATTTTTCGGATATTACGCGCAATGTCGTCCACCAGGCTCTCCTGGTAATAAAGGTCGGTGACCGCGGGATCGGCGCGCCACTGTTGGCGGATAGCCTGCAGGCTGTCGGGATGCATGTAATCCGCTTTGACGTGAAAAGTGATCACGTCGTAGAAAGGATTGGGGAGGTCCAGCTTCAGAAATTCATCGCCAAACTCTTCCTGCATTGTCTGCGCGGCTTCCTGGCGGCTGATATAGTCTAATGAACCGGGCTTGAGATAGGGTTGTTTGCGCAATGCATTTTCGAGGGCCAGGACGTCGGGCATCGGCGTGTTTTCCTGCAGCTCCATGATGAGATTGACCCGCTCCTTGAAGGCCTGCACCAATTGACGGGCCTGTAAAAGGATCAGTCCGAAAAAGCCGAGCAGAAAAAGCACCAGCGCGACACTGACGATAGCGTAGAAAAAATTGGGGCGGTTGCGAGTACCGCTCTGGCTTACCGATTCGGACATGGGCGTTTGAATTTGGCCAAAATTAGAAAAAAATGCCTCCACCCATGAAGAAAAATAGGCTTCTTCTTTTGTTGCTCCTATTTGCGTCCGGCATGCTCCCGGCGCAGATCTACTTCAATAATCCGTCTTTTGAAGGCGAACCGCAGGACGCGACAGTGCCCGTCGGCTGGCTGCCGTGTGCGCCCCTCACCACGCCCGATATCCTGCCGGGGGTATGGGGCGTCTATGGCGAACCCGCGGACGGCGATACTTTCGTCGGTTTGATCACGCGTGAGAACGGCACCTTCGAGAGCATCACCCAGCGGCTGAAGGCTACGCTGGCTCCCGGGCAGTGTTATACTTTTTCGATAGACCTGGCGCGTTCGCCCACGTACAACGGTTACAGCGGCGCCGTCAAATTGCGGATATGGGGCGGCGCGCACAAATGCGAACAGGACCAGTTACTGCTGGAAACCGACTTCGTGGAAAGCCCGGAATGGGAGACCCACAGCCTGCAATTTGAGCCCGAGCAACCCATCAATTACATCCTCTTCGAAGCCTTTTACGAAGAAGGATATTTTTCCCATCGCGGGAATATCCTGCTGGACAACCTCAGCGCGATCCGCCTTTGTTCGCGCGCCTGACTACTGGTTTTCCATTTTGTTCATCAGGTCTTCGGTATCGTCGAGGAGGTCCTTCCATTCTGCGTTGATGGCTTCCTCGCGCGCCTGCTGCTCTTCGGGCGTAAGGCGGGGACCGGTATTTTCGTAGCTCTCGACCCCTTTGCGTTGAGCGGTGCGCTGTTCGAGCTCCTGGCGGCGCTGTTCCAGTTCCGCGAGGCGGTCCAGTACTTCGCTGTCGTTCAACTCCTGCGCCTTATCCCGCAGGTTGTCGAAGAGGCTGCCGACCTTTTCGAAAGCGTCGTCGTATTTCCCTTCGTCCATTTTTTGTTTTTCGGATCTGAGCAGGTCCCAGGTGGCTTTGCCCAGGTCGCCTACCTCCCGGAAGATCTCTTTGGAGGTTTCCTTTTCCTCCTGGGTGCCGAAAAAGTAATTGTACACCAGTATCCCTACGACGAGGATCAGGCCTAATTTGATCAGACTTCTCATTATTTCAGTTTTTGTGGTTTAAATATACGCGTTTGCACAAAAAATAAGGAGGTGTTTGTCGTTTGGGGGGAACTTTCGGGCGTCGGCGGCCGGTTGTTATCATCATAACTGAAAAAGCCCGGCCGGCGCCATTTCGCTTTTCTTTTGTTGGGCTTTTTAGCTATTTTCGCTGCTCAAAACAAAGCTGTGCTATGGACTATCAGCCGCGCGAGATCGAAAAACGATGGAAGCAATACTGGGAAGAAAATCAGATTTACCGCGTCTCCAACCGGAGCGACCGGCCCAAATACTACGTGCTGGACATGTTCCCGTATCCTTCGGGCGCCGGCCTGCACGTCGGGCATCCGCTGGGGTATATCGCTTCCGACATTTTCTCGCGTTACAAGCGGCTGAAAGGGTTTAATGTGTTGCACCCCATGGGGTACGACGCTTTCGGGCTGCCCGCCGAGCAATACGCCATCCAGACGGGCGTACATCCCGCCAAATCGACCGCGGAAAATATCCGGCGCTACCGTAGCCAGCTGGACAATCTGGGCTTCAGCTACGACTGGAGCCGCGAGGTAGCCACCTGCGACCCGAACTACTACAAGTGGACGCAGTGGATCTTCCTGCAATTGTTCGATCATTATTACGACCGGGATAAAGACCAGGCGCGCCCCATTGCCAAACTGGTCGCACATTTTGCACAGGACGGCAATGCGAACATCAGGGCCGCAACGACTCAGGAGTCGATTTTCTCGGCTGCCGACTGGGAGGCCATGTCGCCTAAAGAACAGGACGCCGTGCTGATGAACTATCGCCTGGCTTACCGCAAAATAACCTTTGTTAACTGGTGCGAAGCCCTGGGTACGGTACTGGCCAACGATGAGGTGAAAGACGGCGTATCGGAGCGGGGGGGGCATCCGGTGGAACGCCGGCCCATGTTGCAGTGGTCGCTGCGTATTACCGCCTACGCCGAACGCCTGCTCAACGACCTGGAAGAGCTGGAGTGGTCGGACGCCATGAAAAAGATGCAGAGCAACTGGATCGGCCGCTCGGAAGGGGCGCAGCTTTTCTTCGACCTGGACGGCGCCGAGGGGCAGATCGAGATCTACACCACGCGTCCGGATACCATCTTCGGCGCTACTTTCATGGTGCTGGCGCCGGAACACGAACTCGTCGAAAAGATCACTACAGATGATCAGCGGTCCGGGATCGATCAATACCTGGAGTACGTCAAATCCCGCTCCGAACGGGAGCGCATGGCGGAAGTGAAAGAAGTGACCGGCGCCTTTACCGGCGCCTACGCGGTCAATCCGTTCAACGGCGACAAAATTCCCGTATGGATCGCCGAGTACGTTTTGCGCGATTACGGCACCGGCGCCATCATGGCTGTTCCTGCCGACGACGAACGCGACCGCCGCTTTGCCGAAAAATACCAGTTGCCCATCATCGATATCATCGACAAATCGGAATATCCCGAGGCCACCATCGAAGATAAGGTGGGCAAGATGATCAATTCCGACTTCCTCAACGGAATGGAAGTGCCTGCGGCCATCGAAGCCATCCTGCAGCGCATCGAAGAAAAGGGCATCGGCAAACGGCAGGTCAACTACAAACTGCGCGACGCCATCTACAGCCGGCAGCGCTACTGGGGGGAGCCTTTCCCTATCGTCTACGACCCGGCGGGCGTGGCCCATCCCATGCCGGAGTCGGAGTTGCCGTTGGAACTGCCCGAACTGGAAGATTTCAAACCGGCTGCGGGGGGGCGTTCGCCGCTGGCCCGCGCCGCCGACTGGGTTGATCTGCCGGACGGCTGGACGCGCGAGACGGACACCATGCCGGGCTTCGCCGGCTCTTCCTGGTATTTTCTGCGGTATATGGACGCCGGCAATGACGAACGGTTCGCGAGTCCCGAAGCTCTGAATTACTGGCGCGACGTCGACCTCTACATCGGCGGCACCGAACACGCCGTCGGGCACCTCATGTACGCGCGCTTCTGGCATAAGTTGCTGTACGATAAAGGACTGGTGCCGACCAAAGAACCGTTCCGCCGCCTGGTGAACCAGGGGATGATCCAGGGCGTCGTGGAAACGATCTTTTACCACAAAGGCGATCACTCCTTCGTCAGCGCCGACCTCGCTGCGGAATACGATACCAAAACCCTCGCGGAGATCCCCGTCCACATCGACTTCGTAGCGGAATACGGAACCGACGATTCTCACCTGAACGCCGAAGGGATCGAACAATTCAAAAAATGGCGTCCCGAGTTTGCCGACGCCCACTTCCGGATGGCCGAAGGGAGCGACCGGCTGGTCACCAAATCGGAAGTGGGGAAAATGTCGAAGTCCAAGTTCAACGTGATCAACCCCGACAAGGTCGTCGAACGCTACGGCGCCGATTGCTTCCGCATGTACGAGATGTTTTTGGGGCCGATAGAACAAGCCAAGCCCTGGGACACCAACGGCATCGACGGCGTGAGCAAGTTCCTGCGCCGGTTCTGGGGCCTGTTTTTCGATAAAAAAGGCGAGTGGGCCGTTTCGGACGCGGCGCCCGACCGCGACGAACTCAAGATCCTGCACACGGCGATCAAAAAAGTGACCGAAGACATCGAACGCCTTTCTTTCAATACCTGCGTGAGCGCCTTCATGGTGGCGACCAACGATTTAAAGAAAGCCAATTGTAATAAACGCGATATCCTGGAACCCTTCACCATCTTGCTCGCGCCTTTCGCTCCTCACATCAGCGAAGAAATCTGGCGCCGGCTGGGACGCGAAGGCAGCATCCACCGCGACGCTCAGTTTCCGCAGGTCAACGAGGAATACCTCAAAGAGGACACCATCGAGTACCCCATCGCGATCAATGGCAAAACCCGTGCGAAGGCAGCTTTCCCCGCCCAGACGGACAAGCAAGAGCTGGAGCGGCAGGCCCTGGAGATCGAAGCGATCCAGCGATGGATCGACGGGAAGACCGTCCGCAAGGTGATCGTCGTGCCCAGGCGCATGATCAATATCGTCGTGGCGGGATAAACCGCACCGTTCGAACCGGCTTTCCGGGAAAGCCGGTCGCTTTGCGAAGGTCAATGCCAAAAACCCATTGCTCCGGCCTTTTCTGAATGGGTTAATATCCGTTATTTTACAGGGTGTACCCACGGCTGCTCTCTACTGTGCAGCCTTGCGGTCAGAGAAGAACCTTTTTTTGAGAGATAACGCTCTCCAATATGACCATGCCTTATTTTTCGTTCCGCTATTTTCTTTTCGCCGGCATGCTCGGCGTCACGGCGGCTTTGGGCGCCCAGCCGGATACGCTGAGCAATCCGACCCTTTGCGGAATGGCGCTTCCCATTACGGACAACAACTGTCCGGAAGAAGGGCCGTTTTTTCAGCCCAACGAGTTTCTCATCGAGGTTGCTGACGCGCCGTCCGGAATTTTGGGCCTCGACGTTTACCTGCGCGAAGTGCGCCTCATCATCAGCCACCAGTGGGTCAGCGATCTCGATATCCGCCTGATCTCACCCGGCGGCGTTTCGGTCGACCTGTCGCTCGACAACGGAGGAAGCGATGAGCATTACGGCGATCCCGCCGATACCACCTGTGCTGCTTTTGCGGCCCTGGCGACCGACGCCTGTGCGCCCATCGCGGAGGCGGAAGCCCCCTTTACGGCGGAGCCCTACGCGCCGGAGCAAAGTTTTTTTCTTTTCAACGACAGCCTCACTGCGGCGAACGGACTGTGGACCCTGCAGATCTGTGACGACGTCGCTCTCGATACCGGCCGCCTGCGTTTCGTTCACCTGCTTTTCGAACCGATATCCTGCCTGCCGCTGGAAGAAGTGGTCGTTGCCGATGTGGACTCCACGACGGTGAGCCTCGACTGGACGGTGTTGGGAGACTGCGAGACGGCGGTGGTAGAATACGGGCCGCCCGGTTTTACGCCCGGGACGGAGTTGGTGCCGGGCCCCGGCGGCGCGCTGGTCTTTGCCGATTGCCCGCCTTTTCAGCTGACCGGTCTGGCAGAAAATGCCGAATACGATATCTACGTTCGCAAATACTGCAACCTCAGCGGCAGCTTTTCGGCCAATGCCTGTCCGGTAAGCGTAGCTACGGGCTGTGCGCCGCCCCCGCGCACCGTAGTCACCACTTTCGATACGCTCGATCAGTGCCCGGTGCTCAATTGCGGCGCCGCCTGCACCTTCGGCGGGGTATGGCAAAACGAAGCGGCGCTGGACGATCTCGACTGGTTCATCAACCAGGGGATGACCCCGACTTCAGGCACCGGACCGAATGCCGATGTGGGCGGCGCCGGCAAATACGCGTACCTGGAAACCACCGGCAGCGCCTGCAATAACGGGGCCGCGGCCTGGCTGCGGTCCAATTGCCTGCAGCTGGATAAGCAGGGAACGGATAGCTGCCACGTTTCTTTTAACTACTACATGTTCGGCCTCAACGTGGGGACCTTGCGACTGGAGGTATCGAACGACGGCGGCTTTTCCTGGTCGCCGCTTTGGGTACGCAGCGGCAACCAGGGGGCCCGGTGGCGGAAAGCCTACCTCAGCTTATCGGACTATGCGGACGGAGAAGTGCTGCAATTCCGATTCGTCGCCATCGGCGGCAACGGCTCCAAAGGAGATATCGCGCTTGACAATATCGTTTTCCACGGCTCTCTCGACCTGGGGCCGTCCAGCGTCATCTATTACCAGGACGCCGACGGCGACGGATACGGACGGCCCGACGTGACGCTGGCCAGCTGCGCGGGTACGGCGCCGCCGGGATTCGCCGATAATCCCGATGATTGCAACGATGAAAATGCCGAAATCAATCCGGGGCAGCCGGAGATCCTGTGCGACCGCATCGACAACAATTGCAACGGGCTCGACCCGGACGACGGACAGCTGCCGGCGCCCGTCACCACCCACGACACCATCTGTTCCGGGCAGACCGCCACCATCTGTGCGACGCCGGGCTACGGCGGAACCATTTTCTGGTACGGCTCACCCGACAGCCTGGACTTTGTAGGCGTCGGTAATTGTCTGACCTTCACGTATGCCAACGACGCTCCCGAGCCGGACATCTATTCCTTCTACGCGGAAGAGATCGCGCCTTTTTGTGCTTCCCAGCTGCGATCGGAGGCAAGCATTGTCGTTTTTCCCAATCCTGACCCGGCTACGGCCCAGGAGCCGGCTATCTGCCCCGGGCAGCCCTTCAACCTGGCTTCCCTGAATATCACCGACGCCAATTTTACCGGCGGGCTCCTCACTTTCCACGAAGCGTCTCCGGCTTTACCCGAAAACCAACTCGCCGACCCGGTAGTGGCGCCGGCTGCGCCGACCGAATATTTTTATCTGATGACCAGCCCCCAGGGGTGTAGCGGAGAGAACAGCGTGCTGGTCGATATCAACCCCGGCCCCGACCTGGTATTTCAGCCGGCCGATTCCCTCTCCCTTTGCCGGGAAAATGAGGCGATGGTGACGGTGACGGCCCAGGGCGGAGCCAGTCCGTATACCTACTTGTGGGATACCGGCGATCAGACGGAGGCCGCCGTCGTGGAGGCTGCTTTCGCGCCGGGCGGCACTAAAGGCTACGGCGTGACCGTTACCGACGCGGAAGGCTGCTTTTCGGTGGATACGCTGCTGGTAACCACAACCACCAGCATCGATTCGGTGCGGCGCTTCGTCAGCCCCGTGGATACCTGTATGGGCAGCAACGGCTCCATTACCCTCATTCCCCTCAATGGGCAACCGCCGTTCGACTACGTTTGGAGCGGAACGAGCGGGCAGTCCGGAAATGCGAACGGCGTGGCGGATACCCTGATGATCGACGGGCTGCAGCAAGGCGCCTACCGCATTACCATCACCGATAGTTCCGAAGAACAATGCGCCTTCGTGATGCGGCAGGTGGTCGTCAACGGCCCGGATGTGATCGTGGAAGGCGTCGATATTGAACCGGTAACCTGCGCCGGCGCCGCCGACGGCCAGATCTGCCTGAACGTGTCGAGCCTGACGGGCGCCGATCCTTCTTTTTTCTGGGAAGACGGGCAAAACGGCCCCTGCGCCGACAGCCTGGCGGGCGGCGTTTATGCCGTCACCATCGAAGGAGGGATGTGTACCTCGATCATCGACAACCTGGTTGTGGAAGAACCGGATTCGCTGACGGTCGTCGCCGATCTCACCGATCCTTCCTGCGCCGCGGCGGCCGATGGAAGCATTGCTTTGACGATCTTCGACGGAACGCCCGGCTATTCGGTAAGCTGGAACGGCGCACCCGGCGGGACGGCGAACGACGGACTCGCCGAGGGGAGTTACATCGCGGAAATAACGGATGCCAACGGCTGCGTTCTCACCGACACCTTCGCTCTGGACGCACCGCCGCCCCTGGCGGTAGTGCTGGATTCCTTACGCGAACCCTCCTGTTTTGAATACAACGACGGCCTGGTACTGGCCAGTGGCCAGGGAGGAACACCGCCCTATCAGTACGAATGGAATACCGGGGTGACGGCCCCTGCGCTTACGCAGGCCTCCGCCGGTAATTACAGCCTGACGATCACCGATTTTAACGGCTGTTCCGCCAGCCTGGCTTTTGCAATAGGTCAGCCCGGCCCCTTATCGCTAGAAGTGCTGGACCTGGAAAACCCGACCTGCGTGGGAGAACGCACCGGCGAAGTGCGCGTGGGGGCAAGCGGCGGCGCAGCGCCGTACGCCTACCTTTGGAGCACCGGTTTGCCCGACAGCCTGCTTACGGCCGTGGAAGTCGGTACGTACCAGGTGACGGTTTCGGACGCCAACGACTGCCCGGTCGACTCCCTGAGCGTTACCCTGACGGCGGAAACTTCCTTCGAGCTCGACGTCGAGTTGATCGCGCCCGATTGCGAAGGGCCGCATACCGGCAGCATCGCCATCAGCCCCGAAGGGGTAGAGCCGTTCCTTTTTGAGTGGTCTACCGGTAGCGCCGATTCGACGATACAGTTTCTGAAGGCAGATTCCACGTATCGCGTTACCATCACCGACGGGCGGGAGTGCGTTTACGATACCGCCTTCCAGATACTGGCGCCTCAGGTGTTCGCTGCGAATTATTTCGTACAGGACCCCAGCTGTTTCGGCATTCCCGACGGCCTCATCGACGTCAACCTTACGGCGGCCGGAACGCCGCCTTTTGCCTACCGGTGGAGCGACGGCGTGACCATGCTGGATCGCTTCGGGCTGCCCGCTTCCAGTTTGCAGTTGACCATCGTCGACAGCGATTCCTGCGTTTTCGAATCACCGGTGATCGAGCTTGCCGAGCCCGATCCGCTGACCGTACAGCTGGACGCCCGCAGTGACATCCTCTGCGCCGGAGAAACCAGCGGTTTTATCGAGATCACGCCACAAGGCGGGACGCCGCCCTACGCGATCGACTGGGTCGGTGTGGCGGATGATACGGAGGACCTCTACAACCTGGGCGCCGGAGAATACCGGTTACAGCTTTCGGACGCCAACGGCTGCCCGGTGGATACGACTTTTCTGATCGCCGAGCCCGAACCGCTGGAGGCGGAGGTCACCGTAGAGTTGAACGATCCCTGCGCCGTCTCCCTGTTCAATCGGTTGATCCCCGAAGTCACCGGGGGGACGCCGCCCTATGCTTTCTTCTGGAGTGACGGCAGCACCGACAGCTTGCTGGTCGATGTGCCTTCGGGCGACTACGAATTGCTGGTGAGCGATGCCAACGGTTGCGAAGATTTGGTCACTTCGATCAAGGTGCGCGATTACATTCCGCCGATCCAGCTGGATACGTTCTTTGTGGACCCCGTTACCTGCAATGGTTTTAGTGACGGTTCGATGACCGCCGCCATCTCGGGAGGGGCCGGCCCCTATTTCTTTTTCTTCAGCAACACCGATACTTTTCAGACCTTCAATAATACGGTGACGGTAGATGCCCTGCCGCCGGGTAATTATTCGGTAACCGTCACGGACCTGTCGTCGCTCTGTACGATCGAATCTGTTACGATCGCCAGTCCCAATCCTCCCATACTGGTGCACCGGCGCGACAGCGTGCATCAGATCGCCTGCGAACCGGGGGCTATCTTCAGTACGACCCTGGGCGGCGTGCCGCCCTATACATTTGCCTGGTACGACAGTTCCGGCCAGCAGGTTAGCAATTTGTCCGATCTGGTGACCAGTCAACCCGGGCAATACCTGGGCGTGGCTACCGATGCGTTGGGATGTATCGATTCTTTGCCTGCTACCACCCTGGAAACGGTAGGCGGAGAAGCGATTGTGCTCGATTCGGTCGAGGTGGCGCCGGTGCTCTGCCGGGGAGACAGCACCGGATACATCGACCTGGTGGTTGGCGGAGGGGTGCAGCCATTGGATTTTACCTGGAGTAACGGCAGTACGGAAGAAGATCCGGCCGGACTGCCGGCGGGGCTTTACACCGTTACCGTCACCGATTCGGTAGGCTGTGCAGTCGTTTTCGGCAGTTTTGCCGTCACCGAACCGGAAGCGGAGATCGAAGTATCGACCTTCGTCGATTCGGTCAGTTGCTTCGGTTTCGACGACGGTGCGATCGAGGTGGAGGTCAACGGGGGCGTCACGCCTTATCAATATATCTGGCGGTGGCAGGGACAAGTGATCAGTACGGGACAGCCTCGCGTGGACGACCTGGCGGCCGGCGTTTATCAGCTGGAGGTAGCCGACGATACCGGCTGTACCCAGCTCTACGAGCTGATGGTCCTCGAACCCGGTCCGCTGGAAGTTGTGCTCTCCCTCGAAGAAGACCTGGCGACCGCTGCGACTTTCGGCGGTACGCCGCCCTATACTTATCTCTGGAATACCGGCTCCGAAGGATCGACGACTGAACTCAGCAGTGAGGGGTGGTACGTTTGCACGGTAACCGACAACAACTTGTGCCAGCGGG
Source organism: uncultured Saprospiraceae bacterium (assembly GCA_964419545.1). Classification (GTDB taxonomy): domain Bacteria; phylum Bacteroidota; class Bacteroidia; order Chitinophagales; family Saprospiraceae; genus CAYQQU01. Next base: position 58,196 of record CAYQQU010000019.1, on the reverse strand, counting down.
CGGACTCCATCCTCGTCACCAACACTCAGGAGGCCGGTCTGCTGACCGCTGTGAAGATGTTTCCGAACCCCGGAAAAGACGAGCTTACCCTGCTGATCGAAGGCCGCATCGGTTCCGGACCGTTGAGCTGCCGCCTGTTCGACCTCCTGGGGCGGCCGTTATGGTCGCGGCGGCTGCCGGGAACGGGGCAGTACGAGTTGTCGGCGGTCGCACTTCCGGCGGGTACTTATTTTCTGCAACTGCAATACGAAGGCCGGACCGTCTACGCCGGGCGGTGGGTTAAAGTAGAGTAGGCCTGACGGTTGCGGGGCTACCCTATGTCATTGGATAATCTTGAACGTAGTGCGCCGGTTAGACTGGTGTTCTTCTTCCGTACAGCGGGCGCAGATGCAGTCTACGGCCGGTTGTTCTTCTCCGTAGCCTTTGGCTTCCAGCCGGACGGGGTCGATGCCCTGGGCGATCAGGTAGTCGACGGCCGACTGGGCGCGGCGTTGCGACAGCACTTCGTTGTAGCGGTTGTTGCCCCGGCAGTCGGTATGCGATCCGAGCTGGATGCGGATATCGGGATTCAGTTTGAGGTTGGCGGTCAGTTCGTTGAGCGTAGGTTCGGCATCGTCGCGAATTTCCCAGCGGTCGAAGTCGTAGTAGATGTTTTCCAGCACGATTTCCTGGTTGACGAAGATGCGGTCGAGCACGATCTCGATCTCAAAAGTTTGTACCGGCCGGTTGGGGTCTTTGCCGATGCCTTTGGTAGAAAACCGGGCGTCGTTATTGAGGTAATCCGGCTTGGCGGCGAGGAACTCATAATCCGCGTTTTCATCCAGCTCCATGGTAAAAAGCCCGTCTTCCGCTACGGTGAAGGTTTTCGTCTCCGATCCTTTCTGGACGGTTACCCTGGCGTCGGGCAGGGGCCGGCGTCCGAGCACCTTGCTATTGGGGTTGCCGGGATCTTCGTAGATCTTCTCCAGCACGTATCCGTTCAGCAGGAGCTGGTATTCCGGTTCTTCTTCGGCGACGACTTCCGGTTCCGGTTCGGGAGGCAGCACGATCTTTTCGAAGCGGTAAATATCGTCGCTGCCGAAACCGTCGTTACGGGTGGAGGAGAAATATCCGGATTGCAGCACTTCACCGGAAACCGGCGCCTGGTAATCGATGACGAAGCCGAAGTCGTCGCCCCCGGAGTTGATCGGGGGTAACAGGTTGTAGGGCGGCGACCAGGAACCATTGTTCAGGCGGTAGACCCGGAAGACGTCGAGCCCGCCCATGCCGGTATGGCGGTTGGAGCTAAAGTACAGGGTATCCCCGTCGATAAAAGGAAACTTTTCGTCGCCAGGCGTATTGACGCTGCGCCCGAGCAGTTTGGGCTGCCCCCAGCCTTCGGGTGTTTTACGGCTGAGGTAGATATCGTAGCCGCCCCAGCCGTCGGGGTGGTTGCAGGAAAAATAGAGTTCCTGTCCGTCGGCGGAAAGGGAGGGGTGGCCGTAGTTGACGCCGTCCTCGACGAAATCGAGCACCCGGGGCGCCGTCCAGCTGTTGCCCCGGTTTTTACTCTCCATCAGTTTGCAGTAGGCGTCTTCTTTTTTTCCGCCGAAGCAGCGCGTGAAGTACACCTCGTCGTAGCTTTGGGAAAAGGCGATGGTGCCTTCGTTATGCGGCGAATTCAGTGCCTGATCGAACCCGGCGATATTGTTGGAATTGAGGTCGACGAGGAAGAGGTCGGAGAAGGCGTTGCCCGTCCAGTTGTAGGTATCCTTCCCGGTGCTGGCGGCCCGGTCGGAGGTGATGACCAACTGGTTGCCCTTATAAACGGTAGGGGAGTAGTCGGCGAATTTGCTGTTGAAGGGCAGGAGTTCCACCCGGTACTGGCGGCGGTCGGACTCTCGCCAACCCATGGCCACCTCGCAGGCGTTGATCTCGCGCCGGTATTCGTAGGGGCTGCCGATCTCGATGCCGAGGTTGCGGAAAGCGTCGATGGCTTCCTGGTAGCGCTCGGCCTTTTTCAGGGCGTAGGCGTAGTCGCGCAGCGCATCGACCCCGTAGGCGTTGTTATAGGCGGTCATGAACCAGTCGATCGACTTTTCGCTTTCGTTGATCTCTTCGTAGGATTTACCGAGGAGGTAAGCGATCTTTCCTTTTTCGACGCGGCTTTTGGCTTTCCGGTATTCTTTGCGCAGCAGTTCAGTAGCTACGGCGTACTGTTTGACCTCGTAAGCCGTGCGGCCGTCGCGTACTTTTTGTGTGTAGGTGCAGGCGGCCACAAGCAGGGAGAGGAGCAGTGCGGAGGTGACCGGCGCCGAAAAGGGGCGGATAATATTTTTCATTTTTCGTTCGATATCTGCGTATCCGGTTTGAATAGATCTCCCAAAATTAACGCCCCGGGTAAAAGTATTGTTGTCGTCTAAACAAGACATCCCGAACATTGACGGTAGTCAACATTCGGGATGTTCAGTTGGGTAACCGGGCTATTCATGGTTTTATCGCAAAAGATTGCTCCATGGATGATCCGGGGTTGGCGTTCTACCGTGCGGATTGCGCCGCTTTGGAGAAGCTTTTCTTCTTCGTTTCCTTCGGCTTCAGTTCGCCGGTCAGGTCGGACATGATCGGTGTGGCAACGAAGATCGAAGAGTACGTACCCACGATGATGCCGATGAGCAGGGCGAAGGCAAAGCCTTTGATGCTCGTTCCGCCAAAAACGAAGAGGATCAGCACGACGAAGAGGGTAGTGAGCGAGGTGATTATCGTACGGCTCACCGTGCTGTTAACGGCCATATTGATCACTTCGTTCTTCTCTTTCTTGGTGTACATATTCAGGAACTCCCGAATGCGGTCGAACACCACCACGGTATCGTTGATCGAGTAACCGATCACGGTCAGTATCGCGGCGATGAAGGGCTGGTCGATCTCCAGCGAGAATGGCAGGATGCCGTGGAAGATGGAGAAGACGCTCATCACGATCAGCGTATCGTGGAAGAGGGCCGCCACGGCGCCGAGGCTGTATTGCCATTTGCTGAAGCGGATAAAGATATAGAGGAAGATCAGCAGTAGGGCGAAGATCGTCGCGTAGTAGGCGCTTTCCTGGATATCGTCGGCGATGGTCGGCCCCACCTTACTGGAGCTGGCTACGTGCGTACCGTCGCCGTCCGGGTCTTTGAACTGTTCCAGGTCGACATTTCCGCCCATAACGGTATTGACCCCGTCGTACAGGGCCTGCATCACCAGGTTGGCCGCCTCTTCCCGGTCGTCGTCCACCAGGTAATCGGTGACCACGTTATAGGTATTTTCGGTATCGACGGCTTTTACGACCGGGATGTTGCCGTTAAAAGCTTCGGTGAGGGTGGTGCGCAGTTCGCCGACGTCCACCGGTTGGTCGAAAGTGATGTTGTAGGAATAGCCCCCTTTGAAATCTACGCCGAGTTCGAAGCCGCGGACGAAGAAAGAGGCGATGCCGAGCACGAGAATCGTGCCGGAGATCACATAAGCGATCCGGCGTTTGCCCAGCCAATCGACTTTCAGGTTGGCGAAGGCATTTTCCGACAAGCGGGTGCTGTAGGTGAGGTTGCGTCCTTTGCTCGTCCACCATTCGGTGATCATCCGGCCCACCAGTACGGCGGTAAAGAGCGAGGAAACCACGCCGATGCCCAGGACTACGGCGAAACCTTTGATCGGGCCCTGGCCGAAGTAAGCGAGGACGATAGCGGTGAGGATGGTGGTGACGTTGGCGTCGATGATAGCCGAGTAAGAGTTCTTGAAGCCGTCCGCGATCGCCATCAATAGCGATTTGCCTTCGCGTATTTCTTCCCGCACCCGTTCGTAGATGATCACGTTGGCGTCGACGGCCATACCGATGGTCAGTACGATACCGGCTATGCCCGGCAGTGTCAATACTGCGTTGATGCTGGCCAGAACGCCGAAGATGAAGAACAGGTTGAGGAACAGGGCGATGATCGAGATGATACCCGAACCGCCGTAGTAGACGATCATAAAGACGAGGACGATCAGGAAGCCGATCGCGAGGGCCTGGACGCTGCGGTTGATGTTTTCCTGCCCGAGGGAAGGCCCGACGAGTGATTCCTGGATGATGCGCGTTTCGACGGGCAGTTTGCCGACCTGGAGGATGTTGGCGAGGTCTTTGGCTTCCTGCAGCGTGAAGTTGCCCGTGATCTGGGAGTCGCCGCCCTCGATGGGGTTGATGACCCGCGGTGCGGAGACCACCTGGCTATCGAGCAGGATGGCGATTTCGCGGTTGTTATCCTGGGCGTTTTCCCGCGTCATCTGCGCCCATATCTTGGTGCCCGTGCCGTCCATTTTCAGCGAGACGACCACTTCGTTCGGGTTCTGCGGATCGGGATTGGCGCTGGCGTCGATGACGTGGTCGCCGGTCAGTGGGGCTTTCTGAGTGCCTCGTTCCAGGCGCAGGGCGTAGAGTTCGTATTGGTTGGTCATCTCGCCCGTCTCGAAGTCTTTGACCGGATCTTTTGCCCAGCGGAAGACGAGGTTGGGCGGGAAGAGCGATTTGATATCGGGGCGGTTCAGCATCTCCGAGATGCGGTCGCGCTTGTTCTTTTCGGCGGTGCCCATCACGGCGAGGCCCAGGGAGCCTTGCTGGTTGAGGGTGAAGATATCGAAGAGCGGCCCCTGCTCGACATTATTTTCAACGTATGTCGTATCGATGCTGGCGATCTGGGAGCGATCCTCGTTGCCCAGCGAATCGATGACGTAGGTGGTGTCGATGCGGGCGATCTCCTTTTCGAGGGTATCCCTGCCGCTTTCCGTGAGGGCGAGGCGTTCGTTGGCTTCGACGAACGACTGGATGATGCCCGCGTCGGTGATGCGCCAGACGTCCCAGAACTCCAGGTTGGCGGCGGCCTGAAGGAAGGTGCGCGCGCGTTCGGGGTTGTCGATGCCGGGCAGTTCGACGATGATCAGGTCGCGTGCGGCGTCGAGGGAAACGTTGGGCTGGGTGACGCCCAGTTTATCGATACGTTCTTTAAGCAGCTTGAAGGTCAGGTCTACCGTTTCGTCCGCTTTGGAGCGAATGATGCGGATCACTTCGCCGTCGGAAGTTTCGAAGTTGATCTGATCGCGCAGGGCTTCGTTGCGGGCGAAGATGGGCGCCAGTTTCTTCTCGCCCGACAGTTCGTTCCAGGCGTCGGAAAAGAGGCTGATGAAGTCGGCTTGGGCGTTTTTTTGCGCTTCGGAGGCTTGGCGGATAGCAGCTTCAAAAGTCGGATCTTTGCTGTTGTTGGCGAGGGCTCTGATAAAGTTGCGCAGGTCGACCTGCAGCACGACGCTCATGCCGCCTTTGAGGTCGAGGCCCAGTGCGAGCTGTTGGCCTTTCAGGTCCTGGTAGGTGTAGCTTTTCAGTAGCGGGATGCGAAACACCTCTTCGGTTGACATCGAGTCCAAAAAGTCCGCGTAGGCCTTTTTGTAGACCGGTTTTTTTTGTCCTTCCGGCTCATCGGCGCTAACGCTTTGGGCGTACTCATCGGCGGCGTTCTCCACTCGTTGGGTGGGGAGAATGAAGAGATACTGGATGAGTACTACGAGCGTCAACACCACGAGGAAGAACCTCACTATTCCTTTCCCTTGCATAACGCGTGGTTTAACTTTTGAAGATTATAAGTAAAATCAGTTAACCGCCTAAAAAACAGTCGGTTTTAAATGATCCTCCGAAAAAAACTCCGCAAATATACGGGTTTTGGGCAATTTTGAAGAGTCGGCCGGACAATTTCAATGCGAACGGAAGGAATATTTGGAAAAATGAACGCAGGAAGCCAAACCGGCAGCGGAACCGTCAGTTGACGACGTTTTGCGGCTGTCCTTTCCGAAAGGCGCAGATGTTGGCTACCGCGCCTTCGAGCAGCCGTTCGCGGGCTTCGCGGCTGGCCCAGGCGTTGTGTGGGGTGAGGATGCAGTTGGGAACGGCAAAGAGGGGATGGTCGGCCGGTGGCGGTTCCTGTTGCAGGACGTCGAGGGCGGCGCCGGCGATGACTTGGTTCAGCAGCGCTTCGCGCAGGTCGTTTTCCACGATGAAGCCGCCGCGGGCGGTATTGATCAGGAAGGCGGCAGGTTTCATCTGTCGGAGGCGGTTGGCGTCGACCAGGCCCCGGTTTTCTTCGTTGAGCGGCGCGTGGAGCGTCAGGACGTCGCTGGCGGAGAACAGTTCGTCCAGCTCGACGAAGCGCACCCACGGGCGGGCGTCGCGCCGGGGGTGTTTGTGTACGGCGATGATGTCCATGCCGAAGGCGCGCGCGATCTCACCAGCTTTTTGCCCGATCCGTCCGAAGCCGTAAATGCCCAGGGTTTTGCCGGCCAGTTCGACCAAGGGCGACAGGGTATAGCTGAAGTGCGATTGCTTCGACCAGTCGCCCTGCCGGACGCTCTGGTTGTGCGGCTCCACCTGGTTGGTCAGGCGGAGGAGGAGGGCGAAGACGTGCTGGGCGACAGCTGCGGTGCCGTAACCGTCGACGTTGCACACGGGAATGCCGCGTTCCCGGGCGGCGGCCAGGTCGATATTGTTGTAGCCGGTGGCGGTGACGCAGATGCAGCGCAGCTTGGGTAACTGATCAATGGCCGGCCGGTCGATGATCACTTTGTTGACCAGCAGGATCTCGGCTTCCCGGGCCCGCTCCAGGAGTTGGTGCGGTTCGGTCTGTTCGTACACCTCCGTTCGGCCCTGGGCTTTGACCTTGTTCCAGCTGAGGTCGCCGGGGTTGAGGGTATGGCCGTCGAGGATGACGATGCGGGGGCGAGGGCGCATGATGTTTGATTTGGTGATTGGGGCAAAATAGGGAATTTCTGTTATTTCCCGGTAATACGGTGAATCGGTAGATGCAATCTACCGATAGCGAAACCTCGTCAATCAATTATACCAGGAGTAAATCACCGTAAACTCCAGTGTGCTGCCAAAGTCGCGCCGGTATACCGTCAGCGGCAGATCAAAAGCGAAGCCGACCTTCAGCTGCCCGTCCCGCAGGTTGATCGATTCTCCGAGCTTGAGGCCGGTCTCGAAGCGCATCGTTCCCGACAGCAGGGCGCCCAGCCCGATGCCGCCGCCGATGCCGGCCCAGAAAAATTCGCTGACCTGGTAGCGGACGTTCGCGTCAAAGCTCAGCGGGCTGCGCGGTGCGTAGCGCACCCATACCGAAGGTTCCAGAAAGGAGGAACTGGCGCCGAACCAGTCGACGTTGATATATCCGCCTACCACTCCGTAAAAATGCTGCAACCGCCGGATGCTGAACGCTCTTTCCCCGGCAGCGTCCCGGAAGATGGTCTGCAGCCCCAGCGTCTGCGGTACGGAGACGCCGGCGTAGAACAGATCGCTATAGTGGTAAAAAGCGCCGAATCCGAAATCGGGATAGATGACCTGGTCGTTGTCGAGCATCATCAGCTCGGGGGTGGCGAAGGCGATCTCTTCGATCTTGGCGCGGTACTGGACGAGGCCGGCGCTCAGCCCGATGAGCAGAGACTGTTCGGTGCGCAGGCCCAGTTCTAGTCGGTAGGCGAATTGGCCGTACAGCCCGACCTGCCCCAGCAGCCCGGTTTGGTCGCGGATGATGTGCCCGCCGGTGACGATATTGTCCTGCTCGCGGGGGATGTATTCGAAATTGAGCAATTGCGTATTGGGGCTGTCCTGGTCGAGCCCCAGCCATTGCTGGCGGTAGGAGGCGCTGGCCGAGAAGTTCATCTCGTTGATGAGGTAGTTGTTCGACAGCGCCGCCGGGTTGAGGAGATTCCAGTGGTCGCGCGGTACGCTCCAGAGGGGCAGTTGCTGCGCCTGTACGCCGAGGGTGAACAGGAGAAATAGGATCGGCAGGAGTTGCTTCGTCTGCATGGGGTTATTGGATTATATAGATGGTTTGAGTTCTGGTAAAGGTCTCGTCGTCAACGGTTATCTCCAAAAGGCCGTAGTAGGCGCCTTCGGGTAGGGTTTTGCCCAGTCCCTGGCTCCGGCCGTCCCAGGGTGGAGCGGCGAGGTAATCGTCCGATTGGTATACTACGTCGCCCCAGCGATTGGTGATGGTCAGCTTGATTGCCACATCGGTAGTAGAGGGAGTGACGCCCAGCACTGTAAGCTGATCGTTGATGCCGTCGCCGTTGGGCGTGATGCCTTCGGCAAGATAGGGGAGGTTGAGCACGTCGATGGTGACCCGGGCGGTTGCGCAGGCTTCGCCGCAGGGGGCTTCCGGGTAGCAGACCTGGTATTCGAAGGTCACCTCCCCGCGCCGGCCGGCTTCTTCTTGGTAACGCAATCCGTTCGGGAGGAGCGCTACCGTTCCGAAGGCGGGATCCGAGAGCAGGGTCAGCTCAAAAGGCACGTCGGGCGGGAGGATGTCGTTCTTGAAAATATCCAGGAAGATGGCGGTATTGGCCTGTTCCAGGGTGAAGAGATCATCTGCTGCCGCCGGGGGAACGAAGAAGTCGACAAAAACGGTGTCCGGCGAGAGGCCGGCGCAATTCCCGAAATCTCCTGTCCAGATAAACACATTGCGGCCGGGCGCGAGGCCTTGCACCTGCAAGGTCGGGCTGTCGGGGTCGCTGATGTCGGCCTCGCCGGGATGGCGCCAATAGCCGTTACCGGTGCTCAGGGGCGTGGCTTGCAGCAGCACCTGGTCGGTGCATACGGTGGTGTCATTACCTGCCTGGGGTATTTCGCCTTCGGGAAGGCCTTCTACACTGAGCAAAAACGGCCCGGTAATATCGAAAATGCATCCTTGCCCCGAGACGAAAACGAAGTATTCACCGCTGTCGGATAACTGGACGTTGGGCGCTGTATAAGAGGGGGCGGCGGTGGCTACCGTATCTCCTGAGGCCAGTATCCAGTTATAGCGGAGCAGCGTGTCGTTCAGGTTGTTGGTGGAAAGGATCAGGTCTTCCCCCTGACAAAGCGCATCGACGCCTTGCAGGAAGGTCAACGGCTGCCCGGGCGGTTCAATGAAAACGACCGGGGCGCCGGTCGCCACGGAAAGGCATTCATCGGTAAGGTCGACCGCACCGTCGTCGGTTTCATTGCCGGCGACGGCTGACAGGTAATAGGTCGCACCATACGCCATGGTCAGGGTGTCAAAAGTGAAACTGCCGTTCAGGCTGCGGGCCAGCACCGTGCCGATCTCAGTACCTGGCTGGTCGTGCAGGATAAATTCGAACCCGTCTTCTTCTTCCAGTATCTGGTCGCCCTCGTGTAATGCTACGGTCACCTCTCCGGGGCACACGGTCTGCAGTTCTGATGCCGACATCGTTCCGGCGAAAGTTTGGCACTCCCCGGCACAGCCCGGATGATCGGGGGGCAGTACGGTCAGACTCACCGGCGCGGTTTCGGTTAAGCAACCTGTCACCGCCAGGGCAGCGAAAACGGTTCGGCTGGCGGTCGAAAAAGCCGCTGGGTTTTCGATCAGCTCGCCTTCTCCCAGTTGCCAGATGACGGTCAAGCCTGTGCCGTTGTTTACAATTTCATCTACTGTAGTGAGGTCAAAGATGGCGATCCCTTCGATGTCTCCGCACTGGGTTATGGATGCGGTATCGGGAGAAGGCAAAACGGGGGCGTTAACAACTATCGTATCGACTATCGAGCAATTAGACTGATCGGTGAGGGTAATGGCGTAAATTCCTGCCGATAAGTTGTTGATTACTGGTCCTGTTCCGCTATTGTTCTGCTGGCCGTTACTCCAGGCATAGCTCAGCGGGGGCGTCCCCTGAGCCACTGAAAAACTAATACTACCGTCTGCAGTATCGGGGCAGCCGGGATCGGTAACGGCGACGGAGTCGATGAGCAGGTCGCTTCCGGGGGCAATCGTGAAGGATTGAATGACCTGACAGGCATTGGCGTCGGTGACGGTCAGGGCATAGTCGCCAGGGGGCAGGGAATCCAACACCGAGCTATCGCCGGGCGCACTCCACTGGAAGGAATAGGGCGCTACGCCGCCGAAGGCAGAGGCAAAGGCGCCGCCGTTGTTTTGGCCGCAGTCGGCGCTTGCGGTCTCAATGGTAATGCCGAGTGGTGCGGGCTGGTTGACACTGATGGTATCGGAAGCAAAACAGCCGTCGGGGTTGGTGACGGTAACGGCATAGCTGCCGGCCTCGAGGTTGTTGAGGGTATCGGAATGGAGTGCGCCGTTGCTCCACAGGATATCGGCTTCGGGATCGAAATCGGCGAAGCTGAAGAAGACGGCGCCGTTGTTTTGACCGTTGCAGCTTATGTCGATGGCGTCGAGTTCGAAGACGGGGAGTTCGCCGCCGCTGACGGTGAAGCTCTCGACGACAGAACATTCGTTGGCGTCGGTGACGGTCAGGGCATAGTCGCCAGGGGGCAGGGAATCCAACACCGAGCTATCGCCGGGCGCACTCCACTGGAAGGAATAGGGCGCTACGCCGCCGAAGGTAGAGGCAAAGGCGGCGCCGTTGTTTTGGCCGCAGCCGGCGCTTGCGGTCTCGATGGATACGCCGAGCGCCGGCGGCTGGTCGACGGTGGCGGTGGCGCTCGCCTCACAACCATTGACATCGGTAACGGTCACCTGGTAAGTTCCGACAGGGAGATTGACAAGTGTATCTCCGGACATTCCGGTGCTCCAATTTATGCTATCGATTGTGGCGCCTGATGTCAGGGCAATGATACTACCGTTGGAATCGCCGAAACAGGTAACAGATGTAATAAGTAATTCGATGGTCGGCGCCGGAGCGTTGGCAATGGTCAACGAATCAGTGATCATGCAATCCTGGTCATCCGTGACGGTAATGATATACAGGCCCTGAGAAAGACCGGTAATCAGGCTGTTTGTGGTCAGGCTGCTGTTCCAGGCATACTGGTAGGGTGGAACGCCGCCTTGGGGCGTCGCTGCTATGCTGCCGTTGGCGTCGCTGCAGGTTTCATCGGCTCCTGCCATAGCCAGGGTAAGGGGCGCCGGTTCGGAGACCTCGATCGTATCGACGCCTGTGCAACCAGTGCTGTCGGTAAGTGTCACTGAATACTGGCCTGGCGGCAGATTGGAAAGGACGGCGGTGGTATCCCCGGTATTCCAACTGTAGGTCACCGGAGGTATTCCCGCTTGTAGGTTGACGCTGACCGCGCCGTCGTCGGCGCCCGCGCAGCTGATATCCGTCGCGTTGAGCGTAAACGCTAAATTGCCGATGCCGGTTATTTCCACCATTTCGATGGCGGTACAATTGCCGGCATCGGTGACGGTTACGAGATAGGAGCCGGCCGTCAGATTGGCAACCATTGGGGTGGTGTCGCCCGTATTCCAGGCGTATGCGTAAGGGGCTGTTCCTCCGGATGCTTCTACGGTTACGGAGCCCAAACCTGCGCCGCAGGTATCGCTAACGGCCGCTGTCGTCAGGACCAGGGGCGCCGGCTCAGTGACGGTGGTGCTGTCGATGACCTGACAGGCGAGGTTGTCGGTGACGGTCACCACGTAGTTCCCGGGGCCCAGGTTGACGAGGTCCGGAACGGTGTCGCCGGTATTCCAGAGGTAACTATTGATGGGCGGCCCGTCGATGATCTCCAGGTCGATGCTGCCGGTGGAATCGCCGGCGCAGGCGATATTGGTGGTGTTGAGGTTAACGGTAAACTGCCCTTCGCTGACCAGGGTAAAGGATTCTTCCAATGAGCAACCCAGGCTATCCGAAATAAAAACGGAATAGGCGCCGGCGGATAGGTTGAACTGGGTAGTATCGGTGGTTGCGTCCGACCAGTTATAACTGTAGGGCGGGGCGCCGCCGGTAGGGACGGCTGTAGCGCTGCCGTCAGACTGGCCGCAAGTGGGCGGGTCCAGTAGGAGGGATACGCTTAGCGGTTCAGGCTCGGTAACGATAGTTGACGCAGCCGTTTGGCAGCCGACCCCGTCGGTAATGGTTACGGAGTAAGTCCCAGGCGCCAATCCGGACAGATCCTGGATGGTGTCGCCCGTATTCCACATATAGGTGAGTGGCGGAAATTCGGTGCCTACCGATAAATCGATGCTGCCGGTGGAATCACCCGCACAGGTGGCCGGGGAAGGCGAAATCGATAACCCGAAAAAATTGAATTCTCCGGCATTGAGGATGCTGACGGAATCCAAAACGGTGCAATTGTTGGCGTCGGTAACCAGCAAAGTATAGGTCCCGCCGGTCAGGTTATTGATGGTTGCGGAGGCGCCGCCGTTGCTCCAGGCGTAGGAATAAGGAGGAAGGCCTCCCGTGACGGTCGCACTAGCTGAACCATTTGATTGATCGCAATCGGTATCCGTCTTATCGATTGTCAAGGCAAGGGCGGAGGGCTCGCCAACGTTTATCGCTGCGACCGCTTCGCAGTCCAGGTCGTCGGTGACGGTCACGGAGTAATCGCCGGCGGGGAGGTCGGCGAGCGTTCCCATCAGGGTGTTGACATTGTTCTGGATTGCGCCATTGCTCCAGGCCAGGTTGTAAGGCGCCGTTCCGCCGTTGCCCGTCAACGTGATGCTGCCGTCGGTTGCCCCGTTACAACTTACCGAATCCGCCGTCAGCACCAGGTTCGGGCCGTCCGAACCGGAGACTGTCGCTTGTCCGGCAACAGTACAACCATTCGCATCGGTTACCGTGATCAGGTACAGACCGGCGCTCAGGTTTTGGATATTTTCCGTCGTCCCGCCATTGTTCCATTGATATACAAAAGGGGAAACGCCACCGCTGACGGCTACACTTATGCCTCCGGTAGGCGCTCCGCAAGCGGCGTTCATTACTGTGAAAATTAAGGCGAGGCTATCCGGTTGTCCAACGGTTGCGTTTGCGGTTGCTGCGCATCCATTGCTGTCCGTGACCGTAACCGAGT
>CAYQQU010000019.1:0-45315 GCA_964419545.1 uncultured Saprospiraceae bacterium | reverse complement strand
TTCCGTTGTCGACATCGCAGTCGGCGTCGGCAGACTGGAAGCTGAGTATGAGCTCAGTGGGTTGTCCGACGGTTGCGTTTGCGGTTGCTGCGCATCCATTGCTGTCCGTGACCGTAACCGAGTAGTTTCCGGCGGGAATATTGCTGAGGTTTTGGGAGGTGGCGCCGTTGCTCCAGTTGAAGGAGAAAGGCGGCTGGCCGCCGCTGCCGTTGAGGGTGATGCTTCCGGAAGCCTGAGCGAAACATGCGGCGTCCGTGGCGTTCAGCGAGATGGTAGGTCCCTGTGCGGTACCTACGCTGACCTGCCCGTTGGCGAGGCATCCGTTATCGTCGGTGACGGTGACGGCGTAGTTTCCGGGCGGGAGGTTATTGATCATGGCGGTATTGGCGCCGTTGCTCCAGTTGAAGGAATAGGGCGGTGTGCCGCCGGTGGGGGTGACGCCGGCCATTCCGTTGTCGACATCGCAGTCGGCGTCGGCAGACTGGAAGCTGAGTATGAGCTCGGAGGGTTGTCCGACGATAGTGGAAGCACTAACCGTACATCCGTTGTTATCGGTGATGGTGACCGAGTAGTTTCCGGCGGGTACATTATTGAGGTTGACGGTGGTTGCACCGGTATTCCAAAGGAAATCATACGGAGGAATACCGCCGCCGCCCAGGAGGGTTACGCTGCCGGTAGCGGCCCCGAAGCAGTCGGCATTTGTGGGGTTCAAAATGGGGTTGAGCGGATTTGGTTCTAAAACGACGGCGCTTCCGGTTGCCGAGCAACCGGTACTGTTGTTGGTAGCGGTCACGGAATAAGAACCAGGCCCCAGCCCGGTCAGGTTTTGTGTTGTAGCCCCGTTGCTCCAGGAAAAGCTGAAGTTACCGGGGTTTCCGGGCGAGACGGATAGCGTGATGGCGCCGTCGTCATCGCCGTTGCAGGTTACGTTGGCTACATCGAGGTCCAGAGTGGGGTTGGGGGCTACCAAAACGTTGGTGTTGTCGATACTTTGGCAACCTATATTGTCGGTAACAGTGACGGTGTAGCCTCCGCTGAGGCTGGGGGTGGCGCCGGGAAAGGTTAACTGCTGGTCTGAAAAAGGACCATCGGGCGTTGCCCATTCGAAAGTAAAAGGGCTTTGCCCCGAGGCGGTTACGCTCACCTGCAGCGTTTCGCCGGCGCAGAGGGGGCCGTTATTTGCCGCATTGATCACCGGTCCATCAGGGCTGGGGATGTTCACGGAATCGGAGCCGGTACAACCGTTGCTGTCGGTGACGGTCACGGTATGCACGCCGGCCGTAAGCTGGGTGGCGGTGGCGGTGGTTTCGCCGTTATCCCAGGCATAGGTATAGGGCGGCGCATTGTTGACAGTCACGACGGTAGCGGCGCCCAAAGCGCCGATATTGCAAGCACCCTGGATATTGGCAAACCCGGTGATGAGCACATCCGGGCAATTAACGAATTCACAGGGAGCGAATTCAGTGGTGTTGCCTTGCAGGGAAATACCGGTAGCGGTCACCCGGTCGCCGGAAGCCAGTTCGCCGGGTGGGATGCTGACCGACCAGACGCCGCCGTTGGCCGTAGTGGTCGCCAGGTAGCGGCCCTGGCAAAAGGCGCTGGTGCATCCGCCCGGCGTGATGTATTTGAATACTTCGATCGTCACCCCGTCGTTACCGGTGGTGACGCCGCTGACGGTAAGCGGTGTGGCGGAAGTGACGGTCACGATGCCGGCGCTACTGCCGTTGCGGTCGATACCGGCGATGTCATTACAAAAAATATTGTTTTCGGTCAAGGTGACGATTTGGTCGGTAAGGGGGCGTGCTTTAATACCAATATTGTTGTTGCGCAGGCGGTTGTTTGCTATCAAGCAATTGGCTGGGTTATTGTCGACGGCGAGGGAAATAGCTGCTCGGCCACCAGGCCCGGTATAGTTGCGCACCACCAGTCCGCGTACCGTACAATTGTCAGCAACGATCCGGATGCCGTCGACGTTGCCGGCGTTACTACCGTCGATGATGACGTCGCCGAGCGAGTAATTGGTGGTCGCGTCGATAGTGAACGGCTGTGGTTCGGCCAGGGCCGGCAGTACGCTATTGGGCTGAATGATGAAGGGCGGGGAGCCGCTGCTGAAGTTGAAGGTAATCGTACTGGGGGCGCCGTCGGTGTTGGCCGCGTTGATCGCCCCGCGTAGAGAGCAGTTGCCCGGGTTGCATACGTTGTTGTCGCTGGTATTCGTGACGACGTAGTTTTGGGCGTTTCCTTTCCCCAGCAAGCAGCAGAAGGTAAGGAACACGACGAAATGGGTTTTCATCAGTCTCAGTTTTGGGATTGGTCAATGACGTAGATCGGTATTTCGCGGATATCCATCTGCGTTTCCGGCATAAACGGTATCTGGTTGGTTGGCGCATTGGGCTTTTGTTGTTGCACCATGCTCGGCACCCGGCGGCGCAGATAGGTGTACAGTTCGCTCATCGACAACAGGTTGTCGCTATTGACGTCGGCGCGGAAGGGCCCGTTTTGGTCTACGGCTTCTGCATTGTCGAATGCCTCCAGGATAGCTTCGGTGAAAGCGCCGTTTTCCCATTGGTCGTCTTCGTACGACATTTCATTGGAGCCGCAGCTGGTGAGGGTGTTCATGCCCGGATGCAGGGCCGCGAGCCGGGTCAGTGCGTCGGCCCGGGTAACGTCGTTCAGTGCTTTGCTGTCGGCGGCGCCGCTATGGCAGGCGTCGATGAGCACGACTTTTTTGCATTTGATCCGTTCGAGCTGGTCGACGACGTCTTCCTGAAAGTCGATGGTAAGAGACTGGAACCCCGGCTTGTAATCGGTGGGTAGCAGCTTGAAGCCCCGGTCGTTCTCGCCGTGGCTGCTGACGAAGACGAGCAGCAGGTCCTGGTCGAGGATGCGCTGTGCGGCGGCTTTGTTTTCATACTGGTACGCCAGTTCTTCTACGGCGACCCTGATGTTGCCGGCCTCTGTTTCTTCGGGAAGGGTCAGGCTACGTAAAAATACTTTGCCGAACAGCTTACCCGGTCCGGCCTGGTTTTTGAAAGCGGCGGCAAAATCGGCGGCGTCCTTGGCGGTGTACTTCAGATCGGGATGAGTAGGCCCGATCGTCAGTACGTGCAGGTTCGGCTGCCGGGGCTGGAAGGTGATGATCTTGGTATCGGTACGGAAGTTGCCGTTGGGCGTCTGTACTTCGATTTCAATGCGGTTTTCGCCGGGAATCAGCGGCACCCGGTTTTTGTAGACGTATTCGTAGCCGTTGGTTGTGGGGGCGGCGGTCCGGGTGGCGCCGTTCAGGTTGCGCAGGTCCACTTCGTCCATCTTGGAGCCGTCCAGGATCGTATTGTTTCTCACGACTTTAATGTCTTGTTCCCGCACCAGCGAAGCGGCCTTGATGCCTACCGTAAAATCGTAGAAGTTCTTTTCGGTCAGGATGCTTTCCCGCCCGCTGGGCTCGGTGACGATCAGGGTGACTTCATTGCCGTAGAGCGCGCCTTTTTCCAGTGTTTTCCGGATTTGCCTGCCCCCGAAGTCGATGGTGCAGGGGATGGCGATGCGGTCTTCCCGAAAACTCCGGCTGCGCAGGAACGAAAAGGTGACGGTATGCGAACCGAGCGGGGCGATTGCACGGATGGTCTGGCTGGCGGGGCTTACCGCCTGAATGCCGGCAGGCGGCTGGAAAGTGACCTGCACATTAGTGGCCTGGAAGTCGCCGGGGTTGCGGACGACCACCTGGACGCTTTCCTGATCCGAATCCTGAGCTACGCCGAATTTGAAATTATCGAAGACGACGTCGGCGGCGACGGGCTGTTTGGTTTTGAACGTGTAATCGAAGCTACCCAATGCGGCGCCGCCCGAGAAGATGGTCACTTCGAGTTGATTGTCGTCCGAGCGGATCTGGTCGGAGGTCGAAATCGGGATCCGGATCTCCCGGTTGTTTTCCGCTCGCAACGGCCCGAAATAGTTTTCCTGCCAGATCTGTATTCCGGGGGAGCCGGAGCGCTGTTTTACTTTGACCTGCAGGTCGTCGACGGCGCCGCCGCTCGTATTAAAGAGGGTAAAAGCCAGGTAAGCTCGTCGGTTGGGCGTCAGCTGGCCGTCGGGGGTGCTGAGCGCGGCTTCCGAAAATTCGACCTTGGTCTCCTTGGCGCCGGAATAAGCTGCGCCGAAGGTCTGGTCGAGGGGCGGGAAGCGGGTGATCCAGATATCTTCCCCGCCGCTGCCGCGCGAAGCGGTGTGGCCGGCTGCCGCGATGGTGCCGTCGTGGAGAACCGTAACGCTGGAGGCGACATCGCCTTTCTTTCCGCCGTAATCGCGTTCCCACTGACGCACGCCGCCGCCGTCGGTTTTGACCAGATAAGCCCGAAAGGACCGGGCGCCCGAGCGGTACGATTTGGTAGCGCCGACGACGATAAAGCCGTCATCGGCGGTGTGGGCCAATGCATAGCCCAGGTCTTCGTCGCGCTCTCCAAACGTCTGTTCCCACATCTGGAAGCCGCCTTCGTTGAGGCGCAGCAGCCAAAGGTCGGACTCGCCCTGTCCCTTGGAGCGCGTATGTCCGCAAATGGCGAAGCCGCCGCCGGGAACGGCCGCAATACCGGTGGCTTCTTCCCAGTCTTTTTCTCCGAAGAAGCGCTCGTCCTGCAGCTGCCCCCGCTCGTCGGTTTTGATCCAAAAGATATCGCCGCGGTCCCGCTTATCCGAATTGGCGGTATTGCCGGTGAGCACCACTCCCTGATCCTGGGCGAGGGCCATGCCTTTGACAGCTTCGTAATGCCCGCGGCCGATCTGCGACTCCCACGCCAGCGACTGTTCCTGAAGTTTACACAGCCAAATGTCGCCGTCTTTTTGTTTGTCTTTTTCACCGGCCAGCACGACGCCGCCGTCGGGTGTGGCGAGGGCGTACCGAAAGGCGTCGGGGCCGTCGCCGCCGAAGGTCTTTTCCCAGAGGACTTCGCCGCGTTCATCTATTTTGATCAGCCAGCCGTCCGATTTGCCGGCGCCGCTCGATTCCGTAGCGCCCGCCAGCAGAAAGTGGCCGTCGAATAATTGTACGATGGCGTGCAGGGCGTCGTCTTTGCGGCCGCCCAGTTGCTGGTAGGCGATTTCCTGGCCGGTGCTGAAGTCGGTAATGATCAACAGGCCGTCCGTTCCGCCTTCGGTTTGGGAGCTGGTTTCGCCAACGGCGATCAGGTAGCCGTTGGTGGCTTCTATCGTCTGGTGAATGAATTCGTCGGATTTCCCGCCGTACGTTTCTTCCCAGATGGGGCGCTCGGTTTGGGTCTGGCCGAAAGTAACCGACAGGCAGAAAAATATTATGAACAAATAGCGCATGTTTGTGGTGATTGTGCTTGATAAATCGATTGAATGTTTCGGGGCGTAACGGTCAAAGACAAAGACCAACTACTTGGCCTGTACCTCGAGGATCATCGGCACGATATATCCTTTGCTGCGGGTTGTTACCCGGAAGTTCAGCGCGTAAGGATCGTATTCCACGTCGGCGGCCGGGGCCAGCCGCCAACCCATGATCTGTTCCAGGCGTTCGCGGTAGTTGCCGCGCACGTATCGCATTTTTTCGGTGATGAATCGCAGTCCTTCTATTTTCCGGCGAGAAGCCAGCAGGTAGACCACGTCTTTTCCGGGATGGGCCAGCGTCAGTGCTTTGTTCGGGCCGGGAATCACGATGCGGATGCCGGGGTCGATGACGAAAGCCGATTCGGAAAGGCCGGTAAATCTGGCATTGAGGGATTCGCTGCGCGGCCAGTGGATGTTTACGTTATTGAGGGCGTCGACGGAAAAGGCGTAGAAGTAAAGCCCGGATTCGGCCACCGATGCTTCGATCTGGAAGTATTGCCCAACGGGCCAGTCTTCCCGGAAGGTCTGATATTCCCCCTTTTCTCCTTTCACCGGCGCGGTGCGGAAGAAGGGGTTGCCGTTTGTGTTGTCGAGGTATCGGAAGGCGGCTTTTCCGCCGAAAGTGGCGAGCGGCCGGGCTTCGATAGCGGGGGCGTTTTCGAAGTCGGGCAGCGCCGCGCCAGTCGTCTGCATGATAAAGGCGTATTTGCAATACTGGCTGAAGGCGTCGTATTTTATCCGGATAAAGCCCTGGTCGCCCCAGCTTTCGCCCCAGCTGTTGAAGAGCAGAAAGGACGAGGAAGGGTCGTCATAGCCCACCACGACCAGGGCGTGGCCGCCGGCCGGCGTGGTGTCGCCGATATCAGGCCACCAGTAGCGGGCGTCGCGCAGCTGGTAAAAATTGCGGAGTACGGCCATGCCGACGATGACCGGATAATTTTGCGCCAGGGCCATTCTGACCTGCCGCGCCTTCTCGTCCGGCGGCGCGTCCAGCCCGAACAAGGTCATATAATCGGCGATGGTGTCCCGGCGGGCGCGCCGGATCAATTCCGGAGAAGGCCGCTTTTGGCAGTTGTCCAATTCGAAGTCGAACTCGCGGGCGGGGCAGTCGCCTCTGGTGCTCAGCAATTCCAGGGCGTCTGAGATGCGGGCGCCCTGCCGGCAGTCACCCGAGCCGATCTGGTTGTAGATGTAAAGGGCGGAGTAGGCGTTTTCCGTGATCTGCTGCGGCTCGGCCCATTGATGATCGATTGCTCGCTGGATGGTGAGCGCCCCGTAGCCGACGGCCCAGCCGACGCAGGAGAAGGCGTCGCCCTGATTGCGCACCTGCGGGCAATAGGGCGAAAGGTCGACGGCCTGGGGAAGGGCGATGTCTTTCGCGCCTTCGATCTGCGGCAATTGCGGCAGTTGTTCGTAACGTTCGTCTTCAAATTCGAGCCCCTGAGCGTTCAGCGTGGCAACGGTCAGGAGCAATAGGAGGAGGACGGAAAACCGTTTCATAGCGAGTTTTATTTCTGATTTAGGCCTTCGAGGCTTATTGTTCGTCCTTTCCCTTTTTTTGCTTTTTCTTCTTTGGCGTTTCCATGACGGGGCTGCGTAAGGGTTGGACGCCGGAAGTATCGATATTCGGTGATCCTTGTCCGTCTTCATCCGAGTCGAACCAGTCGTCGTCGCTTTCCGTCGCTTCGTCCATCTCCATCCAGTCGTCATAGGTTTCGGCCTCGTCGTAGGGATTGTCGTTGCCGGTTTTTTCGACGGTTTTGGAAAGGTCTTCCAGCAGCGGGTCCATGGTAGGCATTTCTACTTCTTCGTACAGGCGTTTTTCTCTTTTCTGATATTCCACGCCTTCCGCAGTGATCTCGCGCCAGGCCGGGAAGCGATATGGCAGGATGAGGTGTTCCTGCAGGTAGGCCTCGTTGTAGCGGCGCGACGCTTTGCGCAATTTTCCGAAATAGTCGATCAGGCCTTTGGTGAGCCCTACCAGTTCGACGATGAGCAGCAGGGCCGGGCTGCCGTCGATCTGGTGGGCGGTAGCGTCGGCCAGCGGTTGCTGAAACTGGACGGCGTAGAATTCCGATAGTTCGTCGAGGTCGTGCTCCAGGCCCTTGATGTAGTCTTCGGGATACTGGCTGATGAACTTCAGTTTCTTCTTGTCGAGGAAATCGTTCTTGATGTTTTCGAGCAGGCTGTTGAAGCGGACGGCCGTCTGCTCGTAGCCGGTTTGTACTTTGCGCACGGGTTCCGGGTCGAGGTCAGGCGCCTGTTTCTTGAAACGGCGTACGGTATTTTCCGCCTCGATGCGCATATCGAGGAACTTACGCATGAAGTCGGTATTGACAAATTCATTGAGCGGCCCTTCCACCTTGCCGGGCTGGGCGGCGGCGGCCAGGCTGCAGAATAGTGCGAGTAGTAACATTAAGGGTCTCATGGTCAAGTAGCATTTTTAGTTTGGCGTTGGCCTTCATCGGGCGTTATCAGGGGCGTTGGTCTCTATGCTTAGTGGTTGCGTCTCCGGGGCGGTACCCTTTTCGGAAGGCTCGGCCATAACAATTTTTTTACCCCATTTCCAGAAGGCGTGGTATTCGGCATCGGTAATAAACACGAAATAGGTGGCGATCATGATCCAGGGGAACACGTCGATGCGCATGAAAAACCAAATGCCGAGATGGAAGAGGAGGCCGAAAAGCAGCCAGGCGTACTTCGCGGGCCGGTAGAGCACGGCGAAGGGGAAGAGGATCTCAAAGACGAGCGTCGCCCAGGTAGTCGCCTTGGCGAACAGGGCGTTGCGCGCCAGGACGATATTCCATTTGGTGGCTTCGAACTCGTGCAGCTGGAGGATGTAATAGTTGGCCGTCCCGTTGAACCAGACGTCGGTATTCAGCTTGACGATGCCGGTAACGAAATAGACGATGCAGATCTGGAGCATAAAGCCCCAGGCGGCCAGTTGCCGGATATAGTGGAACGCGCCGGTTTGCTCGCAGGAGAAGCGCGGCCAGTTGTAGGAATAATGCCGGTGGGCGTCGGCGATGATCACGAAAGGCAGGGTCACCAGGATGATGTTGTCGCTGCCGTCGAGGATCAGCGGGTTGCGCAGGTGCAGGTTCAGAATGGCGACGTAGAGGAGCGCGCCGGTGAACCACTTGCCGATACCCAGGGCGAACAAAAAGGTCAAGGCCACAACGCACCACAGGTAGTAGTGGGGCGGAAAAAGCTCAAAAGGTATTTTCATAAACGAAAGGCCGAGTGATTCCAGTTGCTGCTCGTACTGTTGGTAAGGGGCGATGCCGTCTTTGCCGAAGAGCAGGTCGCTGTAATTGAAATACAAAAACATGCCCCGGATCACCAGGAAGCTGAGCAGCAGCCGGAAGATGGTCAGGCCGATGTCGCGGGTGGGTAAATTTTTCATGGTCGGTCGATAATTTTATAAAAAGGGCTGTTCCAGTAAGCGTCTTCGAAGAGCAGGCTGTCGCTTGCGGCGAATCGCTGCTCGAAGGCCGGGATCTTTTCGTGAATGATGTGATAGGAAAAGAGGACGGAATCCGCCGGTTGCCCGGGGAAATTGGCGGCGTAGACCAGGCGGCCGTGGCGAACCAAGGCCTGGTGGGTATAGCTGCGGGCCATGGCCTGCTGCAGGTAGCGGCCTACTCTCTTTTCGTCGCATTCCGGGATCGAATCCGGTAAGTTTTTGAGGTAATAAGCCTGATTTTCGTGTACGTTTTGGGTGGTATTGAACAGGAAGTAGCTCAGCCGCCCCAGTGAAGTTACGCCCGTCGTCTGATGGCGATACAACGGCCGCAGCACTTCGTGGAAGCCGGTGGTGTCCCGCCGGTCGCCCGAACAGATGGCGAAGCGATAAAACAACAGGGTATTGGACTGCGGCGGCGGGGCGAACATCTCCCACTCTTGCGGGAAAAGCAGGCTGACGTATGCGGCTGCCGGTTCGGGCAACGGCAGAGGGCTGTGTTTGGAAAGGATGTATCCGCTCAGCAGCACGAAATGAAGTACGAAAATTAGGGTAGCCGTTTTTTTGATCATAGCACCAGACGTTAAGCCCGGTCGCTGATCAGCGGCTTTCCAGCTTGCTTGTGCGATGCCGGGGGTAGCCGATCAGCAACCAGGTCAATTGGGTAATTTTAGTCTCTCGGACCGACGACGCGCGTGTCCATCACGCCTTTCTTCTTGATCCGGATGCGGATGCGGATCTCTTCGATGACGATTTCCTTCAGCTTGGCCACGTCCTGGCTGGAAAGCAGATCCTTTACCCGGTCTACTTCCTGCTGGGAATTGGTCTCGAACATGATCCGGGTATCGCCGGCATTGTCTTCTGCAACCGGTGAAAAGGCTACAGTGGTGGTGTAGGTTACCCCGACAAGCGCCAGGGCGATCAAAGGCTTTAGTGAACGCTTCATAACAAATAAAAATTGATAGACCCTACATTATCGCATTTCGGGATTGCGCCTCCTACTCTGTTGGGGATTTTCGGAGGAAAAGCTCCCTTTTCTTTGGAAATCGATAGTTGGATAAACGCATACGAAGCCCAGGCTTACCCATTTAAAAGAGTGGATAACAATAATTCTACAGGCGTTCGATCCGCTATTGAGGCGAACCAAAAACCATAGGGCAGGAGCAGCTGATGCAACTGCCGTTCGGATGCGTTGATCGATCTTTATTGGTGAGAAATTCCGGAAAAAAAGACGCGAGTTCTTATTGGTGGTGATGGTGCAAATATAATACTTTTTTGCAAATCCGGAATCTATTCTCTTCC
Organism: uncultured Saprospiraceae bacterium; assembly: GCA_964419545.1. Classification (GTDB taxonomy): domain Bacteria; phylum Bacteroidota; class Bacteroidia; order Chitinophagales; family Saprospiraceae; genus CAYQQU01. The sequence continues at coordinate 35,207 of CAYQQU010000019.1, read as the reverse complement.
AATGTTCGGCTTTTCTTATTGAATGAGGCGCAGCCTGTAGGAGAAGGTATTGGTCGCACTTTGGCCGTCAAAGGTCAAAACCAGCAGATTCCCCTTCACGTTGGACAATTTAATTTCGCGTTGCTCGCTCTTGTTGTCTTTTCGCGAGGAGTTGTCGTTAAAGATACGCTCCTTAAGGAAATAGTAGCGGTTGAGGGCGTCCACCCGGCAAATGCGGACCTTTACTTCGCCTTTGCCATCGGTTTCGGTGATCTTTACCGTTACATTGTCCTTCTCAAGCGGTTCTTCACTGATGAAGGTCCGGTCGCCGGGGCCGACAATTCTTCCGGTGTGGTTGGTGTTGGCCACCCAGCGACGGGGGCCGATGCTGGTCCAATCCTCGCCCGGCTTGCCCGTGCCGAGAATGTCTTTGGTGATTTTCGAAAACTTGTTGCACGTCTGCCCCTGCAAGGATTGCGCGCCAAAGGCGGTGATGGCGACCAGCAGGGCGCCGAATAGTACTTTTTTCATTTGATATGGAATTTAGATTAAAAAATGAGCTGTACCGTAAAATCACTACAGAGTGTAGATCGCCCCTGAAACGACCCCACGGAATTTTAAATTTTTTTAAAAACTAACCTCAACGAAGAGGGTTGAAGAGATTTGTCACCGCCCGGGTCAACGGATAGAAGCAGAAAACCATAACCCCCAATCCAACTACCCACCAAGGAAACCGGTTCCCCATCCGCACCGCCGCCGTATCGCCGATCACTACGAAGCCCGCCCAGTAAAACGGGTGCGCCGTTGCGTGGGCGGCGCCTTGCACAGCGGCGCGTTTGGCGTGGTGCAGGGCGTCGTCTTTGGTCTGCTTCTTTTTCAGTTGTTCAAAGAACGAGGCCATCAGCGTTGCCGTCCGGGCGTCGTTCACGCTCCAGAGCGTGGTGAGCAGGCTGCGGGCTCCGGCGTAGGCGAAGCCGCGGCCCAGGCTGATGAAGCCTTCGCCCGGCAGGTACGAGCCGACGCCCGTCTCGCAGGCGCTGAGCACCACCAGCTCGGCGGGTAGTTGCTGCTGGTACAGGTCTTTTACGTAGAGCAGGGCCTCGCCCGGTGAGTCGGCCGGTTCGGAAAAAGCGAGGAACGAATAATCGCCGTTGCGGCTGCCGGCTTTGCCGTGGGTGGCGAGGTGCAGAATGCGGTAGGCAGGCGCTGCTTCGAGAAAACGGTCGCGCGTGGCTGCCGGGCCGGCGAGAAGGTCGCCGCGCGTCAGTTCCGCTACTGTTTGTGCTTCTTCGGCGTTAAATTGTAGCGGCTCAAGCCCCATGGCATTCGATGCGAAAGCCGGCGCCACCGCCAGGCAGCTGCGCAATGTGTTGGGATGGATTCGAAACCGGCGCTCGTGCAGCAAGGTCGCCGAATAAGCGTAGCTGATGATCGTTTTTTTCAGTAAAAAGGGATAGGACCGATAGCGCAGCGGTTTGGCAGGTGGTTCCGTAAGCAGCGCGTCGAATGGCAGGGCGCCGAGCGCGCCGTCGGGAACGATGATCAGTCTTTTCGGGAGGTGGTCACCAGCGAAAAGCGGCGTCAGCAGTTGCCGATAAAGCTGGTGAGCGCCCTTCCGGTATGCTGAGTCCAGCGCCGCTTGTCGGGCAAGTCCCGCTTTCGGGAAAGCGACGATACTCCTACCGAGCTCGGCTACCCATCGTTCCAGCGGAAAGCGGCGGTCCAGCCGGTGGGCCCGGAACGTATCCCGGCTGATCAGGAAAGCGTAAATAGCGCGCGATCCGGTAAAAAAGGAGAGCAGGGTCTGATCGGCCTCCAGGACCTGGTTGCGAATAGCGGTGATCGTTGCCGGGCTTTGATCAAACCGGAGGCGCCGGAAGTCGGGGTATTCCCGTTCGATCGTCTTTTCCAGTTTTTCCCGCTCTTGCCGCCAGGTGAAAAGCTGTTTTTCCAGGTCCCGGAATTCCTCGCCCGTTTTGGGGCCGGGAGCGTCGAGGAGCTTCTCAGCCTGGTTGATGGCTTTGGCGAGCGACCGGTAGCGGCGTTGCTGTCGTTCGGGGATGGCCGCCAGCGCGGCTGCCTGTTGCGTCCGCACGGATTCGAGGAGCAGGGTGCTTTTATTTTGCTCGCTCAGGTAAAAAGCGGCTTCCAGAAGGGAGGGTTCCTGGTACAACAACCCTCGCAGATAAGTGGTCTCCAGAGCGCCTTCTACCACCGGGAAGTAGGCTTCTTTCAGCTTTTGCCGGGATTGCGGGGATAGAAAAGTCCGTTGCAGGCTGTCCATGCCGGTCATCGCTGCGCGAAAGCGTTCAAATGCCTCGTCGAGGAAAGGAGCCTGATGGGTGGCCTCGTATTGCCGCAGCGCATTCCCGCCGGCGCCGCCGAGGAGGCCGATGATTTGCAGCGGCGCCGTCTGATCGAAAGGCGAACGTTCCGGATGGTAATCGAGCAGCTGCAGGGCTTGCGTGAAATAGTTTTCGGCCGAAGCAAATTCGTTCTGCCGGCTGAGCGCTTCCCCCAGGTTCTGATAGAGTTCTGCCCGGGCGACGGCCTGTTTTTCCGGAAGTATTCCTTCGGCCTGTCGAAAACAGGCAATCGCCTTTTCCGTTTTTCCGGTTTCGAGGTAGCAATTGCCGATGTTGGTCAGAACACGGGTGCGTTCCAGGTGGTGATCCGGACCGGCGGTCCGCAGGATCTCCAGGCTGCGTTCGTAATAATCGATGGCAGCGGAATAATCGCCCAGCCTGCGGTAGCAATTGCCGATGTTGTTGCAAATGCCGGCAACGAAAGGATGCCGGGAGCCGAACTGTGCTTCCCGGATACCCAGTGCGCGCCGGTGCCGGCTGACGGCTTCGTCGTACCGCCCCAGGTAACGAAGGGTCAGTCCCAGTTTATCGGCGACGATGGCCACGGTTTCGTGCCGCTCGCCGTAGGCTTGTTCGTTCAGCGCCAGCGCCCGGCGCAGATGGGTTTCCGCAGCGGCGTAATCGCCCTGCTCCAGGAACAGGTCGCCGAGGTTTTCGTACGAGCGGGCCAAAGCCGCCGGCTGGGTCGGGAGCTGTCTTTGTCGCGTGGCCAGCGCTGCCCGGTGATGCGCCAGGCTTTTTCCGAAAGCGCGCCGGGCGGTGTAGGCGTTGCCCAGGTTTTCGTTGATGTCGGCGAGGCGGGGATGATCGGGGGGTAAATTTTCCTGATAAACCGCTAAAGCCCGGTGAAAATGACGGATCGCCGAGTCGGGCAGGTGCAGCGCCGCGTAGGCGTTACCGATATTTTGGCGGATCCGGGCGGTGAGCAGGTGGTTTTCGCCAAAAGCGGCGCGCCGTATCGAAAGGGTGCGTTCGAAATGCTGCAAGGCTTCCCTGGCCTGACCGCGGACCAGGTACAGTGCGCCGAGGTTGTTGAAGGCGGCGGCGATTTTCGGATGGTCATCCGGGAAAAATTCCTGCCGAATGGATAACACCTGGTGGTATAAAGTCAATGCTTTTGGGTAGTAGCCGGCAAGCTGATAGCAGTTGGCGAGATTGTTGTAGCTGTCGGCCACTTCCGGACGCCGCGGGCCGTAATGGGCCCGCCGCAGGTCGAGCGCCGCCTGGTGCAGGGCCAGCGCTTTATCAATGTCGTGCAGGGCAAAATAGTAACGCCCCATGCCGCTTAACGCGAGCGCCCGAAGTGGGCGGGCAGCCTCGTTGGCCGGGGAGAGTGACTCCGCCAGCTCGTGGGTTCGTTGAAAAGCGGCCGCCGCGGACCGGAGCGCTCCGTTTTCCAACGCGATGCTTCCCTGTAAATAGTAAATTTCGGCGCGCGCTGCAGCGCCGGGTTCGAGCGCCAGTACGTCTTCCGCCAGGCAGGCCGCCCGTTGGAAATAGCCCGAATCGAGGGCGTTACGCGCTTGCGCCAGCAGTTGGGCAGGCCCTTCCGCCGGCTGGGCGCCGAGCAGAAAAGAACGCGAGAGCAGGATTAAAATCAGGGCCCTCCGGAGCGGATTGGCTATCTTTAGTAAAAAAAGCCGCTTTCTTTCCGCCGGCCCGGTCATCCGGCGGAAGGTTGTGGTATTTTTGCCGTCGGTCAGGAAGAAGGAACCAGCAGGCATAGTTGAATTTCGCGTTAAAAAAAGATTAATGTCAGTCCGCTGGGGGCATTTAACGTTCTTAAAACACACTTGAATGGAAGGGCATGCTGATGAACAATTGATCGCAGCCATCCGGGAAGGAGGCGCCGAACGGCAACGCGCCATCCGGAGCATCTACCATCTGGAGGGGCTGCGGGAAAAGGTCATCCATTACGTTCAGCAAAATAGCGGTAATTTTCAGGACGGGCAAGATGTGTTTCACGAAGGGATCATCGTACTGGATCGCAATATCCGGGAGGGAAAATTCCGTGGCGACAGCACGCTTTCGCTTTACCTCTACGCCATCTGTCGCTTTTTATGGATGAACCAACTCCGCAGGAAAGCCCGGGTGGAATTATCGGAAGATCCGATGCCGGAAGAAGAAGCCGGCCCGGAGAATCCCGAAGTCGACCTGCTCAGCGACGAACGCAAGGCTGTGCTGCAACAACTGCTCGATCAACTCAGCGACCAGTGCCGCCAGGTGCTCGGGTTATGGCAATTGTCTTATTCAATGCAGGAGATCGCCGCAAGGTTGGGGTTCAGCAGTGAAAAGATGGCTCGGAAAGCGAAATACCGCTGTCAGCAAGCGCTGATCAAGCTCGTCAAGTCCCATCCCCGGTGGGAGGAGATGATTCGTTGGTGAACACTTTGTAGGAAAAAGCGTAAAAAATGGAAGAATTGATCGACAAAATCGAAAAATACCTGCGCCGGGAGCTGCCGCCCGACGAGGCGGCCGATTTTGAAGCGCAGCTGGCTGACGATCCCGCCTTGCGGGAAGAGGTCGCCGCGGTGCGCATTGCCCGGCAGGTGATAGAACAAGACATTGAAGACCAGCTGCGGCAAGACCTGGCGGCCATCGCCGCAGAAGCCGGCCAAAAGCCGGAGGAACCGGCGCCGCGGGCGCGTACGATACCTCTGGGCCGGCGACTGGCTATCGCCGCTACTGTGTTGCTGCTGATCGTCGGCGGCGCCTTCTGGTGGCTGAACCGGCGGGGAGGCGACGCCGAGCAGCTGGTGGCTCAATTTTACGAACCGGAAAACCTCTCCCGGCAACGGGCCCTGGCGCTCGCTCCCGGCCCGCTGGCCGAAGGCGTGGCGGCTTTTGAAAATGAAGATTACGAGGCGGCTGTCGAATATTTCGCCGCAGCGCCTCCCGGGAGCGATTATTACCTGGACGCGCAATTGTACCTGGCCAACGCCTATTTTCAGTTGAACGACCAGAAGGCCGCTCGCTCCGTGCTGCAGCCGCTTACCGAAAATCCCAATCCGCTGCTGGCGGAAAAAGCGGAGTGGTTGTTGGTGCTGAGCTACCTGAAATCGGGCCCCGCCGAAAAAGCCGAAGTGAACGCCCGGCTGAAGGCCATACTATCCGATCCCGATCATTCCTATTTTCCGGCTGCCGCGGAACTGCGGGCCGCGCTCGATCGCCTTTGGTAATCACCGTCACCGTGGGCGTCAGACGAAGACCGTACTTTAGCGGGGGATTTTTCTTATTGACCTGAAAATGGGGAACATATGCTGACTATTCTAAACGATTGGCGGTTCCTGCTGATCGCTTGCCTGACCCTGGGCCTGGCGCCTTACTTTCCCGAGCCGCACATTTTAGGAAAGCTGCGCTGGGTGGCCGGCGGCGCAACAGGAATGGGGCCGATGGACTGGTTCGACCTCGTCCTGCACGGGGCGCCCTGGGTATTGCTGCTGCGCGCCGGATTGCTGCAACTGTTTCGCCGAAACAACTGATCAGGCCAGATGCTTGAACCCGCAACGGGTTCATTTTCAATTGCCCGGCTGATCCGGAAACTGATCCCGAACGGCCTGAGGGATCAGACTTTGCAGCACGGCTTCCTGGCCGGTATTGTTTTCGAGAAAACGCCAGGCTTCCCCCCCTTCGTCCGCGATAGCGAACATGGATTTGGTCATATCGATATGAAAGGTGTGCTCCGCCGGGTCGACCGAGACGTGTTCCTCGCCGTATTGCGCTTGGAAGCCGCTCAGCATCATTTCCATGACGTCCTCGCTTTTGTAGTCTTCGCTGAGCAGGGTAATGGACATCTTGCCGGTGTAGTCAATGCGGGCAAATACTTCGGATTCGTGGGTAAAAAGATCGGATATTTCCTTGACCTCCATTTTCTCGAAGCTAAAGGCCATGTCCTGGCCGTCGAGGCTTTTGAAGGTCTCGATCATCATTTCGCGGGATACGATGTCGAATAACTTCGGATAGACCATATCCATTATGGCTTCCCAGTCTTTATTGACGGAGGCCTCCATGTACCGGTCGAGGGTCTTTTCCAGGCCGGCGCGGCTTTGACTCAGGCCGGCGATGCTCCAGGTGGCGAGCAGAATGAGGGTGATGAAGGTTCGTTGCATTTTTTTCGCAAAGTTAGGGATAATCCTTTCTTCGGGAATGAAAAACTCAAATGGTTTTAAGGTATTCGATGACGGCTTTTCGCTCGCCTTCATTCAGCTTGTCGCCGAAGTAATGTCCTTTATTGCTGTAACCGGGAATGGTGGTGTCGTAGGTCCAGTCGCCTTTGCCGTTCTTTTCCCGGGAGTAGTTCCAGCCCACCTTTTCGTAGTCGTAATCGTCGCTGCGGCCGCTGCGCGACCAGAAGGCGGGGCGTTTGGGGCTGTCGAGCAGGTCGTCGAGGGTGGGCACCGAGCCGTTGTGGAGATACGGCGCCGTGGCCCAGACGCCGTCGAGGGGCGGGGCTACATAGCCGGCTTCCGGTTCGAAGTGCGACCTGGGTTCCGACTGGGCGAACCAGCTGCGGTTGTACCAGTCGACAATGGGCGCTGAGACGGCGTAGGTGGCGTAGTAGGGGTCGGTCTTCACCAAATCGAGCGAGACGACCTTGTTGGGATAGGATTCGTTCTCTCCGTAGGCGCCGTGGCATTTGCTGCAGTGTTCGTCGAACAGTACTGCGCCGCGGGCGGCCAGTGCGGCATCGACAGGGCCGGGGTAGGGGGGCGGTTCCAGTGCATTGAGCCAGGCTACCACGTCCTTGAAGTTATTGACAGCTTCGCGGGCGGCGGCGCTGTCCGGAATGCCGAGGTAGGAGGCCTGGAAGAGGAGTTTGGTGAAATCGCCGCGGCCGACGGCGGTGTAGTAGAGGGCATTTTTCTTTTTGACGTTCCATAGCGGAGGCACGTCGGAAGCGAGGGTGTAATCCGGCACCTCGAAAAGCGGCTCGCCGGTATAGGTGAGGTCGACCGGATCGCGATAAGCGACGCAGGCTTCGGCCAGCTCGGCGGCCGGATTGACGCCCGGCTGGTTGGTCTGGATGGCCGGCGCCATGGCTTTGAAGTAGTAGCCGAAATCTTCGTAGGCCGTCCACTCTTCCGATTTTTTCCCGTATTTCAGTTTCATGCCCCATTTCATGAGGCTCGCCATGGGCTTCAGGTTTTTGCGGTAATCGGAAAAGCTGTCGCCCAGGCCGACCACCACTTCTCCGTTCAGCTTACCGGCATGGCAGCTGAAGCAGTTGCCGTTGCCCACCAGCACGCCGTTTTTGGCGGGAAAGACGTTAGCCGCGTAGGCCACCTTGCCGTTGACGCCCTCGCGGTTGAAAATGGTATCTTCGGCGAGGCCCAGCCGCTTTTTCAGGATGTCGTAGGGTACGCCCGAGCCGATGTAATTTCCGTAGATGAGGTAGTCCAATCCTGCTTCCGGGTCGCCCCCTTCCGTCTGCGGAGAAGGCGGTATTTTTTTGACTTTCCAGCCCGTATTGCTTACGGGCTCGGGGAGATCGCGATAGACGTTACAAGCGAAAACCAGCAGCAACAAGGCCGGTACGAGAAAGATCCTCTTCATTAAAAAAGCCGGGTTTGATTTCGTGAAGAGAAACAGATTTCTGCCGGAGTTGTTCCGAAGATCGGGGAGGTACCGGGAAGCATACCAGATAAACAGGTCATACCGTGCCGCTCGTCAATCCAGCAGCCGGTCGATCACGCTCACGCCCGTCTGGCTGAAAGCGCCCATGGCGGCGAGTTCGGCGGGTGCTTCGCTGAGCGCTACCGTTTTTCCGAGCAATTGCCGGGGTTGCAGGGCGCCCGACCGGATCATGGCCAGCAGGTCGGGAAAGCGATGAGCAGGCATGCCGTGGCTGCCGATGATCTCCAACTCGTCGGCGATCACCGGGCCCATCGGCAGGGGAGGGTGGGTGTGGCGGCCTGCCATCAGGCCTACCTGTACGTGCCGCCCTCTTTTGCGCAGGCACAAAAGGGAGTTGGTGCAGGTCTCGGTACTGCCCAGGGCGTCGATCGAGAGGTGTGCGCCGCCTTCCGTGACGGCTTTGACGGCGGCGGGAATATTTTCCTGTTCGCGGGCGTTCAGCACCGCGTCGGCGCCGGCCGAGCGCGCGAAGAGGAGTTTATCCGCCGTGATATCGACGGCCAGCACCTGCATGCCCTGGGCTTTGCCGATCATAATCGCCGACAGGCCGACGCCGCCGCAGCCGTGCACCACCAGCCATTCGCCGGCGCGTCCCCGGCCCTGATCGACCACGGCGCGGAAGGAGGTGATGAAGCGGCAGCCCAGGATGGCGGCTTCCACGAAATCCATCTCTTCGGGCAGTTCGACCAGGTTGAAATCGGCATGGGGGATAGCCACCAGCGGCGCAAAGGAGCCCCAGCCGGTAAAGCCAGGCTGGAAATACTGGTCGCAAACCTGCTGATTGCCGGTGACGCACTGCGCACAGCGGCCGCAACCCACGCAGAAGGGCAGGGTGACGCGGTCGCCCGGGCGCCAGCGCCGGACGTTCTTTCCGGTTTCCACGACGGCGCCCGCCAGTTCGTGCCCCGGCACGTGCGGCAGGCTGATGTCGTCGTCGTGGCCCTGCCAGCCGTGCCAGTCGCTGCGGCAGATGCCGGTAGCGCCTACGCTGATCACGACGCCGTCTTCCGGCGGCCTGGGGTCAGGTACTTCTTGCAGGGCCAGCGGGCCGCCGAATTTTTCGTATACAATGGCTTTCATAAGCATTAAAAAGTAATGGCCGGTTTGCATGCACAGCAGAACAGCGGCAGTCCGGCAAAAAGCCCTGTCGCCGCACAACCATTCAGGAGGCCAGTTGCCCCAGGGCGTTTACCAGCTCTTCCGGTTCGGGGCTGTGCAGGATATCCTTTTCGACGAGGATCAATTCGAGAAAGAAGCGGTCGCCCCGGAAAGCGCGGGTAAAGGAGTCGTTGAAGTAGAACTGCAGGTCGTCGAAAGGCGAACAGTAAATGAGTTTATAGGTCTCTTCGCGCACGTCGTACACCACGATGAGGTAGGGCGACAATTTGCGGTCCGGCAAGATGCGCAAAAACAAAGGATAATCGAAATAAGGCGCCTGCCAGAAGCCGAAAAGGTTGGCTTCGAATAGAGGGTAATACTGCAGTTTCGCCGGAACGCGGGCGGCGCGCAGTTGCGTTTCCAGCATCAGCAACCGGTCTTTCATTTTGGTGACCGGTACTTCGGCCGGCTGCAACTCGGCGTAGGGCCGCCAGTTGCGCAGGCCCAGGTCGTAGAACTCTACTTCCTGCGGCCGGCCGATGCGTAATTTGTAGTCAAAACGATGGTAACCCGGCACGATGTACCCGGGATAAAAATGGGTGAAGCCGCGCTCCTGGACGAAGGCGATCTCCAGGAGCATGGTAAAAATACCGAGACTGTACTGGTTGTATTCCGGGTCGTAGACGCCGATGATGCTGGCGGCGCCGGTGCGCCCCAGGTCGAAAAAGCTGAACGCGACCAGCTTTTCGCCGTGGTGGACGGTGACCTCGTAGGTGTTGAAGATGTTAAATTCGTCGCCGTCGAGTAAAGAATCTTTGAGGCTGGGCGCCAGCATGCCGGGAAAGGCGGCGCGGTAGCGCTGGTAGAGCTTTTCTTTTTCCAGGCCCAGGCGCGCCGGCTGAAAGCGGATGCGGAAGTCGCGGCGGCCGCGGCGCAGGACCTTGCGCAGGCTCTTGCGAAACTGATAGCCGGCCAGAGGGAGGCGAATCCAGATCGCGGAAAAGAACTGCTCGTCGAAGCACAGGAAATGGGTGGTGAAGATGGTTTGCCCCATGCGGTACCAGCCCCGGGCGAGATAGTGATCAAGTTCTTCGGGGATCAGCATTTCGGGATAATGCTTTTCTGCAAACATCAAGGCTGAACCGTTTTGTAAATTCACTAACAAATGCTTTTGAGTTTTCGTTTTTGGCGCGTCCGGCCGGGGCAATCCCGTTTCTACACCCGGAAATAACCGGCCGGAAAAGCGTTCGCAGCGATGAGAAAACGTGGATTTAACCCGGATTATTCATGGATTAATCTATTGCCGCCCGCCATTCTTGCGTTTGCTCGTTGGTCGATGCGCACGGTATCTGGGGATATGCCTGCGTGTCGCCCGCCTGCGCGAACGCAAGCTTGACGACCGCCATGACGAAGAACCCATGAATAATCCGGGTTAACTTAGAAGGCACTTACCTGATATCCGGACTTCGCGAAAATTACTAGCTTTTACTCGGAATTTTACGATCTGGATTCATTTTTTGGGGTCAACGGCTCTTTTCGGACGCGTCGCCGCGGCATTCCCAATCGGCCATCTCGCTCTCCGATGGAAACGCAACACAGGTTTCTTTGACCAAAACGATGGGATCGAAATACCGGCTGTCTGCGGATTCGCCCGACAGGAGGCTGGACAGGAATCGGCACCGCAGGCGCTCGTATCGCTGCGTGGCAAAGTCATACACCACCAGCGCGTAAGCCCCGGGCTGTTCCCGCCGATGCAGCAACAGGAACACCGGATAGGATAAATAGACGAGCGACGGCAGGTCGTAAACCAGGTTGAGGTCGAAATGAGGATAAAAGAAAAGGCGGCTGTCCACACCGCGTCGGCGCAACTCGCCGGCGAGCGCCTGCAGGCGAGCTTCCATGGCCCGGATCGGGATATCTTCCTCCTTGAGGTCGGCAAACGGCCGCCACTGTTCGCGGGCGAGGTCCAGGAATTGCAGCGGCCCGACCCGGTGTTTGTAATCGAACTCCGGATACCCGGGGGCGACGTAGCCGGGGTAGTAGTAGGCGTAATGGTGCTCCATTCCCCATTCGATCTCCTTGAGCATGGTGTAAAGGCCCAGGCTGGATTGCCGCAGAGCGGGATCGTAAATCCCGATCTTGCTGTAGATGCTGTTGCGGCCCAGATCAAAAAAGCTGAAGGCTACGAGCCGGTCGCCGGCGTATACTTCCAGCTCCTGGGTATCGAAAACGGTGGTCCCTTCGTCGTTGTACAGGTGAAATTCGAGGGTTGGATAGTGGCGGTGCGGAAAGGCGGCCTCGTAACGGCGGTTGACGATGCGCTTGCGCGGCGTGAGGCGGGCCGGCCGCACAACACACTGGAATTGCCGGTCGTTGCGCCGCAGCAATTTGCGCCGGCTTTTGCCGAACCGGTGGTCGTGCAGCGGCAGTCGGGTGCAAAGCGTGGAGTAGATGCGCCCGTCGTTAAACTGTGAAAAATGCGAGGTGTAGATGCTTTGACCCATAGGACGCCAACCTGCCGCCAGAAAGGCGTCCAGCTCTTCGGCCCCGAAACGGTCCGGTCGCTCTAGCTTTGAACACAGGTCGATCATCTCGTTTTTGGAACGGCGTTAACTAATTCTTCCTCCCTCCCCCTCAACCTCCCCCTCAACCTCCCCCTCCCCCTCAACCTCAACCTCAACCTTAACCTCAACCTCAACCTTAACCTTAACCTCAACCTTAACCTCAACCTCCCCCCAACCCGGCAAGTTCCCCGCCCTTGGCAAAAAGCCGGTCTACCTTTTCGCTGACCTTGGCGTCGGGGACGAGCGGCGGGGCGTGGTGCGGTTTGCGTCGGGCGTCGATCAGCAAGGGCCCGCGGCATCCCCAGTGTTTGTGTTCCACGAAGCTGTACACGCCGTGGATGTCGTGCGAGGGATTGGCGCGGGTGAAGGTGGTCCACAGGAAGTTGTTGAGCGTTTCGGCTACGAAGGTGCTGTCGTCAACCAGCAGCAGCAGGGGAAAGCCGTCGAGGTCCACCCGTTCCAGGAAATGGGTGAGCAAGCGGCAGTCCTCGTAGCCCGACGCTTCTTCGAATTTCGGTCCTTCGATGGCCAATACGCCCGGCAGCACCACCCGGGGCTGTCGGAAGCCGGGCGGCAGCTGGAGGTCGCCGTTCCGTTCGGCCGCCAGCTCGCGTCGGGGATCGCCGCAGCAGGCCATCACCACCTTGGAGCCGGCATTCCAGTCGGTGCCCGAATAGTCGAGGGTATCGATGGTCGTTTGGGTCTGAAAGTGGAGGTCGCGCGTCCAGTCGATGCGCTCCAGCAGGTGCCGGAAGAAGCCGGGAATATCGTGGGTGCTGAGCCCGGGGGCGTCGCCCCGGGCGGCGATCAGCAGGAACTTGGCCAGCGAGGTTTGTCCTGAGCCGAGAATGCGGTTGGCCTGGGTGAGGATCTCTTCGGGCCTGCGTTCCCGGAACGGCATATAGCGTTCGCTGCCGATGGCCAGCAGCAAGGGGTGTACGCCGGCTGCGTCGACGGCGTTGAGTTCAACGATGCCCGGAAACTCCTGGGGCGTGAGCAATCTGACCAGCTGGTGGATCAGGTAGCCGAAGCTCGAATCCTCCTGGGGCGGTCGTCCGACCACGGTAAAATGCCAAATGGCGTCGGGGCGGTGGTATACCTGCTCGACCTCCATGACCGGGAAATCGTGTTGCAGGCTGTAGTAGCCGAGGTGGTCGCCGAAGGGGCCCTCCGGTTTCTTTTCGCCCTTGCGGATGAGGCCGGTGATCACGAAGTCGGCGTCGGCGCTCAGAAAGTGGCCGTTGCGCCGGAGGTATCCGAAGCGGCGGCCGCCCAGCATACCGGCAAAAGTGAGCTCCGAGAGCCCTTCCGGCAGCGGCATGATGGCGGCGAAGGCGTGCGAGGGTGGGCCGCCCACAAAGATGGAACAGCGGAAAGGCTCGTCGCTCGCGTTGTACTGCGTATGGTGCACGCCGATGCCGCGGTGCAGCTGATAGTGCATGCCGACCTCCCGGTTCAGCTGGTAGTCGTTGCCCGACAGCTGAATGCGATACATGCCCAGGTTGGATTCCATGATGCGCTTCGAGCCGGGGGGCAGGGTGAAGACCTGGGGCAGCGTTACGAAAGCGCCGCCGTCCATCGGCCACGATTTGATCTGCGGCAACTGGTCGATGGTGGTCGTTCCCTGCAGGATAGGTGGTTTGCCAAAGCGCCGGCGCAGCGGCAGGGCCGACAAAGCGGTGAAGGGCGCAGAAAGGTAGCGCAGCGGATTTTGGAAAAAATGGGCGGGGTCCGCTTTCAGTTCAATGACTTTCTGGACCAGCTCCAGGGTGTGGCGAAACAAAAACTCGGTGCGCTCATAAGTGCCGTATAGGTTGGAAACAGCCGGAAAAGGACTGCCTTTGACGCGTTCGAAGAGCAGGGCAGGGCCGCCCGCGTCGAAGACGCGCCGGTGGATTTCCGCCGTTTCGAGGTCGGGGTCGACTTCGGTGCGGATGCGGACGAGCCGACCGTGTTTTTCCAGGTCTTCGACTGCCGCCGACATGCTAGGGTAACTCATAGTTTGTGGCCGGTTTGGTGAACGCCGGTAGGAGAGAACCGGCAGCTATTTTGGTTTCCCAACAAAGAAAACGCCGCTTGGTTGCCGTTTACTTGATGCACGGATCGTCGAGGAACGGTAGTCGGGCCGTCAGGTATTCGGGGCGAGCGATCATTTCGCGCAGCCCCTTGATCGTTTCCGTTGGGCCTTTGGAGACGAACATATTCACCAGCCAGGCGGGGATGCTGCCGCCGGGCTCCGACTTGAGCTCGTAGATCATATCGACCTCGCCGGAGCGCAGGGGCGTGAGTTCATAGTGGATCTGCAGCGTCTCGATGCGGACGAGCCCCTCGTTTTCCGGCCGGTAGTCCGGGTCGCCGGACACTTCGATAAACACTTTTTTGGACTTTGCATCCTGCCGGATGGTGCTGCGGGCGATGAAATCGCGATTGCTGAGGGGCCACGGGAAGTCGATCTCGCAGTAGTACAGGCCCGCCTGGTCGCGCGGCGGCTTCAGGCGTTGCGCCGACTCGCAGTTGTAGATCCAGCTGCTGTAAGCGGGCACGTCTTTCAGGACGGCGATGACCGAGCTGAGCGAGCCCGGGAGGCGGGTCTCGATGCGGATCTCGTTGACGTTCGAATCGTCGGGTTTGCGGTAATAGACGCGCAGGCCGTCGCGGTCGTTTTTGAGTTTCCAGTCGCCGTCCTGGCCGAAAAACGGGATAGCCAGCACCAGGAAAAAGCAGGTCGCGATAGAGGTTCGGGAAAGCATAATACGTTTGCAGCGTTTTTGGTACAACCGCTAACATAACAGTGCGGACAAAGGCGAAGGTTGGGCAAAACTAAAATAAGTTAATTTTTTTAACATTTGGATAATAATTGTAGCTTTGCCGCGATTTTACGCTACCGGAAAACTTGCAAACAAAAAACATGAAGCAGTACCACGATCTGCTCCGCCACATTCTGGCCCGAGGCGTCCGTAAGGACGACCGTACGGGCACCGGCACCGTCAGCGTGTTCGGCTATCAGATGCGGTTCGATTTGCAGGCCGGTTTTCCGCTGATCACCACAAAGAAGATCCACCTCAAGTCGGTCATTCACGAGTTGCTTTGGTTTCTGCGCGGCGATACCAACATCCGCTATCTCGTCCAGAACGGCGTCAGCATCTGGAACGACTGGCCCTACCAGCACTGGCTGGAGGAACAGGGCCTGGCGGACGCGCTTCCCAAGTACAGCGAAGAATGGAAAGCGAAGATGCGCGAATTCGTGGAACGGGTGAGAACCGATGCCGATTTTGCCGCGAAGTGGGGCGAGCTGGGGCCGGTTTACGGACGCCAATGGCGCAACTTCGGCGGCGTGGACCAGATCGCGCAGGTCGTGGCCGATATTAAACAAAAACCCCATTCGCGCCGGCTGATCGTTTCGGCCTGGAATCCGGCCGACATTCCCGTTATGGCCAGGTCGGGGCTGCCGCCCTGCCACGCCCTTTTCCAGTTTTACGTCGCGGAAGGCCGCCTGTCGTGCCAGCTCTATCAGCGCTCGGCCGACGTTTTTCTGGGCGTGCCGTTCAATATTGCTTCTTACGCCTTGCTGACGATGATGATCGCACAGGTCTGCGACCTGGCGCCGGGCGAATTTATCCATACTTTCGGCGATGTTCACCTGTACAACAATCACCTCGCACAAGCCGAGTTGCAGCTGTCCCGCGAATTGCGACCGCTGCCCCGTATGACGCTCAACCCGGAGGTAAAAGACTTATTTTCATTCGCGTTTGAAGATTTTACGTTGTCGGATTACCATCCCCATCCGCACATCAAGGCGCAAGTATCGGTTTGACAAATATAGATCAAGCTATATATGATCATTGATTTTGTTTAACGACCAGGCTATGCCGGAAAATATACTTGGGATAAGCAGGTGTTTTGAAAAATAAATGCCATTTATCAACCTGGGCTGTCAAACTATATTCTGGCTAAGTCCTTGTTCGTGAATGGATTCTATTTAGACCCGATCTAAATAGAATTTCGTTCTATCAAAAAACTGTTAAAAAAAGTGTTCAGATTATATCTTTGTTTCGATTGAAAAAAGTTGTGTTTTCACACTTTTAGAAAAGATAAAACATTCAAAGATCATGATATATAAGTCGTCGTTATGCCGGTTAATCACCTCCCTTTTACTGGTGCTGCTGGCAACTTCCGTTTTCGGACAGGATCAATCTGCCGATATTGAAGCGGGAAAGACGTTGTTCCGCAACAATTGCGCAGCCTGCCACAACAAAAATATGAAAGACGACCTCACCGGTCCCGCCCTCGGTGGGGTAGACGAACGGTGGTCGGAATATCCGCGCGAAGACCTTTACGACTGGATTCGCAACTCCCAGAAGATGATCAACGAGGGCCATCCGCGCGCCGTTGAATTGTGGGAAGAGTGGAAGCCCAATCTGATGAACAACTTCCTCAACCTGAGCGACCAGGACATTGAAAACATTCTCGCTTACGTCGAAGGCGTCTACACCGGTGCGATCGGCCCGAAACCGCCGGTTGCCGAAGGCCCGGTCGCCCAGGCCACGGAAGAGGAAAGCGACAACACGCTGCTCTTCATCGCCCTGGCGCTGATCCTCGGCATTCTCGCCGTGGTGCTGGCCCGCATCGTCGCCAACCTCAATTATATGGTGCAAGTGCGCGAAGGCAATGCGCCGGCGCGCCGCAAGACGCTGGTCGAGATCCTGACGAGCAAGGGCGTCATCGCTTTCGTCATTTTCGCGCTGGTCGTCCTCGGCGGCTACACCACAGTCAATAACGCCATCATGCTGGGCCGCCAGCAAGGGTACGAGCCCGAGCAGCCGATCAAATTCTCACACGCCAAGCACGCCGGCCTGCAGAAGATCGAATGCGAGTACTGCCACGACAGCGCCCGCCGCAGTAAGCACGCCGTTATTCCCGCCGCCAATACCTGTATGAACTGCCACCGCGCCATCAAGGTCGGTTCGGAATACGGCACTGCTGAACTTACCAAGATCTACGCTTCTATCGGATACGATCCGAGCATCGACGAATACATTGAAGATTACGAACAGCTCGACCGCGAAGAGATCGAACAGATCTACAAGCGCTGGATCGCCGATACCTACGTCAAGGAGCAGGGCGCCATGGATGACGAAGGCGAACGCCTTATCGAAGAGCAGTGGGAAGGCATTGTCACCTCCCTGACCGCCGAAGAGTTCGGCGACGATAAGATCGCCGGCCCCATCGAGTGGGTGCGTATCCACAACCTGCCGGATCACGTTTATTTCAATCACTCCCAGCACGTCTCGGTCGGTAAGGTCGAATGCGAAACCTGCCACGGGCCGATGGAAGAAATGGAGATCGCCAAACAGTATGCTCCTCTGTCCATGGGCTGGTGCGTCAACTGCCACCGTCAGACGGAGGTGCAGTTCAAGGACAATGATTACTACAATACCTACGCTCGCTACCACGAACAGATGGCGGAGGGCGAACGCGATAAAGTTACGGTAGAGGATATCGGCGGCCTGGAATGCCAGAAGTGCCACTATTAATTCACGACACGTTATAAACAAATGAAAAAACAGCATAAAAAAGACATCTGGGTAGGCGTTGAACAGCTCAACAATGATCCGGATTATCAGAAAGTTGTCAATCAGGAGTTTAGTGAGAGCAAAGCCGGTAGTCTCGTCGACGAGCAGATCATGGAAAACGGCGCCAGCCGCCGCGACTTCCTGAAGTATCTGGGCTTTGGCCTCGGAGCGGCGACCATCGCCGCCAGCTGTGAGATTCCGGTGAAAAAGGCCATCCCTTACGTCGTCAAACCCGACGAGATCGTTCCGGGCGTCGCCACCTACTACGCTTCTTCTTTCGTACGCGGCGGCGACTATTGCGCCGTACTGGTCAAGACCCGCGAAGGGCGGCCCATCAAGATCGAAGGGAACAGCCTTTCGGAGGTGACCATGGGCGGTACCAGCGCCCGGGTCCAGGCCAGCGTACTCGACCTGTACGACACCAACCGCTTTCCGGGTCCGATGCGGGTAGTCGACGGCGCGGCGGATCGCAACAATCCGCTGAGCTGGAATCAGCTGGATGACGAAGTGACCAAGAAACTGAACGCCGGATCACAGGTCCGCATCGTTTCGCACACCATCCTGAGCCCGACTGCGAAAAAGGCGATCGCCGATTTTACCGCCAGGTTCCCCAACACCAAGGTCGTCCAGTACGACCCGGTTTCGAGCTCGGCGATCCTGGAAGCGAACGAAGAAAGCTTCGGGCAGCGCGCTATTCCGAATTATCATTTCGACCGGGCGCAGATGATCGTCAGCTTCGACGCCGACTTCCTGGGCACCTGGGTGTCCCCGATCGAATACGCCGCGCAATACGCCAGGAACCGGCGCATCGAAGATCCGAAGAAGCCGGCCATGTCGCGCCACGTACAGGTGGAAAGCCACATGACGCTGACCGGCTCCAATGCCGACAACCGCATCCTGGTGAAGCCTTCCGAGCAGGGCGCCGCCATCGTCGCTTTATATAACGCCTTAGCTTCCCGCATGGGCCGCCCGCAGGTGAACGGACCGAAGCTCAGCAGCGAGGCCGCCGCCAAGATACAGCGGCTCGCCGAGCAGCTCGGCAATTACGCCCGCCGTTCGCTGGTCGTCTCCGGTTCGAATAACGTGGGCGAGCAGGTGCTGGTCAATGCGATCAACGATATGCTGGGCAATTACGACAACACCCTCGATTTCGAGCGGGCGTCGTACCAGCGCCAGGGGCTGGATCGCGACATTCAGAACCTGATCAGCGAAATGAACGCCGGCAGCGTCGACGCCGTCTTCGTGATGGGCGATGCGAACCCGGCTTTCGATATTCCCAATGCCGATAAGTTCGCAGAAGGTATGCAGAAAGTGGGCCTGAAGGTCTCTTTGTCCGGAATGCCCAATGAGACGGTTGCGCTTTGCGACTTCGTAGCGCCCGATTCGCACTACCTGGAAAGCTGGGGCGACGCCGAGCCGAAAGCCGGCATGTACAGCCTGATCCAGCCGACCATCGCGCCGCTTTTCGACACGCGTCAGGCGCCGGAAACGCTGCTGCGCTGGAGCGGTTCGGAAAACCTGGACCGCGAGGCGGAGCAGCCGTACCTCGAGTACCTGCGCGCGCACTGGGAGACTGCTCTCTTCCCGCGTCAGAACGAATATGCTACTTTCCAGGTCTTCTGGGACAGCGCCCTGCACGACGGCGTTTTCCAGACCTCGCCCGCTGCGGCGCCTGCTCCCGGGCAGGAGGAAGGCGGTGAATACTACGCTCCCGCTCCCGCGCCGGCCGGATTCGCCGGCGATGTCAACGCGGCGGCCCGCAAAGTGCGCCGGCCTTCCAACGCAGAACTGGAGATCTCCTTCTTCGAGACCGTCAACATGGGCGCCGGACAATACGCCAACAACCCCTGGTTGCTGGAGATGCCCGACCCGGTCAACCGCTGTGCATGGGGCAATTACCTCGCCATTCCCGTTACCTGGGACGGCAGCAATTCGTTCCAGGCGTTCAAAAACCTGAACGCCGATGAGATCCGCGGCAAGGCCGACCTAGTCGATGTGGAAGTCAACGGCGTCACCCAGGCGGCTACCGTCGTACGCCAATTCGGGCAGATGGTGAATACCTTCGGCCTGGCCATCGGCTTCGGACGCGCCATCACCGGCCGCCTGAACAACGAGATGGGCGAAAATACCGGCACCAACGTCTATCCCTGGCTGACGCTGGACGAGAACGGGAACACCCGCTACTACGCGGAAGTGACCTCCGTTTCGGAAAAGACCGGAGAAGACAGGGAATTCGCCTGCGTGCAGTACCACCATACCATGGGGGTCACGGCCCGCGACGAAAACGGGGAAGTGGTCAAAGACGAAAGCACCGGCGAACCGCTGAACGTCGACGAAAAGACGATCATGGCCGTCGGTTCCGGGTTCCAGGGCGGCATCACCGACCGTTCGATCATCTACCAGGCCAATGTCGAAGAAGTCGGCGAATTGGCGCACCATATCGAAGAAAAGCGGAGCGAGGCGAAAAAGCTCAACGAAAGCACCCTCTATCCGTACGAAGAATACGAAGAGACCATTTACAGCCAGGGGCACTGGTGGGCGATGCACGTCGACCTGAACGCCTGTATCGGCTGCGGCGCCTGCCAAGTGGCCTGCATTGCGGAAAACAACGTGCCGGTAGTCGGAAAGACCGAGGTGGCGCGCCACCACGAGATGACCTGGCTGCGCATCGACCGCTATTACTACGGCGATTATGAAAATCCCAACGTAGTCTACCAGCCGATGATGTGCCAGCATTGCGACAATGCGCCCTGCGAGAACGTATGTCCGGTAGCCGCCACGCCGCACAGCAGCGAAGGCCTCAACCAGATGACCTACAACCGCTGCATCGGTACGCGCTACTGCGCCAACAACTGCCCGTACAAGGTGCGCCGTTTCAACTGGCTGGATTACACCACGGCCGACATCTTCCCGGCAAACGAATACGATGTGGACGGAGAAGAACTGCCCTTCGGCGCCGACAACCTGACGCGGATGGTGCTCAACCCCGACGTGACGGTGCGTTCGCGCGGCGTCATCGAAAAGTGCAGCTTCTGCATGCAGCGCATCCAGGAAGGTAAGCTGACGGCCAAGCGCGAAGGACGCCGCCTGCGGGATACGGATATCAAAACGGCCTGCCAGACAGCCTGCCCCACGGGCGCGATCGTCTTCGGCGACCGCAACGATAAGAAGAGCATGGTGCGCGAGCGCTGGGATAATCCGCTCAACTACTTCGTGCTGGAGGAAACCAACGTCCGGTCTTCCGTCCTGTACACCGCAAAAGTGAACAATCGCGACGAAGAGATCGCCTAATTGATTTTGATAAGATAAACGCGAGCACGCGACTACAAACTATAAAACATGAGTGCAGTAGTTTCTCCCATCAGAGAACCATTAATTGAAGGCGGCAAATCCTACAGCCAGATCACTGAGGATATTTGTTCGCCTACCGAGCGCACCCCCAGCGTAGCCTGGATCGTCGCCTTTATCGTGGCGGTTGCCGGTTTGGCGTTCTACGTTTTCTGTGTATTCTGGACGATCTGGCAAGGGATCGGCACCTGGGACCTCAACCGGACGGTCAACTGGGGGTGGGATATCACCAACTTCGTCTGGTGGGTCGGTATCGGCCACGCCGGCACGCTGATCTCCGCCATTCTGCTGCTCTTCCGTCAGAAATGGCGGACGGGCGTCAACCGCGCGGCGGAGGCCATGACCATCTTCGCCGTTATGTGCGCCGGGCAGTTCCCGCTTATCCACATGGGGCGGATCTGGTTGGCGTTTTTCATCTTTCCGTATCCCAATACGCGCGGCCCGCTCTGGGTGAACTTCAACTCGCCGCTTCTGTGGGACGTGTTCGCGATCTCGACCTACTTCACCGTGTCGCTCTTGTTCTGGTATACGGGGCTGGTGCCCGACCTGGCGACGCTGCGCGACCGGGCGAAGGGCATCCGCCGGACGCTGTACAACCTGGTCTCATTCGGCTGGACGGGTTCCGCCAAGCACTGGCAGCGTTTTGAGAGTCTGTCGCTGGTTCTGGCCGGCCTGGCTACGCCGCTGGTCCTTTCGGTGCACACCATCGTATCCTTCGACTTCGCCACTTCGGTGATCCCCGGTTGGCACACTACCATTTTCCCGCCCTACTTCGTGGCGGGGGCTATCTTCTCGGGTTTCGCCATGGTGCAAACGCTGATGCTGCTCACCCGGAAAGTACTCAAGCTGGAACAATACATTACGCTGGCGCATATCGAGAGTATGAACAAGGTGATCCTGCTTACCGGTACGATGGTGGGTACGGCCTACCTCACCGAGCTCTTCGTGGCCTGGTATTCCGGATACGTCTACGAGCAGTTCGCTTTCTACAATCGCGTGCTTGGTCCTTACTGGTGGTCTTACGTCGCCATGATGTCCTGTAACCTGTTGTCGCCGCAGATCTTCTGGTTCAAGAGCATGCGTCGCAACATCGTGGTGACCTTTGTCATGTCGATCTTCGTAAACATCGGCATGTGGTTTGAGCGCTTTGTGATCATCGCCACGACGCTGGCCCGCGATTATCTGCCTTCCAGCTGGAGCTACTACGTTCCGACCTGGGTGGAGATAGGCTTGTTCATCGGTACGCTGGGGCTCTTCTTTACCCTGTACCTCATCTTTACCCGCCTGGCGCCGGTAGTAGCGGTAGCCGAAGTGAAGAGCATCCTGAAGAGCGCGGGCGATCAGTATACGGGCGAGAAAGCCCACGCCCATAGCGGCGTCGAAGCGGAAACCCATTAATCTTAATTGCAGAACCACATCAACAAGCAATAAACATGGCGCAAGGAAATAAAGAAGTGCTTTACGGCCTCTACGACGACGAGGAAATTTTACTCAAGGCCGTTCACAAAGCCCGGGAGGAGCACCTGGAGATTCACGATGTCTACACGCCTTTTCCCGTGCACGGCATGGAAGAAGCGATGGGGCTGTCGGAAAGCCGCCTGCACATCGCCGGTTTCATCTACGGAGCGATCGGCGCGCTGACGGCCTTCCTGTTTATGACGTGGGTCTTTACCCGCGACTGGCCCATCATTTTCGGGGGAAAGCCGTACTGGTCCGTGCCGGCCTTCATTCCGATCACTTTTGAGGTAACCGTACTGTTCGCTTCGGTGGGCATGGTGGTTACTTTCTATACCATCTGCGGCATGGCGCCGGGCGTAACGCCGACGACGCTCGACGACCGCATTACGGATGATAAGTTTTGCCTCGCTTTCAATGCGACGGGCGCCGAACCGGCGCTGGCCGACAAGCTGCGTTCGTTCCTCTCGGCTACCGGCGCTACCGAGGTGAATACCAAAACGGTTTAAATCACATAGCGAAATGAAAGAAATGAGAAATATATTTTTTGCCGCCGTATTGACCATCCTGTTATTCAATGCCTGTTCGCCGGCCGACGGCAACCATCCGGGCAGCGAATACATGCCGGATATGGCGCATTCGGTTGCTTACGAAGCTAATGTTTACACTTACTACGGCCTCAACACCTGGGACGAGGGCAGCACCTTCAAGCTGAAGGAGTTGTCCAACCCGCGGCTACCGGTCAGCGGCACCGTACCGCGCGGCTACGCCGGCGTGTACTTTGCCGACGCCGCCAAGCGCAACGAGGTGATGGCTACGCTTAAAGGCGAAAACAGCGTCAATGCCGTCAGCGTGACGCCCAACGGCCACGTGCCCTACTATTACGAGGACACCGAGGAGGAGCGTCAGCGGGCCATCGATGAGATCATCGAGAACCCCTATCCGATCACGGCCGAAGGGCTGGAGCGGGGCGAGGCCCTTTATAATACCTTGTGTGGCATTTGTCACGGAGAAAAAGGCGACGGCCTCGGATATTTAGTCGCTGAAGACAATCCGAACGCGGTATACCCGGCGGCTCCGGCCAACTTCCTGCTCGACGAGCACCTCAACGCTTCCAACGGCCGCTACTACCACGCGATCATGTACGGCAAAAACGTGATGGGCGCCTACGCCGACAAGATAAACTACGAAGAGCGCTGGCAGGTCATCCACTGGATCCGCGCCCTGCAGGCCAAAGAAAAGAAGCTGAAGTACGACGAAACGGCCAATACGCTGAATGCCGAATTCGGCACGCCCGCCAGCGAGTATGAGCAGCTGGCCGCTACCGGACCGGTGGAGCTGGAAGAAGAAGCAGTAGAAGGCGAGCACCATAGCGACGATGCGCAACACGACGATGCATCGCACCATTGATAAGCAAGCCCGGTGATGCGGCCGGGAAAATTGAAGAGACAAAAACATTAGCGGCTTCGGCCCGCCGGAGCGAAAAATAAGAAAGAACGATGAATCAATTCACTTTCGAGGCCAGACATAAAATGGTACTGCTGGGATTTATGGGCCTGGGCCTGTTGTGTCTGCTCGGCAGTTATTTCGCCAGTGATGAGCTGGGCACCCGTTTTTGGACGAATCTCCTGCATAACGCGTCTTTCTTTACGGGTATCGCATTTATGTCTTTGTTCATCCTGTCGGCTTTCGTTACGGCCTGGTCGGGCTGGCACGTGTTGATCAAGCGCATCTGGGAAGCGTTTTCGCTATTTATGATCCCGGGTGTCGCCGTAATGCTTATTATCGCCATCGGCATCTGGGCCGGCTGGCACCACCTGTATCACTGGGCGGATGCCGAGTCGGTAGCCACTGATCCGCTCCTGCAGGGAAAGAAGGCGTTCCTCAATCCTACCTGGTACACCTTTGCGACGGTAGGCATTGTCGGCGCCTGGATATTCTTCGCTATCCGGCAGCGCCAGCTGTCGCTGGCCGAAGATCAGGCCGGCTCGGTCGATTACCGGCACCACCAGAAGATACGGGTTTGGTCGGCGGCTTTCCTGCCGGTAGCCGGCTTCACCGCGGTAGCGGTTGTCTGGCAATGGCTGATGTCGATCGACGCACACTGGTACAGCACCTTGTACGCCTGGTATGCGATGGCCAGCTGGTTTGTCGCCGCCATGGCGCTCACCATTCTGACCGTCGTCTTTCTTAAAGCACAGGGGTATCTGGAGTACGTGACGGCGAATCACCTGCACGACTTGGGCAAGTACCTGTTTGCGTTCAGCATTTTCTGGACTTACCTGTGGTTCTCGCAGTACATGCTGATCTGGTACGGCAACGTAGGGGAGGAGACGGTCTATTTCCACGAACGCCAGGAGAACTATCCGGTACTTTTTTACGGGAACCTCATCCTGAATTTCGTGGCGCCTTTCTTCGTACTGATGCGCAACGATACGAAGCGCAAGCTCGGAACCATGGTTTTCGCCAGCATCGTTGTTTTCTTCGGCCACTGGTGGGATTTTTTCCAGATGATCAAGCCCGGCGCTTTGCATACGGCGCATGAGGTTATGGAAATGCACGGTGCGGGCCACGGGCACGCGGCGGGAGAGGCCGGACACGGACATGGCGGCGAGGCCGTTGCGGCGGCAGCGCACCACACTTCGGAATTTGTGGCTGGGTTTACGATTCCCGGCTTGCTGGAAATCGGAATATTGCTAGGCTTCCTGGCGGGCTTCTTCTACTTCGCATTCGACCGGATGTCGAAAGCTTCGCTGACGCCGACCAATGACCCGTATCTGGCGGAAAGCAAACACCACTCGGTGTGGCCGTTCTAATTTAGAATAATTCTAAACAAGCTGGAGCGCTGAGCCCATGCTGGTTTTGCCTTGTTGTAAGGGTGTATTTTGCGATCGAAATTGACCATAAAATAATTTTTGATAATGACCGCTTTAATCATCATACTTTGCGTTGCGCTGATCTCGATTATCGTTGTACAGATCGGTAAAGTCACCGAGCTGGCCACGAAGATCCGCGGAGAGGAGGAAGTACAGCAAACGACCAACAGTCGTCAGGGGCTGCTTTCCCTGCTGTTCATGATCCTTTTCCTGGTGGCGGTGATCGTATCTTCCTATTCCTACCGCAACTATTTTCTCGGCTACGGTCCGCTGCAGGCAGCTTCCGAGCACGGCGGCAGCCTGGACTACTTGTTCAACATCACCCTGTTTTTTACGGGTATCGTGTTCATCGTCACCCATATTTTCCTGTTCTATTTTGCCTGGAAATACCGGGGCCGGATCGGTCGAAAAGCAAATTATATGCCGCACGACAACCGCCTGGAAGTGATCTGGACGGTCATTCCGGCAGTAGTGATGACCTTCCTGGTCGTCGGCGGTCTGGACGCCTGGAACGAGGTGATGGCGGATGTCGGCCCGGAGGATGATTATATCGAAATTGAAGCGACGGGATACCAGTTTGCCTGGCACCTGCGCTATCCGGGTGAGGACGGTAAGCTGGGCGCACGCGACTATAAGCTGATCAGCGGCACCAACCCGCTGGGCCAGGACTGGACGGATGAGAAGAACCACGATGATTTTCATCCGAGCGAGGTTGTTCTCCCGGTAAATCAGAAGGTTCGCGTTCGCATCACGGCGCGCGACGTACTGCACAATTTCTACTTGCCGCACTTCCGCCTGAAGATGGACGCTGTGCCGGGGATGCCTACTTATTTCGTGTTCACGCCGACCAAGACGACGGAGGAATACCGCCAGGAACTGCGGCAGTACGACGAGTACAACGTACCGCTCGATCCCAATGACCCGGAAAGCCCGATGTTGTGGGAGAACTTCAATTACGAGCTCGCCTGCGCCGAGCTCTGCGGCGCCGGTCACTTCAGTATGCGTCGCATTGTGCGGGTGGTTTCTCCGGAAGAATTCGAACAGTGGAAGAAAGAACAACAGTCATACTACCTGTCGACTATTCGCGGAAGCGATGATGACCCTTATACGAATGAGCTCTTTGACTTCGAGATCGAAGAACGTCGCGAAGCTTTCATTTCCCAGCTCAACGAGGCAGTGGAAGGCCCCGATACCGCGGCGAAAGTGCTGGAGCTGGAATACGTAACCTTCGAGACGGGATCCGCGGAACTGGGACCGCTCTCCAAATACCAGCTGAACGACCTGGCGACGTATCTCAAGCAGAATCCGACCATGCGCATCCAGTTGGCCGGCCATACCGACAACACGGGAGCGCCGGAAGAGAATATGACGCTTTCCGAAAATCGCGCCCGGATGGTCTATGATTATCTGGTAGAGCAAGGCGTGGAGGAATCGCGTCTGAGCGCGATCGGATACGGCGACACCCGCCCGGTTGACACCAACGATACCGATGCGGGCCGGGAAAAGAACCGCCGTACGGAAGTAAGGATTGTTTCTTTGTAGGTTTAAAACCTACTCGATCATTTATTGTTAGAAAACACAGAAAACGACAAATAAACTAATCAGCAGATGGCTAACGTAGTAACCAAACCGACTTATGATGAAGAAGTGCTGATACAGGAGCTGGGGTACGATGATCATTTTCACGAGCATCACCACGGCGACAAGTATCAGTCGAATTTTATCACGACCTACATATTCAGCCAGGATCACAAGATGATTGCCAAGCAATTCCTGATCACCGGGATGTTCTGGGCGATCATGGGCGCGCTCATGTCCCTGGTTTTCCGCCTGCAGCTTGGTTTCCCGGATGAAAAC
Organism: uncultured Saprospiraceae bacterium; assembly: GCA_964419545.1. GTDB lineage: Bacteria > Bacteroidota > Bacteroidia > Chitinophagales > Saprospiraceae > CAYQQU01. Next base: position 8,457 of record CAYQQU010000019.1, on the reverse strand, counting down.
CTGGCGTGGCTGAAGCCAATATTGGGCAAGTGGATTGAAATTGGCGATTCCGGTGCGGGTACGCTGGCTCCGGAGTTTTACTATGCGCTGGTCACCATGCATGGCACCATTCTGGTGTTCTTCGTGTTGACGGCGGGGCTGAGCGGTACGTTCAGTAACCTGCTCATTCCATTGCAGATCGGTGCGCGCGACATGGCTTCGCCGCTGCTGAATATGTTTTCCTACTGGTTCTTTTTCCTGGCCGGTGTCATCATGTTCTACTCGTTGTTCCTGAGCACGGGGCCTTTTTCCGGCGGCTGGGTCGCCTATCCGCCCCTGAGTGCGCTGCCGCAGGCCTCTACGGGCTCCGGCGCGGGGATGACGCTCTGGACGGTAAGTCTGGTGTTTTTCGTTGTATCGGTGCTGCTGGGCGGTATCAACTACATCACCACGGTGCTGAACCTGCGTACGAAGGGCATGACGATGTGGCGCATGCCGCTGACCATTTGGGCCTTCTTTATCACGGCCATTATCGGTCTGTTGTCTTTCCCGGTACTGGTATCGGCTTTCTTCCTGCTGATGTTCGACCGCAGCCTGGGCACCAGTTTCTTCCTCAGTGAGATCTTTATCGGCGGCCAGGCCCTCGACCACGTCGGCGGCAGCCCGGTCCTATACCAGCACCTTTTCTGGTTCCTGGGCCACCCGGAGGTATACATCATTATCCTGCCGGCGATGGGTATCGTTTCGGAAGTCCTGTCGGTACACTCGCGCAAGCCGGTTTTCGGGTACAAAGCTATGGTCTACTCGATTCTGGCCATTGCTTTCCTGTCCTTCATCGTGTGGGCGCACCACATGTTCATGTCGGGCGTGAATCCGTTCATTTCCAACTTCTTCGTGATCTTCACCCTGATCATCGCCGTGCCTTCGGCGGTCAAGGTGTTCAACTGGATCGCAACGCTCTACGGAGGTAATATTCGTTTCAACGCCGCGAGTTTGTTCGCCATCGGCTTCGTATCGATGTTCATCTCGGGTGGTCTGACGGGTATCTTCCTGGGTAACTCGGCTATCGATATTCAGCTGCACGATACGTACTTCGTGGTGGCGCACTTCCACATTGTGATGGGCGTTGCGGCCTTTTTCGGTATGTTCGCCGGTATTTACAACTGGTTCCCCAAGATGTACGGCCGTTTCATGAACGAAACGCTGGGTAAGATTCACTTCTGGGGCACAATAGTAGGCGCTTACGCGATCTTCTGGCCGATGCACTACCTGGGTATGGCCGGGGTGCCGCGCCGCTACTACCGCTTCGACAACTTCGAAGCATTCTCCCACTTTACCGATCTGAACCAGTTTATCACGATCGGCGCGATCGTGACCTTCGCTTTCCAGATCGTTTTCGTCATCAACTTCTTCTACAGCATCTGGTACGGTAAGAAGATGACGAATAAGAACCCGTGGGGCGCCAACACCCTGGAATGGACTACGCCGATAGAAACGGGCCACGGCAACTGGCCGGGCAAGATTCCTTCGGTTCAGCGCTGGTCTTACGACTACGCAAAAGACGGTAAGGAGTTCATCCCGCAGTACGTCCCTCCCGCAGAAGATGAGAAAGACGTGCACTAACCACCCATAGCACAGCAATCAATAACCAAAACCTGATGGGAGGCTAGCCGGAAATACAGCGGATAGCCTCCCATTCCTTAAGAACAGACGAGGTGTCGGACAAAGTGAAAAGCGCAGAAATAACGGTAAGCAGCCTGTTCGGACAGAAACTGCTGGACTACAAGTTGCTGGTGAAGCTCCGGCTCACCCTCACCGTCGTGTTTTCTTCGGTGATGGCGTTCCTGATCGCCGCGCCGGAAGGCAGGATCAACTTGGTCAATCTGCTGGTGTTGGCGATCGGCGGTTTTCTCGTTACCGGCGCTTCGAACGCGCTCAATCAGGTGTTGGAAAAAGACTACGACCGCTTGATGAAGCGGACGGAGAACCGGCCTCTGGCCGCCGGCCGCATGTCGATCTCGGAGGCCGTACTGGCGGCCGGCTTTATGAGCCTGGTCGGCATCTCCCTGCTGGCCCTGTTCAACCCATGGGCTGCCTTTTTCGGTATGTTGGCGTTGGTCAGCTACGCTTTTGTATACACCCCGCTCAAGCGCATTACGCCGGCGGCGGTTTTCGTGGGAGCGATACCTGGCGCGCTGCCCGTGCTTATCGGCTGTGTAGCGGCGGAAGGATACATCAGCACCCTGGCGATCGCCCTGTTTACGGTGCAGTTTTTCTGGCAGTTCCCGCATTTCTGGTCGATTGGCTGGCTGGGTTTTGACGATTACCGGCGGGCGGGCTACCGGATCATTCCGGAGCAGGACGGCGGTCCTCACCGCAGCATCGGCCTGCAGTCCGCGCTTTACGGTCTGCTGTTGATCCCGGTGGTTTTGACGCCTTACTGGCTGGGCGCTACGGGCTGGATATCCGCCCTGGCGGTCGTACTGTTGAGTATGGCTTATGCCGGTCTGGGATGGCGTTTTTATCGTTGCAATGATCGCAAAGCGGCTTTGCAGTTGATGTTTTACTCGTTTATGTACATCCCTTTTTCATTGATCGCGCTCTTTATTGATAAAATTTAATGCAAAGAAATATGGAAGCTACGGTGGCGACAGAATACCGCAGAAGTAAGATACATCCCAAGCAATTTGCCCTGCTGGTGGCTTGCGCGAGCATTCTGATGATGTTCGCCGCTTTTACCAGTGCGTATATTGTACGGCAGGCGGCCGGCAACTGGCTGGAGTTCAGCCTGCCCAACATCTTTTATTTCAATACGGGCGTCATTCTGCTGAGCAGTCTGACGCTGCACGGCGCTTACTTGAGTTTCAAGCGCGGGCGGGAACAATGGTACAAGGCTTTGCTGGTCGTTACCTTTTTCCTGGGCCTGGCTTTTCTGGTGCTGCAATACCAGGGCTGGCTGGCGCTGGCGTCCATCGGCGTGGAGCTGACCACCAATCCGTCGGGCTCCTTCGTCTACGTGATCTCCGGGGTGCACGCCGCGCACATCCTGGGCGGCGTCGCCGCGCTGATCATCGCGCTGATCCATGCATTCGCCCTGCCGTTCCGCGTGACGGGGCCGCGCAAGCTGCGTTTTGAACTTACGCTTACGTATTGGCACTTTGTGGATTTTCTTTGGGTATATTTGCTCTTGTTTTTCGTACTGCAATCTTAAACAAACAAAAATACAGTAGAACCAATGGCTACGACCGATACCATTACGGAGCACGACGTGCAGAATCAACAGGACGACTGGTCAGGTGGTACTCAGCCTTTCCGGGCGAGTTACGGCAAGCTGATGATGTGGTATTTCCTGTTGTCGGACGCCTTCACCTTCGCCGGCTTCCTGATCGCTTACGGCGCTCTCCGCTTCAGTATGCCGACCTGGCCCAAACCCGATTTTGTATTTTCCGCTTTTCCCGGCCTTAAAGGACAGTGGCCGCTGCTTTTCGTTACCCTGATGACGTTTATTCTGATCGTCAGTTCGGTGACTATGGTGCGCGCCGTACAGGAAGGGCATCGCGAAAATAAGAACGGCGTCGTTTTCTGGATGCTGATGACGGTACTCGGCGGGGCGGCCTTCCTCGGCTGCCAGGCTTACGAATGGAATACGCTGATCGCGCACGAGCATATGTCAGTGACGACCAACCCCTTCGGAACCCACCTCGTTTCCGGGCAATACCTGGACGACGATCACGGCCATCCCTACGAATCGGAATCGCAGCGCGAAACCTTCGAAGCCGGCGATACTTATCTCATTCACAAGCACGCCAACGAGGAGACCGGCGAGTCGGAATGGGTGCAGCGTCGCTACGTATCGGAAGGCGGCGAGATCGGGAAGCAGGAGTTCGGTCCGAAAGCCTTTGGCGCCCTGTTCTTCTTCATCACCGGCTTTCACGGGTTCCACGTATTCTCCGGCGTCGTCTTTCTGCTGATCATCGCGATCAACGCCGCGAGCGGCATCTACGTAGAGCGCCGCAACGGATACGAAATGGTAGAGAAGATCGGTTTGTACTGGCACTTCGTCGACCTGGTGTGGGTCTTCGTATTCCTGGTATTCTACCTGCTGTAAACAACATTGTCAAAACGCATAACCCATCATACAATGGAGCATCTTAGCTACGAAGACAGCAAAAAAGTAGTCGTTAAAGGACTGATCCTGCTGGCAGTGGTCACGCTGATAGAGGTGGCGATCGCGCTGGTCGGCAACGGACATATCATCGAGGGCTTCTACCTGCCGCGCCTGGTCATGTATCCGGTCATGATCGGCCTCAGCCTGTACAAAGCCTATTACATCATCTCGTACTTCATGCACATGAAGTACGAAGTGCGCGGACTGGCGATGAGCGTATTGCTGCCCACGCTGCTGCTCGTATGGGCCATCATTGCTTTCCTGCAGGAAGGCGGCTCCTGGGGCGCACGCCGCGAACTGATCAAGGAGAAGAACCAGGAAAAAGTGGAAGAAAGCGCAGAAAACCTGCAGGGTATGCTGCTGGAGCGCACCACCTATCGCCTGGATCAGTAGCGATCAAATACGGCCGTCCCTACCTGCAGTCAACGCACGCGATGCCGGTGACGGTCCTGATGTTATACATTGCGGAAAAAAATAATGGGCGGTCACCTGACCGCCTGTTTATTTTCACAACTTTCCCTTTGCCCCTTTGTTCTACAACAAAAGAGAACGAATGACAGTGCCGAACGATAAGAAGCGAAACAATAAGATCCTGCAAACCATAGCGTTATTGCTGTTCCTGGTGGGCTTGCCGCTCGGCTCGTGGTACTACCTGCAGCGCGGTCTGGATTACCGGCTGGATGCGATGGAAGAGCTGAAGACGTACGGCGAGGCGCCCGATTTTGAGCTGACGACCGCCGACGATTCCCTGCTCACCAAAGGCGATTTGCGGGGAAAGCTGGTCGTGGCGGCTTTTCTGACCACCGCTGAAAAAGAACGCCCCGATCGCTACGGCGAGGTATTGTCCAAGCTGCTCGATCAGTTTGGTGAAGGCAACAACTTCAAGATGCTGGTGCACGGGACGGATACCCTGGCCGATACGCCGAGGGCCTTGCTGCGCTTCGCCGCTACGCACCGGCTGACCGACGAGGACGTCTGCCATTTCCTGCCACCCGAGCTGCCGGCTTTCGAAAAGCTGGCGCGGGAAGGCTATCGGCTGCCGCTGGACGCAGGAACCGAACTTCGGGACAACCCGTACCTGGCGCTGGCCGACTCTTCGCTGACCATCCGCAACTATTACGACATAACAGAGGAAAGCCAGGTCAGGCGCCTGGTGGAGCATATCGCAATGATCATCCCGCGGGCGCCCGAGCGCGACCTGGTCTTTAAGCGGGAAAAAGAAAAGTAACAATCGAAAATGGAGCACAATATTCAACTGGAGAAGAAGCTGAACATCAGCGCCTGGATCATTACCGGGATCGTTTTGCTGCTGGTGGGGCTGATGCGGCAGGTGAAGATCGGCCTGCCCGCCGGCTGGGATCTCGGTTTTTTGCCGCCCTTCCACGCCACGGTAAATGCGCTGACGGCGGTGGTGCTGGTTGCAGCCTTGTACTTTATTAAACAACGCAATATCGAAGCCCACCGGCGCGCCATCTACGTCGCGATGGGCTTGTCGGTCCTCTTTTTGCTGTCGTACGTCGCTTACCACTTTACCACTCCCGCGACGCTCTTCGGCGACGCCAACCAGGACGGGATAGTGGACGCGGCGGAGAAGGCGGCGCTCGGCGGTACGCGTACCCTGTACCTGGTGCTGCTGATCAGCCATATCACCCTGGCGGCGGTGATCCTGCCGTTTATCCTCTTTACGTTTATCCGGGCGTATACGCAACAGTTTCAGCGCCACAAACGGATGGCGAAATGGGTGTGGCCGGTATGGTTTTACGTGGCGGTTACCGGGCCGGTCTGTTATCTGATGTTGATGCCTTATTATTAATTTGGGGTGGCGCTAAACAATAAATATTATGACAAGTAAGATAAAGAAATTCATCGCTCTATTCGGTTTGCTGTTTGCTTTGCAAATGACGCCGGTGGAACTGCCGGCGCAGTGCCCGATGTGCCGCATGTCGGCCGAAAGCAACCTCAAGAACGGGGGCACGGAAGGTAAAGGATTGAACAATGGTATTCTGTACATGTTGGCGACGCCTTACCTGATCATCGGCGGCATCGCGTATTTCTGGTGGCGGAACCGGCGTAAGGAGGAAGAGGTTTAGCCCGGATGATTCATGGATTAACCCGGATTATTCATTCATGGATTAACCTATTGCCGGCTGCCATTCTGCCCCGCTCACTCACCGTATCTGCCAGCAGCAGGCGGGCGCCTCCGTGTCGCCCTCCTGTGCGAACGCAAGCCGGACAATCGTCATGACGAAGAAGCCATGAATAATCCGGGTTAGCATCCGCAAGGGTTAAAATCGATGCCTTCGGCAATAGCTGCCGGAGGCATCGGCGTTTTGAAAACTAAAAGCCGATGAAAAACCTACTGTTACTTGGCTTATTCCCCTTTTTCGTCACCCTGGCATCCGCTCAGTCCGGCTGGCAGTTGGGTGTCGACTTTTTTCCCAACCTCTCCGGTGAAGTATCCGGCAACGGCGCCCAGGTCAATTACGAAGAGCAACCCCGTTTTTCCTACAGCGTGGCCCTGCACGCAGCTCGTGAGTTGCACCCCCGCTGGGCGCTTTTTACCGGCTTTGGCTACGCCAATACGGGCGATAGGAGCGAGTCCGATCAATTCCGATGGGGCGCCCAGCACGATGGCATGGGCGGATTCGACCCTACCGCTCCCTCCAATGCACCTTTTTCTCAGGCGACCTTTATCTCCGTTTTTGAATACCTGGAATGGCCGGTGGGCCTGCGCTATTTTCCCGTCAAGGGCGAAAAGATCCGCGTTTTCCTCACCGCGGGCGCCGCTACCCGTCTTTTCTTAAGCCAGAGCAATGTGAGGAAAACGGATAGCGCCGACGGAGCGTCCGCATCCACCGGCGAAAGCGGAGTGGATTACGATACCTTCTCCCCCGGGCTGCTCGCCGGCGCCGGCCTTGAAGCCCGCTTATCGTCCCGTTTCGCAATAGTGCTGGAGCCCCGCGCCCAGTACCACTTCATTCGGGGCGATTGGCAGGACGTGCGGGTCAGGTCGGATTATCTGGCGGCAGGCCTTGCAGTGCGAATGGCCATGCAACTCTAACCTGATCCTTTAGGGTTGTGTGAAGAATAAGTTATGAATAATTGGGTAGCTTATTTTGGCGCTAGACAAGGCAAAAAGCGCAGGCATAGCCATCGCTACGGCGAGTATTTTTAACGAAGGATAGCGCCAAAAGAAGCAGCCAAGTGTTATAAGTTATTTTTCACACAACCCTTATCAAGAATTAATTATCGGCAGCTCGGAATTTTTCGGGCGATGTGTGATTTTTGTGAAAAAACCGATGCTTCGCTTACTACTTCCGGTTCTCATCCTTTTGAAATTGGGCACCGAACCCCGTTTTTTCTGGCCGTCCGACGGCCCTCCACCCCGTGATTTACCGGAGACGGTTACCGGCGTGTATCCAACTGGCGGAGGCCTGAGTCGCCTGGTGTCATTCCATCGGGCTGATACCAGCGCGCCGGCGCCGCTATTTTATATCTGGGGCAGTCTGGATGCGCCAACGGATGCCCCGGCGCCCGGCGGCGCGCCCGAACCGGCAATGTTATTTCCCGGGGATACGTTGACGATACCGTGGAGCAGCCGGCCAGTGCAACTGTTTGCCACCGGCCGCGAGGTCGACGATTCCGCGCTGGACCAGGACATCTATGTCAAAATCAGGGATTACCGGCTCTGGATTGCCGACGGCGACTGCCGGCAGTCGCTATTCCGGTCCCACCTCTATGTCGACGCCGGCCTCAGCCAGTCGAGGCCCGAATGGATCGTCCAGTGCAACATCCGATGGCTGGGCGACCTGGACGGCGACCGACAACCGGATCTGGTGCTGGAAACGCGCGACAGCCCTATGGGTTGCCGGGTAGCCCTTTGGCTGTCCTCCCAAGCAAATGCCGGATCGCTGGTCGGGGAGGCAGCGCATTATTCGGGGTGTCAAAAAAATTAGGGGATCGCTTGGTGGTGATAGGAAGGAGTAGTCAGTTGGTAGATGGAATCTACCGATGGCTTAGTGACAAAACTCGCTATCCGAGGCAAGCTCCAACCTGGTGAGCTGTTTTGCCCTTATGGCGGCACGGAGCTGAAACAACGGTAGAGAAGCATAGTGTCGCAGGCAGGGGGAGTACATTTTAACGTTGGTTTTATCGAATTCTTGCGAATGAGTTGCCAATCTATGGAAAATCAGTAATGACAAGAATTTCAAGCGAATACAAAGTTGGTATCACACCGTTTTTTAAAACTTTCCAGATAGGTAACTACTTAGGTCAAAATAGCCAAAACCCGGAATAATCATCGTATTTTT
>CAYQQU010000018.1:49101-86119 GCA_964419545.1 uncultured Saprospiraceae bacterium | reverse complement strand
ACCCAAAATCTGAGTTTTTCGCTTCAAAAGCACTACCTCCAAACAAGCTCTGAGCTTGTTAATTATTTGCTAATCCATCATTTAAGAGAATAGCCGGACGGCCCCGCGCCGTTTTAGAAGTGAAAAGAATCAACTGGCATGGATACGACCGTAAGCAGACAAGAAGAAAGAAATAAAAAGCGCGGCATGTGGATCAGCATTCTGATCCATCTCGGTTTGATCGTGTTGGGGCTGCTGCCGCTGCTCACTTATCCCGATCCGCCGCCCGGGCAGGAGGGTATCCTGGTGAATCTGGGCATGCCCGACGTCGGTCAGGGTGAGGAAAATGCGGCGCCTGCTGTTTCGGAAGAAGCTCCCGAAGTAACCGAGGAGGAGGAAGTAGCGGAACCCGAACCGGAGGTCAGCCAACCCGAAACCCAGCCGGAACCGGAACCCGCCCCGCAGCGGGAAAAGGTCACCACCGAGGATCCCAACGAAGTAGCGCTGCGCGAGAAGCAGCGCAGAGAGGCGGAAGCCCGCGAGCGGGAACGCCAGGAACGGGAGCGCCGTGAACGCGAAGCCCGCGAGCGCGCCGAAGCGGAAAAGCGCAAACAGGAAGCGGAGGCCGACCGGCTGAAAGACCTGCTCAGCGGCGGCCTGCAGGGCTCGGGCGACGGTAAAGGCAATACCGGCTCACCCGGCAACCAGGGCGATCCGGGCGGCGACCCCAATTCCGACGTACTCGAAGGCATCAGTACGGGCTCTGGCCGTGTCGGCGGAGGCCTCGGCAGCCGGGGCGTGCTGGCCTCGCCTTCCGTTACTGATAATTCGCAGGACCACGGCACCGTCGTCGTCTACGTCTGTGTCAACGCCGCCGGAAACGTCATCGAAGCCCGCGTAACGCAGCGCGGCGCCAACGCCACCTCGCAGCACCTGATCAGCAAAGCCGTCGCCAATGCCGAGCGCTGGCGGTTCAACAAGGGATCGGTCGATAAACAGTGTGGTACGATCACCTACAACTTCCGGGTGCGGTAAAAATAAATTCCAGTCGGGAAAGAGCAGGATGGTAAACGCAATGGTTGCTCAAAGTACCGGAGTTCGTACGAAAATATGGCCGCAAAGCAAGAAGCTTATTCTATAGCGCTTGACTATCTTTACCGCCAGTTGCCCATGTTTCAGCGCATCGGGCCGGCGGCTTTCAAAAAAGACCTCACTAATATCCGGGCGCTATGCGCTGCGCTCGGCCAACCCGAACGCGCTTTTCCCAGCATCCACGTAGCCGGCACCAACGGCAAGGGCTCCGTCTCCCATTTCATCGCCGCCGTGTTGCAGGCGCGGGGGCTCCGGACCGGCCTCTACACTTCTCCTCATTACCGCGATTTTCGCGAGCGCGTCAAGATTGACGGGCGGCTGATGGACCGGGCGTACGTCGTGGCTTTTGTCGAGGCGCACCGCGCCCTTTTCGAATCGGTGCAACCCTCCTTTTTCGAGATCTCCGTGGCCATGGCTTTTGATTATTTCGCTCGCCGGAAGGTCGACGTGGCCGTGGTGGAAGTGGGGCTGGGCGGTCGTCTCGACAGCACCAATGTGCTCCTGCCCGAGCTGGGGGTGATCACCAATATCAGCTTCGATCACATGGAGTTCCTGGGCGACACCCTGCCGCTGATCGCCGGCGAGAAAGCGGGCATCATCAAGCCGGGCGTGCCCGTTGTGATCGGCGAAACACATCCGGAGACGAAGCCCGTATTTGATGCGAAAGCACAACGGGAGGGGGCGCCCATCACCTACGCCGATCAGCATTTTCGGGCGGAGGCGGCGGGGGAGGACCTATACCACGCGACATACCACGTATTTCGGGACGGCGAAGTTTACCTCCCCAACCTGAAGCTGAACGCCGCCGGGCCTTACCAGCGGCTCAACCTGCAAACTACGCTCCAGGCCCTGACGGAAATAGCGCCGCGCTTCGACCTGCAGGAGGCGCACTTGCGCGCCGGCCTGGCGGACGTCCGCGCCCGCACCGGCTTCCTCGGCCGCTGGCAGGTAATCGGCGAAGCGCCCACCGTGCTCTGCGACAGCGCCCATAACGAGGGCGGCCTGGCGCTGACCATGGCGCGTCTCGCAGCGATGGACTTCCGGCAGTTGCACGTAGTGATCGGTTTCGTCAACGACAAGGCCCTCGACAAACTGCTCGCCCTGCTTCCCGGGACCGCCCGCTACTATTTCGCCAAAGCGGATGTACCCCGCGGCCTGGACGCCCGGCAACTGCGCGAACAAGCCGCAGAGTTCGGCCTGCGGGGACGCGCTTACGTCTCAGTGCGCAACGCGCTGCGCGCCGCCCGTCGCGCGGCGGATCCGGAAGACCTTATTTTTGTGGGAGGGAGTATCTTCGTAGTGGCGGAAACGATTTGAGGAGGGAAAAAAGCAGAAGCCAAAAGCTACCGGACAAAAACATTGTACTTGACGATGCAGTAGATCGCACGGAAACCGTCGCGCCAGTTGATCTTTTTACCTTCCTGGTAGGTGCGGCCGTAGTAGGAAATGCCCACTTCGTAGATGCGAATGCCTTTGATGCGGGCGATCTTGGCGGTCACTTCCGGTTCGAAGCCGAAGCGTTTTTCGCGCAGGTCCAGATTTTGCAGGATCTCGCGGCGGAAGAGCTTGTAGCAGGTCTCCATATCGGTGAGGTTCAGATCGGTGAACATATTGGAGAGGAAAGTGAGCAGGCGGTTGCCGATGGAATGCCAGAAAAAGAGAATGCGGTGCGCGTTGCCGCCCATGAAACGGGAGCCGTAGACCACGTCGGCTACCTCGCCGAGCATCGGTTTCAGGAGCAGGTTGTATTCTTCGGGATCGTATTCCAGGTCGGCGTCCTGGATGATGATGAAATCGCCTTTGGCGTGGCGAATTCCCGTGTGCAGCGCCGCGCCTTTGCCCTGGTTGACCTCGTGTTCGTAGTACTGGATGCCCAGTTCCGGGTTGGCCGCCATGTAGCGCTGTATCGCGCCCTTGGTGTCGTCGCGCGAGCAGTCATTGACGATGATCACTTCTTTTTCCAGTTCCCCAAGCAGCGTCACCTTTTTCAACTTGTCAAGAATGAGGTGGATAGTTTTTTCCTCGTTGTAGGCGGGGATGATGATGGATAGCGTTTTATGCATAGCTGTTTGATGCGTTGGGAAAACGCAAAGGTACAAAAGCTGCTGCTGGTTGGTCAAGAAAGGAGGAGGAAATACGAGCCATCCTGGTGCGTCCACCTAAAAAAAAGGGTACTCCCAAGGGAGCACCACCATAAACTATAAACAAACAAAAAACATTAGCATTTCTAAAAACGGATATCTAACAAGAAATTCCTGAAAGGGTTCAAATCCTGGTAAGAAAAATGTGGTTATCTTTCGCCGGACCTGTAATAATCACCGGCAGGGGCGGAAAATAAGAAGAAAGCGCGGCTAAGAAGCGTCCTTTCCCCGTTTAATTTGTATTATTAGTAAACAGTGATCCGTACTCAAAATGAGTGATAGAAACCAAGGCGGAAAGATTATCCTGTATCTTTTGATCGGCGTGCTCATCGCTTTCGTGTTAATAAGGCTGCCGATCTTTTCGCGTTTTCTTTTCGTCACTTTGTCGGTGCTCCTCATCGCCGGGCTCGGCTTCGGCATTTACAGCCTGGTCCGGTACTGGCGCCGGCGGCGCGAAGAAAGGGCCTACCGCAGTACGAGCGAAGGCATCATCGAGGAGCGCCTGGAACAATGCCGGGAGGAGCTGGAAAACAACCGGGCGGAGCAGAAAAAGATCAATCGCTCGCTGGCCGAACTGCGCGAAAAAGCCGGCCGTTCTGATCTTAGCCCCCGCAACCAGCGGGAAACCGGTCAGTTGATCCAGGCTTTCGAATCGGAGCGCGAACTGCGCCGGGCGAAGATCAAGTTTTTCGAGGCCTGCATCCGCAAACTGGAAAACCTGCTGCAAAACCAGCGGCTGGCCCAGGAGATTGAAGCAAAAAAAGAAGAACTGCGGCAACTGCAGGAAAACCACTACGAGGAACTCGCCGAACTGGAAGAATTAAAAACCAGCCTGGAGCTCGACCAAACCTACCTGGACACCATCGAGACGCTGTCTTTGCAAATGCCTCAGACCAATAGCGTCAGCGACGCGGAGCGGCTCACCCTGGAACTGGAAGAAATGACGCGGGAGCTGGACTGATTACCGGCCCGCAAACTCCTCGAACGACATGTTCTTATAGTGCTCGTCATTGATGTATTTCAACTCGCGCAGCAGGTCTTTGGCCGGTTTATAGCCCGGTGAGATCTTGATGCGTTCCTGCTTTTCGTTGAGGTAAACGTAGGCGGGATAGCCCAGGCGCCCGTCGAGCAGGGAATACGCCAGTTCGTGCACGCCGCGCCGGCCCGCCGGCCGGTATTGCAGGGTGTAGCCGTTGTACTCGATATCGCCTTTTTGTTCGGCATCGAACTTTACCGGATAGAAATGGTCGTTGAGGTATTTCACGACGGCCGGATCCTTGAACGTCGTGGCGTCCATGCGCTTGCACCACCCGCACCAGTCGGTATACACATCGATGAAAACCTTCTTGGGCTGGTTTTCCATTAAGGCCATCGCTTCTTCCCAGCTGTACCAATGGATATCGGCCCCGGTCGTTGCGACGGGAGCTACTCCGCGGGGAGCAGAAGCGGAAAAGGCAAAAAACAAGGCGGCGAAAAGCAGAAGGACGCCACCGGTGACAACTTTTTTCATGCTACGCTATTTTTTTACCGTTACTAAATGCAGCCAAATAAAAATAACGTGGCCTCCCATGCAGGAGCGTCGCTTTCCTGACCTTTAAGAAATTTTTAACCTTTCATGAAGAAGCTGAAATTAGTGGTGGCGATCGGTGGTTCCAGCGGCGCGATCTACGCCAAAGTCCTGCTGGACAAACTGAACGAACTGCACGATCAACTCGGGGCCGTAGCCGTAGTGATGAGCGACAACGCCCGGTTTAACTGGCAATATGAGCTTGGGAACGACGATTTTAAAAATTATCCTTTTGATTTTTATGAAAAGAAGGATTTTATGGCTCCCTTTGCCTCCGGTTCTGCGCAATACGGGCCGATGATCGTCTGCCCTTGCTCGATGGGCCTGCTGGGACGCATTGCCGCCGGCATCTCCACCGATCTGACGACGCGCGCGGCGGACGTAATATTAAAAGAACGGCGTCGTTTGATACTGGTGCTGCGCGATACGCCTTACAGTCTGATTCATATCAACAATATGAAGACCGTCACCGAAGCCGGGGCTATCGTTTGTCCGGCAACGCCTTCGTTTTACAGCAAACCGCAGACCTTCGAAGCGTTGGCCGCTACCGTTGTCGACCGCGTGCTCGACCTGGCCGGCCTAGATCTGAAAACGTACCGCTGGGGTTCGGACGGCGCCACGGAAAACACAAATTTTTGATTTTCAATATGAAAAAAACGATCTTTTGCCTCATCGCCTTAGCGATGCTTTTTTTCAACCGCGCTACGGCGCAAAACGATGACAGTACTATGGATTCCGTGAGTTATAGTTTGGGCGTATTGCTGGCCCAGAATCTGAAGCAGCAAGGCTTTGAGGGCCTGGATGCCCAGTCGTTCTCCCAAGGCATCAACGATGTTATGTCCGATCAAACCCTGAAGATCAGCTTGAACGACGCCAACCAGGTGGTGCAGGCCCACATGGAAGCCAATCAAGCCAAAGTGCAGGCCGAGCGGGCGAAGGCCTACGAAGATAAAATCGCGAAAGGCAAAGCATTCCTCGCCGAGAATGCCGAACGCGAGGGCGTCACGGCGCTGCCGAGCGGCCTGCAGTTCGAAGTGATCACCGCCGGCGAAGGCGAGAAGCCCACCCAATCCGATAAGGTGAAGGTACACTACCACGGCACGCTGCTCGACGGTACGGTCTTCGACAGCTCAGTCGAACGGGGTGAACCCATCACATTCGGCGTCACCCAGGTGATCCCGGGTTGGGTCGAAGCGCTCCAGCTGATGCCGGTAGGTTCGAAGTGGAAGCTTTTCATTCCCTATAACCTCGCCTACGGCGAACGCGGCACCAACGGCCCGATCGGCCCTTACGAGACGCTCATCTTCGAAGTGGAACTGCTCGGTATCGAATAAATACAAAGTTTCCGCCCCTAATCCGGGCTAAAAATAAAGCGCCCGGCGCTTGCCGGAACCGAATGCGGAGTCGAGCTTCTATTCGGCGAGGCAAGGGCGCTTTTTTCATGAGGGATGCCCGCTTTGGGCTATTCTTCCCGCAGCACCGGCCCGCGGGTGACCTCTTCGAGCACCCGGGCTCGCAGGCGTTCCATCTTTTGTCGGATTTCGGTTTCGAGGAATTCGATTTCCCGGTCCATCGCCAGGGGATGAATGCCGGGCCGGTTGCAAGTGACGATGAGTTTGACGTTTTTCTCTTTTTCCAATGCGGCCAGGCGATGGTTGAGTTGTTGAATATGTCCCAGGCTTAGTCCCAGGCATAGACTGAGGGCTGACACGACCCATACGGTTTTAGGTGTGCGGGTTTGCATAAATCGGATGATTTTTGCTGAAGACGATTTCTTATCTCTTAAAGTTACAGCTTTGCCTTTTGAAGTCAAACGAAGCCGCCGACTTTAAGACTATTTAACAGTTGGCGTATCTTACTATCAAAAACCGGCCAGCTATGCGCATCGATGTTCTTTCCGTTTTACCCGAATTGCTGACCAGCCCTTTTCAGCATTCCATCCTCAAGCGGGCCCAGCAAAAGGGGCTGTTGGAAGTGCACGTCCACGACCTGCGCGCCTACGGGTTGGGCCGGCATCAGCAGCTGGACGACTACCAGTTCGGCGGCGGCGCAGGCATGGTCATGATGGTCGAACCGGTGGCCAACTGTATCGAAGACTTGCAGCGCGAACGCACCTACGATGAGGTGATCTACATGACGCCCGACGGGGAGCGCCTCGATCAGGGGGTGGCGAACCGCCTGTCGTTACTCAAAAATATCATCATCCTTTGCGGCCATTACAAAGGCGTGGACGAAAGGATTCGCGAACACTTCATTACCAGGGAGATATCCATCGGCGACTACGTATTGTCGGGCGGGGAACTGGGCGCGGCCGTCCTCGTCGATGCGATCGGGCGACTGTTGCCGGGGGTGCTGGGCGACGAAACCTCCGCCCTTTTCGATTCTTTCCAGGACAAACTGCTGGCGCCGCCGGTATACACGCGCCCGGCCGAGTTCCGGGGCTGGCAGGTGCCCGAGGTGCTCCTCTCCGGCAATTTCGCCAGAATAGAGGAATGGCGATATGAACAGGCGCTGCGACGTACGCAGGAGCGACGGCCGGAGCTGCTGGAAGAAGAATAGAGAATAAAGGAATATTTCTAAGGGAGAATGATCAGTCGCCAGGTGCGGATCGGCATTTTTTTTCGATCGCGGGCGGTCAGGAAGTAGAGCCCGGGAGGGAGGTCTTCCCGCCGGATCGTCAGTGTTTTGCGGTGGTGGGTCTCGATAGTGCGGCGCAGTCGGCCGGCGGCGTCGTACAATTGGAGTTGCCGGAACGGGTGATCGGGGTAGGGGAGGTGCAGGATGGTTTCCCGGCGGAAAGGGTTCGGAGCAAGAACAACCGAATCCGTCGGGGCGATCGATCCGGTGTTGCTGACCTCCGGCGCCAGTGCTACCGCGAGCTGCAATTGATCAGCAGCCGCCAGGTCCAGGATGATCGTCTTGGGCAGATAGCCGGGGGCTGTCACCTGCAGCGTATAACTTCCCGGCAGGGCGCCGCCTTTAAAGGTGGCGTCCGGCGTCAGGACGACCGCCTGTTCTTCCAGCGTGACCGTCGCCTGATAGAGTGGGGCGCCCGTCAGGGAATCCGTTACCGTTCCGTAGAACCGGCCGGCCCGCTGTCCGTTGAATTGCCACACGTAGAGGCCGTCTTCGCGGTTGCCTCCGATGATGCGGCCGGAGGGGAAATAGGGGCAAGCCGACCACAGGCCGTTGAAGCCGCCGCTCGGCCCGTCGTAAGTATCGTAATAGCCCACTTCTACCGGAACTTCGGGGTCCGAGAGGTCAACCACGCGCAACCCTTCCGTATTGTGGGCGACGTAAGCAAAATGATCTCTGACGTAGGGGTTGTGCACCAGGCTCGCCGGATTGGCGGTGTAGGTAGCTACCTCGTATGGGTTATCCAGATCGCCGATATGCCAGATGCGCCCCGGCAGGCCGTCCTGTTCCGAAGCGATGAACAAATAATCGCCGTCGATCGATGAGGTGGCGCTATGTACGGCGCCGCCGGGTATCGGCAGTTGGGTGACCAGGGCCGGGTTGGTCTTGTCGGTGATGTCGACAATGTCGATGGTGCTATGATAAAACGCTGCTGCGAAGAGATGATTCCCCCGTACGTGGCAGTCGTGGATATAATAGCCCGGGGCGTAGCGGCCTATCTCCGCCGGGTGCGCGGGATCGGAGACGTCGAGGATGTGGACGCCGTCGGTCGTGGTGGCGCCCGCAACGTAAACGTAGGGCTCCTCTCCGGGGCTCAGCAACTGCTTTTGAATGATGTGGCCTTTGGTAAAGGTGGAGTCAAAAGTAGTGAGTAGGGTAGCGGTATCCGGCAGGGTGGTCAGGTCGATGACCTGCATGGCGTGGCCGGCGCCTTCGACGTCGGTCACCACAAAGGCGTGATCGCCGATCACCGTTATTTCCCGCCAGCGGGTAACGGGGCCGGGGATAAACGCCACTTCTGCGGGCTCCGGCTCAGCCTCCAGATCGTATACGGCCGTGCCGGTGCGTGCGCCCAGGAGAGCGTATTCCCGTTGCGCGGCGTCGTGGTAGCCCCAGCATCCCGAATAGCGCGTATCGCCCCGGTTGACCTGGGCTTCCAGGGTGACGTTGAGTTGGTTTTGGGCCGCCGCGAAGGCCGGCAGGAAGATCAGAAGACAGCAAAGCCGGTGCATCATTTCAGGTTGCTTAAGGTTTGGTAGAGAGCGCCGTCGCGCGAGATGCGGGCGCCGTTTTCCATCATCTCGAAGAGTTCCAGTTCGCGTGCTTTGCGGTAGGCTTTTTCGCCGCTGTAAAGCTGCAGGCGGACGCCCGACAGGCGGATGAGCTGCATCATTTGTTCGGGCGACTGGTTTTGGGTGAAATCGAGGGCTTCGGCGCCCTTTGCACGCAGCCCGAGCATGTATATCTTATCCTCGGTGCAGTGAAAGGTCTTGATGTCGTTGGGCGTTTTGAATTCGAGGTACTCGATGTCTTTCAACACTTTTTCGAATACCAGGTCACTGAACAGCTCGATGACGCGTTCCGCTTTTTCGGGCGTTTCGTCTTTCATTTTTTCCCATTCATCGGCGGTGATGCCGTTGGTGACGAGAAAACGGATAAATTCGGTTCGGACTTCTTCGAGTTCTTCTTTATTCAGTTTTCTGAATTTCATTCGATATTTTTAGTGGAAGATTGAACGCACAATGGGTTCATGATTAAAAAATGGGCCGATCGTCAAAGTTATAGGGAAATGACCGTTGGAGGGCGGCAATCCCTGTTTTTTTTGTAAAATTGCCGCGAAACAACCTCACGCCTTATGGAGTTCATCATGCCCAATTTTGCCAGCGCCGAAGTGTTGATGAGTCTGTTGACGCTTACTTTCCTGGAGATCGTGCTCGGCATCGACAACATCATTTTCATCTCGATCGCCAGCAACAAGCTGGAGGAAGCCGACCGGCCGAAGGCCACCAATATCGGGTTGATCCTGGCGATGGCCTTCCGGATCGTCCTCCTTTTCGGCGTATCCATCCTGGTGGCGATGAACGAACCCTGGTTTGAGATCGAGGCTTCCTGGATCCACGGCGGCTTTTCCGGCCAGAGCCTCATCCTGATCGCCGGCGGCATATTTTTATTGTACAAAGCAACGACCGAAATTCACCATAAGCTGGAAGGCAGCGGCCATGACGGCGGCGCAAAAAAAGCGGCTTCGACGCTTCAGGCGGTGATCATTCAGATCACCCTCATCAATATCGTTTTTTCCTTCGATTCCATCCTGACGGCGGTGGGCATCACCAACGGCGTGCCCGGCGCGCTGGTGATCATGATCATTGCGGTGGTGGCTTCGGTGCTCATCATGATGTTGTTTGCGACGCCGGTGGGCAACTTCGTCAACCGCCATCCCACGATACAGATGCTCGGCCTGGCGTTCCTCATCCTGATCGGCTTTATGCTGATCGCGGAAGGCGCCCACCTGGCGCACCTGACCATTGCCGGCGCGGAAGTCGGCGCGGTGCC
Source organism: uncultured Saprospiraceae bacterium (assembly GCA_964419545.1). Lineage (GTDB taxonomy): Bacteria > Bacteroidota > Bacteroidia > Chitinophagales > Saprospiraceae > CAYQQU01. The sequence continues at coordinate 75,871 of CAYQQU010000018.1, read as the reverse complement.
CAAGGGCTACCTCTACTTCGCGATCGCCTTCTCCCTGTTCGTCGAGTTCCTGAATATGCGGCTGCGGCGGCGCCGGCCGGAAAAGAGGGTGCAATTGCACGGCATCAGCGAAGAGGCGGTACGCGAAGGGGTGTTATCGGAAAAAGGAAGCTGAAATTTTTTACATTTGCAGTAGCACTTTGTGCGCTCGATTTGGGCTGCGAAGCGCTGGTAACCCGGAATCACCTTTTGAAAACGAAAAACTGTTTCAGGTTACTTAATCATCGATGCCCCCCTCGATAAAAAGCCCGGCAATGGGGCATTATTGGCATACCATACGCAAGCGCTATCTACCATTTTACCTGTTGACCGTCGCCATGGCTCTGGTCCTGATCGGTCAGGTACTGCTGCGTCTCTATACGTACGCCGACGGGTTGTGGTACGGGGCGATTGCCCGCAACCTGGCGGAAGGGCGCGGTTCTTTCTGGGCGCCCCGGTTTTCAGCTACTCTGGATCCGGTTTTCCAGGATATTCCACCCTTGTTTTTCGGGCTACAGGCTTTATTTTTTAAACTCCTCGGCGCTCATTTTCCGGTTGAGCAGTTGTATAGCCTGTTGGTTTTTCTACTGTCGTGGTGGATCCTTGTCCTCATCTGGCGCTACGCCTGCCACGAGGCCGGGCCTACCGTGGAACAGGCCGATACCCTCAACCTCTGGTTCCTGCCGGCGGCTTTCTGGCTGATCAACGAAGCGACTTTCCGTTTCTATCCGCAAAACCTGCCGGAAGCGACCCTTTCGCTCTTCAACTTGCTGGCTGTATACTGCCTGTTGCGTGCTGCGGCGCCGCGGCTGCGTCTCAGCGACTGGATGCTGATCGTATTTTCCGGACTGTTACTGCTGGCTTCGGTACTGCTGCAGGGGGCAGCTGGTCTTTTCCCTTTATTTTTCTTCTTTCTCTACGCGCTTGTTTTTCGGGAAATTTCACCCGGCGCCGTCCTGGCGCGGCTGTCGGCTTTGGTTGCAGCGCCGCTTCTGGGGCTGGGGCTGTTGCTGCTCCAGCCGCCGGCCCGGCCGGCCATGGCCGAATATGCCCATCGTTGGTTGGCCTCGGGAATGGTTTTTTCCCGGGAGCAGGCGGCGCAGTACGGGATCGCCTTTTTACCGGCATTCCTGGCAGGCGGTTTGCTGCTGGGCTATTTCCGCGGGCTTAAAAAATGGGATGTCGGTACGGGCTTCCTGCGTTGGGGCGTGCTGATGCTGAGCTTTGGGGCTTTGGCTGCCTTCACCCTCACCTTTTCTCCGAAAACCGGATTGCACAACCTGTTGCCTGCCGTTCCTTACGTAGCGTTGGGGCTGGGTTTGCTGATCGCCGAAGGCGTTTCGAAAGTTTTGAATACCCTCGATACCGAAAGCCGGCCTTTTCGCGCCTTGCAAATCGGCGGTATCGGTCTGGCGGTGGGAACGTTCCTTTTTACGATCGGCTATTGGGGGTACTCTCCGCCCGCCGAAGCGGCCCGTTGGCAAGACCTGGAGCGGCTAGCTAAAGTTTTGCCGGAGGGGGCGACCATCGGCCTCGATCCCCGGCTTTACCGGCCCGAACTGGCGGGGTATCTTCAACGGCGCCGCACTGTCAGCGTCGATACGGTGGTATCGGATCATCCGTTTTTACTCACCGGCCGGGAGGCCGATCCACCGGCTGGCTACCGGCCGGTGCAGGCTCCTTTTCAATATTTCCGGCTTTACCGAAGCGCCGCTAAGGTTCCCGAAATCGGATCAGGCGGTAAGGCCGCCCGGAGTATTCGAAATCGGTAAAGGATTCGTATGCGCCCTCCGCCGGCAGCGTCGCTTCTTCGATAAAATAGTACGCCTTCGGGTCGCGCCGGTAGTCGCGGCGCAGGTAGCGATCGTTCCACAGATCGATGTAGACAACAATGGAAAAGGAAATGCGCTGGCCGTCGTAAATATATAACGGCGCGCCGCGGGTAATGGCGAGCACCTCGCGGGCCAGTTCCTTATCGCGTTGCGCGTTGCTGTCGACGGCCCGCTGCGGCAGTACAGTGAGGTTGAAAACCAAACGGGCCAGGATGGTCGCCAGGATCAGAATGGGGATCATCAGCTCCCGGCGTTTCCAGAAGAGGTAAAAAAGGGCGGAAAAAAGGAGAAAGCCGGCAATCGACAAAGGGAGCCGGTAGCTCAGGAAGTCGAGGTCGGGAATAAAATAGATGGCCGGCGCCCCCAGCGCCAGGGCGGCCAGGATCAATCCGATCGTCGCCTGCAAAAAAACGCTGCGCCATCGCCCGCGGAACTCGGCCTGGCGATAGGCGTACAGGAGCAGGTAGACCAAAAAAGGGTATAGCATGTAAATGTAGCGCTGCCGGGCGCCGGGCGAGAACCAGTACACCGGTATGTTGACGAGAAAGGTGATCAGGGCAAAAGTGATCAACTCGTTCCGTGTAATGACGCGCCAGAGGTCCCGGCGCAACAGAAAGACGAAAAGAAGACCGGCGGGCAGGAGGTCGGCCAGCGTGGCGAGCGGAAAATCGTAGAGGTGCCGGAAAAAAGCCCAGGACTGGTTGTCCAGAACCGTAAACTCTTTATTTTGCCTCCAGAGGCCGGCGATCAGGTTCTCGAGCGGGTGAAACCGGGAATACTGATACAGGTACCCGCCGACGATCGCCAGGAAAAGCAGGCTGCCCAACAGAAAAGGCGCCGACAGCAGGCGGCGCCAGTCGCGCTTCCAGGCCAGCCAGCCCAAAGTGGTAAAACCGAGAAACATGAAGGACGGCAGGCCCTTGGTCAGAGCACCCAGGGCGGCCAGAAAAAAAGCAAGCAGGAAAGCCGGATAGTAGCGCTCCTGCCGGTAAAAATGGAAGAAGGCGAGAAAGCTGCCGAAAGTGATCAGGGAGTAAACGAGATCGATCTCCGCCAGGGTCGAGAAATAGAAAAAGATGCCGGCGCTGGTGACGAAGAGCAGTCCGCTCTGCCAACCAAAGTCGCGATCGACGTAGCGGGCGCCGCCCCATGCGGTAAGCCCGGCCATCGCCAGGGTAGCCAGCGCGGTGGGCAGGCGCAGCACCCATTCGTTGTACCCGAAAAGCTCCCCAAACGCCAGCAGCACCCAATTGAAAAGCGGCGGTTTCTTGTAGTAAGGCTCTCCAAGCTCCGTAGGCATCCACAGGTTGCCGTTCTGCAGCATCTCCAGCCCGATGAGGATGCGGCGGGGTTCCTCGAGGTAGAACAGTTGTATCCCCAGGTTGAGCAATAAGGCCGGGACCAGCAACAGGGCAGCCAGCCAATAAAGGCGCCGGGCGGTAATATGGTCGATCAGATGTTCCATCCGGCGGCCAAATTAGCCATTTTTCCCAATCCACCGAAGGCTTTTTCCCCCCCACACCCACACTCACACCCACACCCACACCCACACCCACACTCAAACCCACACCCCCACCCCTCTGTGACCCCCCTCACAAAACCCAACCCCCCACAATCTTAATTTGCCCGGCAAAAAAGCCATGCGAAACGTAGTGTTGTTCTTTTGCCTTACGGTGCTGATCCTTCCTGCGCTGAGCGCCCAGGAGCACCATGAATTCGAAAAAGAAGAAGCACCTTTTCCCCACTTCCGGATTGCTCCGCTCATCGGCCACACCTTTGTTCCGGCCGGACGTCTGCGGCGCCATCTGGCTATCCCTTCCTGGGGGCTTGACCTGGAATACTGGGCCGGCCCCCGCTGGGGCGTCGGCCTGCACAACGACCTGGAGATCCAGTCCTTTATCATTGAAGAAGCGGACGGCGACGAGGCGCTGGAGCGGGAGTATCCGCTGGTCGTTTCCCTCGATGCCCTTTACAAGCCCTGGCGGGAGCTGGTGCTGATGGCCGGGCCGGGTTACGAATTCGAACGCAATGAAGGCTTTTTCCTGTTGCGCTGGGGGCTGGAGTACGAGTTCGAGATCAACCATCACTGGGACCTTGCGCCCGCTTTCTTTTACGATACCCGGGTCGGGGCGTACAATACCTGGACGGTGGCGCTGGGCGTGGGCAAGCGATTTTAGGGGAGAAGCAGGGATTTTAAAAATTGCTACCTTTGCCGCCGGGAACAATTGCAGTGCGGACGAGTTAAAATGATAGCGGCATCCTTATGATCAAATCAAGAGATTATTCAAACTAACCCGACCCATGCAACGCAACTTTTGGTTTTTTATCGTCCTCTTTTTTGCGCTCTCTGCCTGCCGGTCTTCCGGCGAAAGCGAAACCCCGCCTTACGTAAGGCTGGAAGGAAGGACGATGGGCACTTATTACAATGTCACCTACGCCGATGTCGAGAACCGGAATTTTCAGCAGGAGATCGACAGCCTGCTCGCCGCGCTGAACCTGGAGGTGTCTACCTGGATCGATTCTTCCACCATCTCCCGCTTCAATCAGGCTGATTCCATGCTGCAACTCGGTCATCAACCCCTTTCTTCCGATAGCCGCGATCACCGCAACCGTCATTTTATTCGCAACTTGCAGGAGGCCCTCGCCATTGCCGCGCGCACCGACAGCGCATTTGACGTCACGGTAATGCCCCTGGTCAACTACTGGGGCTTCGGCTATACCGGCAAAAAGCCCGTAACTGCGGTTGACAGCACTGCCATCGACTCCCTCATGGCGTTTGTGGGGCTGGATAAGATCGAATTGCGGCAAACGGAGGAAGGCGCGGTATTGTACAAAGCGGCGCCCGGCGTCCAACTCGATTTCAGCGGGATCGCGAAAGGCTATGGCGTCGATCTCGTCGGCGCGTTCCTGGAAAGGTACGGCCTGAGCGATTACCTCGTCGATATCGGCGGTGAAGCCCGCGCTCAGGGGCGCAGCCCCCGCGGCGAAGCCTGGTCGATCGGCATCAATGTACCCGAAGAAGGGGCGGGCCTCAGCGAAATACAGGTCGCCCTTCCCCTGAGCGACCGCGCCATCGCGACTTCCGGCAACTATCGCAACTACTACGAAGTAGAAGGAGAAAAATACAGCCATACCATCAATCCCGATACCGGCTATCCGGAACGCAATCGCCTGCTCAGCGCCTCGGTCATCACCGCCAACTGCTCCACTGCCGACGCCTATGCCACCGCCTGTATGGTGCTGGGGCTGGACAAGGCTTACGAGTTGGTGAGCCGGGAAGAGGCCCTGGAGGGATACTTCATCTACGGAACTCCCGACGGGGGCATGGCCGTTAAGTATACCGAAGGCCTGGCCCCCTTCCTCGAAGACGACAATCAATAGAAAACCCAGTATCAATGCAGTTTAATCTTACCCGGGACCTCATTTTTCTTGACCTCGAAGCTACCGGGCTCAACGTTATCCGCGACCGGATCTTACAAATCGCCATGATCAAATTTTTTGCCGACGGTCGCGAACCGGTGGAATTTGAAATGCTCATCAATCCCGGTATCCCCATCTCGATGGAAGCGATGCAGGTGCACGGCATCGAGCCCAAAGACGTAGCCAATAAACCCACCTTTCAGCAAGTGGCCGACAAAATTCTGGATTTTATCGGCGAGGCCGACCTGGCGGGCTACAATTCCAACCGCTTCGATATCCCCCTGCTTATGGAGGAATTTGCCCGCGTAGGCATTGAATTCAATATCGACAACCGACGCCTGATCGACGTACAGCGCATCTTTTACAAGATGGAACCCCGCACGCTGCAGGCCGCACTCCGGTTCTACTGCGAAGAGGAAATGGAAGACGCACACGACGCCATGGCCGACGTCCGCGCCACCCTCTCCGTCTTCAAAGGTCAACTGGAGCGCTACCGGGGCGTCGATTACCAAGACGGCGACGGCAACCTCACCCCGGCGCCCGTCCGCAACGATATCCAAAGCCTGCACGATTTTACCAACGATCTGCGATTTGTCGACGCTACCCAGAAAATGAAATACGATCATAACGGGGAGATCGTTTTTAACTTTGGTAAATACGCCGGGAAACCGGTAGCTGCTACCCTCGCGCGCGACAAGCAGTACTACAACTGGATATTGAACAAGGAATTTTCGTCGCAGGTCAAACAAACCGTCAAGCGACTCGTCAAAGAATACGAAAAAGAAAATCGCCAATGAAGCAGGGGCATCCGGGGTGGTGGATCATTATTTTGCTGGCCGGCGCCGCGGGCTGTTACGAACCCGTCGAGGATTGCCTGGATACCGCTGCGACCAACTTTCGGGTGGGCGCCGACCGTCCCTGCTCCGATTGCTGTGAGTATCCTACCTGGCGCTTGCGGGTGCGCCACCGCTGGGTGTATCCGGACACCACCGTCAACTTTCGCCTGCTCGATTCTGTTTATTTAGACAATAGTGGTCAGCCTTTTCGGATACAGGATCTGCAGTTTTACCTCTCTAACCTGCGCTTCCTGCTGGCCGACGGCGCCGAAGCAGGAGTCACCGACCTGGTGTCGGCAGAACTTTACAGCGAAGACGGCTCCGTTGAATTATCCGAAATTGAAGACAATTTCGCGCTGGTTGCCCCCAGCCGCGTCCAGAGCTATACCATCGGCACTTACCGCTCGCCCGGCCCGGTAGTCGGTCTGCGGTTCGATGTAGGTCTGGACAGTACGGCGAACCGCGCAGTGCCTGCCTCATTACCCGATGACCATCCGCTTGCTCCGCAGCCCAGCGACCTGTACTGGAGTATCGACTCCGGTTATGTGTTTTACGAAATTGCCATTCTCCGGGATACCACGGCGGCGGATACTATTCCCACTGTGCTGGAGATCGGCACCCCGGCTTACCGGCGGGAAGTGACCCTGCCGTTCGAGGCGACCATTCCGGAGGGCTTCGATCTGGAGCTTACGCTGCAGGTCGACTACCGCCGGTGGTTCGGCGGTATTCAGAACGTCCGGACCGATTCCGAAGCGGTGCTCATCGAAGCCATTGTCAGCAATCTGGCACAATCGTTTTCCGTAGTTGACATTGAAGCGGAATAGCGATAACATTTGATAGTTAAAAAATGCAGCATGAAAAAATGGTTATTCCCACTGGGGCTGGCCCTGATCGGCCTGGCCTGGGGTTGTTCCGATGACGACGGCGGCCAGAATCCGCCGCCCGACGAAACGGACCTGACCCTCAATTTTCGGGCGACTTATGGCGGCGCGCCCCTCGTAATGGCTACCGACACCACCGAGGCTTACGCCTATGAAGACGGTATGGAGGCCCTCTTTTTGACTTTTCAGTTCTACATCTCGCACGTCACCTTACTGCAGGCGGACGGCGCATCGGTGGAGGTGCTGCCGGTTGAACTGGTAGCGTTCAACGACCTGCAAACCGAAGCGGAAGCCCAGCAGGGCGTCGCCGTAAAAATTGAGGACGTTCCCACCGGCGCTTATTCCGGTATCCGCTTCTGGCTCGGCGTCGACACCGTCATCAACCGCACCATGCGGCCGCAAAATTTCCAGATCGGCCATCCGCTGACGCAGAATTACTGGTCGTGGGCCACCGGCTACATCTACGCTTCCATCGAAGGTCGCGCCGATCTCGGCGACGGCGCCGGCTTTTCAGGCATCTCTTACCATGCCGGCAATGACGACACCTTTTACCGGGAAATGACCTTCGACCAGGCGCTCGACCTGAACAATGCCGAAGGCGGAGCTGTCGACTTTAAAGTGGATCTCAGGCGGGTACTGGTCGGCGATTCCGGGGCATACCTGGATTTTCGGCAGCACCCCGTACTGCACGCGGAAAAAGACGGATATTTTAAATTTATTATCGACGGACTGGAGCGGTCGATCACCCTGGAATAGGGATGAGCAAGCATCCGGACAGCAGGTGGTTAGCGGCCGGCCTGACGAAAAAACCGTCGAACCATCAATAATATGAAAACATACGCAGCCGTCATCACCGGAATAGCGGTACTCCTCTTTTCCTGCCGGCCGGGCGGAGAGGAAGCAGCAGTTTTGACGGCAGCCCGGCCTTACCGGCTGAACGAGCCGGCGCACTTTGTGAAAATGGGCGTCCCCGGCGACAATCCGCTTACCGAAGCGGGCGTGGCTCTCGGGCGCCGCTTGTTTTTCGATCCGATCCTTTCGATCGACAGCACGGTTTCCTGCGCCACCTGCCACCGGCCGGAAGCGGCTTTCACCGACGGCAGGGCTGTCAGCACCGGGGTAGCCGGCCGGCAGGGGCGGCGCAGCGCGCCTTCGCTCCTCAACGTCGGGTATTACCATACCGGTTTGTTTTGGGACGGGCGCGCGCCGAGCCTGGAAGCACAGGCCGTCCATCCGGTGCAGGACAGCCTGGAGATGGCCGGTGACTGGCCGGAAACAGAACGCAGGCTGCAAGGTCACGAGTGGTATCCCGCTATGTTCCGGGCGGCGTTTGGCATAAAAGAAAAAAGCGCCATTGATCAGGAACTGGTCGTAAAGGCGCTGGCGCAGTTTCAGCGCACCCTGATCAGCGGCGACGCCAGGTTTGACCGGGTCATGCGGGGCGAAGCAAAATTCACGCCCGCTGAAGAGCGGGGGCGCCTGATCTTTTTCGACGCTTCGCCGGCCGTTCCGGCGGCCGAATGCAGCCATTGCCATAACGATCCGCTGTTCACGAACCTGGAGTATTTCAATAACGGCGTAGACCCCTGGCAGGGCGCCGCCGATTCCGGGCGCATTGCAGTGACCGGGCGGCCGGCCGATCGGCAGCGATTCCGGGCGCCGACCCTGCGCAATATCGCCGTTACGGCGCCTTATATGCACGATGGGCGATTTGAGACACTGGAAGCAGTGCTCGCACACTACAATTCCGGCGGTCATTCCGCTCCCAACCTGAACCCGAACGTGCGGCCGCTGTCGCTTTCGGAGCAGGATCAGCGCGACCTGATCGCTTTTTTACATACGCTGACCGATTCCACGGCGCTGAACAATCCCGATTACCGGGCGCCGCCGGCCGGTTGGCCGAGCATGCAAAAAAATAACTGAAATAATTATTCGCTATGATTCGGAGTCGAATTTTGGGATTACTGGCCTTCGCGGCCGTACTGGCGCTGGCCGCCTGTTCGGAAGACGATCCCTGTGAAAACTGCGGGGAAGAAGTGATCGACGGCCCCATCGAAGGAGTGTACGATCCACAGACCTATGAACTGGATATTCCGGAATGGCTCGACCAGCAGCCGATCCTTCCCGATGATAATCCGCTCACTGTAGAAGGCGTCGCGTTGGGGCGCCGGTTGTTTTACGATCCTATCCTTTCGGCCGACAGCACCATATCCTGCGCCTCCTGCCACCGCCAGTCGGCTGCGTTTACCGACGGCCTTCCGGTATCGATCGGCATCGACGGCATTGCCGGGGTGCGCAACGCCATGTCGCTGGTCAACCTCGGCTGGAACCCGGGTAAATTCTTCTGGGACGGCCGTTCGCCCACGCTGGAAGACCAGGCCCTCATTCCGGTGGAAGATCACCGGGAGATGGCCGAAGACTGGGAAAACGTAGAGGAAAAGCTGCGCCGGCATGCCGCCTACCCGCAATTGTTTCGGGCGGCCTTCGGCATCGACTTCAAGAGCGAGTTGACGCGTGATCTGGTGGTCAAGGCGCTGGGCCAGTTCGAGCGGACGATGATCAGCTTCGATTCGCGTTTCGATAAGGTCGTCAACCGTAATGAAGGGTGGTTCACCCCACTGGAAGAACGCGGTCGGGACCTGTTTTTTATCGAATTCGCCAACCCCGATGAGGTCTCTCACCCCGGCTGTTCCCACTGCCATTTCAACCAGGATTTCACCGACCACAATTTTCACAATAACGGGCTCGACGATGTGGATGACCTGGCCGATTTTCCCGATCCGGGCTTGGGCGCCGTTACCAACAATTATACAGACTACGGCAAGTTCAAGGTGCCCAGCCTGCGCAATATCGAGCTGACGGCCCCCTACATGCACGACGGGCGCTTCGCTACCCTGGAAGAAGTGCTGGAGAATTACAGCCGGGGCGGTCACGGCGTCTCCAACGAAAACGTCAACATCGCGCCTTTCGAGTTGAGCGAGGAGGATATGGCGGCCATGGTCGCCTTCCTGAAAACTTTAACGGATACGAGTTTTGTGAATAATCCCGCCCTGAGCAACCCGTTTGAATAAACCCTTTCTGGTATTTTTTCGAATAGAAGGGATAAAAAAAGTAACAAAGGTGCGGACGAAATTTAAGTTTTTTTCACACGGTTTTATTTTTAATAAATTGAAAATCAGTTTTTTGTGTTTTGGTTGTTTCGATTGAGAAAAGATTTTTATTCACAAATGTCGATTTTTGTCTTTGGGAGGGGTAAGAAAAATTAAGATGTTTGTATTGTCAAACGAAATGATCGCCGGTTAAAGAATCGGCACACAAAAATTGGATATGTACATGGGATTTTTGATTTGCCGATAGTAAGTCAGGTCTCTAGATCTGACTTACTACTCGCAAATTTTCCAATTGTAAGATTGAAAGTTAGCTTAAAGATATAGAGCCGGAAATAATCCGGCGCGTAAGATCGTATATGTTCATGGGATTATAATTTGTTGATAGTAAGTCGTGTCGCTACATGTGATGCGACTTATTTTTTTTGTCCTGCCTCCACATCCATTTCCTGGTTTTTATCCTGCCGGAAGAAAAAAATTCGCGTTTCATTAAACCGTCGTTCCTTTGTTTGGTCAAAGCACCATCTTGCGGTTTTACTCCACACCATAAACCTACTGTTTTATGATTAACTTCAACTGTGTAACGGGTACGCTTGCGCCTTACGAGCCCGGTGTCGATGCGCCGTGGAATAAGCGGCGGATACAACATCTGTACCGCCGGCTGGGGTTCGGCCTGCGACCCGATCAACTGGAAGCGGCCCTCGATGCGGCGCCCTCCGAATGGGTTGACGCGCTGATCGACGCGGCGATCGACAAACCGCTGCCGGCCGAGCCGGAATGGGCGTACTGGACGGTAGCCGATTACGAAAGTCAGGAACAAGCCATCGAACAGATCGGCGTCTGGCGCCGGCAGTGGCTCACGGATATGCTTACCGACGGCGTGCGCGAACGCATCGCCTTGTTCTGGCACAATCATTTCGTTACTCGCCTCAACGATTACAATTGCCCCTCTTATCTCTACCAGTACCACCGGCTGCTGCAGCAGTACGCGCTCGGCAACTTCCGCGATTTCGTCTACGAGATCGGAAAAACCCCGGCCATGCTGGTTTTCCTCAACGGCATTCAGAATACCCGCTTCAGCCCGAACGAGAACTACGCCCGCGAATTGTACGAACTGTTTACCCTGGGCGCCGATAACGGATACACCCAGGCCGACATTGTCGATACGGCCCGCGCCCTTACCGGCTGGAACGGCGTTGACGACTACTGCGGCCCCATCGACTTCGTACCTTTCCTGCACGATGACGGCGCCGACAAGACGATCTTCGGACAGACCGGCAACTGGGGGTACGATGAAGTGCACGAAATCTTGTTCAACCAGCGGGGCGAACTGATCGCCGAATACATCTGCCGGAAGATCTATGCGTTCTTCGTCAGCCCTGAGGTAGACGAAACGATCGTCGGCGAGCTGGCCGGCGTCTTCCTGGAAAACGATTTCGAACTGGCGCCGGTGTTCCGGCAATTGTTCAAGAGCGAGCACTTCTTTGACGACGCCATCATCGGCATCAAGGTGAAAAGCCCGCTCGATTTCCATTTGCATTACCTGGTCGAGGGCAATTTTACGTTCGAAGATCAGCAGTTGCTGGACGGTTTGCTCTATCTCAACGCCCAGCTCGGGCAAGACCTCTTCAATCCGGTCGACGTCGCCGGCTGGCAGGGCGACCGCTCCTGGGTCGACAGCAATACCATGACCGGCCGCTGGCAGAGTCTGCGCCTCTTCCTTTTTTACGCCTACGAAAATTACCCAGCCGAGCTGGTCGACCTGGCCCGCAACCTGACCAACGATTCGAACGATCCATATTTTATCGTACAGCAGATCGTCGAGCACTTTCTGCCCAACGGCCTGCAGACGGCCGACGCCTACGACCGCGCCACCACTGTCTTCAAAGGAGAAATACCGGAAAACTACTACGAAGACGGCCAGTGGAGCCTCTACTGGGATACGGCGCCCGCGCAGGTCGCCCTGTTGCTGGATCACCTGCTGCGGCAGCCCGAATTTCAGCTGACCTGAGGTTTGGCGAGTGGTGCGCCCGGACTACTGTGCGGGTGTTGCCCAGCCGTTCATTTATTTTTTTGGAAACCTGAAAACTCAAAAAAAATGTGTGATCATCATACACCAAATCATAAAGGTCTGCGTCACGGGGGCGCGCTCGAACACGGCGAAGCCCACGAACAGGACCACCGCCAGTGGAGCCGGCGCAGCTTTCTTCGCACTCTGGGCCTCTCCGGCGGGGGCGCTATCCTGCTGGGCCATATGCCGGTATCGGCCATGACCTCATCGGCCCTGGCCTTCGGCCTCAGCAATACCGAAACCGACCGCGTGCTGGTGGTCATCCGCCTCAAAGGCGGCAATGACGGCCTCAATACCTTTATTCCGCTGGCGGATTACGGCCAGTACCAGTCGCTGCGGCCAACCCTCGCCATCCCCCAGAACGAGATCATCGAGCTATCCGACACCTTCGGCGTACCGAATACCATGGCGACGCTGCAATCGCGCTGGCTGGACGGCCAGATGCGGGTGGTACATAGCGTCGGTTATCCCGATCAGAATCTGTCGCATTTCCGTTCGTCCGACATCTGGGCTTCGGGCAGCGACGCCGGCGTCGTTGACAATTCGGGCTGGCTGGGCCGCTATCTGATGGACCTCTATCCGGATTACCTCACCAATCCGCCGGAGACACCGCCGGCCGTACAGATCGGCGGCGTCGGCAACCTGGCCTTCAACGACACCAATGGCGTCAACATCTCGGTATCGGTGGCCGATCCGGATCAGCTGTTCGAGATCGCCCAGAACGGCGAGTTGTACGATGTGGTCAATCTGCCCGACTGTTTTTACGGCGACCAGCTGGGTTACATGCGGGCGGTAGCCAACAGCACTTTCATCTACGCCGGCACCATCAAAGACGCTTACGATAACGCCGCCAACGCCGCCGACTATCAGGGCAGCCTGGGGCAGCAGCTTTCCCTGGTGGCGCGCCTGATCAAAGGCGGCCTGGGCACCAAATTGTACATGGTGACGCTGGACGGCTTTGATACGCACGCCCAGCAAAATGTGCGGCATCCCCAGTTGATGGCCGAGCTGGCCGGCGCCGTCGACGCGTTTTACCAGGACCTAGCGGCCGACGACTGGGCCGACCGGGTGCTGAGCATGACCGTTTCCGAATTCGGCCGCCGGCCCGAACAGAATGCCTCCAACGGCACGGACCACGGCTCGGCTGCTCCCCTGATGCTCTTTGGTCCGGCACTGAATGGCGCCGGTTTCGAAGGCTCGGCCCCCGACCTGCAAAACCTGGACCAAAACGGCAACCTGGTTTTCGGGACGGATTTCCGGAGCATCTATGCCACCGTACTGGAAAACTGGCTGTGCGTCGATGCGGATACCGTCGACGGCGTCATGGGGCAATTTTTCCCGCGCCTCGACCTCGGTATTTCCTGTGAGCAGGTCTCCTCGACCTTTTCCGGTATCGCCGCGCCTTCCATCCAGCACCACGCGCGTTATATCTCTTCCCGACAGGTACAGATCCACTACAGCCTGCCGAGCGCCGCGCCGGTGCGGGTAGAGGTGTTCAACTTGCTGGGGCAACCCGTCGCTACCCTGTTCGAAGGGCGCCAGCCGGCGGGCGAGCACCAGGTGACTTTTTCTCCGCAGAACGGCTGGCTGGTCTCGGGGCAATACGTTTACCGGATCCAGGCCGGTGAACAAGCCGTAAGCCAGTCGATCCGTATCATCAAATAAATTCGGATAATCCCAGGAACGAGAAGGTCGGCCGATCGGGCCGGCCTTTTTTTTTGAAATTAATCGACTAATTGTAAGTTAACTTGCAACCCGGCGGCGGGCAAATTTGTTAAAATGATAAATTTTAAATAATATTACATATCAAATAAAAGTTACAGTGTAAGCGGTGGGAAAACTGCCGGTCATGGAGAGAAAGGTCTTCCTTAAGATTTAAATATTCATGGGATTATAATTTGTTAGTAGTAGGTCGTATCACCGCGTTGTGATGCGACTTTTTATTTGGGGCTTTTTTTGTTTGATTTATTTTCGTTATTTTGTCCGTAGCAGACAATAACTGAATTCCGCTTCGGCAACGAAGCAAAACCTACCCTTCACAAACCGAAACGCTTCTTCGCACCGAAGATAAGCGCCTTCCTTTTAGTACAACTCACTATCAACAACACTCGCCAAGATTCCTTCCGTACCCGCGGCAGCTGTATGGTTTGTATGTTATTGCTAACAAATTATAACTCCAAGATGTACCCAACTTTATCACCTTTTCCGTTTTTCGGTCATGCGCTGATGCTGCTTTTGCTTTTTGGGAGCAGGCTATTATGCGCTCAGTTCACCGTTGACTTTTCCATCCAGGAACCTACTTGTTTCGGATTGCCCGACGGCGGCTTAACGGCTCTGCCCTCGGGGGGGACGGCGCCCTATACCTTTGTTTGGAATACCGGCGACACCGGACCTACGCTTAGTGGGCTTACCGCCGGAACGTACACCGTAACGGTGACGGACGAGGGCGGTCAGCAGGCCATCGCCGGTCTCGACCTGGGCCAACCGGATCTGCTGGATATCACTTTCAATGCCGACACCTGTAGCGTCCCCTTCGACGCTACGGCGATCTCTTCCGGCGGCATGGGGCCGTACACTTATCAATGGTCTACTGGTCAGAGCGGGCCCGCCCTCACCGTCAACGGTCTGGGTATTTATTGCGTGACGGTCACCGACGCCAATCTTTGTTCCGCCGTCGATTGCATAAAACTCCTGACGCCGCCGCTCAACGTGGCCATCGACCCGGTGGTGAGCGACGCCACGGTGACTTGCCCGGGGGGCGCCGATGCTTCCCTGACGGTACAGCCGCAGGCCGGGCAGCCGCCCTACACTTTTTTGTGGAATAACGGCGCCACCACACAGACCATCGACAATTTACCGGTCGGGGTATATTCCGTAACCGTCACCGACAACGCGGGCTGTATCCGTTTTACCAGCGGCGCCGTTACCGGTCCGTCGCCCATTACCCTTACCTTGGATGCAGTACATCCCGTATGCGCCGGCGATAGCGACGGAGCGATCACCGCCACTGCTGCCGGCGGCAACGGCGCCTTTACCTATCTGTGGAGCACCGGGGATGCCGGTCCGTCGATCTCCGCCTTGCCGGCGGGGAATTACCAGGTGACCGCCACCGACAGCGAAGGCTGCCAGCAAGTGGAAAGCATCGTACTCGATCATCTTTCTAACCTGACCGTCGGCGGACTCGGGACGCCCGAAAGCTGCCCGGGCGCTAACGACGGCTCGGCTACGGTCGCCGCCCAAAACGGCGTGTTCCCCTACAGCTACCTTTGGGAAAACGGGGAAACCGCCATGGGGCTGACCGGCCTGGCGCCGGGCGACTACGATGTCACCGTCACCGATGCCGCCGGGTGTTCGGGGAGTACGACGATCACCGTGCCGGCGGCGCCCGATTTCGCAGTAACTATTTCCGGGACCGACATCACCACCTGCGGCGGCAGTGATGGTACGGCTTCGGCAGTGATCACGGCCGGGACGCCTCCGTTTGCTTACGCCTGGAATAACGGAGCGAGCACTCCGACCATTACCGGCCTGTCCGCCGGCCTGTACTCCGTCACCGTAACCAATAGCGACAACTGTGTATCCATCGATAGCATACTGATCACCGAACCGCCGGCCGTAGCCGCCGGTATTAACGGTGACGCCACCGTATGCGCCGGCGCCGACGACGGCGCCCTCAGCGCGCTGGCGACCGGCGGTACGCCGCCCTTCGATCTCCTGTGGAGCACCGGCGCCACCGGATCGTCCGTCACCGACCTGCCCGCAGGCGTCTACGGACTTACCGTCACCGACAGCAACGGTTGTAGCGATACGGCGGTCGTGCAAATTTCCGAATTGCCCGCGCCGGAAGTAACGATCATAGCTACGGAGGTCGTCTGCGGCGCCGGCAATACCGGCAATGCTACCGCTCAACCGGGCGGCGGGCAGCCGCCGTACACTTACGAATGGAGCACCGGCGCCGGCACGCCCGCTATCGGCGGACTGACCGCTACCGGAAACTACAGCGTCACCATTACCGATGCGAACGGGTGCCGGGCATCGGCCTCCGTCACCATCATTATCGACGACGACCTGGAAGTGGTCGTCTCTGCCCAGGACGCCGATTGCTTCGGGGCGGCTACCGGGCAAGCGACCGCTGCGGCCATGGGTGGTCAGCCGCCGTATTCCTATGTCTGGAGCACCGGCGCCGCTACCCCGACGATCGCCGGTCAGCTTGCCGGCAGTTACGACGTCACGGTCACCGACGCGCTGGGATGTACAGCTATCGGCGCGGCAGCTATCGGCCAGCCCGCGCCATTGTCGGTTTCCATCGACAACCCGGCGCCCCAGGTCTGTTCTGGAGAAAGTGCGGGAACCCTTACGGCGCTGGCCGGCGGCGGCACGCCCGGCTATACCTATTTGTGGAATACCGGCGCTACTACGCCGATGATCAGCGGCCTTACCGCCGGCGCCTACACCGTCACCGTAACGGACGCCAACGGTTGTGAAGAGACCGCTTCCGCCACCATCGCCAGCTTCCCTGACCTCTCGGTCGACATCGACGCGCTGACCCTCATTTGCGGTATCGGTGAAACAGGGCAGGCTTCAGTGCTGGTCGACGGCGGCGCACCGCCCTACACCTATAGCTGGAACACCGGCGAAAGTACGGAAAGCATCGGCGGGCTCGGCACAGGCGATTATTCGGTGACGGTAGTCGACGCCAACGGCTGCAGCGCCAGCGACGACGTCAGCATTTTGGTCGTCAACGATTTTGTGATCAATGTTATTCCACGCAACGTGCTTTGCAACGGCGGTGCTTCCGGCGGCGTGCTCGTCCTGGTCACCGGCGGCACCGAACCCTACGCGTACGAATGGAGCACCGGTCAGACCGGCACCAACGAAATCGGGAACCTCCCCGCCGGCGACTACGGGGTGACCATCACCGACGCCAACGGATGCGTGCTCAGCGAGACCGTAACTTTGGCGGAACCGCCGACGCTGGCCACGACCGTCGTTGCCGATGATCCCCTTTGCTTTGGACAAAACAACGGCTCGGCAACCGCGGTAGCCGGCGGCGGCACGCCTCCCTACGCTTTCGCCTGGAACGACGGCCAACTCGGGGCTACTGCCGAAAACCTGGCTGCCGGCGTCTATACCGTCACCGTCACCGACGCCAACACCTGCGAACAGACTATGACCGTGGAACTGACCCAGCCCGCTGAACTCACGGTGAACGTCAGCGCCCCGGTAATTGCCTGCGCGGGCGACAGCACCGGGTTCGCAACGGCCATGCCGCAGGGAGGCGTAACGCCCTACCAGTACCAGTGGAGCACCGGCGCCACTACCGCCTTCATCGATGACCTGCCCGCAGGTTTGTATAGCCTGACCGTCACCGACGCCAATGAATGTGCAGTTACCGTACCGGTCATCTCCATCACGGAACTGCCGGCGCTGATGCTCACTTTCGACGTGGTCGATATCTTGTGTTCGGACGAGAATACCGGGGTCATCAGCTCCAATATCACCGGCGGCGCCCCGCCTTATACCTACCTCTGGGAAACCGGTGACACCACGCCCGGCATTTCCGGCCTGGGGCCCGGCACTTATAGCCTGACCGTCACCGACGCCAACGGCTGTGAAGTGGAGGGCTCGGCTACTGTAGTGCAAACGCCTGGCCTTTCGGTGGGCATCGACATCACGCCCATCGACTGCGCCGGCGAAAATACCGGAGTGGCGGCTGCTATCGTGAACGGCGGCACCGGCCCTTACGACTACCTCTGGAGCAACGGCAACATTCTGCCGATCCTGACCAGCTTACCGGCCGGGACCTACTCGGTGACGGTGATCGATCAGGAGGGATGTTCCGGTGCGGATACCGTAACGATCAATGAGCCGCCGGCGCTGCAACTGGACTTTACTGTGACTGATCCCGATTGTTTTGAGGTAACCAACGGCGAAGCCACCGCCATTGTGGGCGGTGGCGTCCCGCCTTATGAGCTGTTTTGGAGCACCGGCGATACCACCGCTTCCGTGAGCGGGCTGGCCGGCGGCGGATACGGACTGACCGTTACCGACGCTAACGGCTGCACCCTTTCCGACGCCGTACAGATCGAAGCCCCCGACGCTATTTCGCTGAACACGGAAGTATTGACCGGCGTCTGCGAAGGGGAAGCCTCCGGCGCCGTCGAAGTAATGGCGGAAGGCGGAACACCGCCGTACGAATATTTGTGGAGTAACGGCGCCAACAGTGAGCTGATCAGCGGTTTGACGGCCGGTATTTACGGAGTGACGGTTACCGACGTCAACGGCTGCGAAGCAACGGCCTCCGTTACCCTGGATGCTTTCCCCGCACCCTCCTGTACGGTCGAGGAGGTCAGCCCGGTCGTCGACGGCGGGGACGGCGCCGCTACGGTCACGGTGGCCGGCGGGACAGCCCCTTTCGAATACCTTTGGAGCAACGGGGACACCGCTCAGCTCATCACGGGATTGGATCCCGGCCTGTACGAAGTTGCGGTGACCGATGCGAACGGTTGCAGCACGAGCTGCTCGCTGACACTGGGCGGACCAGCCCAGGTCGGGGACTACGTTTGGCTCGATGCCGACCGGGACGGACTGCAGGATACCGGTGAAACGGGCATAGCCGACGTCAAGGTCACCATTACCGGAACTACGGATGCCGGAGCGCCTTACGACGAGATGACCTTTACCGATGCCGACGGCATTTACGGTTTCCTCGTCCCGCCGGGGACCTACAAGCTTACTTTTATGCTACCTGCGGGCAGCACCCTGGAACCTACTACTGACAATGTCGGAAATGATGATGCGGTCGACAGCGACGCGGATACCGTCATGCTGATGACCGATTTGTTCTCCATCGGGCTCGGTGAGGTCAACCTGACCTTCGACGCCGGTTTTACGAGCATCTGCGACAACATCACCGATGCCGGACTCATCGGGCCGGATTACCAGTTCCTCTGCGGGCCGGGCAATGATCCCGAGGCTATTTTGGCGTTGGAGGCGCCTTCCGGCGGATCGGGCGCTGTCGAATACCTGTGGATGTCGAGCACTATCGGGGGGCCGTTCAACGATCAGACCTGGGACGTGGTGCCGGGCGCTACCGGTCCGGATTTCGATCCCGGTCCGATTTACGAAACCACCTACTTCATCCGCTGCGCGCGGCGGGAGGATTGTACCGTATACCTGGAATCCAATACCGTGACCGTAGAAGTAGGGGATGTAGCCGTCGCCGATATCCAGGGCCCCAACCTGGTCTGTGAAGATGAAATAGTAACCTTTTTTGCCGCCGGAACGAGCAACGACGCCGTCATCAGCTGGGATTTCGGTCCGGCGGCGATACCGGGTACTGCTGCAGGCAATCCGGTCGACGTCGTCTTCCACTCGTTCGGCTCGTTCCAGGTAGCGCTTACGGTAACCGAGAACGGGTGTACGGCTACGAATATCCAGTCCGTTACCGTCACCAATAATCCGACTACATGCGGCGACGGGCTCAACCTGGACGTAAACCTGCAGGCAGACGAGACCGTGCGGGTGGCCTGGTCGCTCGAACAGCCCCAGCAGCTCTATTCCTTTGTGGTGGAACATTCGGATGACGGTGAAGAATTCCGCCCGCTCGCTACGGTTGAAGCACCCTACGAGGTCGATAACCTTACCGCTTATTACGAGTACCGGGACGCGCCGTCCAAGCGCGGCTGGAATTATTACCGGGTGCAGGTAAGGGATTCGGAAGGGCAGACGGCCTATTCCGAAACCGGCCAGGTTATCTTGTTCAATGCAGATTCGCGGCTGGTGATGTTGTACCCCAATCCGGTTACCGATCAGCTGACGCTGGAGCTTTTTGAAACTTACGACGAAAGGGTAACGGTCGCCTTTTTCTCGGCCGGCGGGATCAAACTCCGGGAAGTGGAGGTGGAGGCCGATGCAGATCGTTTGGACGTCGATCTATCGGACTACGCCGCCGGCGCTTACTACCTTCAGGTCAGCTATGACGGTGAGCCGGTAAAGACTTTGCAGGTACTTAAAAAGTAATTTCCGGCAGCCGGCTTTGCGTATTCGCCGATTTGTGCTTAAACTTGCATGTCCATAACGCATGTCTCGGTAATGTCAAAAAAATCCTAACCAACCAGCATTCTGCTTGGATGTTGCCGGGCGTGTAAGGCGCATTGCCGTTGTATAGCAACGGTCGGGCCTTCCCGGGAGCATCCCTGCCGGGAAGGTTTTTTTTATGTCCCTTTTCGGCCAGCCCCGAAACCATTCAGCAAGGCGACCATCGAAGCCCTTCCGGCGGAAATTACCGGAGGGGCTTCGGCATTTCATGAATAAATGAAAAAACGAACATGACTACCTACCAACGTTCCATCGAATGGCAGGCGCTAAGCGTAGAATTGCTCAACGACGTTTTCACCCCGCTGGCGGCGGAGGACCGCATTCGTTTGCTGTACCGGTATTTCAAGCAGGACGAAGTGTTGTTTACTTCCTCTTTCGGCGTTACTTCGGTGCTGATGCTCCACCTCATCCACCGGCTGCGGCCCTCTCAGCCGGTGCATTTCATTGACACTACCTATCATTTTCCGGAAACGCTGGCCTATCGCGACGAGCTGGCCCGCCGGTGGAACCTGACCGTGATCGACGTCCGGCCCAGGCCGGAAGAAAATGCGCTGACCCGGGAAGAGCAGTGGTGGGCCGAACATCCGCGCATGTGTTGCACCATCAATAAAGTGGCGCCGTTGGAGCCGATCAAGGCGGCCCACAAAGTCTGGATCTCCGGCCTGATGGCTTACCAGACGCCTTTCCGGTCGCGATTGCAGATTTTCGAAAAGCAGGGCGACATCATCAAGTTCCACCCGCTCATCGACTTTACGGAAGAGCAGGTGGGCCGCTATCGGGAAACTTACGATTTGCCGAAGCATCCGCTCGAGGACAAGGGCTACGGCTCGGTGGGCTGCACCCATTGTACCGTGCGGGGCGCCGGCCGGGAAGGACGCTGGCAGAAATCCGGGAAAACGGAATGTGGATTGCATCCGGGGTATTTCGTGAAGCGGAAAAAGCGCTAACTTTATCCGCAACCCCTTTTTTATGAAAAAAATTTACGGCCTGTTGGTCGCCGTCAACGATTATCCGGCGCCCGTGCCCGCTCTGCGAGGATGCCGGTACGACCTCGACCAGGTGAAAACCTACCTGGAAAACAGGAAAGAAGGCGAGTTGCACTTGCAATCGCTTTGCGATGAAGCGGCGACGAAAGCCAATATCGTAGCGGCTTTTGAAAACCACCTGGCGCAGGCAGGGGCTGAGGATGTGGTGTTCTTCTATTTTGCCGGGCACGGTGCTCAGGAAGCCGCCGATCCGGTCTTTTGGCCGATCGAGCCCAACCGGCGGCTGCAATCCATCTTGTGTTACGACAGCGTTCCGGCCGGGCCGGGCGAAGCGGCCCACCGGCCGTTGGCGGACAAGGAGCTGCGGTACCTCATCCACCGGGTGGCGCGGGGCGGCGCCCATATCCTGACCATTTTCGATTGTTGTCATTCCGGACAGGTCACCCGTCTGGTCAGCCACCGGGCGCGGCAGTATTCGCCGGAGAACAGCCCGACGTCGGTTTTACCCGCCCGGCCGTGGAGCGATTTCCTTTTTGCCGACGCCCTGGATCCCGCCGCGCTTGCCGAAACCCCTTTTTCCTTTGCCCGCATTTTTCCGGAGGGCCGGCATGTGCAGATCGCGGCCTGTTTACCCCGGGAAAAGGCTTATGAGACGGATGCGGGCGGCGGCGTTTTTACGGCGGCGCTGCTGGATGTATTGCGTCGATCCTCGGGGAAAGTGACTTATTACGATCTGCAGAGCCGGGTGCGGAATTACCTGAAAAACCAGTTCCGGCAAACGCCGAATATTTACTTTTCTCCCGGTGCAGAGGGGGAGGCGTTTCGCTTTTTTCTGGACGCCGCCGAAGGGCAGGGACAACCGCTGACGGCCAACGTGACGCACTCGCCGGCCGATGGTTGGTGGATGGATATCGGGCATCTGCACGGGGTTTCTCCTCTTGCCGATCGGGTGCGCGTACATCCGCTGTCGGCCCCGGAACCGGAATGGGCGGCGCGTATCGGGAGGGTCGAGGCCGGCCGGACGGAGTTGTTGTTCGACCATTCCCCGCCGGCTGAAGGGGGCTACCTGGCCAGCATTGCCGACTTCTTTTCCTGCCCGGTAAAAGTACATTTGAAAGACGAAACGACCGACGGAGCGGGAAGCGAGGCATTAAGCAAACAGCTGGCGTCGGCGGGGCGCAACCTGTTGCCGGCGGCAGCGGAATACCAGGCGGATTATACGGTGCACGTGCGGCCGCAGGGGTTCCGGATCACCGAGGCGGAAGACGAGCGGCCGGTGGTGCGGGACGTTGCCGGGCATTCGGAAGCCTCCGCCCAGTTAATCGGTCATTATTTGCAGCATATTTCGCGGTGGATGTTCGTCCGTCAGCTTCACAATCCCAATACCTGGCGCTTCCGCCGCCACCCCGTGCAGGTCGAGTTTTTCCTTTCCGGTGCGGGAGGGGCGGAGCAGCCGCTGGCTTTGCAGAATGAAGAAGTAGTGATCCGGCCCCGGGGAGCAAGAGCGGAAATGCTTTCCGAAAAGCTGTACATTAAGCTGACCAATACTACCGAACAGCCGTTATACCTGGCCTTTCTTTATCTGTCTGTCAATTTTCAAGTATACGCCGGCATGCTTCGCCCCCCGGTAGCGCCGCTGGATCCAGGGCGGAGCATCTGGGTCTGGGATCGGGAAGCGGTCGAGCTGGAAATAGAGCCGCAGGTCGTCACCTACAACTGTCCGGAAAGCATCACGTACTTCAAATTGATCGCGAGCACCGAATTTTTCGATGTGGCCAGGCTGGAGCAGGAACCCCTGCCTGCCCCGGACGCCGCTCCGCAGCGCGACTCCGGCCGCGCTGCTCTGTTGGAAGAAGAAAATAGGGACGCGTCCGGTTGGACGACCCGCCTCATCACCTTGCGCATCGCCAATCCGGAATATCGCTGATTCAGCTTTTTATTGCCTGCACTCCCGGCAAGTCTTTTCCTTCCAGAAATTCGAGCATGGCGCCGCCGCCGGTAGAGACGTAGCTGATGCGGTCGGCCAGTTGCATCTGGTTGACGGCCGCTACCGAGTCGCCTCCGCCTACCAGGGAGAAAGCGCCGGCGTCGGTGGCGCGGGCTACGGCTTCGGCGATGGTTTTGGTGCCGTTGGCGAAGTTGGCCATTTCGAAGACGCCCATGGGGCCGTTCCAGAGGATGGTTTTCGACGATGCTATAGCTTCGGAGAAGGCTGTGCGGGCTTTTTCACCGATATCGAGCCCCATCCAGCCGTCGGGGATCTCGTCGCTGGGTTTGGTCTCTCTATTGGCGTCATTGGCGAAGTTGTCGGCGATCACGGAATCTTCCGGCAGCAGCAGGTTGACGCCTTTTTCTTTGGCTTTGGCCAGCAGTTGCCCGGCCAGTTCGATCCGGTCGGCTTCCACCAGCGAGTTGCCGGTCTGGCCGCCCTGGGCCCGGAAGAAGGTGTAGGCCATGCCTCCGCCGACGATGAGGTGATCGACCTGGTCGATCAGTCGCTCCAGGAGCAGGATCTTATCGGAAACTTTGGCGCCGCCGATGATGGCGGTGAGGGGTCGCGGCGGGTTATGGACGACGCGGTTAGCGTTTTCTACCTCTTTTTCCATGAGGAAGCCGAACGATTTGGCGTCCGGGCCGAAAAACTGCGCTACGGTCGTTGTGGAAGCGTGGGCGCGGTGGGCCGAACCGAAGGCGTCATTGATATAGACGTCGCCCAGGTCAGCGAGCTGGCGGGCGAAATCTGCATCGCCTTTTTTCTCTCCCGGGTGGAAGCGGGTATTTTCCAGGAGCAGGATCTGGCCCGGCTGCAGGTCGGCGGCCATGCTTTTGGCTTTTTCGCCTACCGTCTCTTCGCAGAAAGCCACCGGGGCGCCCGTCAGCTCGGCGAGGTGGTCGACGAGGTGGCGCAGGGTAAATTTTTCGACGTCGATGGCGCCGTCTGCTTTGAGCTTTTTGGCCGGCCGGCCGAGGTGCGACATGAGGATCGCCGCTCCGCCCTGGTCGAGGATGTGCCGGATAGTGGGTAGTGCGGCGCGCATGCGGTTATCGTCGGTGATGCGGTGATCGGCGTCGAGTGGAACGTTGAAATCGACGCGGACCAGCGCTTTTTTACCTTTTAAATTGAGGTTCATGAGCAAAGATGGGTTTGCAGAGCTTGTTCGGAGGCAGGCATTCCGTCGGAAGTCCTCAGCCGTTGCCGCCGGGATCCCTTAGCAGAACCTGAAACCCGGGGCTTTCGTTTCAAAAGCACGTTCTCCAAACAAACGCTGAAGTCAGGAAAGGCGGGCGTCACCCCGGAAAGCGAGGATTGCGGGGTGACGCACCCGGTTTTGCAAAATCAGCCGTTGAGGATCATCATGGCGAGGTCGGCCATGCGGGCAGAGTAGCCGGCTTCGTTGTCGTACCAGCTGACCACCTTGATGAGGTCGCCGTTGACGTCGGTCATCAGGCTGTCAAAGATCGATGAGTGCGGGTTGCGCAGGATATCGCTCGATACCAGCGGGTCGGTGGCGTACTCCAGAATATTCTTGAGCGGGCCTTCGGCCATTTCCTTAAACTTGGCGTTGACTTCATCGGCCGAGGCCGGCGCCTTGTCGACCACGACGTTGAGTTCGATCATCGAGCCGGTGATGACCGGTACGCGGATGGCGATGGCCGACAGTTTACCCTTCAGGTCCGGGATCACTTTGCCGGTAGCCGAAGCCGCGCCCGTGCTGGTCGGGACGATGTTGAAGGCGGCGGCGCGGGCGCGACGCAAGTCTTTATGCGGCGCATCCTGAATGTTCTGGTCGGCGGTGTAGGCGTGGGTCGTCGTCATAGAACCCACTTTGATTCCCCAATTGTCGTGTACGATTTTAGCGACCGGCGCCAGGCAGTTGGTAGTGCACGAAGCGTTGGAGAACACCTGCTGGGTGCGGTCGAGCTCGTGGTCGTTGACGCCCATAACGATGGTGGGTACGTCGCCGCCTTTAGCCGGAGCGGAGATCACCACGTATTTCGCGCCGGCGGTGAGGTGCATGCCGGCTTTTTCTTTGGAGCGGAAAATACCGGTGCATTCCAGCACCATATCAATACCCGAAGCCTTCCAGGGAAGGTTTTCTGGATTGCGTTCCGCCGAGGCGGCGATAGATTTTCCGTTAACGATCAGACTGTCGTCCGTTGCTTCAACGGTGCCTTCAAAAGGACCCTGGGCCGAGTCGTACTTCAGCAGGTGAGCCAGGGTAGCGTTGTCGGTGAGGTCGTTGATGGCTACGACTTCCACGTCGTCCCGTTGTAAGAGGTAGCGGAAGGTCAGCCTTCCAATGCGGCCAAAACCATTGATAGCAATTTTCTTCGACATAGTTGGTTTGGTTTTATTGATAAAAAACTACTTGTGGATTGCGAGGATTGAATAGCGATCCACAGCACTTAGTGTAAATGTAACAATAATACTGGTGCCGTGCACCTTTTCGGCACGAAATGTAACGCTTTTCGGAAGATTTTCGAGTGACGCCGCTGCGAAATGTCACTACGGTGTAAAGCTCACTCGGCTCGTTCTTTGGGAACGATAATTATCGCCGGGATGTTTGAACCATTGTTTTGAGCAGTGGTTCTTCTAACAAATTTTCCCGGCAAAACGAGCGAGGCTTAAAATAAATAAAAATTCCAAAGGGGTATTTTGATTTATTGGCAAACGCCCTATATTTGCACCGCTCTATCCGAAAGAGGAGGAGTTTAACGGAAAGTTTACCGTTTTTTAACGGGAAATTTAAGTTGAAATGGCCCATTCGTCTAGTGGTTAGGACGCAAGATTTTCATTCTTGAAACAGGGGTTCGATTCCCCTATGGGCTGCTTTTTATCGATCCTATGGATTCAGGTAAACCCGCCTCCTGCAGATTCGGGTGAACCCGCCTCCTATGGATTCGGGTAAAACATTTCATTCTTGAAACAGGGGTTCGATTCTTGCCCGAACGCGCAGCGGGCGGGCCCCTATGGGCTGCTTTTTTATCGATCCTGCGGATTTGGGTAAACCCGCCTCCTTACGGATTCGGGTAAAATATTTCATTCTTGAAACAGGGGTTCGATTCTTGCCCGAACGCGCAGCGGGCGGGCCCCTATGGACTGCTTTTTTATCGATCCTGCGGATTCGGGTAAACCCGCCTCCTACGGATTCGGGTGAAATATTTCATTCTTGAAACAGGGATAGTTATTCTGAAGATATTGAAGGCCCATTCGTCTAGTGGTTAGGACGCAAGCCCGCCTCCTGCGGATTCGGGTGAAATATTTCATTTTTGAAAAAGGAATAGTTATTCTGAAGATATTGAAGGCCCATTCGTCTAGTGGTTAGGACGCAAGCCCGCCTCCTGCGGATTCGGGTGAAATATTTCATTTTTGAAAAAGGAATAGTTATTCTGAAGATATTGAAGGCCCATTCGTCTAGTGGTTAGGACGCAAGATTTTCATTCTTGAAACAGGGGTTCGATTCCCCTATGGGCTGCGAAACAATCTACCTATCGGCGAAGCAATTTGTGTTGCTTCG
>CAYQQU010000018.1:48844-49001 GCA_964419545.1 uncultured Saprospiraceae bacterium | reverse complement strand
TTTATCAGGAGGTTTATGCGGATCACAAAGAGGCGAGAGCGCGGGAGAAATATTTTAAAAGCGCCGGGGGACGACGTTTTCTGAAGAAGGTACTAGAAGGGAATTGACGCGGCCATTTCGTCTGGAGGTTAGGACGCAAGCCCGCCTCCTGCGGATT
>CAYQQU010000018.1:0-48744 GCA_964419545.1 uncultured Saprospiraceae bacterium | reverse complement strand
CGGGTGAACCCGCCTCCTGCGGATTCGGGTGAACCCGCCTCCTGCGGATTCGGGTGAACCCGCCTCCTGCGGATTCGGGTAAAATATTTCATTCTTGAAGCAGGGGTTCGATTCTTGCCCGAACGCGCAGCGGGCGGGCCCCTATGGGCTGCGAAACAATCTACCTATCGGCGAAGCAATTTGTGTTGCTTCGCCTTTTTTTGTTATGGTTTACGTGTACATTTTACAAAGTGAGCAAAACGGGCGTTTTTACCGAGGTACGACCGAAGATATTTCTCGTCGGTTAAAAGAGCACAATAGCGGTCGGGTGAAATCGACAAAACCCTATGTGCCTTGGAGATTAGTTTATCAGGAGGTTTATGCGGATCACAAAGAGGCGAGAGCGCGGGAGAAATATTTCAGAACATTTCTTAAATTTAGCTCCATTCAACCGGACTGATCTTCCCGCTATGAAGTACGTTTTCATTTTTCTGCTTTGCTTTTTTCTGGCCGTGCTATTAATCTCGGCTTGTTCGCGTGGTGCGGAAAGCACGCCCACCTACGCCTCCTTCGAAGAATATCCCGTTTACGAGGGGGACGACCTTGGATTGACTTATTCCCCGCGTCGCTCCACCTTCAAAGTGTGGTCGCCGCCGGCCGATGCCTTGCGATTGCGTCTTTACGAAACGGGTGAAGGCGGAGAACCCCGGCGGACGATCGATATGAAAAGGGGAAAAGACGGGGTTTGGACGGCCGTCGTCAAAGAAGATTTAATAGGAAAATACTATACCTTCCAGGCCAGCATCGAAGCGGAATGGCAGGCGGAAGTGGTGGACCCTTACGCCAAAGCAGTTGGCGTCAACGGGCGGCGCGGGCAGGTGATCGACCTCGCCGCCACCGAGCCCGAAGGCTGGGACGCCGATAGCCGGCCGCCTTTCGAACACCCCACCGACGCGGTCATCTACGAGCTGCATATCCGCGACCTTTCCGTGGCCGAAAATTCGGGCATCATTCATAAAGGGAAATACCTCGGATTGGCCGAAACGGGAACCACCGGCCCGCAAGGCCTTTCAACCGGGCTGGATCACATTCGCGAAATGGGCGTCACGCATTTACATCTGCTGCCCGTTTTCGATTATCGCTCCATCGACGAAACGAAGCTCGAAGAAAACAAATTCAACTGGGGTTACGATCCTCAGAACTACAATGTACCGGAAGGCAGCTACGCCACCGATCCCTACGACGGCGCAGTGCGTATCCGGGAATTCAAGACGATGGTCAAAACGCTGCACGATAACGGTATTCGCGTCGTGATGGACGTGGTGTACAACCATACCGGTTATACCGGCGAATCGCTCTTCAACCAACTCGTGCCCGGCTACTATTACCGTCAGAATGAAGAAGGCGCCTTTTCCGACGCTTCGGCCTGCGGCAACGAAACGGCATCGGAGCGCCCCATGGTGCGCAAGTTCATCATCGAATCGGTGCTTTATTGGGCGCGCGAATACCACATCGACGGCTTCCGGTTCGACCTCATGGGCATCCACGATATCGAGACCATGAACCAGGTCAGCGCCGCCCTGCACGCCGTCGACCCTACTATCCTGATCTACGGCGAAGGCTGGACGGCCGGCAACAGCCCCTTGCCCGATACCTTGCGCGCCCTGAAAAAATACGCTTACCGCCTCGACAGTGTGGCCGTCTTCAGCGACAATATGCGCGACGGCATCAAAGGGCATGTCTTTACACATGACGACCCCGGCTTCGCCAGCGGCAAGCCCGGAATGGACGAAACCGTAAAATTCGGGATCGTGGCCTCTACAGAACATCCGCAGGTAAACTACGATTCGGTGCACTGGCTGGACCCCAAGCGCCCCTGGGCCGGCGAGCCCTACCATACCGTCAATTACTGCTCCTGCCACGACAACCATACCCTATGGGACCGCCTGACGCTGTCGCGGCCCGACGTCCGCGAAGACGAACGCATTAAAATGCACAAGCTGGCGGGCGCCATCGTGCTCACCTCCCAGGGCATCGCCTTCCTGCACGCCGGGACTGAAATGTTGCGCACAAAAGACGGGGTCGAAAACTCTTTTGAATCGCCGGACAGCATCAACCAGATCGACTGGTCGCGCAAAGCAGAATATTCCGAGGTTGTATCGTACTACCAGGGCCTGATCCGGCTACGTAAAAACCACCCGGCCTTC
This sequence comes from uncultured Saprospiraceae bacterium, assembly GCA_964419545.1. Lineage (GTDB taxonomy): Bacteria > Bacteroidota > Bacteroidia > Chitinophagales > Saprospiraceae > CAYQQU01. The sequence goes on along the minus strand of CAYQQU010000018.1, from coordinate 46,558 downwards.
CGGCTGACCAGTACGGAGGCTGTTCAGCAACACCTCCGGTTTTTAGATACCCCGGCCGACAACCTGATCGCCTACACCCTTTCCGACCACGCCGGCGGCGACGAATGGTCGGATATCCTGGTTGCGCTGAACGGCAGCGGACAATACCAGAGCCTGGACCTGCCGGAAGGCGACTGGCGCATCGTCGTGGATGGTGAACAAGTGGATGAGAACGGGCTGGGTGAGATCAGCGACGCCGCCACCATTCCTGCCTACACGGCCATGGTGCTGGCCAGGTGAAACCGCTATTGAACATTCAAAAAACAGAAACTCAATTATGCTGGACATCCAAAAACGTCTGACCAACTCCTTCTACGCCATGCTGAGCCTGCCCGCCACGGCGATGGGCTTTGCCCTTTCGGTGCAAATTTCGGCGCTGAGTTGGATTCTGAGCACCAAATACGGATTGGATATCGAGGAAGTAGGACTGGTGTGGGCTGCCGGGCCGATCGCGGGCATCATCGGGCAGGTGATCATCGGCATCATCAGCGACAAAGTGTGGTTCTGGAACGGGCGTCGCCGGCCGTTCATCCTCATCGGCGGGGTGCTGGCGTCACTGATGCTGCTGGCCCTGCCGAGTATCGACGTCATCTCGGAGGCCCTCGGCTTTGACGGCGTACTGGGCGTGGCCATTGTGGTGGCGCTCACACTCGACCTCTCCATCAACGTCAGTTTTAACCCGACGCGCTCCATCATCGCCGACGTCACCCCGGAAGGCGTGGAGCGCACCAAAGGATACACCTGGATGCAGACCATCTCCGGCACCTTCGGGGTATTGGCTTACCTGATCGGGGCGCTGATCGACAATTACGCGCTCATCTACACCGGTGCGGTGCTGGTGTTGTTGTTTTCGGTGCTGCCGCCTTTTTTCATCGAGGAACCGCGACAGCTGGGCTGGGATAATGAAGACGACGAGGTCGGGCCGCTGGATCCTACCGCCCGGCCGCAGCCCGAAGATTTGCAGGAGGAACTGGAAGTATCCGCTTCCCGGGAAGCTTCGGCCGGCGCCCTGGATATCCTGATGATCATCCGCCCGCTCTGGGGTTTTCTGATCTACGCCGTTTACGGCATGGTCGCTCGCCTCGGCGAGATCGACCTGGGGCATTATTATGTGGAGTACGTCTGTCTGGGCATTACCATCATCTTCATCGTCGAAGCGCTGATCAAATCCGAAGACGGCAAAAGCGCTGTCGAGTCCGGCCGGATCGGCTTCCAGAAGGTGCTGGCGGCGCATTCATTTTCCTGGATCGGGGTGCAGACGATGTTCATCTACATGTACGCCTATTTGCAATTTCGCTTACCGGAATCCGACGCCGGCAAGCTGGGCAATATGGTAGCCTGGGGCTTTTTCTGGCTCAACCTGGTGGGCGCTTTGCTGCCCGTCTTCGTACTGGAGCCCGTCGCCAAGCGCATCGGGCGCGTCCGTACGCACCTGGGCTGTATCGCCGTTATGGCGCTCGGCTACTTTGCGATGCTGGTATTCGGCCGCACCGAGATCAGCATCTACGGCGTGATGATCGTCCTGGGCGTCGGGTGGGCGGCGGTGGTGAGCCTGCCGTTCGCCATTATGTCTCAGAAAGTCGACCAGTCGCAAATGGGCCTTTACATGGGGCTTTTCAACCTCTCGGTCGTATTGCCGCAGCTGGTAGCCAGCCTGGGCGTCGGTCAGGTGATCAGCGAGGCTTCCGACAAAAATATCATTTTCATCATCTGCGGGATTACCCTGGCGGTATCCGCCCTTTCCTGGGCGTTGGTCAAAGAAGATAAAGAGGCCATGGACGTGGAGGTCGCGCCGGGCGGCGGCGGACACTGAGGGGAACAGTAACTCGGTCACGCAGCCATAAGACAGCAAGTTGTTTTTTCAACCTGTTGGGACGCCAAAGACCAAAGCCCTCCAATTTTTTATGATCCGAAACTGACAAACAAAAAGCGGGCTTCATACCTTTGAGATTATAAACAAAAAAACCAAGCAATGAAGAGCTATCGCTGGATATTATTCGTGTATTTGCTGGCCACCGGTTCCTTGCTCAATGCACAATCGGTGGTTGACAAAGCCCTGCAAAATATGCAGGTCGATGTCGTCTACCTCGCTTCTAATTTGCTCGAAGGACGGGAAACGGGAGAGGCCGGCGAAGCCCTGGCCGCCGAATATATTATATCGCGCTTTCAGGAGATCGGATTAACGCCCGCCGGAGAAGAAGGCGGCTGGCGCCAGGATTTTTCCTTCGTTTACAACGCCAATCCCCACGGTACCGGCGAGGGCGTCGACCGCACCGGCCGCAATGTGTTGGGCTACCTCGACAACGGTGCGGAGCGCACGGTGATCATCGGGGCGCATTACGACCACCTGGGGTATGGTGCGTTCAACTCGCTCTATACCGGGCCACCCGCCGTCCACAACGGCGCCGATGACAACGCCAGCGGGGTGGCCTCCCTGCTCTACCTGGCCGAAGCACTAAAGGACAATGCCGCAGCGAGCGGGCACAACTACCTTTTTCTGGCCTTTTCGGGGGAAGAACTGGGGCTGGTCGGTTCCAAATATTTCGTCAATAATCCCCTGATCGATCTGGAAAAGGTCAACTACATGCTCAACATGGATATGGTGGGCCGCCTCAACGAGGAGAAAGTACTGGTGATCACCGGCGCCGGCACTTCGCCGGTCTGGAAAGAGGTGATCCCCGCGATCGACGTGGCCGGCATCCAGCCCAAGACCAGCGACTCGGGCGTCGGCGGTTCCGATCATACCTCGTTTTACCTGAAAGATCTGCCGGTGCTCCACTTCTTTACCGGGCAGCACCGCGATTATCACAAGCCCGCTGATGATTCCGAGCTGATCAACTATCCCGGCCTGCTGGCTGTCTCGAACTACATCCTGGCCCTGATCGAGCAGCTGGACGATCGCGGGGAGCTGGAATTCACGCCTACCAAGGACGAGGACGAGAACCGCCGCGCCGCTCGCTTCAAAGTAACGCTCGGGGTAATGCCCGATTACGTTTACCAGGACCAGGGGATGCGCATCGACGCCGTCATTGCGGGCCGCCCCGCCGAGAAAGCCGGGATTCAGGACGGCGACGTGGTGATCCAGATCGGCGATCTGGAAGTAAAGGACATCTATTCTTACATGGAGGGCCTGAGTAACTTTACTCCTGGTGATCAAGCCAAGGTGAAGGTGATCCGTGACGGGGAGGAGTTGGAATTTGAGGTGGAGTTTTAGCATGTTTGGAGCTTGCTTGAGTGCTAAACATAGCATCTCTTAGAACCTTAGGCCAATCGCTGATCCGGGCCCGGGTCGTTGACGGCAGGGTCAGCTTGGTTTACGGCGCATGGGGTAATCGCATTCCACCGGCGTGGAAATGAGGAATATTGTTTATTTTCAGGAAATCTGAAAATCGAGCAATATGCAGAAAAAACTTTTTTACCTCCTTTGGGCGGCCGGCCTCCTGGTTTTCCGCCTGAGCGCCCAGCCGGCGGCGCCCCAACTGTTTTCCGCCGAAGACCTTTTCGACCTGGAATACATTTCCGACCCGCAGATCTCGCCCGACGGTGAGCGCATCGTATATGTCCGCAATTTCATGGACATCCACACAGACCAGACGCTTTCCAACCTTTGGATCATCGATTTTGACGGCTCCCGCAATCGCCCCCTGACCACCGGCAACCAGCATGACTATGCCCCACGCTGGTCGCCCGACGGGCGGCGGTTGCTCTACCTTTCCGATAAAGGCGGCTCGGTGCAGCTCTACCAGCGCTGGCTGGACGAAGGCGCCGAAGCCAAACTGACCAACCTCACGCGTACGCCCCGCAATCCCAAATGGTCGCCCGATGGTCGACGGATCGCGTTTCAGCTATCGGTGGAGGCCTCAGCATCTTCCGAAAAGATCGCCAGGCAGCTGCCCCAACCGCCGAAAGGCGCGGAATGGGCGCCCGAGCCCGTGGTCATCGACAAGCTCAATTACCGCTCCGACGGCAACTTCGGTTTCCTGCCTGACCGCTATACCCATCTTTTCGTACTTTCCGCTGAGGGCGGCCATCCCCGGCAGCTTACGACCGGCGATTTCAACCACGGCGATTTTTGCTGGAGCGCTGATAGCGAGGCCCTCATTTTTTCCGGTAATCGCCGCGAAGAGGCCGAGTACCAACCCCGCAATACCGAGATCTACCGGGTGTCGGTCGCCGACGGCAGGGTAGTGGCCCTCACCGATCGCGAAGGCCCGGACCAGGCGCCGCGGCTTTCACCGGACGGCCGGCTGATCGCCTATACCGGTTTTGACGATCGCTACCAAGGCTATCAGGTTTCGCGCCTGTACGTGATGAACGCCGATGGGAGCAATCCGCGTTTGATCAGCAAAGACCTGGATCGCAGCGTGGCCAATATCCAGTGGGCCGACGACAGCCGGGGCCTGTTCTTTCAGTACGACGATCAGGGAAATACCAAAGTCGCATACATCGACCTGTCGGGTGCGGTGATGGACCTGACCGGCGACGTGGGCGGCTTGTCCGTCGGCCGGCCCTACGACGGAGGCGACTTTTCCGTCTCGGAAACCGGCCGGTACGCTTTTACGCATAGCACGCCCGATCACCCGGCTGACCTGGCGGTAGGCCGCATGGGAAGCGGGGAAATAAAAAGGCTCACGCGCGTCAACGACGACTTATTCGGCTATAAAACACTGGGCGAGGTAGAGGAGATCTGGTATGAATCGAGCTATGACGGACGCCGCATTCAGGGGTGGATCTGTAAGCCGCCGGATTTTGATCCGAACAGAAAATACCCGCTGCTGCTGGAGATCCACGGCGGGCCCTTCGCCAATTACGGCGACCGCTTTGCTGCTGAATTGCAACTTTACGCCGCAGCCGGCTACGTGGTGCTGTACACCAATCCGCGCGGCAGTTCCAGCTACGGGGAGGAATTCGGCAATCTCATCCATCACAATTATCCGAGCCAGGACTACGACGACCTCATGTCGGGCGTGGATGCCGTGATCGCCGAAGGCTACGTCGATCCCGACCAGCTCTACGTCACCGGCGGCAGCGGCGGCGGCGTGCTTACCGCCTGGATCGTGGGCAAGACCGACCGCTTTCGGGCGGCGGTGGTGGCCAAGCCAGTGATCAACTGGACGAGCTTCGTGCTGCACGCCGACGGACCGGCCTTTTTCTCCAGGTACTGGTTCCCGGGCTACCCATGGGAAGAATTTGAGCAATACTGGCAACGGTCGCCGCTCTCATTGGTGGGCAACGTCGTCACCCCCACGATGTTGCTGACCGGCGAGCAGGATTACCGCACGCCCATGTCGGAGACCGAGCAGTACTATGCTGCCCTGAAACTGCGGAAAGTAGAAACCGCCATGGTGCGCATCCAGGAAGCCGGGCACGGGATTGCGCGCAAGCCGAGCAACCTGATCCGGAAAGTGGCGTATGTGTTGGGATGGTTTGAAAAATACCGATAGTATTTCTGTAGGAACGCAAGCCTGTCAGCCGTCATGACGAAGGCCCCATGATATAAAGCGCCGGCCCGGAGCAAGCTGTTTGGAAGTCGGAGGGTCGCCCTGTTACAAGCGCATGTATTCGACGAGTTCTTCTGCTGCGATGTCTTCCTGCGGAAAGACCTGGCGAAGGTCGATGACCAGATCGGGAAAAGCCCGGGAACGGACTCGGTCGTTGCTGTGGTAAGGCCGGCCGGTGGCGTATTTCCCATCGGCGCCGGGAAAATAGGCCTGGACTGTTTTTTCGACCGGAAATGCGATCCAATACTCCTTTACTCCGGCAAATTCGTAGACCTCGAATTTTTCCTTTACATCTTTGCCGGCAGTACTGGGCGAGAGGATCTCAATGATCCAGTCGGGAGCGCCGAGGCAACCTTTCAGATCCAGTTTTTTCAAATCGCAGATCACGGAAATATCGGGTTGCACTACGGTATCGATCTGGTCATCGGCGGTCCGGTGCGGCGGCAGCGGCAGGCGGACATCGAAGGGGGCATGATAAACTTTGCAGGCTTGGTTAGAGAAAAAATACTGAATCCTGAAGAAGAGATTGCCGGCAATTTCCTGATGAAAGCGGTTGGGCGCCGGGGCCATGCGAAAGAGCTTGCCTTTGATCAGTTCCACCGTTTCTTCCAGCTTCCACGATAAGTAATCGGCATAGGTGTAGTAGCCCTTCATGTCCAGGTCTTTCAATTTCATCATGCGGCATTTTGAACAAATTAGTGCAATACCGAAAGAGATGCAAGGAATACTTGTCAATATATTTTGGGTTCTTTGCCAAAATGGTATCTTTTAACAGAACAAAACCTTTAGAATATGCAAAAGATAAAATGGTCAATCTTAGCTGTGCTGAGTTTGTTATTGATTAATTGCGGCGGAGAAAGCGAGGCGACGTCCGGTGCAGCGCCGGAAGCCCTCGACCCCATGGAAGCGCGGCTTCAGAAGTACGTGCCCGTGCGGCTCACCTCCGATCTGGTAGACAGCCTGAGCGGCAACCAGCAGCAGATGGTCAAATTGTTTATCGAAGCCGCGCAGGTCATGGACGACCTGTTCTGGGTGGAAGCCTACGGCGATAAGGCCGCCCTGCTGGAGTCGGCAACTTCCGACGCTATGCGGCGGTTTATGGAGATCAACTACGGGCCGTGGGACCGCCTGGCGGGCAACGAGCCCTTCGTGCCGGGCGTTGGCGACAAGCCGGCCGGCGCCAATTTTTATCCGGCGAACATGACCAAAGAGGAGTTCGAGGCGGCGCCGCTTTCGGATAAAAATAGCCTGTACACTTTCGTCCGGCGCAACGAATCCGGGGAGCTGAGGACGACGCCCTACCACGAGATGTTCGAAGAGCAGGTGACCCGCGCTGCCGACCTGTTGCGGGCCGCCGCCGAGCTGGCCGAAGATCCCGACTTCAAAAAATACCTGGAACTTCGGGCCGACGCCCTGCTCACCGACGAGTATCAGCTCAGCGATCTGGCCTGGATGGATACTAAGAACAACCGCGTGGAGTTGGTGATCGGCCCCATCGAGACCTACGAAGATCAGCTGTTTGGGTACAAAGCGGCGCACGAATGCTACGTGCTGCTCAAAGACATGGCCTGGAGCCGCCGCCTGGACAAATACGCGCAGTTTCTGCCCGCGCTCCAGGAAGGACTGCCCGTGCCGGACACCTACAAGCAGGAGTCGCCCGGATCGGACGCCGACCTCAACGCCTACGACGTGATCTACTACGCCGGAGACTGCAACGCAGGCAGCAAAACCATCGCCATCAACCTGCCCAACGATGAGGAAGTGCAGCTGCAAAAAGGTACGCGCCGCCTGCAACTGAAAAATGCGATGCGCGCCAAGTTCGACAAGATCCTGCTGCCCATCGCCGACTCGCTCATCGCCGCCGATCAGCGCAAACACATCACCTTTGACGCCTTTTTCAGCAACACCATGTTCCACGAGGTGGCGCACGGGCTGGGCATCAAAAATACCATCAGCGGCAAAGGCACGGTGCGCGAAGCCCTGAAAGAACACGCCTCCGCCCTGGAAGAAGGCAAAGCCGACATTCTCGGCCTGTACATGATCAAACAGCTCCACGAACAAGGCGAACTGGAAGGCGACCTGCACGACTATTACGTCACTTTCATGGCAGGCATTTTCCGGTCGGTGCGCTTCGGCGCGTCGAGCGCTCACGGCAAAGCCAATATGATCCGCTTCAACTTCTTCCAGGAGTACGGCGCCTTTACGCGCGATAACGCCACCGGTGCATACCGCGTCAACTTCGACAAACTGGAAGAGGCCATGACCGCCCTTTCCACCAAGATACTGACGCTGCAGGGCGATGGCGACTACGAGGGCGTCGCCCAGCTCGTGAACGAAAAAGGAAAGATCGGCGAAGGCCTGCAAGCCGATCTCGACCGCCTGTCGGCAGGCGGAATTCCGGTAGATATCGTGTTTGAGCAGGGGGAAGGGGTATTGGAACTGTAGGTCGACAACGGAGTTATCCCGAAAATTTGAAAAATAATTTTCTGACCGGGTGGATTTCCGGCAAGTTTTCGGGATGACTTTTTTCCTGATCGCCCGACCCTTATTGTGCTTCCGGTCGGGAGTAGAGTAGAAATTACCCCCGGAAACAGGAAATATTCAACTTTGGGAAAAGCGGTGAATCGATGCGAGAATTCAATACCTCAGGTCCGAATTTTCCCAGTCAGCACCGTACGATATTCAGCTCATCATCGGCTTCCTGGTTGGACGGCAATCGTTGCATATAAGTCAACTTTTGGCTTGCGTGAATTTTATTTTGCCGGCTTCTTTTTGATTAAACCTTCAGGCTTTTCAGGCCCAGAGCTTTCAATCCGGGTGCCAGCAGGAGGTTGCCCATTTTTTACAAATACTTAACCTCCAAAATGCGTCCATCCCCCGGCATGCCCTTAATTTGCCGTCCGAAGCAAACAAAACCACCATGCGATTTCTCACCCTCCTCTTTTTCGCCGGGCTGGCGATGAACACCGCCTTCGGTCAACCTGCCGAAAACGTTTTCCTGATCACCTTTGACGGCCTGCGCTGGCAAGAACTGTACGGCGGCGCCGTCGACAGCATGATGAACAACCCGGAACTGACCAAAGACAAAGAAGGGGTGATGCAGCGATTCAGCGCCCCTACACCCGAAACGGCCCGGCAGAAACTGATGCCCTGGTTTTGGTCGATCGTAGCTGAGCAAGGCCAGCTTTACGGCAACCGCTGGGAAGGCAATAAAGTCAACTGCGCCAACCGCTTTTGGTTTTCCTATCCCGGGTACAACGAGATCCTCTGCGGCTACAGCGACCCGGGGGTGACGTCCAATCGGAAGATCTACAACGAGAACAGAACGATACTGGAATGGCTCAACGAGATGCCCGAATACGCGGGAAAAGTAGCCGCCTTCGCTTCCTGGGACGTCTTCCCCTACATCATCAACGACCGGCGGAGCGGCATTCCCGTCAATGCCGGCTTTCGCAAAGCCGAAGACGAGTACCTGACCTATACGGAACAGTTGCTCAACGATTTTCAGGACCAGATCCCCAGCCCCTGGACGACCGTACGCCTCGACGCCTTCACGCATAACTACATGATGGAATACGTCAAAAAGCACCACCCGAAAGTCGTCTACATCGCCTACGGAGAGACCGACGATTTTGCGCACGACGGCAAATACGATCAGTACCTCAAGTCGGCCCATCAGACCGACCGCTGGATCGCGGCCCTCTGGGATTATATCCAGCAGGATCCGTTCTACAAAGACAACACCACCCTCATCATCACCACCGATCACGGCCGCGGCCACTCGCCGATGACGGCCTGGAAAAGCCACGGCACTACTTATGAGGGCTCCGATGAAATATGGGTCGCCGCCATCGGCCCCAAGGTGCCGGCCCGCGGCGTCGTCACCGACGATCAGCAACTCTATCAGAACCAGGTGGCCGCCACCGTCGCCAAAGCGCTGGGCTTTACCTACGAAGGGCACCGGTACGAAGCCGGCGAGGCGATTCCGGGGTTGGTAAAGTAAGGGTTAAAACAAGTGTGGTGAATTCGGCTTCGGCTATAGTCTTTGGCGGCCCAAAAAAGAAGCCCCCGCACCAAAGCCGGCAGCGGAGGCCTGACAAATGAAAACACTATCAAAAAAACGACAGGATCGCTTTTCTTGTTAGGAAAAACGCCCGAAAGCCGCCGTTTTGCTCAAATGGGGACATTTTAACTTCAATTCATGAATAATCCGGGTTAATCCAAGTACGACGGAAAATCCGCCCTTCGTCGCCTCGCGTTGCCGGATAAAAAACCAGGAAATTCAGGCTCAGAAGTAAAGAACTGGTAATCAACAGCGATTCATTTATGCCATCTTTTTTTATTCCCGAATTGACGTTAACTTAGCGCCTGATCACTCAAACGACAACCATGATCAAAGCCTGCATTTTTGACCTGGACGGCGTCATCGTCGATACCGCAAAGTTCCATTTTCAAGCGTGGCGCCGCCTGGCCAACGAGCTGGGGTTTGATTTCGGCGAAGAAAAGAACGAATCTCTCAAAGGGGTAGGCCGCATGGAGTCGCTGGAAATCATCCTGGGCTGGGGCGGCATCGCCAAAACGGAGGCCGAGAAGAAAGCACTGGCTACCCGGAAGAACGAGTGGTACAAGGAGCTGATCGCCCAAATGACGCCCGCCGATATCCTCGAAGGGGTAGCGCCTTTTCTGGACGACCTGGAGGCCAACGGCATTCGCATGGCGGTGGGCTCCAGCAGCCGCAACGCGCCGGCCGTGATGCAGTACATCGGGCTGTCCGACCGCTTCGAGGTGATCATCGACGGCAACCAGATCACGCGCAGCAAACCCGACCCGCAGGTGTTTCAGCTGGGCGCCGAAGCCATGAAGCTCGCGCCGGAGACCTGCATCGTCTTCGAAGACGCCGCCAGCGGCGTGGAAGCGGCCCTGCGCGGCGGATTCTACGCGGTGGGGATCGGCCGCGCCGACCACCTGGGCGCCGCCCACCTGGTAATCCCCGATTTTATCGGACAGACATTCGAATCGGTGGCGGCGGCAGTCACCGCAACGGCGCAATAACCAGAACCCATCCATAATTTAAGACCATGAAAAATTACGTCAAGCACGACGAATGGTGCATCATCGAGGAAGGTTTTCGTCCCGAATACAACCGCAATTCCGAGAGCATCTTCAGTATCGGCAACGGCCGTATGGGCCAGCGCGCCAACTTCGAAGAACAATACAGCGGCGACAGCCTGCAGGGCTCCTACGTAGCCGGCATCTATTATCCCGATAAGACAAAAGTAGGCTGGTGGAAAATCGGCTATCCCGAGTATTTTGCCAAAGTACTCAACGCCGCCAACTGGATCGGCATCGACATCAAGATCGACGGCGAAGCGCTCGACCTGCACGAGTGTGAGGTCACCGACTTCCGGCGGGTGCTTAACATGCAGGAAGGCTACCTGGAACGCACCTTCACCGCGCGGATGAAGAGCGGCAAAGAAGTGCAAGTCGCCTCGCGCCGCTTCTGCAGCATCGTCGACGACCAGGTGGGCGCCATCCGCTACGCCCTCACGCCGCTCAACTTCTCGGGCACCCTGGCCATTACCCCTTACGTCGATGCAGACGTAGAAAACGAGGACGCCAACTGGGAAGAGAAATTCTGGGTGGAGGTGGAAACCAAAGTGAAACGCCGCTCCGGCTTTGTACTCGCCGAAACGAAAAAGACCGCTTTCCAGGTGTGTACCGGAATGAAATTCGCGATCTACCAGAACGGCGAAGCGGTCGACTTCAACTCCTATCGCCTGCAGCGCGAAAAGTACGTCGGCTGCAGCGTCGACCTGCCCGGGCACGAAGGGGAAGAAACGGTAATCTATAAATACGCGGCCAACGTCAGCTCGCTGAACCACGACAAAAGCGAGCTGATGGACCGGTGCAAAGAAGCCGTGAAAGACGCCTTCGACAAAGGCTTCGATCAGCTGATGGAAGAACAGGCCGCCGCCTGGGCCCGCAAATGGGAGGAAGCCGACATCACTATCGAAGGCGACGTGGCGGCGCAGCAGGGCATCCGCTTCAACATCTTCCAGCTGTACCAGACCTATACCGGCGAAGACGAACGCCTCAATATCGGTCCCAAAGGATTTACCGGCGAAAAGTACGGCGGAAGCACCTACTGGGATACGGAGGCCTACTGCTTTCCTTTTTACCTGGCCACCGCCGACGAACACGTTGCCCGCAACCTGCTTATTTACCGGTACAAACACCTGGAAAAGGCCATCGAGAACGCGGAGAAGCTCGGCTTCAAAGACGGCGCCGCCCTCTATCCTATGGTGACCATGAACGGCGAGGAAAGCCATAACGAATGGGAGATCACCTTCGAAGAGATCCACCGCAACGGCGCCATCGCCTATGCTATTTACGATTACGTCCGCTATACCGGCAACCGGGAATACCTGGTTGACTACGGCCTGGAGGTGCTCATCGGCATCGCGCGCTTCTGGGCGCAGCGGGTGCACTTCGCCGAACCCAAGCAAAAGTTCGTGATGCACGGCGTGACCGGCCCCAACGAGTACGAGAACAACATCAACAACAACTGGTATACCAACTACATCGCCGTCTGGTGCCTGCGCTACGCCATCGAAACCATCGAATACGTCAAACAGAAAGCGCCCGATAGATTTGCCGCCCTCGAAGAAAAGGTCAAGTTCTACGAATATACCGAGAAAAATCGCTGGCAGGAGATCATCGACAATATGTACTTCCCGGCGGATGAAGAACGCGGCATCTTCCTGCAACAGGAAGGCTACCTGGACAAAGAGCTGCTTACGGTCGACCAACTCCCCGAAGATCAGCGGCCGCTGAATCAGAACTGGTCGTGGGACCGCATCCTGCGCTCCTGCTTTATCAAGCAGGCTGACGTACTGCAGGGCCTGTATTTCTTCGAAGACCATTTCGACGAGGATACGCTGCGCCGCAACTTCGACTTCTACGAGCCGCGCACGGTCCACGAGTCGTCGCTCTCTCCCTGCGTCCACGCCGTACTCGCCGCCAAACTCGGCAAAGAAGAAAAAGCCTATGAGATGTATCTGCGCACCGCCCGCCTCGACCTCGACGATTACAATAACGATACGGAAGACGGCTGCCACATCACCAGCATGGCCGGCACCTGGCTGGCTTTCGTCAAAGGCTTCGGCGGGATGCGCGTATGGGACGACACCCTGCATTTTCAGCCTTTCATCCCGGAACAATGGCGCTCGTACACTTTTAAGATCCGCTTCCGCAACGCCATCCTCCAGGTAATGGTCGACCAGCAGGAAACGAAGCTGCACAACCACTCCGACCGTCCGGTGCGCATCGTGTTGTACGGAAAGGCCCAGGATGTCGGACCGGGGAAGAAACTGGCGTTGAAGCACTGACCTGGCCCTATTGATCACAGAAAAGTTTCAGTAGCCGAATAGGGGATACCGGGGGAAGCACAAGCGCTGATCGCTCCCGGGCCCCTGCAAAAATGTGATGATATGAAACAGATAGGATGGCTTGGATTATTGATCCTCCTGCTGGCGGCCTGCCAGGGAGAGCCTAAGGAAACGAATGACGCGGAAAGCCCGGCGACCGAAGCACCGGCGCAGGACGCCCGGGACGCCGCGCTCGCCCAGGGCGGCTCCGCGGCGGCGCCGACCAATCCCGGAAATTCGCCCCTCGTGCAATCACTGACCAACAACTACTGGGTGGTGGAGCACTGGGTCAACCCCGATAACGACCGGCAGGTGTACCTCGCCAACAAAGGCCGCTGGTGGAACCTCCACCCCGACGGCACCTTCGAGACGGGGATCTGGCAGGAACAGAAAAGCCGGGGCTCCTGGCGCATGTACATGGAAAAAGGCGATCCCTACGTCATCTTCGACGCCGAAAACGACGCCCACGACGGCGAATGGAAAATCCAGATCAACGCGTCGGGCACAGAAGCGTCCTGGGTCGGCTCTTCCACCTACACCAGTTCCCGCGGCATCATGTCCAAACTGGACAACCTGCTGACCATGCCGACGAAAGAGCAGTATGGGTTGCAGTAGGGGTAGTTTTTGGTCTTTGGTCTTTGGCGCTCTTGGGACAGCCAAAGACCAAAGACTAAAAACCAAAGACTACCCCCCCCCCGAAACTTTCTTCCCTTTTGTGGCCGTTGAGAATGGGGATCGGGTTCACTGCCGGTCCGTCAGCAAAAGGAAGCAACCGTTATGGAACCTACCGACCGCGGCGCCTGTCCGCACTGGGCCGATCGCGCCGTTATGTACGAAGTCAACATCCGCCAATATACGGCTGCCGGCACCCTGCGGGCTTTTGCCCCCCATCTGCCGCGGCTGGTCGACCTAGGGGTCGATATCCTGTGGCTGATGCCCGTCTTTCCGATCAGCGTACGGGGCCGTAAGGGCCTGCTCGGCAGCTGTTATGCAGTGGCCGACTACCGCACCGTGAACCCGCAGCTGGGCGATATGGCGGCCTTCAAGGAACTGGTGGCCGCCATCCACGGTGTCGGGCTGCGGGTGATCATGGACTGGGTGCCCAGCCATACCGGTCGCGACCATCCCTGGCTCGATGACCATCCCGACTGGTATTTGCGCGATGAGCAGGGCGAGCTCATCGAGCCCATCGATCCGCTGACCGGCAGGCCCTTTGGCTGGACGGATATCGCGACGCTGAATTACGACAACCCGGAGCTGCGGCGGGAGATGACCGATGCGATGGCCTTCTGGGTAGCGGAAACGGGCATCGACGGATTTCGCTGCGACGTCGCCGGCCGGACGCCCGGTTTTTTCTGGGCCGAAGCGGCGAGCCGGCTGCGGGCCCTTCGTTCCGACCTTTTTCTGCTGGCCGAAGCCGAACAGCCGGAACACCGTAATGAAGGCTGGTTCTGCACCACCTACGGCTGGGCTTTCCACCACCTGCTGAACCAATACGCCGCCGGGAAGGCCGCCTTATCCGACATCGACCACTGGCTGGTCGAAGACCGGCAGCGCTTCGGGCCGGGCTACCACCTGATGTTCGTCACCAATCACGATGAAAACAGCTGGAAAGGAACGGTGCGCGAGCGCCTGGGGCCGGCCGCGGCGGCAATGACCGTCTTTTGTTTCACCTTCCGCGGCATGCCTCTGCTTTACGGCGGGCAGGAGGCAGGCCTGGATCGCCGGCTGAAGTTTTTCGAAAAGGATCAGATCGACTGGCGGGCGCTGCCCCAACAAGCATTTTACCGGACGCTCTTCGACCTCAAACACCGCAATCGCGCCCTGGGCAACGGCGCCGCCGGCGGCGAACCCGTGCGCATCCCCACCGAACAGGACGATGCCGTGTATGCTTATTTTCGCGAAAAGGAGGGCGATCGCTGCGTCGTGGTACTCAACCTGAGCAAAGAAGCACGGGAAATAATGCTGGACTTCGAAACAATATACGGCAGCTACCGCGACGTATTTTCCGATAATACCGTACAGCTGGAAAGAAATACCCGCTTTAAATTGAAAGCTTGGGATTATGTGTTACTTTCGAATGCATAAGGTAAACCACATAAAACATGGACACACCGCAGACTTTTCCCGCCGATAAGCCTTCCGTAACGCTAAGGCCCAAGCCGCGGCTGACTTTCTGGGAAATCTGGAACATGAGCTTCGGTTTCCTGGGCATCCAGTTCGGTTTCGCCCTGCAGAACGCCAACGTGAGCCGCATCTTCGAGACCCTGGGCGCCCGGGTCGATGAGATCTCCATCCTCTGGGTGGCGGCGCCGGTGACGGGCCTGCTCGTACAGCCCATCATCGGTTATTTCAGCGACCGGACCTGGAACCGGCTGGGGCGGCGCCGGCCGTACTTCCTGGTAGGGGCCATTCTGGCTTCGGTCGCTCTGTTCATCATGCCCAATTCGCCTTTCCTGTGGGTGGCCGCGGGGATGCTGTGGATACTCGACGCTTCCATCAACATCTCCATGGAGCCCTTCCGGGCGTTTGTGGGCGACAACCTGCCGTCGTCGCAACGCACAGCCGGCTTCGCTATGCAGAGCTTCTTCATCGGCCTCGGCGCCGTGGTGGCTTCTATGCTGCCTTGGATGCTGACCAATTGGTTCGGCGTTTCCAACGAAGCGCCGGCCGGCATCGTCCCCGACTCGGTAAAATGGTCGTTCTACCTGGGCGGCATCGTCTTCTTCCTGGCGGTGTTGTGGACGGTGCTCCGGTCCCGGGAATATTCGCCGGAAGAGATGGCGACTTTTGAGGACAACCAGGAAAAAGAGGAATTCGCCAAGGCCCGCCAGACGCCGGAGGCTTTTTCCGAGAACGGCAGACGGCAGCAGCGAAGGGGAGCCATACTCTTGCTGTCGGGGAGCTTCTTCCTGTTCTGGCTGGCGCGTGCGGATATGGAGAAAGAGTTGTTTATCCTGGCTTTTGGCTTGATGGCCATCGGCCTGCTGCTGGTCCTTTCGGGGCTGCTCCAGCAGCGCGGCCGCTACGAAAACGGCTTCGTCACCATCATGAACGACTTCCAGGATATGCCGCCCACGATGAAGCAGCTGGCCTGGGTGCAATTCTTTTCCTGGTTTGCGCTCTTCGCCATGTGGATCTACACCACGGCGGGCGTCACCAGCCACGTCTACGGTACTTCCGATACTTCCTCAGCCTTGTACAACGAGGGCGCCAACTGGGTGGGCGTCTGTTTTGCCGTGTACAACGGCATTGCGGCGGCGGTGGCTTTCCTGCTGCCGGTGCTGGCCAGGCGTACGAGCCGCAAGGTCGCCCACGCCGTCTGCCTGGTGCTGGGCGCGGCGGGCCTCAGTTCCATCTACCTGATCCAGGCGCCCAACCTGCTGCTGTTGTCGATGGTGGGCGTGGGTATCGCCTGGGCGAGTATCCTCAGTATGCCGTACGCTATTCTGACGGGGGCGCTGCCGCCTTCCAAAATGGGATATTACATGGGCGTGTTCAACTTCTTCATCGTGATCCCGCAGATCGTGGCGGCCGCGATTTTGGGCTTCATCGTGCGGGGTTTCTTCGAAGGAGAAGCGATCTACGCCTTGTTCGTCGGCGGGGTGGCGCTGGTGCTGGCGGCGGTGCTGACGTTAAGGGTAGAAGATAAGGATGCGCCCGTTTAGGCTAAAACGCTGGAACGATGCAGGACGAAAAAGAACGCAATATCATCGTACGCATTATGCCTTCGGGTGAAGAGTTGGACATAGAGTTGCCGGCTGATACCACCGTGGCTGAGTTGATCGAAGGAATACTGGACAACGGGGTAGCGGATCGAACGGATGCCCGGGGTGCGCCAATTCAATATGATCTTTTCAAATTGGATAATGGGGGAAAACTGCCGGAGGAAAAGACGATGCTCGATTTAGCGGTAAAGGAAGGAGCGGTAATTATTATGGCGCCCCGTTTAGCGGTGCGCGGCGATAAAGTAGATGCAGACAACGTAGCCGGGCATTATCAATTGTCGGTACAAAAACAGGATGAGGATAAGGTAAACATTGGTATTCGGTTTATGCCTGTCGGGGAGGAAGTTACAGTGGAGGTGTCGAGAAATGTTGGGGTGCAGGAGATATTCGATTTTATATTTGATCATGAGTTGGCGCCGCGCAACGATCCGTTCGGCAACCCTTTCAAGTATTCGTTGGTATTCGCGAAGACGAATGTTTTGTTGGACCCGGCAGCTGCTTTAGGCGACTATTCCCCGGAAGACGATGACTTACTCTATTGTATTCCAGTGCTTAATGCCGGTGGCGGGTCGGGCCTGTTGGTTTACGAGCTCCCCGAAAAGCTGCAGTTGGGGCAGAAAGCCCAGGCGCAGGTCCGCATCGGCCGGTCGGAAATGGCGGAGCATCTGTTGCGGGAAGGCCTTAGCGATGACGCAACGCTGGGCGAAATTGAAATTAACGATCTCATGATTGTGACCCTGACCGAAAATGCGGTGCAGGAACACCTGCAAATCCGTTCACTCAGCACTGAGGAGCAGGTGCTCGGCGATCATTTTTATTCCCAGTGGGTTTTTGACCTGACGCCCATGCGACTGGGTTTTACGGCTTTGATCTTGCGGATAAGCCTGGTTGTTATGCTGGAAGGGTTTGGCGAACGCCGGAAAGACGTTTTTTTGCTGAGTCAGGATTTGGAAATAACGCCGGCGGAGTCAAAGGACGGGTTTCATTTTTTCCGTTCGGCCAGGGAGCTTTACGACTGGACTCCCGAATTCCGGAGTGAGATATACGGCTATCTTGCCCGCAACGAAACGGGCCTGGCCCTGACCAAACTGACCAACTTTTTCCAGCGGTCCGACCTGGAGCTCCTCAACGCCATGATCATGTTGCAGGCGCAATGGAATGAGGGGAAGAACAAACAGCTGCTCAATCTGATTTCTCAAAACGAATGGATGATGATCCAATCGAGGGTCAATTACAGTATTCTGGAGTTGATCAAAAATATCGAAAACGGACAGTTGGACGTGGCCGAAAACCGCAGGGTAATGGAGCAGTTGGGACAGGCCATGGCCTGAGAGCTTGTTTGGAGGTAGTCATTTTGGCTGCAAAACCCAGCTTTTGGAACCTCCCTGTGGCATTTTTCCGACCCGTAGCGCTGCTATGAGCCGGAAAAATCCCTTCGGGAGAACCCAAAATCTGAGTTTTTCGCTTCAAAAGCACTACCTCCAAACAAGCTCTGACTGGGCTAAGGATACACTGGTATAAACGGAATCAAGACTTAAGGAGGTGGAAAAGTAGCCGAGCACACAATCATGAATGTAAAAAAAATTTTCACGAAGTACTTCAAGGAGGTCATCTTAACGTACGCCTTGTTCAACGTTGAGAATGTCATATTTTTGATATTGCCTTATTTTTTGGGAAAAGCGGTTGACCAGTTGTTCGAGGGCATTTTGACTGGCTTATTTTTTTACATTATGGCGTACGCTTTTTACCTTGGAATGGGTACGATCAGGAGGGTATACGATACGGTAGCTTTCACGAAAAGTACAATTCATTAATAGCAGTGCGCAAAACATTCCTGACGCCCCGATCTTCCGCCGGATAGTCAACTTCCGTTAGCATATTGAAATCGAATAACCGAATATGTCCGCTACTCCTCGATTCGCTACCTTGTTCGCCCTATTGCTGGCTACGGCTGCCTGCAACGGCCCCGCCGGTAATGTTTCCGAAAAGCATTCTGCAACCATGTCCGCAAGCTCCTTCGACTGGCAGGGCCACCGCGGCGCTCGCGGCCTGATGCCCGAAAATACCGTTCCCGCTTTCCTGAAGGCCCTGGAATATCCGGCGATCACCACCCTGGAACTCGACCTGGCGGTGAGTAAGGACCATCAGCTGATCGTCTCGCACGAGCCCTGGTTCTCGGCGGTGATCTGTAACCGGCTGGACGGGCAGCCGATAGGTGCGGAGGACGAAAAAGACCACCTGATCTACCAGATGACCGTGGCGGAATTACAGGCTTACGACTGCGGAAGCCGCGGCAACCCCAACTTCCCGGAGCAGCAGAAACGGGCCGCGGTTAAACCCACTCTCGCCGAAGTGGTAAACGCAGTGCAAGCCTATTGCACGGAGCGCGATCGCCCTGCCCCCCGCTACAACATCGAGATCAAAAGCCGCCCGGAATGGGACGGGCAGAAGACGCCGCCCGTCGATACTTTCGCCCGTCTGGTGGTCGAGGCCGTGCAGGCCCTCGCCATCGCCGAGCGCAGCTGTATCCAGTCTTTTGATCCCCGCGCTTTAGAAGCCGTGCATGCGCTGGATGCCTCCCTGACTACCGCTTATCTCACCGAAAAGAGCCGCAGCCTGGCGGCTGACCTGAGGCCTTTGAGCTACCGGCCAGAGATCTACAGCCCCTACTACCGGATGGTGACGGCCAACCTGGTGAAGGAAGTCCACGAACACGACATGAAGATCATTCCCTGGACGATCAACGACACCACTACTATGAACATGCTGATCGACCTGGGCGTCGACGGCATCATCACGGATTATCCCGATCGCATTCCTTAGCCCGCCTGATGGCGGTTATAGTAAGCCATTGCCAGGCGGATCTTATCGTAACCCAGCCGTCCGTCCAGGTATTCGTGGATACTCTTCATACGATAAGGCTGTTCCAGGTAGCGCAGCGCGTCGAGTACGGTGCGGAGCTCTTCCTTGCGGATAAACTGTTGCAGCGGCACTGCTTCTCCCCGTTCGTAGAGGAGGGCGAGGTGGGCGTATACGGTAGTGCGGTCGAGCGAGCGGCGTTCGGCGATCTGGTCGATGGTCAGGCCCTGATGGAAGAGTTCCAGTGTCGGCTGTTGGGCGGCGCCCTCTCCGGCGGCCGTATGTTCAGTATTAAATTCGCGGATGATCTGCATAAAAGCGTCGCCGTACTGCTGTAGTTTGCGTTCACCGACGCCGGAGATGCGGCGGAAAGCGGCGTCGTCGGTGGGCCTTTCGGCGGCCATCTCCTCCAGGGTGGCGTCATTGAAGATAATATAGGGCGGGACGCCGCGCTGCTGGGCCAGTTGTTTGCGGAGTTGCCGCAGCTGTTCGAAGAGATCGTCGCGCACGCGCTGGCGTTCGCTTGCGGGTTTGGCTTTCGCTTTAGCGGCCTCCCGCAGTTGTTTGGCGGTAGTGAGCTTGACCAGTTCCACTTTTTCTCCTTCGAAGAGCACTTTTTGGCTGGCCGGCGTCAGGCGCACTACGTTGAAGTGCTCGTGGTCGATATCGATATAGCCGAGGTTGAGCAGTTGCTGCATAAAATACTGCCATTCGCCCTGCGAGTGGTGGCGGCCGGCGCCGTAGGTTTTGATCTTGTCGTAACCGCGCTGGAGGATCTCCTTTTTTCCCGAGCCGCGCAACACGTCGATCAGCAAGGTCATCCCCACCTTTTCGCGCAGTCGGTATACGGCGGAGAGGGCTTTCTGAGCGACCACGGTGCCGTCGAAGTGCTCCGGCGGGTTGTGGCAGACGTCGCAGTTACCGCAGTTCTCTTCCAGTGTTTCGCTGAAGTAATTGAGCAGGATGCGGCGGCGGCAGGCCGGTGATTCGGCGTACTGGCGCATGCGCTCCAGCTTGGTCAGCTGGACCTCGGTCTGCTCAGCATTTTCGCTTTTGGTGAGGATGTCGCGCAGGATCAGTAAGTCGTTGTAGCTGTAAAAGAGGAGTGTCTCCGCTTTAGCGCCGTCGCGGCCGGCGCGTCCGATCTCCTGGTAGTAGCTTTCCAGGTTTTTCGGGAGGTTGTAATGGATGATCCAGCGCACGTTCGACTTGTCGATGCCCATGCCGAAGGCGACGGTGGCGCAGACCACCTGTAGGTTGTCGTTGATAAAATCCTCCTGGGCGGCGGCCCGTGCTCCGTCCTCCATCCGGGCGTGGTAGTGGCCGGCGTTGACGCCGCGCCCGCGCAGCTTGGCGGCCAGGTCTTCGGTGCTTTTGCGGCTCAGGCAGTAGATAATGCCCGGCTGGTTGGGGCGCTCCTGGATGAAGCGCAGGATCTGCTCAAAGCGCTTTTGTCCGGGCCGCACTTCCAGGCTGATATTCGGGCGGTCGAATGAAGCGATGAAGACGGCCGGATCGGCAAGCTGCAACTGGTCGATGATGTCCCGGCGGGTTACCTTGTCGGCCGTGGCGGTCAGTGCGATGATGGGGGTGCCGGGGAATGATTGTTTGAGAAAGCGCAGCTGCGTGTATTCCGGTCGGAAGTCGTGACCCCAGGCGGAGATGCAGTGCGCCTCGTCGATGGCGAAGAGGCTGACCTTCCCGCGGCGCATCAATTCGAAAAAGCCCTGGCTGACCAGCTTTTCGGGCGAGACGTACAGCAGGTCGATCTCGCCGTCGATAAACCGGTCTTCTACCCGGCGCTGTTCAGACAGCTCCTGCGTGCTGTTGAGGTAGGCCGCCTGAATACCGACGCTGAGGAGGCCTTCGACCTGGTCTTTCATCAGCGAGATCAGGGGCGAGACCACCACGCAGGCGCCGTCGAGGGTAACCGCCGGGATCTGGTAACAGATCGACTTGCCGCCGCCGGTGGGCATCAGCACCAAGGCGTCCTGCTTCTGGTAGATGGCGTTGATCACCTCGCCCTGCATGGGGCGGAAGGTGTCGTAACCGAAATATTTCTGGAGGGCGGCGCGAGCAACTTGCAAATCCATCGGTGAATACAGCATTGAATGACAGATGCCGAAGTTAAAACAAAAAATGTTGAAAAAGAAGCGCCGAAAGGTAGGATGTCGCGGGAAAAAATAAAAAAAGCGCCGACCAGGCAGCGCTTATGTTGGGTTTAGTTTTTGGATCGTACAGCAGAAATAAGGGGGGCCGCTTTTTCGCCCCCCCAGGTAAACACGCTTAGTTATAACCGGGGAAGAAAGAAACTCGTCTAGTATCTATTTCTTTCTTGACTACTGATAACTCAAAGATAGGGGGGAATGGGGGAGGGGGAAACCCCATGAATATGGGGTGTGGGTTTGGGTGTGGGTGTGGGTGTGGGGGTGGGGGGAAGTCAAAAAAATTGCGAAAATGGCTTTGGAGGGGGCTCGCAACAGCGTTTGGGGTGGGATGGAGCGATTATTTTAAAATTCCCGAGTATACCGAACTGACAGATGAAGATACCGAACTGATCATGGAAGCCGTGGAGGCCGGACTGGCTCGGTACGACGGCGAAGTGGATCCCCGTTTTTTTTTCCGCAATCCCGACATCCTGCTCTTCAAGGCCGCCGTGGTGTTTTCCGGGTGGTTGACAGAAGTGATCGACCAGAAAGCAACTCCAACCGGCGGAGCCCTCAACCTCAGCCTCACCCTCAGCCTCAACCTCAACCTAAGCCTCACCCTAAACCTCATTCACGCAAACTTCCCCAATCTCACCCGGATCGTATACCCGTCCCGGTCATCGATCTTTAGGTCGGCCTGAATGCGCTGGGCGCGCATGCGCAGGTTGCTGAGGCCCTGGCCGCTGCGGTTGGTAGGGGCGGTGCGGCCGTTGCCGTTGTCTTTGATCATCATCTCGAAGCCGTGGGAGGCGTTGCCGAAGTGCACGTCCACCTGGCTGGCCCGGGAGTGTTTGGCGATGTTGTTGAGGGCTTCCTTGAACATGAAGAACAACTCCTGGCGGATATCGACGGGCATGCGCCGCTGGCGGTCGATCGCGCCTACGTGGATGCGATAGCGGATATTGAGAGGCAGCAATACGTCGTCGGCGTGTTCGTGCATGCGCTGCAGAAGGTCCTCCACCCGGTCTTTGCGGGAGTCGATCGACCAGATGACGTCGCTCATTTTGGTCATTGCTTTGCGGCTCACTTCGGCGATGTTCCCTAGTTTTCCTTTGATACGGTCGTCGTCGGTCATCATCTGCAGGACGTCGGATTGCATGGCGATGCTCGACAGCAGGCCGCTGACCTCGTCGTGCAGGTCGCTCGACAGGCGGGTGCGCAGGCGCTCCACGCGCAGTTTCTGGCGCAGCCGCACCAGCGAGAAGAAATATACGCCTGTGCCGAAGAGCAACAGGAGCAGTAGCAAAAACCAAAGCTGTTTGTAAAATACCTGTTTCACGCGCAGGTCGAGCGTCAGGGCTTCTTCTCCCCAGTTGCCGTTGGGGTCGGCGGCCAGGACGTGCAGGGTGTAGCGGCCGGCCGGCAGGCCGTTGAAGCGGATATAAGGCGTATTGCGCAGGAACGTCCATTGGTTGTCGAGCCCCTCCAGGTAGAATTTAAACTGGTTGCGCTGGGGCAATACGAAGTCGGGCAGCATGAAGTGCACTTCGAAGTACTCATCGTAAGGCGAGAGAACGAGGTTGGAGCGCTCGGCCAGGCCGGCGTACGTGGTTCGGATCGTGTCTTTCCAGGAATTATACCGCACGATCTTGCTCAGGGCGATGGGCGGGTTGGCTTTTTCCACCAACAGGTCTTCCGGATAAAAGGCGCTTACGCCGTTGACGCCGCCGAAATACAGGCGGCCGTCTTTTTTGTGAAAAGCGGAACGGTTGAACTCGTCCTGGCTCAAACCGTCGAATTGGAAAAAATTGTGAAACTCTTCCTGCGCGCTATCGAAGTAAGACAGGCCGTTGAAAGTGCTGATCCACAGGTTTTCCTCATTGCAATGCACCAATCCGCAAACGATGTTGCTGCTCAGCCCGTCGTCCTGATCGTAATGCCGCAGCAGGCCGCTTTCCGGATCGAACTGCGCCAGTCCCCGGGGCCCGCCCAGCCAGAGCGATCCGTCTGCATTTTCGGTGATGACGTAGATGTTTTTGAAAGGCAAAACGGGCGGTTTCGCATCTGCTGCGGCGCGGGCCGAATAAAAGCGAACCGAATGGTCGTCGGGGTCGATGCGCAGCAGTCCGCGCCGCGCGCCGATCCACAACTGTCCTGCCCGGTCTTCGTAGATGCAGTTGGCCTGGTGGTTGGCCAGCGGATTATTACCGCTTTCATCGAAAAAAGTCTCGAAGCGCTGCGCCTGCGGATCGAAGGCCACCAACTGCTGCGCCCCGGCGGTGGTCAGCCAGATCACGCCGGAGCGGGCGGCGGCGATGGCGGAAAAGCGATAGGGGTAAGGGAATACGCGGGCGATGCAGTCGTCGGTATCGTATTGCACGAGCTGGCCTTGTCCGGAACCGGGGCAGGTAAATCCCCAGATGTGGCCGTTGTTATCGGTAGCAAGGTCTGTACTGCAGGATATTTCGACGGGGCGGCCGGAGAACTGATCGTATAAAAACAGCGTATCCAGGCGGTTGGTCCAGGTATCGAGGCGGCGCCAGTTTTCATTTTCGCAGGCAAAATAAACGTATCCCTGATCGTCCGAAGCGATGCCGCTCATCACGGCGCCCTGCCGGTTGGGCGGCAGGGCGCGCGACAGGTAGTTCTGGACGGACGATTCGTGGTTGCGCGATGTTTTAAAGCCGGAGGTCAGGCCGATGAAGATCTCCTGGAACAGGTCGCGGCTGTGAAGGGTGGTGATGCGCTGCCCGGGTTCCAGCAGATGGGTGAGGTCGACGGTACGGTCGTCGACGGTCAGGCAGAAGGCCGCTTCGGCGGCCGGCCGGAAAGCGCGGTCGGCGCTTTGTATGGCCAGCAGGTTGCCGCGCCGGTCTTCGAAAAACTGTACAGTAGGCAGCCGCGCCGGAAAGGCGTCGCTGCGTTCGAAGGTGTCGGAAGAAGGGTCGTACCGGTAGACGCCCGGCTGCCGGTGCAGCGCGAACCATACCCGTCCCCGGCCGTCGCGATGCAGAAAGGCCGCCGGAGCAGGGTATTGCAGGGCGGCGAAGTCGGCCGTGGTCAAGCTGTACCGCTTCACCGGTTCGTTTTCCGGATCGATACGGCGCAGGCCCTGCTCTTTGTCGTACAGGAAGAACGCTCCGTCAGCCAGCGGTAACAGGTGGATCTCGGCCGACAGTTCCCGTCGTTCTTCTTCGATGCGTTGCAAGAGGGCAAACTGATCGTTCCCGCGGTAGCTGAATAAGTTAACGCCCGCTTTGTCGAGGGAAACGACGAAGATCCGGCCGTCGGGCCCCAGAGCGATCTTGCGGACGATGCCTTTGATGCCGTTCTGGGGCAGCAGGTTAACCCTTTCCCGCTCGAAAGTGACCGGATCGAAACGTTCGAAAAAGATGAGGTTGTCTTCGTAAAATATCAGGAGGTGGCCGTCCGGAGTATATTCCAGGCGCTGCACGGCGGCTTCTGCAATGGAAAAAGGCTGGTCGGGGTCGTCGCCGAAGGTGAGGAATTCGTAGCCGTCAAAGCGGTTGAGGCCGTTTTGGGTGCCGATCCACACGAACCCCTGTCCGTCCTGAACAATGCTGGTCACCGTGCGGAAAGACAACCCGTCTTTAACGGAATAGTAGTTCACCGGCAGGTGATGCGGCCGTTGCGCCGGCGCATGCAGCAAGGACAGTAGAAAGAACCCGTATACGATCAGGCCCCGGCGAAAGGGCCATTGCAAAGTGTTTAGCATGGGACGGAACACCCGGTTATAACGCTAAATCGTTGTAAAAAGTAAAAATACAAAAATTTAAAGGAGTCTGAATGAAGTGCACACCCACACTCAACACCACACCCCTAAATCTCTCCATCCATTTTGCGCTTGATCACTTCCGCTTTGCTGTTCACTTCCAGTTTTTTGTAGATCTTCTTGATGTGGTCGCGCACCGTCTCCACGGAGATCATCAGTTTGTCGGCGATCATTTTATAGCTCAGGCCGTCGACCAGGCCTTGTACGATCTGTTCCTGGCGGGGGGTGAGGCCTTCGTTCTTTTCCACGGGGCGGGGTGCGAAGTGTTCGACGACGCGGCGGGCGATGGCGGGCGACATGTAGGAGCCGCCCCGGAGCACCGTCTTCAGGGCTTCCCGGATCTGCAGCAGGGGCGTCTTTTTGGAGATATAGGCTACGGCGCCGGCGCAGAGGGCCTGAAAGATGCGGGCGCTGTCGTCGTGGGCGGTAAGCATCAGGATGTCGATATCGGGATCCCGGTCTTTGATATGGCGGATGCCTTCCAGGCCCGACATGCCGCCCGGCAGGCTGATGTCCAGCAGCAAAAGCCGGATGTGGAGGCCTGCGTCGAGTTGCGCGAGCAATGCCTCTACCGAGTGGGCGGCCGCAGCGACCTCGATGTCGGGGTCCATCTCGAAAAAGGTGATCAGGTTCTGCCGTACGCTGACCTCGTCTTCTACAATGCCTAAAGGGATGATGTCCATAATAGTAAGACCTGGATGTTTTTAATCGCTCCTGCTACCCAAAATTAATGATCCGACGCCAGGGCGGGGGCAAATCAGCAAGAAAATCGCGGTCTATTTTGTAAACTGAATCAGAATTTCGATTTTACACGCGCTTAACAAAAGAAATTGGCCGAGCCAGTACTTTAGTTTTTTTTCATTTCTAATCAGAAATCTATGTTGCGATCAAAAATCGGGGGCATTGGCCATTACGTTCCGGAAAAAGTAGTAACGAACGACGACCTGACGCAGGTAATGGATACTTCGGACGAATGGATCCAGGAGCGCACCGGCATCCGGGAGCGCCATTATGGTAAGAAGCACGAAGAAACGACCACTACCATGGGCGCCCGGGCGGCGGAGATCGCCATAGAGCGGGCCGGCATCACCAAAGAAGAGGTCGACTTTATCATATTCGCCACCCTGAGCCCCGACTATTACTTTCCGGGCTGCGGGGTGCTCCTGCAGCGCGAGCTCGGCATCACCAAGACGGAAATCGGCGCGCTCGACGTGCGCAACCAGTGCTCCGGCTTCGTCTACGGCCTGTCGGTAGCCGATCAGTTCATTCGCACGGGCATGTACAAAAACATCCTGCTGGTGGGCGCCGAGATGCATTCGATGGGCCTCGATTTTTCTACACGCGGGCGCGGCGTCACGGTTATCTTCGGCGACGGGGCCGGCGCGGTGGTGATCCAGCCCACGGAAGCGGAAAACCAGGGCGTACTGGCCACCAAGCTGCATTCCGACGGTACTTACGCCGAGAAGCTGGCCTTGATCTCGCCCGGCTCGCACGGCGGCTACCACAATCGCCGCCTGGATGAGCCGGTGGATTACGGGTTCCCGTCCACCGACGTCTACGGCGAGATGTTCATCACCCAGCACATGCTGGACGATGCACAGCTTTTTCCGAATATGGAAGGGCAGTTCGTCTTCAAGATGGCCGTACAGAAATTTCCGGAAGTGATCCAGGAGGCGCTGGGAGCGGCCGGCCTGCAAAAAGAAGATATCGATATGCTCATTCCGCACCAGGCCAACCTGCGCATCAGTCAGTTTGTGCAGCGCAGGCTCGGGCTGCGCGATGAGCAGATCTGGAACAATATCCAGCAGTACGGCAATACTACGGCTGCTTCCATACCCATCGCCCTCAGCGAAGCAGTGGCGGCCGGCGCCGTAAAACCGGGCGACCTGGTCTGCCTGGCGGCCTTCGGCAGCGGGTTTACCTGGGGCTCTGCGCTACTGCGTTGGTAGCGAAGCGGCCGCTTTCCATTCGGCATTTTTGCATACTTTTTCATAGCACACATGGGTTCTCGCCTGTCCGGGCGAGAACTTTTTTTTGCTCCGCGCTAAAGAAAAGACAGAGATTTGCGTTCTATTTAACAAACATGCTGTTACTGATGATGAAATGCAGAATGATAGGTCTTTTGGGCTTTTTCGGCCTGTTGAGCGCCGGCCTGGCCGCGCAGACGGAAAAACCGGCGGAAACGGAAAGCGAATTCGAAAAGAACTACGCCCGCCGCATCCAGCAGGAAATGATCAACGGGGTGTACATCCCGCGCGACCTGGTAGATGCTTTTTCCCAGCTCAACCAGCTGATCGACGCCGAGTCGAAGCGCAAATTCCGATCCGTGGAGGAGGAAGTGGCCGTCAGCAAACTCTTTTTCAGCCTGGGGCGCTGGATTACCCGCAACTGGGGCTTTTACGAAGGCTCCCGCCTTTCGCATTACTTCCGCAAAATGGGCGTCTTCCATCCCGAAGATATGGCCCGCATGCTCATCGTTTCTTACCACCGCTACCTCAATGATACCGACCTGGACCTGAAAGGGCAAATCCGGTTTTATCAGAAAAAACAAGAAGCCGAACGCCGGGAATACCTGGAAGAAAGCGAGATCCTCTACCGGGATACGCGCAAGGTGGACCCGGAAACGCTGAAGAAAAAAGGAGAAGGGTAGGGGGCGTTGGTTTTTAGTCGTTTGTCTTTGGTCTTTAGTCTTTAGCACGCCAAAGACCAAAGACCAAAGACTAAAGACCAAAGACCAAAAACTACCCCCCCCCTTTCAAGGCTGATTGAAGAAATTGATCAGCGAGCGATTTACGGCCGGAGCGCATTCCCATTGTACGAAATGGCCGCAGGGGCTGAAGATCTCGAGGTGGCTGTCGGGGATGCGGGAGGCGCCGGCCTCGGCCACATCGGTAGTGCGCAGGCCGGGATGCAGCACCTTGTTGGGGATGAGGTTGTCATCGGCGCCGAAGATGACGAGGGTGGGCGTTCGGATCTCGGGAAGCCGTTTGTAGACCGGTTCGTCAACCATGCCTATCATGCATTTGGGGATCATCCGGCAATAGTCCGGATAGGCGTCCGATCTTTTCAGCTTCAGCCGGTCGCTTACCATGAATTCCGCGTCGGCGGGAAAATCGTAAAAATTGGCTTCGATGTTTTGGCGGAGCTGTTCGTCGGGAGTGGCCCGCAACAAAGCAGGGCTGGAAAAACTACGCACCAGGGTGCGCTCGGTGCGGGAAAAAGTCTCGAATCCTGCCGGCGCCAGCAGCACCAGCTTCTGAGCGATGCCGGGCTCCTGCAATACGGTGGTGATGGCGACCTGCCCGCCCATGGAATGCCCTACCAGCAGCAGCTGAGGTGGGTCGAGCTGGTGGATGAACGCCCGTACTTTTTCCGCGAAAAAAGACATGTTGTACGGGTAGTTGCCCCGGCTGGACTGGCCGTAACCCGGGAAGTCGATGGCGATGCACCGGAAATGGCGGCTCAAGGACTCCATGTTCTTTCGCCAACACTTTCGGTTGCTGCCCAGGCCGTGCAAAAAAAGGATCGTCTTCCGGCCTTTTCCCGTTTCGGTATACGCGATCTCTATCTCTCCCGGCAGCAACAAGCGCTTGGTTTGGAAACGATAGTACGTCCTGGCCTCCGGTGGCTCAGCGGTCCCGGTTTCCGCCGGCGCCCGAACGGTCGGCCGTGGCGCCTTCCCGGTCGGCGCCGGTGGGCGAGGCCGGCCTCGTTGTCGTTCCCAGACCAAAAAACCGGCAAAGGCCAGGGCGAGCACCAGGAAGATCGCCAAAATAACGGTGCTTTCCAGCAAAATGGTGAATAGGGCGCCCAGGATGACTACCGGCGCAAACAAGAACAAGCGAAGCGGCAGCCCCCGGTCGAGCGGAACCCCGTCGCGACGTCCGCGCCAGATGGCGAACAGCAGAAAAGCCGCGTACATTACGATCACGATGCCGCTGATAAGCGCCATAAGGGAGGGAGACATAGCTAGGTCGTTTATCACCGGCTCATCGGGTAGCCGGCACAAAGTGGTTGTAGACTTTTGCGGGCTCAAATTTAATACAAAAACCCGTTCTCACCGGCTCGCCGGCTATTTCTTTACGGCTCACACAAAGTTTTCCGCTTTTTCGCTTTGTAATTATATAGATATTTATATATTTGCATTTGTGGCGTTCGATTTTCGATACCCGGAACGCCTTACACTACTTGAATTGAACTAACCTAATCCGGATTATTCATGGATTAATCTTTTGCGAAACCAAACTGGCCGCTATGCTGCCCGGCTCACTCACTGTATCTGCGGATACCCGCGTGCTGCAGGGAGGCGCCTCCGTGTCGCCCTCCTGCGTGAAGGCAAGCCTGTCAACCATTTTGGCTTCTCATGACGAAGAACCCATGAATAATCCGGGCTAAAGAAAAAGAGCCATGACGCAAGATGGGAAACCAATCGCTCTGGTGACCGGCGCTACGGGAGGGCTGGGCACGGAGATGTGCAAGAAGCTGTCGGACGACGGTTATTTCGTTGTCGCCAATTTTCGCAGCGCCAACAAAGCCCATTCCTGGAGTGAAAAGATGCAGGAAGAAGGGTACGACTTCAATCTGTACGAAGCCGATGTCAGCGATTTTAACGAGGTAGAAAACATGGTGGAGCAGATCCGGGAAGAGGTAGGCGTCATCGACGTTTTAGTCAATAATGCGGGGATTACCCGGGACGGTTCTTTTCGCAAAATGTCTTTCGAAAACTGGGACGTGGTATTGCGCACCAATCTGTACAGCGCTTTCAATTGCTGCCGGTCGGTGATCAATCCGATGATCGACCAGCAATTTGGCCGCATCATCAATATTTCGTCGGTCAACGGCCAGCGGGCCCAGTACGGGCAGGTCAACTACGCAGCCTCCAAAGCCGGCATGCACGGCCTGACGAAGACGCTGGCCATCGAGGTAGCCAAGAAGGGCATCACCGTCAATACGATTTCGCCGGGATACATCGCCACCGATATGGTGCTGGCGGTGCCCCAGGAATACCGCGACAAGATCGTGGCCCACATCCCGATGGGGCGTTTGGGGGGCACTTTCGAAGTTGCCCATCTGGTGAGTTTTCTGGCCTCTAAGGACGCCGCTTTCATTACCGGCGCCAACTACGAAATCAACGGAGGGCAGCACGTTTATTGACGTCAGTTCAGCAAAAACTTACTGATCTAATAACCCGACAATTATTGTTGATCCGTCTTTTGGTTGAATTTTCAGGCCGGGCAGCGAGCCGCTCCCGGCTTTTTTATACCTATTCACTTCAGAACTTTTCGATCAGCTTGCGCTTCATTTCCTGGAATTCTTCTTCGGAAAGTACGCCCTGGGTGCGCAGTTCGCCCAGTTCCTTCAGTTTCGTCAGCACGGCGTCTTTGTCCATTTCGGCAGTGGGCTGCGAGGCCGGTTCCGGTGGGTCGGTAATCGTATCGCCGGCGGATTTGCGGGCTTCGGCTTCCTTTTCGGCCTCCGCCTGGGCGTCTTTGTCCTGCCGCAGTTGTTCGGCTACCTTTTTGCCCTTCTCGAACTTTTCGCGGTACATCTTCTTCAGGCGATCCGTATCGAAATCGAGGATGGTGCCGCCGGTCTCGAAATGGCGTTTGAAGACCTCCCCCAGCGCGTAGGTCGACGCGCCGTTGAATACGGAAACGGCTACCCCGCCGATCGCCGTGCCGATGCCAGGCACCAGTTTGATCAAACTGCGGGCGCCGGCGCGGGCCAGCGTCGAGCTGGTCAGGGAAGTGACGATGGCCTTGCCCTGCGTTTCCGAAAAATCCTGATCGTAGACGCGGCACAGCTGGCGGATCATGTCCAGCTGCAGCGCGCTGACCGCAAAAATGTCGGCGACCGGGATGGGGATGATGAAACTCGCTCCCATCGACCAGATGATATGATTGCGGATCACCGTATTGGCGTGTTTGGAACGTTCGCTTTTTTGGTTATCGCTCATGATGTTTTTCTTTATCCTTTTGGCGGCAAAATCAATCCAATCTTTGCTTTTCATAATCCTGTTTTGAATCGAAACCGAATAATACGCATCTCCTGCTCCGGCTGCTCTTTTTCTCGACTACTGTTTTCTTTTTCCCGATAAGAGCGGCGGCGACCCTACTCTAC
This sequence comes from uncultured Saprospiraceae bacterium, assembly GCA_964419545.1. Classification (GTDB taxonomy): domain Bacteria; phylum Bacteroidota; class Bacteroidia; order Chitinophagales; family Saprospiraceae; genus CAYQQU01. The sequence continues at coordinate 14,944 of CAYQQU010000018.1, read as the reverse complement.
GGTCACCCGGATACCCTGGGAATGGCTGGTAAACTCCGGAGCGTACATACACTGGATATTGGAAATGCCGTTGGAAAAATCGCCCCGGTGGGTCACCCGCACCGGATATTCGAAGACGTAAGCGCCTTTCGGCAAATAAGTAAAGAAGAAGTGCGTGGCCACGTCGCCGGTGCTTTCGTAATATCCCAGGCCGCCCTGAAACTGATAACGGCTCAGCACGTTGACCGGTTCGAAGCCGGCGGCCCGCATATCTTTCAGGTGGACGTACTCCATGTCGCGATCTACGCGCAGTTCGATGCGCACGACCACTTTATCTCCCGGGTTCAGCGGCTGGGCTTCGGTGAACGGTTCCAGCACCGGCCCGCGATCGGTATAGCGTTCCCGGTAAAGGGAGCGGGTTATCTGCAGGGGCGTTTCCAGGAACCCTTCGATCTTGTCGAGGTCTTCAAAATACTGCCAGTAGAGTGCACCCCAGGCGGGACTATCGTTGGGGTTTTTCAGTCGCACCCGCGCCATTTCGGGAACGACCTCGCTGCCCGTCCAGGTGGTTTTGTAATAGCCCGTGCCGGGTTCTGCTGTGGCGCGGGCGTCTTCGATCTTCGCGTCGACCTCGCGGTTGCGCATGTCGGGGAAATCGATCGCTACGGTCTCTTCGGCGGCCAGCCAGTCCTGCCCGTAGCGCAAAAGCGCAAAGACAGCTGCTGCGGTGGCTTTTGTGGTCTTCCAGTGGCTGGTCTGTTTGTTTTTGAGCAGCCAGAGTTTCAATTCTTCCACGGCGGCCTCGTCGCCGGCCACTTCGTAAAACGATTCGATCATCAGCGCGTGGGTCTCGATCGGCATCTGGTGCCAGAAGTAGCCCCGGTCGTAGGCCCAGTACATGCCGAGTTCCTCATCGACGATGGCCCGCTCACGCAAGGAACGCACGATGCGCTGAGCGCCTTCGGAACGGCCGGCGCGGTGCAGGGCCAGCGAAAGCAGTCCTTGTGCATACAGTCCTTTTTCGTTCCAATGCGCCTCGCCCTGGTCCAGGAAATAGGCATGCGCCTCGGCGCTGCGCGGTTCGGCGAACGGCCGGCCGGGGAAGAAGCTGCGGGCGTACAAATAGTGGATCATCAATAGGCTGAGGTGATCTTCCTCTTTATCCAGGTCCCCGGCTTCGATGCGGGCGAGGTGTTCTTCGTAATACCGGGCTGCTTCGCCGTCGATGTAGCGCAGGGCGTTGGTCGCGATGCGGTCGGCCGTCGGGTTATTGTCGAAAGCCGCTACGCCCAGCGCATCCAACTGCCCGAGCCCCTGCACGATATACTGGGTCATGTACCAGTTCTCGCGTCCGCCGGGAAACCAGGAGAAGCCGCCGCTGGATTCCTGTCGTTCGGCCAGTTGGTTCAGGGCGAAAGCCTCTTCTTCGGCCAGTCGCTGCAGGTCGAACAACAGGCCGATGCGCTGGCGTTGCTGGGCTTCGCTCTGCGCCTGTTGGACCCAGGGCGTTTCTTCGAGCAGGACGGCTTTGAGTTCGGGGTTGAGCACCAGCGGGCTTTCCAGCGCATCGGTCCCTTTCCAGGATTCGAATACTGCTTTTACTTTTGGGTTGTCGTTGGCCACCGAGGCCGCCAGGCTGTTGGCGTAGTAGCGGTTGAAGATCTGTTCGATGCACTGGTGGGGATATTCCATCAGGTACGGCAGCGATTTCACGGCGTACCAGGCGGGGTTGGGCGTAAACTCCAGGGTAAACGCGTGCGATTCCAGGGTGGGCGACTGGTTCAGCTTGGCCAGGGCTTCGAATTCATAGGTTTCCCGTTTGCCGCCGCGAATGGGCAGCGGCTTGGTCTCGGTAACCAGCAGGCGGTTGGAGATCACCGGAACGGCGTCTTTTTCGCCGTCGCTGAAATTCTCCGCCCGGACCGTCACGGCGTAGCTGACGGCGCTGAACCCTTTTGCGGGGACGTTCAGCCGCCACGCCAGGCGGTCGGACTGCCCGGCTTTGGTGCTGAACGCAATGCGCGTGCGGGTATGGCCGAAAAGTTCATCCACGGGCTGCCCGGTCAGGGCGTCATAGAGCTGCAGGGTGGCCTCGCCGTCGAGGGGGCGTTCGGTCATATTACTCACTTTGGCGGTGAACTCGATTTGGTCTCCTTCCCGGAAAAAACGGGGTGCGTTGGGCAGCACCATCAGTTCCTTCTGGGTCACCAGCTCGTTTTCCGTCAGGCCGTATTTCAGGTCGGTGGTATGGGCAAACCCGAGGAGGCGCCAGCGGGTCAGCGCCTCGTTCATGGTAAACTTGAGGATCACGTCGCCCTTGGCGTCGGTCATCAGCTCGGGCATGAAAAAGACCGTCTCTTTCAGGTTGGTGCGCAGAGCCGGGGGCGCGGGGCCGGCGGAGGTTCCTTCCGAAGGCGGCGGCGGCGCGGGTTCGCTGGAAGCGGGGGCTGCCTCTTTGGTGGTGTCGCGACCATCGGCGGCCACCGTGGTGTTATCCATTTCCATCATGGGAGCGGCCATCTCCAGGCGGCGGTTCATGGCGCCACCGCGAAAAGCCAGCGGCGCGCCGAAGAAGCCGTACCAGTTGAGGCTGCGGTAAACGCGCGTCGATGATTCGGCCGGGGCCCGGAAGCCGGTGCTGGCGCGCCGGAGGTAGCTTTCTCCGAAATGGCGGGCCGACCAGTTGTTGCGGCTGCCGCGCAAGGTCGGGTAGGGGGCGAAAGACCATTGGTTGCGCACGAATTGATCAAGGGAGGCGTCGTAGAGGGCGGCGACCATCTCGGCGGCCACCGCTTCTTTTTCCGGACCGCTGATGCGCAGGCGCCATTCTTCTTCGGCGCCGGGTCGCACCTTGTCGCGGAATGTCTCGTAGCTGATCTGCAGCTCTTTCTGCGACCAGGGCACGGTGACGGTCCGTTGCTGAGAAAATACCCGGTTGTAACGCACGCTGGTGGTGCGGAGCAAAAAGTTTCCGCGATCGGCTTCGGTGACCTGGTAAGATTGCCGGCTCCATGCGCCGACCTCGATCCAGGTGGCCGGCGAAAGGCCGGATCGGTTTTCGTATTCGTACAACACGTAGAGAGGCCCGTCGGCGCTGCCCAGAAAATGCTGCAACTCGTCTCCGGGTTTGGCGGTTTCGCGATCGACCTGTTCCCAGGCCAGCTCCCCCTCGGGCAGGTCGCCCGATTCGCTGTCGTAAACCGAAAAATAGCGTTTGATCTGGATCAGCTCTCCGTCGGCGTCCTGCGTTTTCAATTCCAGCAGGTAGTAGCCCACCGGCCATTTGCCGGTTTCGAGCGTCATTTCTGAGGACTGCCCGGTATCGAAATTGCGGTCCACGAGCTTTTCGACCAGCGGCCATTGTTCGGGTTCGTCTTCGTTGCGGAACGCAAAAAGCGGGAAATAGCGGCGAAACTCCCGCTCCCTGATCACGGTGAGGTCGGGCTTTTGCCAATAGCGGTCGACGAACACCTGACCGGGGCCCTGCTGGCGGTGGATGCGCAGGCTCCCCTTCGCCGGTGTATGGGCGCCGTCGAGGTTGGTTGTCCGCAGCTGCAGTTGCAGCGGCCGCCGTCGGTCGACCTGCCCGGAGAGGTCCAGGTCGACTTTCATCCCGATGTAGCCGAGGGTGATCGACTTTTGGGAAGATTGCACTTCACCGCTGATATCGGTCACATCAATGTACACGGTATACGAAAATTCCGGCTTTTTATCCTTGGGAATGGAGCGGTCGGGGCGGGCCACAAAGTCGATGGCGAAGGCGCCGCCGGCATCGGTGCGCATCGTTCCGTTGGCGATTTCCATACTTTCCGACCGGAAGGGGAAGAAGCCGCCGCGGCTCCACCAAGGCAGCCAGGGGAAGCGCACTTCGCGCACCACGCGGTAGCGCACCTGGGCGTTGTCGACGGCGCTGCCGGCGAAGGCGCGCGCCGCGCCGGTAAGGGTCACCGTTTCTCCCAGTGCGGGCGTTCCGGCCAGGCTGTCCAGCACCACTTCGAATTTGGGACGCTTGTATTCTTCCACTCGGAAGGACTGTGAGCTGTTGCCGACATCGCAGGTCAGGCGCATCGCGCCGCGCAGGCCGGTGACCGGCGCGGTGAAGCGGCCGTTGAAGGTGCCGTAGCGGTTGGAGCGAAACTTCCGCCGTTCGACTTCCTGGTTATTGGCGTCGTAAAAGACCACTTCCGCTTCCTGGTCGGGGAGCGCCCGGGGCATGCCGTCGGCAGATTTTGCCAGCAGCAGGGCTTTGAAATAGATGGTCTGCCCCGGCCGGTAGATCGCGCGGTCGAGGAAGAAATGCGTCTCCTGCGATGCTTCGCGGCGGTAGCTGCGCGAATAGCTGTAGTAGCCTTCCCCCAGATAAAGGGTATCTCGTTTTTTGCTGAAGCGCACCTGATAGGCGTTGCGGTCCACGTCCGGCGGCGCGATCATGCCCATTTCGTCGGTATAGCCCTGTCCGATCTTGCGCTGCCGCCGTTCGTCGCGGCCGCGGTATTCGACGGTAAAAAACTCGGTGAATACCCCTTCTGACGGTTGGCCGGAGCGGCGGTCGACCACCAGGAAGCGCTCGTCGCCCTCGGAAGAGCGGCGGTAAAAATAGCCGATCTCCGAGACGTCGGTGAAGAGGTAGCCGGTCTGGCTGTCGTTGGGGTCGAATTCGGGCTGGTCGGCGATCATCAGGGCGTAAACGCCGAAAGGCAGCTCGTCGATGCGAATTTCGGTGCTATGCAACTGGAAGTCGGCGGTCGGCGGCAACTTCACCGACCATTCGCGGTAAGGTTTCCGTTTTTCGAGGGTGCGGACGACCTCTTCGGGTCGCCGGCGATTGAAGGTCTCGCGCTCTTCGGCGGCGAGGCGTACGATGCGCAGGTGAGCGCGTTCGACATTGCGGCATTCCAGCCGCGCCAGCAGCGATTGTCCGGGCAGGTTGACCGCTTCGAGGCGCAGGTTGAGGGTTTTGCCGGTGATCTGGGCCACCAGGTCCCGGCATTGTTTGGCCCCGTAGGTATTGGGATATTGGCGGATAGCGGCATCGCAGAGCGCTTTGGCCTTTTTGAACTCCCACCGCAACCAGTCTTCGGGATTGGGCTCGTAAGACTGGCCCTTTTGATAGTGGTACTGCGCCAGGTAGTACAGGATCTCGGAAGAGGCCGGAAAGCGGCGGTAGCGCGTTTCGAGCTGTTGAAGGGCGGAGAGGTAGAGCGAATCCTTGAGGTCGTGAACCGAATGTTCGTACATGTATTCCAGTCGCCGCAGATCGGCGTCGATCAGGGCTGAGGGATCTTCGTCTTCGAGGTGAAAGGCGATGATATCCTGAAAGATGCCGACCGCCAGGTACTGATAAGCGCTGGTGTCGCGGGTTTCGAAAGCGGCTGCGACGAATTTGGCGGCTGGGGCGAAAGCTTCGGCCTGATCCAGGTAAAAGCGGTAGGCCGGCGCCGTCAGGTAGTTGCGTTCGTTGGAAAAATGTTCGATTGCCCGGTGGGCCAGAAAATCGTAAAGCGTGGGGCGCAAACCTTCGGCGAATTGGCTATTGGTGGTCAGAACCTCGTATTTTTCGATGGGTGTCCGTCGCAGTTGGTCGCCGGAAAGAGAGGCGAGATAGAGGCGCGAGCTCTCGCCCACCAGTTGGTCGAGCGTCCAGTAGGCCAGGTCTTCGGGCCGTTCGTCGCTGACGGCGGTGCGGTCGGCGAGTTCGCGGTAGCGCGATTCGGTGTAGTTGGCGTACATCTCGGCCAGCAGCGACTGGAGGAGGCTTCGGAGCGGATCTTCGGCTCCGGCAACGGCCTCCTGCAGGCGCCCGATCGCGGCTTTGGCGCCGTTCTCTTCCAGGCGGCTGATGTATTTGGCCTCGTAAATGATGCATTTCGCTTGTTGCGGAGCGTTGTTGTCGGCGCGGGTTTGGCGGAGGAGTTGCCGGGTTTGTTCCAGGGCGGAACGGAACAACCCCTCGCTTTCCAGCGAATCGATCTGTTTCCACTGTTGGTCGTAGTTCATATCGGGATCGGCTTGCGGCGTTTGAAAGCTCATCATCGCCAGGGCGAGGAGAATGGTAAAACCGGGAAAAAAGGAATGCCTCATCATCAAATCGATTGTGTTTTCATCCAATTTTAACTGAATCGGAATCAGCCATAGTATGTTCGCGATCAGGAACCGCGCTCTCAACCGGCATCCGTTGCGGATTTACTGAAAAGAGCTTAGCCCGATGCGAAGCGGCGGATGTCGACCGCTGCATCTAAAGTACTATTTTCCAGCAAAAAGCTCACGAAATGATGAGCCCAAAAAGGGCCGAGCGAGGCGCCTTTGGTGCCCAGACCGTTAAAAAGGAAGAGTGCGGGCAGGTCGGGATGCCGCCCCAGGAAGGGCCGGCGGTCTTTGACGGTAGGGCGCACCGCAGCGCGGTGGTCGACCACTTCGTAGGGCACGCGCAGGAGGTCCTGCAGGCGTTCTTCGAGGAAGCGGCGCCCGGCCGGCGTGGGCGCGCTATCTTCGAACTGCCAGTCGTAAGTGGCGCCCACCCAGTACAAGCCGTTTTGCAGCGGCACGATAAAGACCCGTTGTTTGAGGATTTTCTCGAAAGCCGGTTCCGGGATGCGGATCAGCAACACTTCGCCTTTTGCCCCTCCGAAGGGCAGGTAGTTGAAGAAAGGATTGTCGACGGCGCGGCTGCCTTCGCAAAAAACGAGGGCGGGCGCCTGCCAGTGGCGGTAACGTACGCCCCGGGCTTCGACTTCCAGGGCGTCGTAGTCGAGCCTTTCGGACAGGAGGCGACCTTCGGCGATGAGCCGTTGGCGGTAGGCCAGCGTCAGCCTGCCGATATCCACCTGTGCGGAATGGCGCACTTCGCCGTAGGCAAAAGCAGGTTCGGCGCCGGCGGCGTAGCGGCCCAGGTCGGGCTCGTCCAGGATGTAGCGGGCGTACCCCGGTTCGGCGGAGCGGGCGAGCCAGTCGTTTTCTTCGCCCCGGTTGAAGAGCGCCCGCAGGATGCGGCGGGGATGAAAGAAAGTATCGCCGAGGCGGGCTTCCAGCTCGCGGTAAGTCTGTTCGGCGAAAGGAATCAACTTGTCCACCCGCCACGATTTGACATAGCGGCGGCCGGTGATCGGGTTGATGATGCCGGCGGCCACGCGGCTGGCGGCGTCTTTTCCGCCGGGATCGACAAAGCCGGCGCGGCATCCTTTTTTTTCGAGGAAATGCCCGACCAGGGTGCCGGCCAGCCCCTGGCCGACGATGAGGTAGTCGAATTGCTGAGGTTGCTGCATAGGCGGTTGCCGGTCAATCCATCTGCTCCAGGGATTCCCGGTCTTTTTTGGGTAGCTTGGCCACCACCAGCTCGTAAGAATGATCGATGAGTTCGCGGAGGAGCGGCTCCTCCAGTTCGCCCTCGAAGTCAATGGTGTTCCAGTGCTTTTTGTTCATGTGGTAGCCGGGCCGGATCTCCGGATAGCGGTCTCGCAGATCGGGGATGCGGTCGGGATCGCACTTGAGGTTGACCGTAAAACCTGCGCTATCGAGGCCGGTGGCGGCGAACATTTTGCCCATTACTTTGAAGACGAGGGTCTCTTCACCGAAAGGGAAAGTTTCTTCCACGCCGGGTTTGGCGAGGCAGTATTCCCGGAAGGATTCGATATTCATGTCGATGGTTGTTGTGAGCCCATTACGGGTATTACAAAACTAAGCAAACGCCGCCGTCCCGTCCCATCTTTTTTTATCCCTGCCTGATTTGTATCTTTGTCAGGCAGTTTTTTCCGGGCCCCATAGTTCAACGGATAGAACGACGGTTTCCTAAACCGTAAATGGTGGTTCGATTCCACCTGGGGCTACTCTGCTTTCCCGGAATCCGCTTTTTTGCCAGGAAGTCATTTCCAACTCACCGTCGGTACAAGCTTTGCCGTGATTTCCAAGGAATTTTACCTTCAAACTTAAGGTGCTTGTAAAGGGCATTCCTTAAATTGAGGCGTTCGTTTCATCATTAAAAACAAATAAAAAAATGGCGAAAGGCTACCTCATAGACATGGACGGCGTCATTTACAGCGGCAATGATCCGATACCCGGCGCAAAGGAATTTATCGAAAAGCTGCTGGCCCAGGATATTCCATTCACTTTTATGACCAATAACAGCCAGCGCAGTCCGCGGGATGTGGTGAATAAACTGGCGGCCATGGATATCATTGTGGAGGAAAAACATTGTTTCACCAGCGCCATCGCCACCGCCAGTTTTCTGTCTCGCATGAAACCTCACGGCACCGCCTATGTGCTCGGTGAAGGCGGGCTTTTGAATAGCTTGTTAGAGAACGGTTATCAACTGGTCAATCAGGACCCCGATTTCGTGGTGGTCGGCGAAGGCCGTAACTTTACGCTGGAAATGGTAAACAATGCCGTGGACATGATCCTGAACGGTTCCAAGCTCATCGCCACCAACCTGGATCCGTCCCCAAAAAAGAAAGGCTGGAATAACCTGGGCATCAAAGCGGTTGTCGCCATGATTGAAGAAGCGACGGGAAAAAAAGCTTTCTCGGTAGGCAAACCGAGCCCCGTTATGATGCGCGCCGCCCGTAAGCGGATCAACCTTTCCACCGAAGAAACCACCATCATCGGGGATACCATGGATACGGACATCCTCGGCGGAATACAGGTAGGCTACCACACCATTCTGACCCTCACCGGCGTATCGAAAAAAGAAGACCTGATCAATTACGCCTTTAGTCCGGACCAGGTTGTAGCGTCTATTGCGGACATTGAAATTCCGGGTTAGCTTCCCAACTCCCGGCTGGCCTTTTCAAGCCGGACCCGTTGTGGTTTTCACCAGCCTTTCCTGCAATTCTTCCAGCGGAACCCCTTTGGTCTCCGGCATCATCTTCCACACGAAGAGGAGTTGCAGGACCATCATGAATGCAAAAAATCCGAAGACGTATCCCGGGTTGCCCGTCTGACTCAGCAGCGACGGCAGAAATACCGTGATTAAAGCAGCCGATACCCAGTGGGTAGAACTGCCGAACGACTGGCCTTTGGCTCTGAGGTGGTTGGGGAATATTTCTGAAATGAATACCCAGATGACGGTCCCCTGGCCTATGGCGTGGGCGGCGATGAAAATGAAGAAGAAGATCGGGACGAACAGCCCCTGCCAGTCCAGGAAAAAAGCCGCGGCAACCAGGCTGAGCGAAATAATGTAACCGAACGAGCCGATATACATCAATACTTTCCGCCCAAGGCGGTCGATCAGGTATAATCCCAACAGGGTGAACAACATATTCGTTATGCCGATCCCTATACTGCTCAGCAAGGCGGTGCTGGCGCCCAGACCGGCCTCTTCGAAAATGCGCGGCGCGTAATATAAAAAGGCGTTGATGCCCGAAAATTGATTGAAAAATGCGATCAGGAAGGCCAACGTCAACGGCAGCCGGAAGCTGCGATGTAAGATGCTTTCGCTTTTTACCAGGTTTTTCTCCTCGGCCGCCATCGCATCCAGCGCTTTATCGGCATCGGCAGCAGGATTGATCAATGCCAGGACTTCTTTGGCCCGCTCGCGATCCTGATTGTAGATCATCAGCCAGCGCGGGCTGTTGGGGATGCCGAATACCAGAATGGTGTAGATTAAGGCAGGAACGGCCTCTACGCCGATCATAAATCGCCAGGCGCTTTCGCCGATATCGCTCAACAGGAAATTGGACACAAAAGCGATCAATATCCCTAACACGATATTGAATTGATACAGGGCCACCAGTTTTCCCCGGTTCCTGGCAGGGGCGATCTCCGAAACAAAAGCCGGGGCGGCAATGGTAGAGGCGCCGACGCCCAAGCCACCGATGAACCGGAAAAAGGAAAAAGTGTAAGGGTCGGAAACCAGGGCCGAGCCGGCGGCAGACACAAAATACAGCACACCGATCCAGATCAGGGTTCTTTTCCTTCCCAATTTGTCGGTAGGGATATTCCCGAAAAGGGCGCCTATGACGGTGCCCCAAAGCGCCATCGACATCACCACGAAGCCGTGAAACAGGTCGGAGGTACTCCAGAGCTCCTGCAGTTGTTTATCGGCGCCCGATATCACTACCGTGTCGAACCCGAAAAGGAACCCGGCAAGCGCCACGGTTATTGACCAGAACAATAATTTTCTTTGACTCATTTTTTAGATTTTCCGGTGAGAGGTCCAAACATGGCTAAAGATCGGGTTATTTCCAAACCGTCCATTTTCCTGAGCAAAATATCACTTGCGTTTCGGCAATTTCGACCAACAAATTTGGAAAACTTCTGCAGTTCTTCTGTTTCCCCGTTCCTTTTTTCCCACGCCTTTCCTTAACTTTCTCCCACAACACCATCACCATGACCGAAGACAAAAAATTCCTCGACCTCCTCGCCGCCCGGTACCCCAACCGCTTCGCTGCTGCCAAAGAGATCGTTCTGCTGAGTTCGGTGCTCAACCTTACCAAGGGGACGGAGATCTTTCTCAGCGACGTACACGGCGAACACGAAGCGTTCCAGCACGTGCTGCGCAACGGCTCGGGGGTCATCAAGCAAAAGATAGGGGAGCTCTACCCGGAGTTGTCGCCGGCCGACGTCAACCGGCTGGCGACACTCATCTATTATCCGGAAGAGAAGCTGCCGTTGGTTTTAAAAGACAACCCGGGCCCCGCCGATTTTTTCCGCGAAAGGTTGAAGCAGCTCATTCAGCTCACCCGGGCGTTCGCCTCCATCTATTCCACCAAAAAACTGAAAAAGCTGTTGCCTCCCGGCTTCGACCAGATCATTTCCGAACTGGTCGCCGAGCGGGAGCTGGGCGAAGCCAACGACTACTACGATCACCTGATCGGCAGCATCATCGAGATCGGCCAGGCGGAACGGCTGATCTGTGAGTTTTCCAAATTGATCCAACGGCTGGCCATCCACCGCATCCACATCATCGGGGACGTTTATGACCGGGGGCCGGGCGCGGAGGTCATCATGGACGAACTATCGGACCATCATTCCGTCGATTTTCAATGGGGGAACCACGATGTGGTCTGGATGGGGGCGGCGCTGGGCAATGAAGCCTGCATGGCCAACGTCCTGCGACTATCGCTGCGGTACGCCAATACGGACACGCTGGAGAAAGGATACGGCATCCAGCTGCTGCCCCTGGCGTCGTTTGCGCTCGAACACTACAAGGCTGACACCAGCCTCGTTTTCAACCCCAAAATCGATCCCGGCGCCTTGCTGAACGAATCGGAGCACTGGCTGAACGGCCTGATGCACAAGGCCATCACCATCATTCAGTTTAAACTGGAAGGTCAATTGATCCGGCGCCGACCCGAGTTCGATATGGCCGACCGGCTGCTGCTGGATAAAATTGATTTCGACAAAAAGGCGGTGACCATCAATGGAAAGGCCTACCCGATGAAAGACGCCTTTTTTCCCACCGTCGATCCAGCCGCCCCCTACGTACTTACTCCGGAAGAAGCCGCCCTCATGGATCGCATCAAAACTTCTTTCCTGAAAAGCGAACGCTTACAGCGCCACGTGCGCACGCTCTTCGAAAAAGGCAGCATGTACTACGCCGCCAACCAGAATCTGCTCTATCACGGCTGCGTCCCCCTGCAAAAAGACGGGCAGTTTCGGTCGGTGGACCTGGGCGGCGGCCCCAGAAAAGGCAAAGCCCTGATGGACTACCTGGATCAACAGATGAAGATCGCCTATTCCGGCAGCCCCGGCAGCCCGGAACGCGCCTACGCCATCGACCTCATCTGGTACCTTTGGGCCGGCCCCAACTCGCCCCTCTTCGGCAAAGCCAAAATGGCTACCTTTGAGCGCTATTTCACCGGGGATAAAACCCTGCATACCGAAAAAAAGGACCCCTATTACGAATACCGCGACCACCCGGAAACCTGCCGGATGATCCTCCGCGAATTTGGCCTCACCACCGGCGATGCTGTGATCCTCAACGGCCACGTCCCCGTATCCGTCAAAAAAGGCGAAAGCCCGATCAAAGCCGAGGGTAAGCTGATCGTCATCGACGGCGGTTTTTCCAAAGCTTATCAAAGCCAGACCGGCATCGCCGGCTATACCCTGATCCACAACTGCTTCGGCCGACAGCTGATCGCCCACGAGCCGTTTGAAACCCGGGAAAAGGCCATACGGGAAGAACTGGATATTGCCTATTCGGAAACGGTGCTCAACCAATCAAGCCACAAACTGAAAGTCCGGGACCTGGATGACGGGAAAAAGGTGAGGATGCGGATCGCGGATTTGAAGCGGTTGTTGGCGGCGTATGAGGCCGGGGATTTGAAGGAGGTGCATGGAAATAATTGAAAGCTATTTATTCGGTTTATTTTATCGTTCCATTAAACAATAATCCTGGCTGGCTTGTATAAATGATCTTCCATGAATTGAATTTCCTCAATTCATTGTAGCTCGATCTTGTCAATCATTAACTGAAAAGTCTCCGCCTTTTTATTTCCTATCAGAAAAGCTATTTCTTCCATCAGGCCGCCGGGATAATTGGACATCCTAAGTGTCCGTCCTCTGAAGGTGGGATAAAGATCTGAGAGCGGAATTTCTACGGTTTGCCATTGTCCGTTCGTCGTAAAATATTGAATGTAGGAATGTCGATCATTCTGATCGGATTTTACTCTGAATTGATACCGCTTTCCATCGCCTTTAACTCGTAGGACTACTTTGCGAAAGGTGCGCACATCCAAAGCTTCAAACCGGTACCGAACAGATGAAAATCCTCCGTTATTTTCCAGAGAAACGGAGCCGCTGAAAACAGCATGGCCATTTTCATCAAGACCAAACTTTCCCTCAGATATTCCACCCATCACCCCGTCATCGACCAAATACCAGCGGGATAAGTTACTCTCAGGATTGAAGTCAAACAGAACCATAGTATTGAATGCCAATAAGCATGAAGCGATAGCAGTAGAAACCATAATTTTCATGTACTGGAAACAAAGGAAATCAATAATGGTTCCAACCCATATTTTTCATAGGCTATGAACGGGTAAAATGGTTGCCCGGCTTGGGTTCGCACCGGAAGGCGAGACGGTGGGTATCGACCGTGGACAAAACTTTTGTGATACTTTACTAGATTTGTTGCGCAGGGGATCTTAAATATCCCTGCGTAACAAGTCTACTGAACCCGCAATGGGTTCGTCACCTGATTTCTGATTATATTGCTTCCTATGGATGTGCTGACTAACCTTTTATTCGGATTTGGCATGACGGTAGTCGGGATGCTGATGCCTGGTATGATCAATATGACCTCGGTGAGCGTCAGCCTCAAGCGGGGCCTGGCGGGCGGCCTGCAGTTCAGCGCGGGCGCGGCCGTGACCATTTTCCTGCAGGCTCTGATCGCGGTTACCTTCGCCGGTTTTCTGACGCGCAACCCGGAAGTGATCTTGTGGTTAAAACGGGTGGCGATCGCCATCTTCCTCATACTGGCGGTCGTTTTTTACCGCCAGGCGCGACGCCCGCAGCAGACGCAGTCTTACAACCGCGGCGGCCCCGCTTTTCTGGTGGGTATGGGCATTGCCAGCATGAACGTACTGGTTATTCCCTATTTTCTGACGTTCAGCGCTTTCCTCAAAGCCAACGACTACATCACCCTGATCCCTCCGGCTCATTGGTTTTTTATCGTCGGCGCGGCCCTGGGCGGGCTGGCGCTGCTTTCCGCCTACGCTGGTTTCGCGCAGTACATCGAGCGGCGCGCCAACTTTTTCGCCCGCAACATCAATTACTTTCTGGCGGGGCTGTTCGTCCTGCTGGCGGTGCTGCAGATCGTCCAGTTGAGTCGGTAGGCTTGGTATCCCCTCAAAAGGCCTCATTGATGCTGATGTACCAGCGAAATTCCCTTTCCTTGTTCAGGGCGAAGTCCAGGCGGACGCAGGCTTCGTTTTTGCGCAGAGGCTGCCAGCGCAGCCCGCCGCCGCCGGCTACTTTGAAGTCGTTCAGGAAGCTGACGGGATCGGGCGCCACTTCGCCGGCCAACAGAAAAGCCGCCGCCTTCCAGCGGCGGTGCAGGCGGTGACGGTACTCGGCCTGCATTACGTACATCTGAGTGTCGAGGTAGCGGCCGCGGAAATATCCTCGGCCCAGCTCGCCGCCGCCGAAGCGTGCGGTGGTCTGGAAGGGGACGTCGCCGAACTGGTTCTGGGTATAGAACTGCAGGGCGAGGACGTGGCTTTTGCCTACGGGCAAATAAGTGCGGAGGTCGAGGAGAAACTCGTAATAATCGTGGCGGCTGCCCAGCCAATCGGCGGCCCAGCTGGTCTGAACCTGCATAAACTGCCCGCGATTGGGGGCGTAGAGGTTGTCCCGCGAATCGATGTTGAACACCATGCCGAGGATGCTGAGCTGCGTGCCCCTTCGGCCGATGACGGTCTCGTCGGTCGCCAGTAAGCCGCCCGGTTCGGTTTCCTTGGTCTTGAAATAATAGTACGTATAGCTCATCCCGAAGTTAAAATCGGGCGGCAGCCGCCGCAGGAGGGCAACCGAAGCCTGCCCGATCGTTTCGCGGTATTCTTCTTCGTTGGTGTCGGGCGTTTCGTTGCCGATACCCCAGAAGGTATAGCGGTTTTCTTTGTGTTTGAGCTCGGCGTTGAGGAAGTAGGTCTCGTTTTTGAAAAAGATCCTGGGTTTAACGCTTACCGAAAGCTGGCGGGCCAGGGTATAGATGCAGTACAGGAAGAGGTCGGAAGGGCGGGTGTCGGTGCGGCTTTCCCTGGTGCGGAAGAAAAGCTGGCCGCCTGCGCCGAAGGCCAGGCTGCTTTCCGGCGTATAGTAGAGGATGGGAAGGATGATCTTCTGGCTGCGGGGCGGAAGGGTATCCTGTCTTTCCGATGCGGCTTGCCCGGAAACATGGAGATAAGCGATCAACAAGAGGATGACTAAGCAGACTACTGGCTTCACGCGGGTAAAGGTATTTAACTACGGCAAGACGGCTAAGAGCTTGTTTGGAGGTAGTGCTTTTGAAGCGAAAAACTCAGATTTTGGG
>CAYQQU010000017.1:24935-86848 GCA_964419545.1 uncultured Saprospiraceae bacterium | reverse complement strand
CCGGTTGCCGCGATAAAAAAATAACGAGCCCCCGTTACGGAAGGCTCGTCACTAGCTAACCACTCTAGTTTAATCCTGAGAAAAAAATCCACGATAATTTCTCCGTCCATTTATGCAAAGACTGAGCCGGGCGTTACCGAAAAGGCAAAAAAAAACCGGCCGAATCAATTCCGGCCGGCGAAACACTTCGCTTCGAGAAACAGTTCTTTATCTCGGATTATTCATGCGTTCTTCGCCATGACGGTTGACCGGCTTGCGTTCGCGCAGGCGGGTATCACCAGATACGGTGAGATGGACCCCAACGGGACAGAATGGCGGCCGGCAATAGATGAATCATCCGGGTTATATCCGAGTAAAAATGAAAGCTTATGATCAGGGACGGCTCTGCGCTGTCCGGGTGGTCGTCAACAGGAAAAGAAAAAAAGAGGCCGCCAAAAAACAGCAGCCTCTTTCCTTGTTCCCTTTTATTCTTTCGTTCCGGTACAAATGTAAGCTACATGGGCAGCCCATTCCGGCGAAAGGTTACGGGCACATACTTAAAGTGTATGAGCCAATTCTTTCGGAGCATTAACTCGACTGGGTCGTAACAGACTAAATACGATTCGCCGCTTCCTGGATTTCCTTGCGATAGGTTTGTCCGATAGGTAAGCGCCCGCCGCCCGCCAGATAAATTTCAGCATCCTGAAAATCAATCGCTTCTACATTCGAAAAGTTAACGGCGTAATTGCGGTGGATTTGAATAAAAACGGCATTGACGATTCGGTCCAGAAATTTGCGGATCGAGGTTTTTACGGCGTACTTCCTCTTCTCTTTGGTGTAGACAAAGCAATAGTTGCCTTCGGATTCGATGTAGACGATCTCATCTACCGTTACCTTTTCCAGCAATTGTCCTTTTTTGATGAAGAGGGCGTCTTCGGCCGGCAGGTGGCGTTGTTCCTGCCTTTTGAAGGCCAGATCGATGGTCGTTTGTAACGTGAGAAGATCGAACGGCTTTACCAGAAAAGCTTCCAGGTGATGGTCGCGCAGACTGTGGTAAGTTACAAAGTCGCTATTGGAGGTCATGAAAATAACTGGTATGCCCCTGGCGTGCATTTTGCGCACCAGTTCCACGCCTTTCATCTGCCCGCTCAGGTAATTATCGGCGATCACCAGGTCTACCGTTTCCCGCTGCAACCACTCCAGGGTGTCTTCGGCCTTTGACTGTATGGGCAGCACTGCGTACCCCAGTTCTTTTACAGCCATTTCCACTTCGAGCGCGAACGAAAAGTCATCTTCCACGATCAGAACATTCATCATTGGCTTGCTTTTCTTATTGTGACGGGCTGTTTTTCCCCGGTAACAGCTTCCCGTAACCCCTTTTCCTGCCCTTATATACTTTTTGGGCGGCCCAAACTTCAATTTAGTGGAAAATCCATTGCCATGCACCGGCGGCGGAGAACGACGTACGAGCATGTTTGGAGCTTGCTTCTATTGCGAATCAACAGCTTAGGAACCTGTCGTCAAGATAAAATGCTCATTTACCCCGGTAAACTCACATTTTATCTTTTAGTTAACCTGTTGATTTTCATAACGAACCCGCCCCAAACGTGCTCTTAGAGCTTGTTTGGAGGTAGTCATTTTGGCTGCAAAACCCAGCTTTTGGAACCTCCCTGTGGCATTTTTCCGACCCGTAGCGCTGCTATGAGCCGGAAAAATCCCTTCGGGAGAACCCAAAATCTGAGTTTTTCGCTTCAAAAGCACTACCTCCAAACAAGCTCTTAGTCTTTTCGCCCCAATCCACCGAAATCCTTATAATACAGAATACTCAGGACGGTTATCGCTACGGATTGGTTACTTTTTCGAATACAATAATAGGCAAAATGTCACAAAAATGTAGCTTTTGCAATTAACTCCTGCTTTCGCGCTCAACTGGCCTGCTGCATGGTTAGCCGAATAGTAGTCCCCTGCCGCGGTCGGCTTTCGGCTTCGATCCGTCCGCGATTGAGTCGCACCAATTCTTTACAGATCTTTAATCCTAGCCCCGAGCCGCGCTCGCCGGAAGTGCCGGTGGTCGAGATAAAAGTAGTGTCGTCAAAAAGTCCGGCGACCTGATCGGCGGACATACCGAAGCCGTAATCCTGCACCACCAGTTCGATCTGTTCGCCGCGGGCGGCAGAGGAAATGGCGATCTTCCCGCCGGGCGGGGAGAATTTTGCGGCGTTGTTGATCAGGTTGCGCAATACTACCGTGAGCGCCCCGGGATCGAAGCGCACCACGTGGGCGGCGTTGATGTCGACCTCTACCTCCAGCTTTTTCTTGCGCAGCGTCGGCGCGATCTCGGCGGTTAGGATCCGCACCTCCTGCAGCAGGCGCACGGCTTCCGGGCGGCCGTCGGGCTGACCGAGCTGCAGTTGCCCCCAGCGCAACAGGTTGTGCAGCAGGTGCTGGGTTTGCCCGACATGGCGATCCAGGGCGTCGGAAAGGCGGTCGATATCGGCCCAGCGGCCCATCCGGATCAGGTAGTTCATTTTTTCGGACAAACCCGAAAGGCTGAGCAACGGCCCTTTCAATTCGTGGCCGATCACGCCGAACAGCCGGTCTTTCGTGTGGTTGAGCTGTTTCAGTTCCCGGTTTTGCTGCTCGGCCTGTTCCCGGGCTTTGACCAGCTCGGCCGTACGGCGGGCTACTTCGGCTTCCAGGCGCTGGTTTTCCCGCAGCGCCGAATTGAGTCGCCAGCGGTTGATGCGGTAGCCGACCACCGCCAGGCCCGCCGCCAGCACCACCAGGAAAACCGGATGCAGATAGAAAGGCCGGGGCAGGTAGTAGGCAATGCGCATTTCCCCGAACACGGGCGGTCCCGACCGGCTCTCCGCGTAGATCCGGATCTCCTGCCTGCCGTACGGCAGCTGGGCCAGCCGCACCCGGTTGTCCTCCAGCGGCGCCTTCTCCTGGTCGTACCCCACGATCTGATAGGCGTACTGAAAGCCGGAGGATCGCATATCCGGCACCGTAAATTCCAGGTTTAAAGCACGCGCTCCGGAAGGCAGCCGCAGCGTCTCCCCCGCGATCAGTTCGCGCAGACAGTCTTCTTGTTTGCCATTGCCGGGATTGATATGGACGGCGCCGATGAGGTGGATGTCCTTGCGAACGGGAACCACCGCCGGCGCCGCTTCCGGCCGGAAAAAAGTAATGCCGTTGAGCCCCCCGAAATAGAAGTAGCCGTCGGCTTCCAAATGAGCGTGCCGGTTAAATTCGTCATTCGCCAACCCGTCTTCCTTCGTGTAATAATTGACCTTTCCCGATTCCGGATGATAGCAGATCAGCCCCTGGTCGCTAGGCATCCAGAACCGGCCCGCCCCATCTTCGTAAATGGCGTGCAGGTTGTTGAAGGAAGGCGCCGGCGACAGCTCCTTTTTCTCGAAGTCTTTGGTTTCCCGACGCCATCGAAACAATCCGGTATTAGGCTGCAATACCCAACCGGCGCCCCGGCGATCCTGAAAGATAAAACTTACTTCCCCCCCGTTCGGCCCCGGAAGATGGCGCAGGATGCGTTCTTCCCCGGGGTCCAAAAAAAAGATCCCGCGGGAGGTGGCCAGTAAGATTTCCGAACCCTCGGGAAAAAACTGATAGACGAATGCGGATTTCAGGGCCGAATGGGCGCCAAAGCCGCTGAAAGGCCGGATGTGGTCTTCTCCCGGCTTATGTAATCCCAGGCCGGCGGACAACCCGACCCATATTTTTCCGTGATCGTCGGCGAACGGCAGCAAGACCTCCGTGCGCAACTTCCCCGATGGTTCTTCCTTGAACCGTACCCGCCGTACTTCGCTCAGTTCTCCGCGGGTGAGCGTACTGAGATGCGGACTATGGCCGCCGATCCAGATGTATTCCCCGGTGATCTGCTGACCGAAGGGTACATTTTTCTGAGCAGTCGGAATCAGCTCATAATCCCCGCGCTTCCGGTTCAGCCTGACCACCCCCCGGTAGGTATTGACCAGAAAATGCACGGAGTCGAGCCGCCCGATGCTCCGGGTGCTGAAGCCCTCGCCGGCCAACAGGGTCTGGAATGGAAGCGACTGAAAATCCAGGACGGCGTAACCGTCGTAACGGGACACCCAAAGTTGGTTTTGCGGGCTGAAGTAGTTTTGATGAAGAATGATATCCTTGATCAGGTTACCCGGAACCTTTACCTTTTTGACAACCACCAGTTGGCCCTCCTGCACGCGAAGACAGCTCAGCTGTTCCGTTTTCAACCCTAATAACCAAAGGGTGCTGTCCGGCCCCCTTTTGACCGGTGTCAGGATTTCTTCTTCCGCCATCTGCAAGGGGACGACCGGGCCCTGGTTGGACCGGAACCAGATGGTGGGCTTTACCGACCCATTGGTGAGCCAAGGTTCCTGATACAGGAGGACCCCCTCATGCGAGAAAACCGCCAATTCCCTAATAACGAAAGAAATAGGTTCCGACCGGGCTTCCCATTGACCGCCTTTTTTCTGTAGGATGATCAATCGCCTGGGGCCGGCAAAATACAGGCGGTCGACGGCGTCTTCTATCATCGGCCCGACGGGAAAGTCGCCGCCGTTGGAAAAAACAAGCCGCCAGCCCTCGCCTTCGTGCAGCCAGATCTCGCCGTTCCGCAGGCCCAGCCAGGCCCGTTTTTTAGATAGGTGTATATTGTAAATGGCGTCTTCCGGAAAAGGCAGGTCGGGATAGTACGCCTTTAGCGTCCGGATATCCTCAGTGATCGGATCGACGATCCTGATCTCATGCCAACGCCCAAGCACCTGCCTGAGAAAACGCTGATCGGACCGGAACACCCAAAGTTTGCCGTCCGGCGCACGTTCGACGTTCAGGGGATCCATCCCGGACAATCCCATGGCTGCGCGCGTGATCTGGTGAAACCGCTGACCGTCATACCGCACCAGGCCCCCGCGGCCGGGCATCCATATAAACCCGCGTTCATCCTGCACCGGGCGTTTGCAGGCGCGCCCCGGAAAACCTTGTTCCTGATTGATGTACCGGGTCGTCAGCGAATCGCGATCATCTGCCTCGACCGGCATTGCCGGCAAAAGCAAAGCCCACAGCACCACGCTCAAGGAGACGTTGCACTTCAGAAAAAGCCCGTTCATCAGCACGCGACGCGCGAATCGCTTGATCGATCCCATTATTTCTACTTTAAAGTCGAGTCCCATCCCAGAGGCAAATCATCTTATTTCCCGAGGGTTCTTTGCCTTTGGCGCGCCCCCATCCCACGGCTCTAAATTCACTGAGCGGTAAGCGAGGTGTGTTTCTCGGTCAATCGGAAAAAAAACCGGCCTCCGGGGAGGTAGTATCCGGAGGGCGTTGCACCGCAAGGACTGGGCGAAGTCTGGACTGTCGTGTTCGGTAGCGAGGGCAGTACATTTCAACTGCGGGCAGTTGATGTAAACCGGAGGCCTTGCGTCAATCGGTGGTGGTCGACGATTCTTCCCGGTTCAGTTCCGAAAGCACCAGACCGGTAATATCCAGTGAATCGTTCACCATCAGCACGTTGGAGCCCTGGCCGTATTGCAATACGAAATCGTATCCGTTTTCCTGTTGGAGGCGCCTCAGCAAAGAATCGAGGCGACTGCGCAGTTCTTTGTTGAGCTTATCCGTTTCAGCGAGCAGTTCCTGGGAAAGCCGTTCGCGTTCGGCCAGCAATTTCTGCTGGGCCAAAGCCAGGCGCTGTTCCTCTTTGGCGATCTGATTGGGCGCCAGGAGGCCTTCCTGTATCTTCTGTTGTATGCCGCGGTATTCCTGTTCCAGAGCCCGGTTTCGCTGGTTGAGGTCGGTGCTGACTTCTTTTTCGCGGGCTTCGAGTTTTTCCATCTCCCGCCGGAAATAATCATACCGGCTCAGCAGCGTATCGGCGTTGATATATACGACATAGGCGCCGCTTCTCCCGGCAGGAGGCGTGTATTCGGTAGTAGTTACCGGCTCCCCGGCCGGTTTCTCGGCCGGCGAACAACCGATAGCGATGACCGCGGTGAGGAGGAAAATCAGATGGCGAAAATTCATGTAAGTTGAAACTTTTGGCAAAGGTAACCCAAAAACCGCAATTTCCCGAATGCCGGCCGCTCATACCGCAGCGGCCGGGCCGCCGTTGGCCGGCAATTGTTGTTGTAAATGGTCGGCGACGCGCGGCGCATCCCGATGAATGACCCCCAGTATCCCGCCGGGCGAGTAATTGTCGAATCCCAGAAAATAAAGACCGGCGAAACGCCCCGCGCCGATGAGCTCGCGCGGAGCGCCGTGGCGATCCACCAATCCCTCCGTTTCTCCGAGCAGGGAATCGAGCCCCGGTTGGTAGCCGGTCGCCAGCAGCAGCACGTCGAAGGCGCGCCGCTCCCCGTTCTCAAAGCGGACGCCGTCGGCTTCCACTTGCCGGATGCCCGGCAGCACCTCGATTCGCCCCGCTTTGATCTGCGCTACCGTTCCGATATCGATCACGGGGGTCTTTCCCGTTTGGCGCAATTGCCTGGACGGCGGCAGGGCCGGGGTCCGGATGCCGTACTTTTCCAGGTTGCCGACCATTACCTTGCGCAGTAAGACGCCCACTCCGTCCACCATCCAGTGGGGCAGGCGGGCGAGTTTCAGGGCTGTTTTCTGGGTGGAACGACCCCAAAAATCACGGGGCACGATATTGACGGCGCTGCGCACGGAAATAGCCGTCGAAACCCCTTGTTCGCACAGGTCGAGCGCGATCTCCGCGCCGGTATTGCCCATACCGATCACCAGGACGCGTTTGCCGCGAAAAGGCGCGGGGTTCTTGTACGAACGGCTGTGCAGGATCTCCCCCGAGAACTGCTCTTCACCCGGAAGCGCCGGCCGGTGCGGACAGCGGTTCAGGCCCGTACCCAACACCACCGCCGGCCCCCGGAAAACGCGCCCCGAGCGGGACCGGACTTCCCATCCGCCGTCCGGCGCGCGGCGGATGCTTACCGCTTCTTCGCCGTAATGGGGTTCGATCCCGAAATGACGAGCGTATTCCTCCAGGTAGGCCACCACCTGCGCCCGGGAAGGATAACGGGGGACGTCCTCGGCAAAGGGCAGGTACGGCAGTGCCGAGTGTTCTTTGACCGTGTGCAGGTGCAGGCGATCGTAATGACGGCGCCAGGAATCGCCGGGCGCCTCACTTTTTTCCCATAAAACGTACGGCATGTCTTTCTGCTGCAGGCAGGCGGCCATGGCCAGCCCCGCCGGGCCCGCGCCGATGATGAGTACGGGTTTCATGCATTTGGGTTTGGATGCTTTTTTAATCCGCTTTTTCTTTTTCCAGGTTCCGGATCTTTTGCCGCAGCGCTGCGGGCACCGGTACTTTGCGCCGCTGCCGGTAATCGAAGGTCACCATGGTAGCCCTGGCGACCGCCGCCAGCCGCTCGTGGCGGCGGCTGAAGATCTCGCAATGCATCACCATCCGGTCTTCCAGGATCTCCTCGGTGCGGATGCCGCATACTACCGTATCCGGGTAGGTCAGCGGCAGGAGGTACTTGCACTCCTGCCGGGCGAGGATAAAACCGGCGCCGAAGTCGTTGTCGATCACGTCTACTTCCAGTTCGTCCACGTAAGCGACCCGGGCCGCTTCGAACCATTTTAGGTAAATGACGTTGTTGACGTGCCCGGCAGCGTCCATCTCCGCCCATTGTACGGGAATTTCCAAGGTAATGGGAAATTCCGATAATTGTTGCGCTATCATATCTTTATTCAGTTTTTCCGGCTGTCGGCTATTATTTGTTCGGCTCCTTTCTCTGCGATCATATAGGTAGGGGCGTTGGTATTTCCCCGTACGATGACGGGCATGATGGAGGCGTCGACCACGCGCAGGCCGGCCAGGCCGTGCACGCGTAAGGAGGGGTCGACGACGGCCTCCGGGTCGGTTCCCATCTTACAGGTTCCGACCGGGTGATAAAGGATCTCGGCATTGCGCCGGATGAACTCGGCGATATCTTCCTCTCTTTCCAGCGTTGAAGCCGGCAGGTGCGGGCCGATCCGGCGCCGGGCGAATGCGCCGGCCATGCCCAAGCGTTGGGCCAGGCGCACGCCGGTGATGAGCTTCTGCAGGTCTTCCGGGTCGCTGAGGTGACGGGGATCGATCACCGGCGCGGCATCAGGGTCCTTATTTGCCAGGCGCACCTCCCCACGGCTCTTCGGCAGGAGGAGTTGCGGCCCGATCGAATACCCGTTGCCGGGCGGCGGATGAAAGCCGTGATCCTGAAAGAAGACCGGCCCGAAATGAAACTGTAGGTCGGGCGCCGCCAGCGAAGGCTCCGTTTTTACGAACCCGCCCGCCTCAGCGACGTTGCTGGCGAAAGGACCGCGACGGAAAAGCAGGTATTGCAACAGGGCGGCTCCCCGCACCGGAAAACGACGGGCCGCATCGAGGGTAAAGCGATGACGGCAACGGAAGGTGACCGGCGCAGTAAGATGATCCTGCAGGTTGCGCCCTACTCCCGGCAGATGATGCCGCAGGCGAATGCCTTTTTTGCGCAGCTTTTCGGCATCGCCGACGCCGGAGAGCAGCAGCAACTGCGGGCTTTGAAAAGCGCCGGCGGCGAGGATGACTTCGCGCCTCGCCTTTACTGTTACTTTTTGGCCGTGCTGCGCAAAAATTACTCCCGTGGCGCGCCGGCCGTCAAAGATCACGCGGTGCGCCCGGGCATGGGTTTCCACCCTCAGGTCGGGCCGCGACAAGGCCGGCGCCAAAAACGCATCGGCGGCGCTCCAGCGGGCGCCGCGGCGCTGCGTCACCTGAAACAGACCGAAGCCCTCCTGACGGGCGCCGTTGAAATCGGGATTGGCCGGAAACCCACACTCGCGGGCGGCCGCCAGAAATGCCTTCGTCAAAGGGTGGACGTAATTGCCGTAGCCCACCCACAACTCGCCATCCTGGCCGTGGTACGGATCGGGAGCGAGCTGCCAGCGCTCCGATCGCTTAAAGTAAGGAAGTACGGCCTCGTACGACCAGCCGGGATTACCCAGGGCCGCCCAGCCGTCGTAATCGGCGCGGTGGCCGCGTACGTAGATCATGGCGTTGATGCTGCTGCTGCCGCCCAAACCCTTGCCCCGGGGCTGGTACAACCGCCGCCGGCACAGGCGGCTTACCGGCTCGGAATAAAAAGCCCAGTCGCAGGCTTTTTTGTACAGTTCGGGAAAAGCCGCCGGCACCCGGATCTTGAGATGCCGATTGCTTCCGCCGGCTTCGAGCAATAGCACCTTCCCGACCCCGGCTTCCGTCAGCCGATTCGCCAGCACACAACCCGCCGAACCGGCGCCCACGATAATATAATCGTAAACTTCCATGGGGATAAATGCTTGTGGCGACCAAAATAGCGAAATTTGGGTATTGGCGGTTGGTCTTTGGGTATTGGTCTTTGGGTATTGGTCTTTGGTCTTTGGCTCTTATGAGGCGCCGAAGACCGACTGTCCAAGACCAAAGACTAAGAGCTTGTTTGGAGGTAGTGCTTTTGAAGCGAAAAACTCAGATTTTGGGTTCTCCCGAAGGGATTTTTCCGGCTCATAGCAGCGCTACGGGTCGGAAAAATGCCACAGGGAGGTTCCAAAAGCTGGGTTTTGCAGCCAAAATGACTACCTCCAAACAAGCTCTAACTACCAAAGCCCCTTACCGCTTTACCACCGGATAAACCTGCGTGCGCCCCGCCCCCTGAATGCGGGCGAAATACTGGCCGGGCGCCAGGCTGCTGAGGTCAAAAGCGGTAGTGGCGCCGCCGCTTCCGTCTGCCCGCAGCGCTTCCCGGCCCGAAGCGGTGTAGAGAAAAAGGCGATAGTCCGAATAACCGGGATTGACCACATACAGCATGCGGCCTACTGGGTTGGGGAACAGCCGGAACGTACGGGCGGGATCGGGCGTTTCCAGGCTGGTCGCTTCAAAAAAGAAAGGTTCCGAGACGGCGGTGCACCCGTTTTCATCGATAGCGGCCACGGTGTAATTCCCCGTTTCTTCGGGCTGAAAAGCCGCCTCGGTGGCGCCGGGGATATCCATGCCTTCGAAGGCCCACTGGAAGAAGGGCCCGGAATCGGCAACTAGTTGATTGCCCTGCTGGGTGATCACCGGCGTCGCCGGCCCGGAAAGGGTAAAAACGGGGCCTACGCCGCTGGAGAGGGTGAGCAGCGGACAAGGTTCAGGCGATGTTTCCAGGGTATATACGCCGGGCTCCGTAACCCAGTAAAAAGACTGGTTGGCGCCGGGTAGGGGCGCACCGTTGCGCAGCCACTGGTAAGCCGCGAATTCGCCGAAAGCATTTTCGATCAAAGCCGAATCGCCGAAACACAGCTCGGTGTCGGCGTCGTGTGCAATGGCGGGCGACAAAAACACCCACGAGTCGATCACCACCGCCGGGGAAGTCGCCTGGCAGGTATCCTGATAAACTGCTTCTACGTAGAAATAAGCAAAGCCGTATTCGGCGACCGGCGCCAGATAGGTCGCTGCTACGGCGCCGGGGATCGGGTTGCCGCCGGTGGTGTCGCTGCTGCTGTTCCAGTACCATTGGTAGCCGGCAAAACCTTCGGGAGCGCTCAGCTTGACCGTATCGTAGGCACAATAGACGTCGCCCGGCGCTTCGGGGCTCAGGGTAACCGATAGCTCCTGATCACACTGCCCGAAAACGGGAAGCAGGGGCAGTAGCATCCCCATCAAAAACAACAGACTTGTTGCACGGAAGTATTGAAGCGGGACAAAAAGCCCCCCTGTAACCCTTAAAGATGCCCTGCGCAACACGTCTGTTAAAAAGCTGCGGGTATTTTCCATGGCGTATGGTTTTTTCATTTGAACGGACAATGATTAGATGACGCGCCGGCTCCCCTTCCCCTACAGAAAGAGGCCGAAAACGGACGACATGGTTGGGTAAAGCGAGGCAGTATACCGACCGGCGTGTTTCTTTTTTCGACCGATCGCCAGGGCAATCGCATTAAAACTCGTTCTTCCTTTAGGATCGAGGTAAAAACGAGGATTTTTCCTGCTTTTCCGAAATCCAGAAATTAAATGCGATTGCCCTGCCCCTCGCTTAGCGCGGGTTAGAGTTTATCGGATAAACCATTATTTTTGCACAAAATTCAAAATTTTACATCATGGGTAAAGGAGATATCAGAAGCAAGAAAGGCAAACGCTGGGCAGGATCGCATGGCAAAACACGGCCGAAGAAGAAAAAAACCAAGAAAAGCGACAAGCCCCGTCAGGCGGGCTGATCGCCGACCGGAAAAATCGGGCTTTTGCGGATTCTTTTCTCCTTCCGTACCGCCCTTTCCGGGAATATGCCGTACCTTCCGGGGTATAAAAATGGCCCCACATGAAAGTTTTGCATATCAGCGCGGAGTGTTATCCGGCTGCTAAAGCCGGGGGGTTGGGCGATGTTGTCGGCGCCCTGCCGAAATACCTCACCGCAGCCGGCATGACCTCGGGCGTCATTATCCCCAAGTACGATCTTCAGTGGATCAGAGAACGGCTCTTCTCCGGGATCTATTCCGGCACCGTTCGCCTGCACGATCGCTACTTTTCATTCACGATAGAAAAAGCCGCTACCGACGCGCTGGGGTATCCTTTCTTCGTGGCCGACATTCCCGGCCTGTTTGACCGGCCCGGCATCTACGCCGATCCGAACGGCCACCACTACGAGGATTCGGTGGAGCGCTATCTCGCATTTTCGCAGGCCGTCCTGCAGTGGATCATGCATACGCCCGGGCAGCCCGGCGTCCTCCACTGCCATGACCACCACACGGGGCTGATCCCCTTCTTCGTCAAATACTGCCCGGAGTACGCGCCTCTGCGCGATATTCCCACCGTCATCACCGTTCACAACGGCCGCTACCACGGTTCTTTCGGTTGGGACCAGCTTTATCAGCTGCCTTTCTTCGAGCCGGAAGGCCGGGGCCTGCTCGACTGGAACCAGCAGATCAACCCCCTGGCTACCGCCATCAAATGCGCCTGGCGGGTCACTACTGTTTCGCCCAACTATTTCGAAGAGATGAAGCAGGATTCAGGCGGCCTGGAATGGTTGTTTGAACACGAACAGCACAAGACAAAAGGCATACTCAACGGCATCGACACCAAAGTGTGGGACCCGCGGGCCGACACCTATATCGCCCATCCCCTCTCCGACAGTTTGCGCGCCTTCAAGGCGGCCAATAAGCGCGTGCTGGCGCAACACTTCCACATCGACGCCCGGCTTCCCGTGATCGCTTTCATCGGTCGCCTGGTCGGTGAGAAAGGCGCCGACCTGCTGCCCGACCTGATGCAGCGGGTCATCCACTCCGGTATGAACGTCGCTTTTGTGGTGCTGGGAACGGGCGAGCCTCAACTCATGGACACTTTCGCCCACCTGCGGCGACAACTGAACGGCCGGTTCGACGCCGCACTGGAATTCAACGAAGCCCTAGCCCACCAGCTGTACGCGGGTTCGGACTTCCTGCTGATGCCCAGCCGGGTCGAACCCTGCGGCCTGAACCAAATGTATGCGATGCGCTACGCCACACTGCCCATCGTACGCAGCGTGGGCGGGCTGCGGGACACCGTCCCCGACATCGGCGAGCCCGACGGCGAAGGGCGGGGTATCCGCTTCAATCATTTTAACCTGGATGACGGCCATCTGGCCATCTACCGGGCGGCAGAACTGTACCACAACCGGTATGCACAGCTCGAACAAATCCGCGAGCGCCTCTTCCGCCTCGATTTTTCGTGGGAAAAATCAGCCGCCGCCTACCGGGAAATTTACGACGAACTGATCAACTGATCCCTAATGCTCAGGATAATAAAAACCTACACCGATTATGCCCATTAAGATGATTAGCCTCATCCTCGGCGGCGGCGCCGGCACCCGCCTCTATCCGCTGACCCTGCACCGCTCCAAACCGGCGGTCCCCATCGGCGGCAAATACCGCCTGATCGATATCCCGATCTCCAACTGCCTCAACTCCGGGCTCCGCCGCATGTTCGTCCTGACCCAGTACAATTCGGCCTCGCTCAACCAACATATCAAAAACACCTACAACTTCGACCTCTTCAGCCGGGGCTTCGTCGATATCCTCGCAGCCGAACTGACGCCGCAGAGCGACAAGTGGTTCCAGGGCACCGCCGACGCCGTACGCCAGTCGATGCACCACCTCCACAATCACGAATACGACTACGTGCTCATCCTCTCCGGCGATCAGCTCTACCAGATGAACTTCGAAGCGCTCGCCCAGTACCATATCGAGAAAAAAGCCGACCTCACCATCGCCACCATTCCCGTCAACGAACGCGACGCCCCTGGCTTCGGCATCATGAAGGTGAACGAAAGCGGCATGATCGAAAGCTTCATCGAAAAACCCAAAACGGAACTGCTCGTCGATTGGTCGTCGCCCGTAGCACCCAAATACGAGGCCCAGCAAAAAGTATACCTCGCCTCCATGGGGATCTACATCTTCAGCCGCGACGTCCTGGAAAAGCTGTTCAGCGACTATCCCGAATCCACCGACTTCGGCAAAGAGTTTATCCCCACCGCCATCAATTCCGAGTACAAAGTAGCCAGCTACGCCTACGACGGCTACTGGACCGATATCGGCACCATCCGTTCGTTCTACGAATCCAACATCGCCCTCACCGATCCGGTGCCCGAGTTTAACCTCTTCGACAACCGCGACCTGGTCTACACCCGGCCGCGCCTGCTGGCTCCTTCCAAAATTTTCGGCACCTGGTTCAACCGCGCCGTGATCGCCGAAGGCTGCATCATCAACGCCAAAAAGATCGAACGCTCTATCGTCGGCATCCGCTCGCGCATCGGTAACGAAACCGAGATCTCCAACACCATCATCATGGGGAACGACTATTACGAAACCATCGAAGAGATCGAAAGCGGGAAGGACCAGCCGGCCATGGGTATCGGCAATAACTGCCACATCCGCAACGCCATCATCGACAAAGACTGCCGCATCGGCAACGACGTCTCGATCCACGGCAGCGTCGCCCTCGCAGATACCGAAACGGACACCTACTGCATCCGCGACGGCATCATCGTCGTGAAAAAAAGCGCCCGGCTGAAGGATGGGACGCGGATTGGGTTGGGGGAGTAAAGGGGTGTGGGTGTGAGTGTGAGTTTGGGTGTGGGTGTGGGTGTGGGTGTGGAGTATCCTCTTGGGTGGGGTAAATGCATTTAGGAGATGTTGCCTCCCGATTGTCATAAAAATTACAGGGGGCGGAAGGAAAAATCCTCGTTCTTTCTTTAGCCCGGATTATGCGGGCTAACCAAAAGATTGCGGGTTTTCGGCTTGGAGAGCCAACCCGCAAGGTGCTCGCAGATAGCAACAACTGCGGCTATCTGCAGATGAGGGGGAGGATATCGTTATACCAATTCACCAGAGCGATCTCGCTGCCTTTACGCAGGTCGCGGCAGGCTTCTCGCAGGCGGTCTGCTTCGAGCAACATCTGGCCGCGAATGAAGAGGAAGTTGGCGTCGTTGGGAAAGCGGGCCAAAGCCTCGTCGAGTTTGGCCAGTCCGGCCTCCTGATCATCGGCATTAAAAAGTTCGGCGCCTTCCTGCACCAGTCTGCCGGCTTCCTGGTAGGCCGTCACCACTTCGCGGCAGGCCTCGTTATTGGGTGCAAAGGAAAGCGTAATATCGTAGGCGGAAGGCACCTTTCGTCCTTCAAAAACCGCGACGTCCCATTGGCCGATCGTCGAAGTCGCCGCGTCGATGGCCTCGTACCAGAAGTCGAACCCGAGGTCGTTGTAATCGGTCATATCGAGAATGCGCACCTGCCCGTCGCGGCCGATCTGCAATTGCATGTCGATCGTGCCTACCCGGCAGCTGTCCAGACCCGACGTCGGATAATCGAGCCGTTCGGCCAGCCACCGGCTGAGCGCCTCGTCGCCGCCGATAAATCCCGGAGGCGTATCGTAACGAACGTAGATGGTGTCCCGCCCCGCCAATACGTACGGTTTGGCTTCTTCCAGCTGAAAACGCACGGGCAGCGTCATGCGCACCCGCACCGGCCCGTCCTCTTTGAATCCGGGTCGCCACCGCAGGCCCCGTTCATTCATCAGGTTGACCACCCGGATGACCTCCAGCCCGCAGCCTCCGCCGATATCTTTGACGATCTGAGGGGAAGAAAGCGAGCCGTCGAGCTCTACTACGAAGCTGACCACCACGTTGCCTTCGAGCCCCTGCCGGCGGGCTTCAACGGGATACCCTACCTGGCTGTAGACGAACCTCAGCAATTGCTGTTCGGCGCATTTGTTCAGGGCCGTTAAGGTCGTGTCCAGTTGTTCGCAACCCGGAAAGCGGGGCATCTCCTCCACGGCCTGGTAAATGGTGGTATCGCCTTCCTGCGCCCGCACCATCGTAACGGCCAGCACCATCAGCAAAGCAAGGAACCAATTTCGCTTTTTCATAATTCTCGCTTTTTCAGTTCTATTTGTTGCGCTGCGCATAAGCTTCTACGGCGCGCCACACCCGGAATACATTTCGGTAACAAATCTTGGCGATATCGTCCTCCGAATAGCCCCGCTTCAGCAACTCGTAAATGAGGTTGGGATACTGAGAGACATCCTTGAGGCCGGCCGGCAGGGTGTCGCCTACCCCGTCGAAGTCGGAACCGAAACCGACGTGGTCGATCCCCGCCAGTCTGACGACGTGGTCGATGTGGTCCGCCACTTTCGACACATCGGCGTAGAGCCTGGGGTTTTCTTTGCGAAAAGCCTCGATGACCGGTTTCGCTTCCGGGTCCTTAGCGTTCAGCCCTTTTTCTGCGAGCAGGTTACTCAGTTCCTCCCGTTTCTCGTCGCGGTAACGCCGGATCTCGCCGTCCAGGAAGTTCGAACCGAAATTGATCTGGATGACGCCGCCGTTGCGCCCCATCGCGCGGATCATCTCGTCGTTCATATTGCGCTCGAAGCCGGGGGTAAATGTGCGGCAGCTGGAATGAGAGGCAATGACGGGCGTCGCGGTAAGCGCCATTACCTGCCAGAAAGTGCTGTCGGATACGTGGGAGATGTCGACCATGATGCCGACGCGATTCATTTCCCGGACGACTTCCCGGCCGAAGGGGCTGAGGCCGTTCCAGGTGCGGGTGGTATCGTAAGAAGAATCGCAGATCTGGTTGTCGGTAGCGTGGGTAAGCGTGATGTAGCGGACGCCGCGTTCGTGGAAATACCGGACATTACCGAGGTCGTCTTCTACGGGCGCCCCGTTTTCCATGCCCATCGGCAGGGAGATGAGGCCGCGGGCGAACTGGGCCTCCACCTCGTCCGGCGAAGCCGCCATCGCAAACTTTTCGGGATGGGCCCCGGCAATGCCGCGCACCATATCGATCAGGGAGTCGGCGAATGCTTTGGCGCCGCCCGTTTCCTGATACCGGGAAGGAATGTAGATGGACATGAACGGCGCGTCGAGGCCGCCTTCTTTGGCGCGGACGTAATCGAAATCGCCTTCTTCGGTCTCGATCGGGATACCGATGAATTCGCGCGTCAGTTGGAAATTGCGCACCTGCAGCCGGTAAGGCAGGTCGACGTGGCCGTCGGTGATGATGAATCGCTGCGCCAGCTCACGGGCGGCGGCGCGCAAAGCAGCATCTTCCGCCGATTCCAGCGCCCGCGTATTGGAGCGGTTACAGGCGAACAGCAATGGAAGACAAAGGAAAAATATCCAGCCTATGAATCTCATAATCAACCCCTTATTAATTGAGCCTCTTGATTGCGAAGAGCGAAAATAAGGAATTTCCGGTTTTTTCGCCCTTTCCTGCCGGACGAAGAAAAATATCCTGTCACGGATGAAAAAAATTCCGCAGCATGGAAGCCCGGAAAATCATATTTTTGTAGCGTTGAAGGATAACGCCTTAGATCCGAACCGAATAGCAACTCCAATCCCCAGACCCAGCAGGATACTCACCCCACTTTAAACTGGCCGGCGACAGCTTCCCGGCCTGCTGATTTCGTATCAACAAGGAAATTAATATACCGCCATGAAAAATCAGTTATTGCTTTTCTGTTTTATCTGCCTCACCCTTTCCCTCAACGGCCAGAACTACCGCTACGATCTCCCCGGCTCCGACGCGGGCGAACAGCAGGTCAAACGCCCGTACAGCTACGATCTGACGCCCGGCAATTCCGGACGGATCGAACCGTATACCGCCACCCCCATCCGGCAAAGCCCGGATGCTCGCCCCAGCGCTTACGACAATGCCGCCAGCAAACCGGCTTACTGCAATGACTTTCCGGAATCGTACGAAAAGGCGGGCTTCGTTCGCCCCAAATCGGATGGCGACGGCGACCGGAGCCTACCGCGTTTCAGCAGCCGGGCCGTCAAGGAATACAAGATCCAATGCGCTATCCTGAGCCAGAACCACCCCGCCAATTATCCCTTTCACCCACTGCTGGTGGCGCGCTGGCGGCCCTGCGAAGAAGTCTGGGTGGTGGAATCCCGCCAGAGCTTTAAAGACCGCAGCCAGGCGGAGCAACTCCAGCAGGAACTGAAAAACCTGGGCTATCGCGGCGCTTACATCATCGAACTGATCGGGTACGAGATGCAGTGAGGGGGGCTTGGTCTTTGGGCTTTGGTTGACTAAAGACCACCCTCCAAAATTCAATATTCAAGCAGGCGCCCGATGGCGTCGCTCACTTTTTCCGAAGACGGGATCATCGTTTTTTCCAGCGTTTCATTGAGCGGGATGGCCGGCATGTTCTCGGAGCCGAGGGTGCGCACCGGGGCGTCGAGCCATTCGAAGCATTGCTCCTGGATGCGCGCCGCCACGCTCTGGGCGAAGGTGTTGTGGACGGGTTCTTCCGTCACGACCAGGATGCGGCCGTGGGCCCGGGCTCTTGCGAAAATCAGTTCTTCATCGAGGGGGTATAAGGTCCGCAGGTCCAGTACTTCTATTTTTCCGACGAAATTTTTCGCAGCGTTCAGCGCCCAGTGTACGCCCATGCCGTAGGTTACGACGAGCAGGCTTTCTCCCGCTTCGATCTTTTCGGCATCCGCCTCCAGCGCCAAACGGCCTTTCCCGAACGGGATGACGTAATCGGGAGCGGGTTCGACCGTCTTGGCGGCTTCCGTGCCCGGTACTTTCGACCAGTACAAGCCTTTATGTTCGAAGATCACCACCGGATTGGGATCGTAGAAGGCGGCCTTCATCAGCCCTTTCAGGTCGGCGCCGGTGCTGGGGTAAGCGATCTTGAGACCGCGGATATTGGCGACCACCGACTCGACGCTGGAGCTGTGGTAAGGCCCGCCGCTGCCGTAGGCCCCGATGGGCACGCGCAGGATCATACTGACCGGCCATTTGCCGTCGGAGAGGTAACACGAGCGGCTCACTTCGGTAAACAGTTGATTGAGCCCCGGCCAGATGTAGTCGGCAAACTGCACCTCGACGATGGGTTTGAGCCCCACGGCGCTCATGCCGACCGTGCTGCCGACGATGAACGCCTCCTGGATCGGCGTGTTGAACACGCGGTCGTCGCCGAACTTCTGGGCCAGCGTAGCCGCTTCGCGGAAAACGCCGCCGAGGCGCCCCCCGACATCCTGGCCGTACAGCAAAGCTTCCGGATGGTCGTGCATCAATTCTTCGACAGCGTGGAGCGCGCTGTCTACCATGACATGGGCTTCCCCGCCGGCCGGCGCACGCTCTCCCCTTTCTTCGGTGATAGGGGTAGGCGCAAAATCGTGGGTAAAAAGATCCTCGGGCCGTGGATCCTCGGCATTTTTTGCTTTTTCGAAATCGGCCGCCACAATTTGTGCGACCTCTGCTTCGATCGCCGCCAGCTCGTCTTCTGCTACGCCTTCCTCCAGCAGCTGTTCGCGGAAGATGGGGTAAGGATCGCGCTGCCGGTGTTCCTCGAGGTCGTCGCGATACCATTCTTTCCGCACGCCGGAAGTATGGTGGTTGAGCAGCGGCGCTGTGGCGTGGACGACAAAGGGCCGCCGTTCCCGGCGGATGGTGCGCACCACGTCGCGCAGCGTGTAAAAAGCCGTGATAAAATCGCTGCCGTCGATGCTGCGCACCTCGATCCCGTGGAATCCGGAAGCGTACTCGGCGGCATCCTGGGCGCGCGTCTCTTCGGCATTGGCCGAGATATCCCATCCGTTATCCTGCACGAGGTAAAGCACCGGTAGTTGCCTGAGGGCGGCCATCTGCCAGGCTTCGGCCACTTCGCCTTCGGTGACGGCGGCGTCGC
This sequence comes from uncultured Saprospiraceae bacterium, assembly GCA_964419545.1. Lineage (GTDB taxonomy): Bacteria > Bacteroidota > Bacteroidia > Chitinophagales > Saprospiraceae > CAYQQU01. The sequence continues at coordinate 67,695 of CAYQQU010000017.1, read as the reverse complement.
CGAGGGAGCAGACCACCACGGGCCGGTCGTCGCCGTAATCGTCGGCGAGGCCCATCTTTTCTTTGTACTGCACCCCCATGGCGACCCCGGTAGTGGGAATAGCCTGCATGCCGGTGGCTGACGACTGGTGCGGGATGCGCGGCTTATCGGGATCGTTCAGGCTGGGGTGGGCGTAATAGGTGCGCCCGCCGGAGAAAGGATCTTCCCTTTTGGCCATCAGCTGCAGCATCAGTTGGTAGGGCTGCATCCCGATGCCCAAAAGCATTGCGTCGTCGCGGTAGTAAGGCGCCAGATAATCCTGGGGCAACAGCTGAAGGGCCGTTGCCAGCTGGATGGCTTCGTGGCCCCGCGAGGTGGCGTGCACGTATTTGGAGACGAATTTGAAGTGTGCTTCGTAATGCTCCGCCATTGCTTTCGCGGTAGCCATCAGTCGGAAGGCTTTGAGCAAAGTGCTTTTTTCAATAGCCGTGTTGGTTTTTATCATGTTGATCCGGTTAAGGCTGCTGTTTGATTTATGGGCTTATCGTCATGCCGCGCTCGTCGAGAAATAAGCGCGGATAATGGTCTTTCAACACCTGCACCATAAACGGCAGGGGTACGTCGGCGAAGGAGCCGTAATCTTCCAGGTATTCCATAAAGCCGGCTCCCCGCCGGTCGAACTCCTGGAAGAGGGAATCGCTGCGCCCGTCCCATTCCAGCGGACTTACGCCCAGGCGCCGGCAAAGCTCGCGGTTGAAAGCCGGCGTAGCTTTTACCCAGCGCCCGTCGAGCTGTACTTCGACGTAGCCGTGGGGCGCCAGCTCATTGGTGCCGAGCACGGCTTCCAGGCGCTCCGTAGCGATGTGGTTGCGCACCTTGGCCAGCCCCAGGCGGGCAGGGATCTGCAGCGACCGCAAAGCCGCGATCATCAGGATGGCTTTGTCTACGCAGTGGCCTTCGGGACGATTCAGGATATTGCTGGCCCGCAGCGCAGCGGCATTCAGCTCGATTTTGTAAGGATTGTAGCGCCAGCCGTCGCGCACGGCGTAATATATCGCTACGGCCTGTTGCCTCCGGCCTTGCGCCTGTTTCGCAGCCCGCCCGGCAAACGACCGGATTGCCGGATGACCGGCGTCGATCGTTGCGGTGGCCCGGGTAAATACCTCCGCGCGCATGTTCATTGATTTTTAGTACCGCCCGGCAGTTGCTCCAGGCATTTGACGAAGCGTTCTTCGTTAAACGGCTTATTGGTTTCCATGACGGCCATGATCTCGTCGGCCACGCACTGGGCGATCACCAGCTTGGCTTCTTTTTCGGAATATCCCGCGCTTTTCAACCGTTCCAGCGTCCGGCGCGTTGCGGGCGGATCATCGTCGCGCAATTGGTTGTCTACAACTTCCAGAAACTGGGCTTTCAATACCTCTTTCGGATTCATGAGGCGGCGGATTTTTGCTTAAACTCAGCGATAGCTTTTTTCGTAAAATCCGAGAGCACCAGTTTTCCGCTCATCTCCGCCCGGCGGCTGAGGAGCTCGTCCCAGTTTTCGGTACCTTCCCAGAAGACCTGCTTTAGTTGCCGCATTGCTTCGGGGTTGTAGCCGCTCAGCCGCCGGGTCAGATGCGCCAGATAATCGTCCAGCCGGTCGATATCCTCGAACACCTCGTTGAAGAGGCCCCGGTCGCCGGCCCACTGGGCGGTTTTCCATTCGGTGGCGTTGATGGCGAGCTGCGACATGCCGCTTTTACCCAGCTTGCGTTCAACGGCGGGGCCGACAACAAACGGACCGATGCCGACCGCCAGTTCACTGAGCTTGACCGACGCCCAGCGGGTAGCCAGGCAGTAATCCATCGCAGCACACAGGCCGACGCCGCCGCCGACCGTTTTTCCCTGCACGCGGCCGACGATAAACTTCGGGCATTTGCGCATGGCGTTGATGACGTTCGCAAACCCCATGAAGAAGCGTTTCCCTTCCGCCAGGTTCTCGATGGCCGCCAACTCGTCGAAGCTGGCGCCGCCGCAAAAAGCGCGGTCGCCGCCGCTGCGCAATACCACTACGCGTACATCGTCGTCAGCGCCCGCTTCTTCGATCGCCACCATTAGCCGGGTCAGTAAGCGGCTGGGCAGAGAATTGCCGGCCGGATGTTCGAAAGTGACGGTGGCAATGCCTTCGCTTACGGTTTTGGTGACAGAGCCTTGCTGTGTCCGATCTGCTGTCATGAATTCGGTTTCAAATTACGAATGAATGTTCGTTAGCAAAGATAGGCAAAACCGACGACAAATGACGGGCTTACGCATCGCTGTCGGCCGTCACCGGCGGCCCTACTTCCCGGGCCGGGAAGTCGGTTTCCTGAAAGCGCTCCACATTGCGGATCATGCCGTTAAAGACGAAAAAGTGCAGGGGCAGGATCGTGTACCAGTAGGCCCGGCCGAAGATGCCGTTGGGCCGGAAAGTAGCCGTTTGCCGGATGACGGGCTCCTCTCCTGTTTCGTCGATCACGAACTCCAGCCAGGCTTCGCCGGGGAGTTTCATTTCTGCGTACAGGAGGAGGCGCTTGTCCTGTTCGTTGGCTACCAATACCCGCCAGAAGTCGAGCGCATCGCCGGGATGCACGCGATTGGGGTGGGTGCGGCCGCGGCGCAGGCCGATACCGCCGACCAGTTTATCGAGGTAGCCTCGTATTTTCCAGAGCCAGTTGCCGTAGTACCAGCCGCGGTCGCCACCGATCGATAGGATATTGCGCCACACCTGCTGCACGGGATTATTGGTGATGGGCAGCACCTTTTTATCCACAAAACAACCGTAATGCGGCACATTTACGTAGCGGCTCAGGGTGCCGAGGCGGGAGCTGGACACCAGGGAGTCTTTCCAGCTGGAGACGACCATATTCTGCTCGATCTTGTCGAAGGCCAGCTCCACGGCTTCGTCGTAAGAGATGGGTTCGATGTTCAGCAGGCGGGCCAGGCGGTCGTCGCGCGTCACCACGTCAATTTTCATGCTGTTCACGAGGTTGACCGCCAGTTCATAGGTGGTGGAGGTAACGAAATACAGCCAGTAGGAGGAGAGCCGGGGCGTCATGACCGGCACGGTGAAGATCCAGCGGCGCAGCTTCCGCACCCTGGCGTAGCCCATCAGCATTTCTTTGTAGGTCAGTATTTCCTTACAGCCGATATCGAAGTCCTTGCCAAAGCAGTCTTCCCGCAGCATGACCCCGGTGAGGAAGCTGATGACGTCACGGATAGCGATGGGCTGACATTTGGTATTGACCCAGCGGGGCGCCACCATCACGGGCAGTTTTTCCACCAGGTCGCGCAGGATCTCGAAAGAAGCGCTGCCCGAGCCGATGATGATGCCGGCGCGCAGCGCGGTAAGCGGTACTTTGCCGCCGCCCAGCACTTCCTCCACCCGCAGACGGGAGCGCAGGTGGCGCGAGAGGGCGTCGCTGTTGACGATGCCTGTCAGGTAGATGATCTGCCGGGCGTCGGTGGTGTCGATGTAGTCGCGAAAATTCCAGGCCGATCGTTCTTCCAGCGGCTCGAAATTATCGATCGCTGCGGATAGCGAATGGATCAGATAATACGCGATATCGATATCCCGTGGCGCCGTTTCCGGATTTACCGGTTTGAGAAAATCGTGCTCGTACAAGGTCACCTGGTCTTCCCAGCCCGCCTTCCAATCGAAGCTCGTTTTGTTGCGCACCACACAGGTGACGTGGTGCCCGGCTTCCAGTAATACGGGGAGCAACCGCTTGCCGATGTAGCCCGTGGCGCCGGTCAGTAATATATGCATAGCCTTAGTTTTCCTATTTAAACGGCAGAACGGGGCTGCTGTTTAATCCGCTGCGGTCCGCATTTTCACCATTGTCAGGATGGTAGCGATGGCGACGGTTTCGTCTTCCTGGTCGTACACCTCTACCAGCCATTTGACGATGCCCTTCCGAAAATCTTCGTCCTCCCGTTTTTCCTGAGCGATCTTTTCCTTGACCGTGAGTTTGACGCCGATGGTCATCCCCGGGTAGACCGGTTTGGTGAAGCGGCATTCTTCGATGCCGTAGTTGAGCAGTACGGGTCCTTTTTTCGGTTCTACGAAGAGGCCGGCCGCTTTGCTGAGCACCCAGTAGCCGTGGGCGACCCGTTGTTCGAAGATCGTGCCGTCGAGGGCGGTGGCGTCGACGTGGGCGTAGAAGTGATCGCCGCTGACATTGGCGAAGTTGACGATATCGGCCTCCGTGACGGTATGCTTGGCGGTGATGAGGGTTTCGCCGATTGTCAGGTCTTCGAAGTGCTTTCGGAAGGGATGGACTTCAGTTTCCTCTTGACGGCCGCCGTACTGGTAAACGTTGGTCACTGCCGAGATCATTGTGGGATGGCCCTGTACGGCGGTCGTTTGCAGGTAGTGCTTGACCCCGCGTACGCCGCCCATCTCCTGGCCGCCGCCGGCGCGCCCCGGTCCGCCGTGCACCAGCAGCGGCATGGGGGAGCCGTGGCCGGTGCTTTCAGGCGCGCTGTCTCGGTTGAGAATGAGCACGCGCCCGTGGTAGGGTGCGGAGCCCATGACGTACCGGCGAGCGATGTCTTCGTCGTAAGTAGCGATGGTGCTGACCAAAGAACCTTTGCCCAGGTTGGCCAGCGCGATCGCTTCGTCGAGGTCGCGGTAGGGCATGATGGTGCTCACCGGCCCGAAAGCTTCTACGTGGTGGGCCTCCTGTTTTTCGAAGGGCTTTTCGTTGAGAAAAACCACGGGGGAGATGAATGCGCCCTTTTCCCGGTCGGCGCCGACCACCTCGAAGTCGACGTCCGGCCCGCCGATCACGATCGGGCTTTGTCCGGCCAGTTGGCGAATGCGGCGGTGTACTTCTTCGCGTTGGCTGCGGCTGACGAGGGCGCCCATCTTGACCCCTTCGACGGCAGGGTTGCCGATAGTCGTTTTCGCCAGCGCTTTTCCGAGGGCGATCTGAACGTCTTCCACCCGGTCTTCCGGGACGATGATCCGGCGAATGGCCGTACATTTCTGACCGCATTTGACGGTCATTTCCCGCCGCACCTCCTTGATGAAAAGATCAAACTCTTCGCTGCCGGGTGCGGCGTCCGCCCCGAGAATAGCCGCATTGAGGCTGTCGGCTTCCATGTTGAACGGAACCGCGTTCTCGATGATGGGCGGCAGCGCTTTGAGCAGGCGCCCGGTGGAAGCCGAGCCGGTAAAGGTGACCACGTCTTGAGAGATCACCGGGTCGAGGATGCCGTGGCCGGGTCCGTTGACCAGTTGCAGGGCGCCTTCCGGGAGGATGCCCGAAGCGATGATGTCGCGCACCATCGCTTCGGTAAGGAAGCTGGACAATTCGGAGGGTTTCACTACGCCCGGGACCCCTGCCAGCAGGTTGACGGATATTTTCTCCAGCATTCCCCAGATCGGGAAGTTGAAGGCGTTGATGTGGATCGCCACCCCGTGGCGCGGCGTCATGAGGTGGTGCCCGATGAAGGAGCCGCGCTTGGAGAGCATAGCCGCCTCTCCGTCGACGTAGAAAGGTTCGTCGGGAAACTGCCGGCGCAGGCTGGCGTAGGCGAATAAGGTGCCGATGCCCCCGTCGATGTCGATCCAGCTGTCGGTTTTGGTAGCGCCGGTGCGGTAGCTTGCGGGATAGTATTTTTTCCGGATGCCGTGCAGGTGCAGGGCGAGCTGTTTCAGCATCAGCCCGCGCTGCCGGAACGTCATCCGCCGCAGGGCCGGGCCGCCCACGCGGCGGCCGTAGTCCATGATTTCGGCGTAGTCCAGGCCTTCGGTGCCGCAGGTGCCGATCACTTCGCCGGTAACGGCGTCGTACTGCGGCAAGCCCTCCCCGGCGTGGTCGACCCATTCGCCGCGGATATAGTGCTGTAGTTTGGTCATCGTTATTATCTTTTGATCCGGAGAGGGCGCCTGGGAGCAATGAGTTCTTTCCCTTTTTAAACCGCCATCTCCTTCCAGGGCTTATACAACACCTCCTGTTCCGGCCGCTTTTCCGGCATCCGGCGCAGCGGCTCACAGGGTTTGAGGCTTTCGTGACAATCTTTCGGCAGGCTCTGGTAAAGGCGGGTGCCTTTGGTTTTCCAGTCGATCATCTCGTCGCTTACCGATTGGACGATGCGGCCGGGGTTGCCGACGACCAGGCTGCGGGCGGGGATCTTCACGTTGGCTTTGATGAACGTCAGGGCGCCGATGATGCATTCTTCGCCGATCTCCACCTCGTCCATGATCACGCTATTCATGCCCACGAGCGTATTGCGACCGATGGTCGCGCCGTGGATGACCGCCCCGTGGCCGATATGGGCTTCTTTCTTGAGCACCACGCTCAGGCCGGGAAACATGTGCAGCGTGCAATTTTCCTGCACATTACAACCGTCCTCGATCCGGATGCTGCCCCAGTCGCCGCGAATCGCCGCGCCGGGTCCGATGTAGACCTGTTTGCCGATGACGACGTTGCCGGTGACGATAGCCTTGGGATGAACATAAGCGGTGGGATGAACAACGGGACGAAAGCCCTTGAACTCGTAAAACATAATCTGGTTTCTTTTTTTTGGTTAGTACTGGGTACCAAAGTACCTTTCTGCGAAATTAAGCGCAATATCAGAGAAAGACCAGAAAACCGGAGCTAAATTTCCCTCAACAATCGGAAGTCGGCATTTTACCGGGCAAATGTTTTGTTAAAGTTGGAAAGGCGGGTAGAATTTTAGCGTGCGTCGACGTATATTTTAGCAAAATCATTCTTTATCGGATAAACTTTGACGATTGGCCCAGTTCAACTGGTTATACGTAAGTGATCAAGGCAGACGCTACAACGTAGGGCTCTACCACGGCCCGCGCAGCGGTCACTTTATGGTGCATTGCAACGCCAAAGTGATCCTTATTGACTTTCACGTACTGGAGGACAAGACCTACTCCTTTTTTATCGAAGATGAACTTTGCGAACTGCAACTGACCCGCAAGGAAGACCGTTTTCACTACGATTTCAAGATCGACAAGGAAGCCGACACGCCGCTCAACCAGGAGCGGCGGGAGCGCGAGCGCAAGTACTGGTGGCAGACACTGGCTTTCGTCGCCGCGCTGCTCCTCGCCGTCGGCGGTTTTTTCCTTTGGTGGCAATACCACGAACGCGTCACCGGCGAGCAGCAGATGACCCAGATATTGGAACAGGCCGGCTCGGAATCAGTGGCCCGGGTCGTCCTCGCCAACCGGGAATCGCCGGTCGGATACGCCTTCGTCGCCAACGGACGCAGCTACCAGGCCGAAGCAGAACTCCCCGACCTTTCTCTGAGCTACGGCCTGCCGCTGGAAACGGGCGATGAGTTTGTGGTGCGCTACGCCAACCGCGCGCCGCGCATTCATGAAGTCGACTTTTCCCGCCCCACCCAGCGCCAGGTGGAACGCTACCGCGAACGCGTACTGCAGCGCCACGCCCGCCTGCATCCCGAGCTGCGCCCCGACCAGGTCGCCTGCCAGGTGCAGCTCGCTTTCGACATCAAGGGCCTGGCCGGGCTGGCCGACCTCTATTTCCAGAAAGCGTCGTCCGAAGACAATCCCGACCACAACGAACGGACCTACCTCCGCCTGGTGCGCGACCTGCCCTTCCGCAAGGGCCTCCGGGAACGGTGCTATTAACCCGGATTATTCAGGAACTCCTCTTTTGTGAAGCCATGAATAATCCAGGTGAAGTTTGTTGGGAGGTTGTTATTTTTGCAGAAAAAACCGTGGAATACCTCGCACAACATATCGAAAGCCTCATCTTCGCCTCCGATACTTCCATCTCGCTAAAGGAGATCAAAGACTGCCTGGAAGCCAGCTTCGAGATCGAATTGCCGGAGTCGGATCTGCTGGCCGCCATTGCCGCACTGCACGAACGGTACGCCTCTGATGCTTTTGCTTTTCAGATCGAAGAAGTGAGCGGCGGATATCAGTTCATGACGAAGCCCGCCTACCACCAGACGGTAGGGGCCTACCTCAGACAGACCACCAACAAAAGGCTTTCGCGCTCCGCCCTGGAAACCCTCGCCATCATCGCTTACAAACAACCCGTTACCAAACCGGAAGTAGAGAAAATTCGCGGGGTCAATTGCGACTACGCCGTGCAAAAACTATTGGAAAAGGAACTTGTTTCAATCGTAGGGCGTAGCGAAGGGCCTTATCGCCCCTTGCTCTACGGCACCAGCGATCGGTTTATGGATTACTTCGGCCTGAAAAGCCTCAAGGATCTGCCGACGCCCAAAGATTTTAAAGCGCCCGAAAACGCCATCGGCGAGCAGGCGCCGATCGAAGAAGACGCCGCCGATCAGGTGGAGCCGACCCAGGAAGGCAAAACCGATGAGGACTGAAAGCCATTAAAGAAAAAAGCTATGCAAGAGAAACCACTCGTTAACCGCGTCGCCAAAAGCGGTTTGATCACCATTAAGCTGGAAGAACACCTGCCGACCGCCCCACTGGCGGAACTGGACCTCAAGGATTATCTTTTCAAGGAGTTGCTGCTGCGGGAGAAGGACTTCCGGGAAGCGATGCAGGCCCACGACTGGCAGCAGTACGAAGGAAAAACGCTCCTGGTTTTTTGTTCTTCCGATGCGATTATTCCCATCTGGGCCTATATGCTCGTGGCCGCCTACGCCGCGCCCTACGCCGCCGACATTTTCCAGGGAACGGCCGAAGCCTATTTCGAAACCGCACTCCACCGCTACCTCGCACAGCTCGATCCGGAGCAGTACCAGGACCAGCGCATCGTCATCAAGGGCTGTAGCGACCAGCCCGTACCGCTCAACGCCTACGTCGAACTGACGCGCAAACTGCGCCCTTACGCCCGCAGCATTATGTTCGGCGAACCCTGCTCCACGGTGCCGATCTACAAGCGCCCCCGCAAGTGATGGCTTATTCGTATATTGCCCGAACAAAAGGCGACCCGACATGCAAAAAGCACTAAACCTCTACACGCTGGCCCTGGCCGCTTTCCTCACCGTGGCCGTTTTTACATCCTATTCCAACAAGGACAAAGCGCCGGCCCCCTCTTCGGCTGAGCCAGGGCCGGTCAGTCAAGTGATCCGGCCCGTCGACCTCGATAAGGCGTTCGACTTTGCCGGCGAATCACTGCCCATGGACAATTTCGACGTGCGCGAACGCCTCGATCGCGAACTCCTGGTCAATACCTACTGGCACTCCAGCACCGTACTTAACATTAAAAATACCGTGCGCTATTTTCCGGTGATCGAGCGCATCCTGGCCCAGAACAATATTCCCGAAGATTTCAAATACCTGGCCGTCGCCGAAAGCAGCCTGCGCAACGTCGTCTCACCCGCCGGCGCCCGCGGCGTCTGGCAGTTCATGGAACCCGCCGCCGAAGCCAACGGACTGGAGATCAACGACGAAGTCGACGAACGCTACCACCTGGAAAAGGCGACACAAGCCGCCGCCGATAAGCTGCGGCGCCTGAAAGAACGCTTCGGCAGCTGGACCCTCGCCGCCGCCGCCTACAACGTGGGCGAAACCCGCCTCAGCAAAGAACTGAAAGCCCAACGCGCCGACACCTACTACGAACTCAACCTCAACCCGGAAACCATGCGCTACATTTTCCGGCTGGTGGCCATCAAAGAGATCCTGCAGCACCCGCAGGATTTCGGCTTCTACCTCGACCGCACCGACGGTTATCCCCCGCTGGAGAATTACCACGTCGTGGAAGTCAATCAGGCCATCGAAAACCTGGGCGACTTTGCGCGCGAACACGGCATCAGCTACCGCATGCTGAAAGTCTACAATCCCTGGCTGATCGATTCCCGCCTGACGAATGCGAGCAGGAAAACCTACCGGATAAAGATCCCGAACCAAAAGTTTTAACCCGGGCTAAATCATCCCCTTCAATCCCCAAAGCGCTCGTCCGGTCTGGACGATCTCCGATAGTTCCAAAATCAACTGCACGTATCCCATCAAAGGTTCGCCGGCAGCCAGGCATTCGTTGGCCACCAGACTTACCCGGATGGCCAATAGCCCCAGTAAGCGCAATGCTAACCACCTGACCGGCGAACGTTTTAGGTAAAATTTCATAATTCTTGGCATTTCCTTCTCGCCAATTTTTGGGCAAGCGGAATGCCAAGAATGCAAAAACCTAATAATCAACCTCTTAGGTCAAAAGGCAAAGTATAATTTCGTACCTTTTCGAACAATGACTGTTCGAAACTGAACAGCGGATTCGTAAGTTTCCGCAAGGGAAGCGATTTACCCATCAATAGCCGTCCCTGCAATCGTTGCGGTCCGTAAAGTCGATGTAGCCGCTTTCGATGAAAAACTCGCCCACCTCATTACTGGCGCTGCCACGGAATGGCAGGCGTCCGGTGGCGCACATAAAGTCTCCGGTGCCGCCTGCTGCATCGACGTACATGGCGCCATAGAAGGTCGTGAGGTCGGCCGCTTTCATTTCTCCTTCACCGAAGAACTCTCCGGTGAGCCTATCGCCGGCGGCGCTGATGAATTCAAACCTCCCGGTAAGCGTTTGGTTGAGCGGGTCGGACATATCGATGAACTGACGCGCTTTCAATTTGCTTTTGCCGAGGAGGTCAGATTCGCCTTCGGCGGCAATATCCATGATCACCCTTCCATCATCGAGCGCGCCGACAATTTGGGGTTGGGCGATATAGCTGCCGTTGAAAGGCATCCGGACATCAATTCGCTGCGTTTGAATGTCGGCAGGACTGCTTACATCGTCTTTTTCACAGGCGGGGAGCAATACCCAAAGGCCGAATAACAGGACAAATCCAGGAAAGAATACCTTTTTCATGACTCAAGGTTTTAATGGGGAAAAAAATTCATTTCAGCGCATTTAAAAGCGAGGTCCGCTATTCGAGGTGAGGAATGGAGAAGTTCTCGGTTCTTGTAAAATCGGCTGACCCTTCCATGCAATGCAATGACAATTGTCATTTATCGACTACTTTCTGCAGTGTTATCATAAAAAAACCCGGCCTTTTTCGGGCCGGGCGCTATCTATTTCCGCTTATGAAGAATCGTTTCGTATTGAGTTCACTTCACAGAGGAGGCCGGCGCCAGGAAGCCGAACAGGCCGTCTTCCCGGTCGAGGTACACGGCGTACCATTGGCTGCAGGGCGCCGTGCGGTAGCCTTCGTCGATTTTTTGTCCGCCCGGATAGGTTGATGCTCCGCCGTACAGGTACCCGATCAACGTAGGCTGAGCGGGCAGCTCATTGAGTTTGACGACGCCGTTTTCGAAATGCGGGGCTTCGGTATTCGGCAGCCAAAGTGCGTCTTTGCCCCGCAGCAATACCGGCGGCATCGGATGGGAAGCGACGGCCACCTGTCCGGCCGTACCGCGGCTGAAGCGGGTGAAAGCGTCGACCATCTCGGGATGTCCGAAGAAATCGCGATCCGTACACAGGTAATCCAGGCATCCTCCGATGAATACCGTATGCATGATGTTGTACAACTCGTCGTAAACCGGGAGCGCGGCGCTATGGTAAAGCGGCGCCGGCTGGTCGGTGAGCAGGTAGCTGCTGTAGCCCTCCCCGTAGAAGTTGGTCCAGCTCAGGCGGCGGCCATCCGCTACCCGGGCATTTTGGAACAAAGTGACGCCCTGGCTGTAGTCGGGAAAGATCTGAGGTACGCTCAGCGGCAGTCCCTCCCCTTCCGGTTCAAAGGCGTACATGCCCGTTTTGATGATGCTGATCTCGCCGTCGCCGTGGGGTTTGGCGAGGAATTCGATGACCTGATCGCAGCGGGAAGGTTCCGGTTCGAAGCGCCGCTCGCCGCCGATCAGGTAAAACTTGTTGTCGATACTGGTCAGGCGACCGTTCATCAGCGCGAAATCTTCGTCGTAATATTGGCGAAAAGCATTGCCGATTTCCGTTTCACGTCCGGCGACCACGGCTTCAACTACCGCGTCGACGGCCACGGTCGTCAGATACGGAAAAGTGAGGTAGCGCTCCGCTTTGCTGCTGTAGCCGTATCCGCCCAGGAGGTAAAGGGTATTGCCCACCTGATGGTGCTGCATGTGGACGGCCGCCATTTGCTCGGCGTCGTCGACGTAAAAGCAAAGGTCTATCAACGAAGTGGTCCAGACGCGCCCCAGGGCCGGATCGACGACCACCAGCTCGAGGTTGGGCGTACGTTCCAGGCCGTTGCTTGTCGTTTCACCCCCGATGAAAAGCCATTTGCCGTCGTACTGGGCGTAGGCCGGTGCGTGGAGGGGAGGCGATTCATCGATGGCGATCGGTTTAACCGTGAGTTGGAAGGTTTGCTGGCCGGACAAGAAGAGGCTCGCCGGAAGGAACAACAAGATCAGCAGTCGTTTCATGGCGCTGGGTTTTGGTCCTTACCAAATGTACCTTTTCCAACTGCCGGGCGGACTGATAAAAGTCATAAACTGCGCATGATAATTGTCATCTGACCGGGTATACCCGCCGGCTAAATTTATTTGCAGAACCAAAAGGAATGAAAACCATTCACCAAACCACCACATTGACAGCGATTATGACAGAGCCTTTCCGGCTAAAACAACTGATGGTCGCCCTGGAACTGGGCGATAGCGACCAGGCGACGCTGGACTACCTCGACTTTTTCACGAGCCAGATACCTACCGAAGCGGCCTACTTCCTGCATGTCGTCCCCCGATTTGATCTGTTTAACGAAATGTACGAACGGGAAGCCCAGGGGGTGGTCAGCAATTACGAACTGAACGAGGAAGTGATCGACCGCATGGAGGCGAAGATCCGCGAGCGGTTTTCCAAAGACAACGCCTTGCGCGTGGAGCTGGACGTTCGCGAAGGCGACCCCCTGGAGGAACTGCTCAATGACGCCGGAGAAGTAAAAGCGGACCTGGCGGTTATCGGTCAGAAGACGCAGAGCGGCCAGCACGGCATCCTCGCCCGCAACTTCGCCCGCAAGGTGCCGAGCAACGCCCTCGTCATTCCCGACCAGGCCCGCCCGCAATTGAAGAAAATACTGGTGCCGATCGACTTTTCCGAAAATTCGGTTAAAGCCCTGCAAACGGCCCTGGCGCTCAACGAAGCCCTCGCGGAGCCGGCTAAGGTCATCGCGCTGAACGTTTACGATATGCCTAACGTAAGCGTCTATCGCATCCAGAAAAGCCGCGAGCAGCTCAAACGCATGCTCGAAGAAGACCGCCGGGAAGCGTTCCACGCCTTTCTGGACACCCACGCCGGCGAAGCGGCCGGAAAGATCGAAACGGTGCTCATCGAACGCATCGATCCGGGCATTCCCTCTTACATCACCGACTATGCCGAACACAACGATATCGACCTCATCGTGATGGGCGCCAAGGGGCACTCCCGCGTTGAGCTTCTCCTGCTGGGCAGCATCACTGAAAAGGTGCTCACCCACAACCGGCGCATTCCCACCCTGGTGGTCAAATGACCACCGGCAATGACTGGAATCAGCGCAGCGTTCGGAGAAAAATTTGGTGAACTTTTTTTCTATTTAGTGAGGTTAGTTTTTCGGGAGACCGTCGGAGCCATCCGCTCACGGCGGTCTTTATTGTAGCGTAAACCCAAACCATTACTCATCGTCAAAAACGACAATTGAGAGGCAGCACCTTTTAAATGCGATTGCCCTGCCCCCCCCTCCACCCCCAAGTCGATTATTGATATCTTGAGATTTTGCCAAGAAAACGCCAACCAATGAGCTACTACCGCATCATCGACGGTCACAAATACGACCGCCAACTGCTGGAGCTGGCCGACGAGCTCGTCGGCCGTCGGGGCGACGGCCGCATTTCCAACGACGACGCCCGGCAGATCGCCCGGGCCCTCTGCGACGGCGACAGCATCACCGAGATCGAGCGGGCGACAGCCGACTATATCCTGCGGGAATACAACTGGACCGATTCGGCCGAAGCCTGGTTTCGCAACAACGGCCCCTTGCTGGATGAGACCATCCTCAATGGGGAAATCAACGCCATCCGCCGCGAGTACGGCCTGTGGCGCATGGCGTTTCGCATCGATCCGCGAGTAGTGGAGACTATGAACTGCCGCTTTCCCGGGACAGTCAGCTTCTACGAAGCCCTGCGGGCGGCAGTCGTCAATTTGCTGACGGAAGACAAACGCGACAGCCCCTTTTACGAGGTGCGCAACCTCGTGGAGTTCGTCTTTGAGATCAATCCCGAAGATCTGAAAGACCCGGCAAAATACAACAACCTGGTCACCGGCCTGCTCAAAGAACGCATGAACGCCGGCTACCTGCAGCTCGTGCCGATCTTTGAAGAAATCCCCGACGAAGAAACGGAGATTCCCGGACCGGACAACGACGCTACGACGGCGGAAAACTGGATCTTCTTCCTGGGTATCGTGACGGATGATCACCAGTTTTGGAGTATCGTGGAGCGGTCGGGGGAGGGGGCGGCCTATACGTACGGGTTTAATTAGTGTGGGTGTGGGTGTGGGTGTGGGTGTGGGTGTGGGGTGTGACAATACAGAGCGATGTTACCGGGGTGACATATTTTTTGGTGCTGGATCGGCAATTTTGCAGCAAGTATAATAAAAAGAACACGCATGCTGCTTTGTCCGATCTGCCGTCAGCCCAATCGTTGCCTGATCCGTCATTTTCATGGCCCGCAGGACAGCGCGGTCGTTGAGAACCTGTCCGCCGAGGCGCCCGGTTGGGCTCCGGAAAAAGGCGCTTGCACGCGTTGTGTCGATCAGGCGCAGCTGGACCAGTGGCAGGCTTTCGACTCCGAATTTGAAGGCCGCGCTTCGGAAGATTACTGGATTTTACCCCTTCACCGTCGACTTCCCGTTCATCCTGCCTATACCGGGCGAGGCGTCACCATGTGTTTCATCGATAGTGGCTTTTATCCGCATCCCGACCTGGCCGGCCGCATCGTGAAGATGCTGGACATCCACATTATGGATACTCATCGCCCCCGCTGGTCGGTCCGCATTGAAAAAGCGGCCGCCGAAAAAGCCCAAAATCTAAACCTCACGGCCTCGGGCCTCGCTGAATTACCTGCGGCTTTGCGGGAGCTGCCTCACCTGGAATACCTGCACCTCACCGATAATCGGCTGACTACCCTGCCCGACTGGCTGGCGGAGTTGAGAAACTTAAAAGAGCTCTACCTCAGCGACAACCCCTTGCAGGAACTGCCCCCCGTGATCGGACAACTGACCAGCCTGGAAAAACTGGTCGTCACCCAGGCCCAACTGACCGCCATTCCGGAAACCATCGGCAATTTGGAACGCCTCCGCTGGCTGAGCTTTCGCCAGAATCAACTCCGGGAGCTGCCGGCCGGAATATGCCGGCTGAGCGAATTGCGCCATTTGTTGCTTACGGGAAACCAGCTCGCCAACCTGCCCGATTGTTTTGGCCGGCTGACCAACCTCCGCGAGCTTCACCTAACCGCCAATCGCCTGACCGCACTGCCGGAAACTTTCTGGGAGCTGGATAAGCTCGAAGAACTTTCCCTGGCCGGCATGCCATCCCTCGGTCCGATGCCGGAAACCTTCGGACAACTGATCAATCTGAAACGCGTTTTTTTCAGCAGCAACAAAATGGATGCCTTGCCCGCTTCCCTCGTCCGCCTCACCCAGTTGGAGTGGCTATTCGCCAGGAATAATCAAATCTCCAGGCTTCCGGCGGGTTTCGAAGACCTGAAACAGCTCGAGCGACTCGACCTGCGCAATAACCCAGTGGAGCACCTCGATGCCGTTCTGAAAAAAATGACCCGCCCGCCGGTACTCTATTAATCCAGAATTTTTCTCAAAATCGCGCTCCTGTTACCGGGGTAACAACTTGCCGGTAACCTTATGGCTATTTTTGTATCAAAAAGAAGCTCATGGCTCATTACGATATCATCATCATTGGAACGGGCGCCGGCGGCGGCACCCTCGCTCACAAACTGGCGCCCACCGGCAAAAAGATACTCCTGCTGGAACGTGGTGATTTTATTCCGCGCGAGCGCGACAACTGGAGCACCCAGGCCGTTTTCCTCGACGCCAAATACAAAGCCAAGGAAACCTGGCTCGACAAAAAGGGCAAAGCTTTCCACCCGGGTATCCACTATTGTGTAGGCGGCAATACCAAAGTATACGGTTCGGCTTTGCTGCGCATGCGCGAGCGCGATTTTCAGGAGGTCCAACACCACGGCGGCGTCTCTCCTGCCTGGCCTATCAGCTATCAGGAGCTCGAGCCGTATTACACGGAAGCAGAAAAGCTGTACCACGTGCACGGCGAACGCGGCATCGACCCGACGGAGCCGCCGGCCGGCGAACCCCTTGCTTACGGCCCCCTGCCCCACGAGCCGCGTATTCAGGAACTGTACGACGACATGCAGAAAATGGGCCTCCGCCCCTTTCCGCTGCCGATTGGCGTGCGACTGGCGGATGGCGAGCCCGGAGCAGCACCGCCCGTACTCGACCGCTTCGACGGCTTCCCCGACCCCTCCGAGGCTAAGGCGGACGCGCACGTCGTAGGCGTCAAGCCCGCCCTACAACATTCCAACGTCACCCTGATGACCGGCAGCTTTGTCGAAAAGCTCAATACCAATACTGCCGGCGATACCGTCACGGAAGTCGTGGTCACCAAAGACGGAGAAACCGCCACTTACCATGCAGATATCGTAGTCGTGGCCTGCGGAGCCGTCAACTCGGCGGCGCTGCTGCTGCGCTCCGGCAACGACCGCCACCCCAACGGACTGGCCAACGGTTCCGACCAGGTCGGTCGCAACTATATGGCGCACAACAACTCGGCGCTGCTCGCCATTTCGCGCAAGCCCAACCTCACGCTCTTCGGCAAAACCATCGGGCTCAATGACTTCTATTTCGGCAGCGACGATTTCGAATATCCGCTCGGCCATATTCAGATGCTCGGCAAATCGGATCAACTGATGTACAAAGAAGACGCCCCCGGCTTCGCTCCGGGCCTGGCGCTGGATTATGTCGCCAAGCACGCCCTGGACTTCTGGCTCACTTCCGAAGACCTGCCCGACCCCAATAACCGGGTCCTGCTGGGAGACAACGGGCAGTTGAAGCTCCACTACACCGAAAACAACCTGGAAGGCCATCGCCGACTGCAGAAAAAACTGCGCTGGATACTCGAAAACGTCGGCTGTGAAACACACTTGTTGCCCAATAACCTCTATCTCGGCAAAAAGATCCCCGTAGCCGGCACCGCCCACCAGTGCGGCACCGTACGCTTCGGCGACGATCCGCAAACCTCGGCGCTCAATACGTACTGCCGGTCCCACGAAGTACAGAATCTCTACGTCGTCGACGGCAGCTTCTTCCCCTCGAGTTCGGCAGTCAACCCGGGCCTGACCATCATGGCGCAGGCGCTGCGCGTGGGCGATCACCTGAAAAACGAAGTTCTTTAAATCAATGCCAACGACCTAGTCATGAACCTATCCATTCGCCTGATCCCCATTTTCCTGTTGCTCGCGCTGGCTCAGCTTTACGGCCAGACGGCCCGCCAGGTCAGCAAAGTGAGCATCACGGTATCTGACCTGGACATCATCCAGCCTTTTTACGAAGAAGTGTTAACGTTCAAAGCAGTAGAACGGTATCAACTGTCCGGTTCTGCTTTTCAAAGGACAATGGGCCTCAAGGAGGAAGAGCTGCGCGCCGAGGTTGTGGTTTTGCAGCTGGGAGCGGAGCAAATCGAGCTGATCGAATTTATCGGCGAAGACCGCCAGTTGCTCCCCCCGGCGGACGCCCGCAGCAACGATCGCTGGTTCCAGCACATCGCCATCGTGGTCAGCGATATGGAGGCGGCGTACCGCCGACTCAGAGCAAACAAGGTAACGCACGTCTCCACCGCGCCGCAGACCCTGCCGGAATATCTTCCGGCCGCCGCCGGCATCAGCGCCTTTTACTTTCGCGACCCCGATGGCCACAACCTCGAACTCATCCACTTCCCGGAAGGAAAAGGCGACCCGCGCTGGCAGGCGCCATCCGGCCGGTTGTTCCTGGGCATCGACCACACGGCGATCGGCATTGACGATACGGACCGGTCGGCGGTCTTTTATCAGGATATTTTGGGGTTAAAAGTCGCCGGCAACAGCGAAAACTACGGCGCCGAGCAGGAACGCCTCAACCAGGTGTTCGGCGCGCACCTGATCATCACCGGCCTGCGGGCGCAGCGCGGCTTCGGGATCGAATTTCTGGAATACCTGGCGCCTCCGGGCGGACGCCCCTACCCCGCCGACAGCCGGCCGACCGATCTGTGGCACTGGCACAGTACGGTGATGGTGGACGATATCGAAAGTACTTTCCGTAAATTGCAGCAAACGAATTATTCATTCATCTCCAACGGCATCAATCCGTTGGGCAATCACAACGCCTTTTTCGTCCGCGACCCGGACGGGCACGCCGTGATGGTCATCGAACAGGGTAAATGATCCCATCAGTGACCGGGCGATAAAAAGAACAGCCATGATCTACAATTCCGAACATCCGTTAGCCAACCAAACCGCCGTCGTCACGGGCGGCAGCTCGGGCATCGGCAAAGCCTGCGCCATCGCGCTGGGGCAGGCCGGCGCCAACGTCATCGTCAATTACGCCGGCAATTCGCGCGGCGCAGAAGAAGCGGTAGCCGAAATCGAAGCCGCCGGCGGCAAAGGCTTGCCCTTCAAAGCCGACGTCAGCCGGAAAGACCAGGTAGAAGCCATGTTCAAGGCGGCCGTCGACACCTACGGCACGGTGGATATCCTGGTCAATAATGCAGGCCTGCAAAAAGACGCCCCCTTTGTCGACATGAGCCTGGAAGACTGGAATTTCGTGCTCAACGTCAACCTCACCGGCCAGTTTCTCTGCGCCCAGGCGGCTGCCCGGGAATTTCTGCGCCGGGGACCACGCCGGGAGGTCTCCGTTTCCCTCGGCAAGATCATCTGTATGAGTTCCGTGCACGAGCTCATCCCGTGGGCCGGCCACGTCAACTACGCCGCCTCCAAAGGCGGCGTGATGCTTTTCATGAAATCCATCGCTCAGGAGCTGGGCGAAAAAGGCATCCGCGTCAACAGCATCGCTCCCGGCGCCATCAAAACCCCTATCAACCGCATGGCCTGGGAAACGCCCGAGGCCGAGCAGGAACTGCTGAAGCTCATCCCCTACGGCCGGGTCGGGGAAACCAGCGATATCGGCAACGTCACCGTCTGGCTGGCTTCCGATCAAAGCGACTACATCCACGGACAAACCATCGTAGTGGACGGCGGGATGGCGCTGTATCCGGGTTTTCGGGACAACGGGTGAGGGTAAGCCGCCCACCGGCCGATGCAACATCACACGCATTTTGTCCATTCAATTAGCAAAAACAGGAATCCATGGAATACCTCCCCATAGAAAATTACGGCCTTATCGGCAACATGCGGACCGTTGCGCTGGTGGGCACCAACGGCTCGATCGATTGGATGTGTTATCCTCATTTCGACTCGCCCAGCGTTTTCGGCGCTATTCTCGACCAGCAAAAGGGTGGTTTTTTCCGGATTCATCCCCTCGATGCAGACTTCAAGTACAAACAATTCTATTGGCCGGACACCAACGTGCTGATCAGCCGTTTTCTGACCGACGGCGGCGTTTGCCAGATCATGGATTACATGCCGGTGGGCGATTCGGAGATCGGCGCCGGGGAAAACCGGCTGGTCCGCCGAATACACATGGTGCGGGGCAAGATGAAGCTGCGCGTGGAATGCGCCCCGGCTTTCAACTACGGCCGGCAGGCGCACCGCGTTGTCATCAACGAAAACGGCGCCGCCTTTCATGCCCCGGACCTGAGCCTGGGGCTGGCCACCAGCGCCACCCTCCACGAAAAAGAAGGGGCGGCGGCGGCCGACCTGGAGATGATTGAAGGAGAATCCGCCAATTTCGTCATCAAAAAAATCCCCTCCGGCGAAAGTTGCAGCGCCTGCTTTTCGGACCAGAACGCTTATTCGGGCTTCAAGACGACCGTCAAGTTCTGGCGCGACTGGCTCAGCCAATCGACCTATACCGGCCGCTGGCGGGAGGTGGTCCACCGGTCCGCGCTCACCCTGAAGCTGCTGACCTTCGAACCGACGGGAGCCATCGTCGCGGCCCCCACCTGCTCGCTGCCCGAGGAGATCGGCGGGGTACGCAACTGGGACTACCGCTACACCTGGATCCGCGACGCCTCCTTCACCATCTACGGTTTTATGCGCATCGGCTTCAACCAGGAAGCCGAAAATTTCATGCGGTGGATCGAAGCGCGCTGCCGGGAACTGGAGCCCGACGGCTCGCTGCAGATCATGTACGGCATCGACGGGCGGCATCAGCTCACCGAAGAACACCTGGATCACCTGGAAGGATACCGTCAATCCGCGCCCGTACGCATCGGCAACGGCGCTTACGATCAATTACAACTGGATATCTACGGCGAGCTGATGGACTCCGTTTACCTGTACAACAAATATGGCGACCCGATTTCTTACGACCTATGGACCAATCTGCGCAGGCTGGTCAACTGGGTGGCCGAAAACTGGCGGGAAAAAGACGAAGGCATCTGGGAAGTACGCGGCGGGAAACAACACTTCGTTTATTCCAAACTCATGAGCTGGGTGGCCCTCGACCGGGCCATTCGCCTGGCGGATAAGCGCTCCTTCCCTTCCGACCGGGATAAATGGCTCAGGGTAAGAGATACCATCTACGAAGAAATAATGAACAACGGATGGAACGACGAGATACAGGCGTTCGTCCAAAGCTACGACAGCGATAGCCTCGACGCCGCCAACCTGATGATGCCCCTGGTGTTTTTCGTGTCGCCCAAAGATAAACGGATGCTGAAAACGCTGGACGCGATGAACCGGCCTCCGCACGAAGGCGGATTGGTGTCGGACGGATTGGTTTTCCGCTACAACGTAACCCGGACCAAAGACGGCCTTTCCGGAGAGGAAGGCACCTTCAACATCTGCACCTTCTGGATGGTGGAGGCCCTGACCCGCGCCGGCAAACTGGAAGAAGCCCGTTTTTTATTCGAACAAATGCTGGGCTACGCCAACCACCTGGGCCTCTACGCCGAAGAAACAGGATCGAAAGGCGAAGCTCTCGGCAACTTCCCGCAGGCGTTTACGCACCTGGCCCTCATCAGCGCCGCCTTCAACCTCGATAAGGCTTTGAATCAATAAAAAAAGAAAACGGAAAGAAATAAACCGCTATGGCAAAAGCAAAACAATCGCAGGAGCAAAAACGCCTGCGCGAAACCTACCAGGAAAATAAAAAGTGGCTCAAATGGGGGCCCTACCTCAGCGAGCGCCAATGGGGCACCGTGCGCGAAGACTACAGCGAACACGGCGAAGCCTGGGACTTTTTCCCGCACGACCACGCCCGCTCGCGCGTCTACCGCTGGGGCGAAGACGGCCTGGCGGGCGTCTCCGACGACCAACAACGCATCTGCTTCGCACCGGCCCTCTGGAACGGCAACGACCCCATCCTGAAGGAACGCCTGTTCGGACTGGCCGGCCCGCAGGGCAACCACGGCGAGGACGTCAAAGAGTTGTATTACTACCTCGACAACCTGCCCAGCCACGCCTACATGAAGCACCTGTACAAGTACCCGCAGGCGGCATTCCCCTACGGCGACCTGGTGGCCACGAACGGCAGCCGCTCCAAACACGAGCTGGAATACGAGCTGCTGGATACCCCCGCTTTTGCCGATAAAAACTATTTCGACGTCTTTACCGAATACGCCAAAGCCGACGAGGAAGACCTGCTTATCCGCATTACGGTGCACAACCGGGGCAACCAGGACGCTCCCGTCTGGATATTGCCGACCCTTTGGTTCCGCAACCTCTGGGCCTTCGGGCTGATGCCGGAAAAACCGTCGATGCAATTGGCGCACAACGCTTCAGGACAAGCTTACGTCGAGGTGAAGCACCCCGAAACCGGGAACTACCAGCTGTGGTTCTCCCCCACCGACCGCTTGCTTTTCACCGAAAACGAAACCGATGCCGAGCGCCTTTTCGATCTGCCCAACGAATCGCCTTTTGTCAAAGACGCTTTCCACCGGGCGGTCACCCAGCAGGACTTCGATTGGCTGGAAGCCAAAACAGAGGGCACCAAATGCGCGCCGCTTTACCGGGCCGATCTGGCCCCGGGAGAACAAGTCGAGATCCGACTGCGCCTCTGTCCGGAAAAGAACGCACCCGCCGATCCTCTCGGCGCCGGATTCGGGAAGACCTTCGACACCCGCATCCGGGAAGCCGACGAATTCTACCGCGGTTTCCGAAAAGGAGAAGACGAAGACCTCGCCAACATCCAGCGCCAGGCTTTCGCCGGCATGCTCTGGACCAAACAGTACTTCAACATCGATATGCCGCGCTGGCTCAACGGCGATCCCGGCCAGCCTACCCCGCCGGAAGGCCGCAAATACGGCCGGAACAAAGAATGGGCAACCCTCAATAACGAGGATATCATCTCTATGCCCGACAAGTGGGAATACCCCTGGTATGCCGCCTGGGACCTGGCCTTTCACTGCGTCCCCCTGGCGATGCTGGACGCCGAATTCGCCAAAAACCAGCTCATCCTGTTTTTGCGCGAATGGTACATGCATCCCAACGGCCAGATCCCGGCCTACGAGTGGGCTTTCGGCGACGTCAACCCGCCCGTACACGCCTGGGCCTGCCTGCAGGTATACAAGATCGACGCCGACCGCAGCGGCCAACCCGACAAAACATTCCTGAAGCGCGTCTTCCAGAAACTCCTGCTCAACTTCACCTGGTGGGTCAACCGCAAAGACCATAACGGCAATAACGTCTTCGAAGGCGGATTCCTCGGCCTCGACAACATCGGCGTTTTCGACCGCAGCAGCTTCATCCCCGGCGGCGGCCACCTCGAACAGGCCGACGGCACCGCCTGGATGGCAATGTACTGCCTGAATATGCTGGAAATCGCCACCATCCTCGGCGAAGACGATATCGCCTACGAAGACGTCGCCACCAAGTTCTTAGAACATTTCGTCTACATCGCCGCCTCCCTCAACCGGATCGGGGAAGACTGGGTGGGCTCCTGGGACGAAGAACAGGGTTTCTTTTTCGACATCCTCGCCATGCCTGACGGACGCTATATCCCGTTGAAAGTCAGATCGCTGGTCGGCCTTTCGACCTTGTTCGCCACCCTGGTGCTGGAACGCCGTCAGCTCGACAAGCTGCCCGATTTCGAGAAACGCCTCCGGTGGTTTATGAAATACCGCAAAGCAAACGACGAACACCTGGTCATCGAGGAATTCCACGAAGGGAAAGACATCCTGCTCTCTCTCGTGCCGCGCGATCGGCTGCAACACCTGCTGGAAGCTCTGCTCAACGAATCGGAATTTTTCGGCAAAGGCGGCATCCGCTCCATCTCGAAAGTGCACGAAACGCCCTACGTCGTAAATATCGACGGCCAGGAATTCGGCCTGCAGTACGAGCCCGGCGAATCGACGACCGGCTTGTTCGGCGGCAACTCCAACTGGCGCGGGCCGGTATGGATGCCGATGAACTACCTCCTCATTCAGGCGCTGCACACCTACCACTACTATTTCGAAGATTCCATGCAGGTGGAATGCCCCACCGGTTCGGGCCGAATGGTCGACCTGGAAACGGCGGCCAACGATATCTCGCAGCGCCTGATCCATATCTTCCGGCGGGACGCAGACGGAGCCCGGCCGGTACACGGCAATTACGACATTTACCGCGACGATCCGCATTTCCGCGACCTGGTGCTTTTTTACGAATACTTTCACGGCGATACCGCACGCGGCGTCGGCGCTTCCCACCAGACGGGCTGGACCGGCCTGGTGGCGGAGCTCATCGACCGCGTCGGCTGGAAGGGCTAGTGATTTGTGAATAAAAACCTGGAGTGATCATTTTATGCAAAGGGCCGGGAACGCACAGGGCCGAGCCTCTCCTATGCCTTTGCCCAAAACCACCCAAAAGAAAATCTATGTTAACCTATTCGAATCCCGACTTTACGGAACTCACGGAGCAGGAGTGGCTCGTCACCAACGGGCTGGGCGGTTACGCATCCTCGACCGTGGCCGGCGCCAACACGCGTCGCTACCACGGCCTGCTGGTAGCCGCCTTCAATCCACCCACCGACCGCCGGGTGCTGGTCTCCAAAATCGAAGAAAAGTTAATCGCCGGCGATAGTGCCGTAGCGCTCAGCTCCAATGCTTTTCCCGGCGTCGTACATCCGCAGGGTTTTCAATACCTCACCGGCTTTGAACGCGATCCTCTGCCCCGCGCCTTTTACCAGGCAGCGGCGGCCCGGCTGTCCAAGACAGTCTTCATGGTGCACGGTTCCAACACCACGGTAGTGGCTTACGAAAATACCGGCGAACAAGCCTATGAACTGGAGCTCAACCCGCTATTTGTCGCCCGGGATTACCATAGCTTGTTCCGCGCTGACGATTATTTTGACTTTTATTGCCGGGCGGCGGGCGATCACGCGCTGCAAATCCATGCCCATTACGGCGCCCCGCCCCTCTATTTTCGCTACACTCACGGAGCGTTCACGAGCGAACCGGCCTGGTTTTATCAATTCGAGTACGAGCGCGAACGCTACCGGGGGCTCGATTTCCAGGAGGACGCCCGCAGCCTTGGCCACCTGCGATTAATCCTGGCGCCCGGCGAAACGGCCTATCTTATCTTCACCACCGAAGCGGACCTGACGGAAGGCGACCCGGCCGCCTGGCAGGCCGCGGAGATTGAGCGACTGGCAGCGCTGCGTCCCGGTGCCGGGGATGTTTTCTTTCAGGACCTCGCCTTGAGCGGCGACCAGTTTCTGGTCCGGCGCCAATCCTCGAATGCGCATACCCTCATTGCCGGTTACCATTGGTTTGCCGACTGGGGGCGCGACACCATGATCGCCATGCGCGGTCTGACCGTGGCGCTGGGCAAAAAAGAAGTCTCGGAATCCATCATCCGCACCTTTTTGCAATACCTTGACGGCGGGATGCTCCCCAATCGCTTTCCCGATCAGGGCGAAACGCCCGAATACAATACCATCGACGCTACCCTCTGGCTTTTCGTAGTGCTTTACGAGTACGACCGGCAGTTTGGTGATCAGGCCTTTATCGAGGAGGTTTTTCCCCGGCTCACCGAAGTACTGGATGCACACCGGGCGGGAACCCGCTATCAGATCCACGTCACCGAGGAAGGATTGCTCTTCGGCGGCGAGGAGCTCTCTCAGCTCACCTGGATGGACGCCCGCGTGGGCGACTACGTCGTAACGCCGCGCCACGGTTGCCCGGTAGAGGTCAACGCCCTCTGGTACAACGCCTTGTGTATTTATGCCGAATTGGGCGAAAAGATCGGCCAAGCGGTTGAGGGAGAGAAAAAACAAATTAAGCAACTAGCCCGGACATTCCGGCAGTTTTTTGTCAATGAGCAAGGCTACCTCAACGATCTGGTCATCCCCAATGAATTCGTCGATGACGCCGTACGGCCCAATCAGATCTACGCTGTGAGTCTGCCCTTTTCGCCGCTTACGCAAAAAGAAGCCAAAGCGGTAGTCGCTAAAGTGGAAGAGACGCTCTACACCGACCTGGGGCTACGCTCCCTTTCTCCCGACCACGCCGACTTCAAGCCGGTTTACGGCGGTGATCAGTGGAACCGCGACGGCGCCTACCACCAAGGGACCGTTTGGGCTTTCTTGTGGGGAGAATATGCGCTGGCTTACCTCAAGGTCAACAAATACGACGAGAAAGCCCAAAAACAGATCCGCCGGAAGATGGAACCGCTGCGCCGGCATTTTTACGAAAAAAGCTGCCTGCACGGCATATCCGAGATATTCGACGGCGAAACGCCCGACACCGGCCGGGGCTGCATACAACAAGCCTGGTCGATCGGGATGCTCCTGAAAGTATTTACCGAAATTAACGAAAAACAGCCTGATGCCAACCCGTAACCAAGCCATCGCCATCGTTTACCTGAGCGGCCTGCTGCAGGGGATCGCGCTGATCATGTATCCCGCGGCCGGTCCGATCTTTACCAACCCGGAATTTCACGGTCTGAGCAGCGGCCAGTTCGGCGTCCTTTTCACGCCGCAGATCACCATGGCCATCATCGCATCCTTTTCGGCGCCCGCGCTGGCGCGGCGCTGGGGAATGAAACAGGTGTTGCGCGCCGGCCTGATGGCCAACTTCTTATCGATGGTCCTGCTGGCGGCGAGCCATTTCGTGATCGGCAGCGGCATCCTGCCGTTCCTTTTACTGATGCTGGGCACTACCGCACTGGGTACCGGTTTTGGTTTCACCATTACCGCCGTTAATCCATACGCCTACAGTTTTTTCCCGGGAAAAGAAGCCTCAGCCGTTACCGGTCTCCACATTTTGCTGGGGCTGGGCACGGCGCTCAGCTCCATTCTGGTCAACTTTTTTGCGGCGCAAGGCTTCTGGTGGGGCGCAGCGGTGCTGACGGGCGGCCTCTCTTTATTGCTCGTACTGTGGATGACGCCCCTGGCGATGCCCCTCGAAACCGATGAAGCGACTTCGGAAACACCAGGCGGCAGGCGAGCGCCGGCGCGGGCGTGGCTCTTTTTCCTGGTCGTCTTTCTGTACGGCGCCTGCGAAGCCACCTTTGGCAACTGGGCGCCCATCTACCTGGAAAAACAGGCCGGCTTATCGCTGGCGGATGCTTCGCTCGGCCTTTCTTTATTCTGGGGCGCCATCGCCGGCGGGCGGCTGTTATTTACGGTAGCCGCCCTGCGCTTTAATCTGCGCCTGCTGCACGTCGTCATGCCGTTATTGGTCGCCGCGGTATTTTTTTCGATGCCGCAAATCGAAGGCGTTATTCCCAACTACGCCGCCCTCCTGATCGCCGGACTGGGGCTTTCGTTTTACTTTCCTTTTTCCATCAGTATCGCTACGGACGAGTTTCCGGCGCATTCCGCCACGGTCTCGGGCATGTTGGTCGCTGCACTTCAGCTGGGCACCGGCGTCAGCTCCAACGTCATCGGTCAGTTGAACGAAGCTTTCTCTCTGGGCGTGATCATCCAGTTTTCCGCCTTTTACGCGGTAGTGATGATCGGCCTGGCCGGATATTTATACGCCACGCGAAAGAAAGCACAGCCCGCTGAAGCGGAGCGCGCCGTAGCCGGCAACAGATGAGCGATTTTGAAAACCGAAAAAACACCGAAAAATGAATACAAGCGTAATCATCACCGGAGCATCCGGCAACCTGGGCGGCGCGATCGCTGAAAAACTAGCGGCCAACGGCTTTTCCATCCTCGGCACGGTAGGCTCGCCCCGGAGCGCGGCCGCCCTGCGGGAAAAAGGCATTGCCGCCGAGCCGGTGGACCTGACCGATCCGCAGGCGGTTCAGCAGTACGTCGCCGGTCTGGACGCCGACGTCGGCGCCGCTGTACTGACAGTGGGTGGCTTCGCGGCGGGCGGCTTCGCCGAAACCGACGGAGCGACGCTACAGAAAATGTACCGGCTCAATTTCGAGACTGCCTATTTCCTGACGCAGGCCCTGCTGCCTATCTTTGAAAAGCGGGGCGGCGGCCAGATCATCCTGGTAGGCGCCCGTCCCGCTCTGGACGCCGAAGAAGGAAAAAACCTGATCGCATACGCGTTGTCCAAAAAGCTGGTATTTTTTCTGGCCGAACTCATCAACGCACATGGCAAGGACCGGCGCATCACCGCTTCGGTGGTTGTACCCGGCACCATGGACACCCCCAGGAACCGGGAAGCCATGCCCGATGCTGATTTTTCCAAATGGGCGTCTCCGGCTGCCGTAGCTGACGCTATTCACTTTCTATTGACGGATTCCGGACGACAAGTACGGGAAGGAGTGATAAAAGTATACAACGAGTCCTGAAAAAACAGAAGTCTGTTTAATTTAGGTACAAAAAATTTTACCATGCTTTTCTTCCAGGTTTTCGTCTGGCTTTTTTACGGTTATTTGCTGATCGGCCTGCTCTTTGGACTGTGGTTTGCTTTTCGCGGAGCGCGACGCATCGACGACGGGATTCAGGGGGTCAAATGGACCATGCGCCTGCTACTGTTGCCCGGCGCCATCGTGCTGTGGCCGACATTGTTGTGGAAAGTCCTGCGAGGAGGCCCTGCCCGGGATTAGATCATTCACCCATAATTGACGAATCATGACCCCTGATTTACGCAAGCGCCATCGCCTCATCTGGATTGTTCTGGCTGTTATACTGCCGGTGCTCTTTGTGCTCGCCGTGCTGGTTATCCCGAAGCAACCGGCGGTGCAGGATACACTTTACCAGGCGCCGGCTAAAACCCAATCGACAAATCCACAAATAGATAACCAATGAGCGCCAATTACGTCCCCGTAGCGTGGAATCGCCAAAAGCGACGCTACGACCGCATTATGCTTTTGCTCATCGCCATTTACCTGTCGGCTTTCATCCTCGGTCAGTTGGTCTTTTTTCCGCAAATCACGCCCGAGACCCTGATCATTCGCGCAACCGGCACCCTGGCCTTTCTGATGCTGCACATCATTCTGGCCATCGGCCCGCTCAGCCGGCTCGATAAGCGCTTTTTGCCGTTGCTGTACAACCGCCGGCACCTGGGGGTTACCATGTTCCTCATTGCCCTGGTCCACGGCATTTTCAACATCATTCAGTTTCACGCGCTGGGCAATGTCGATCCTCTCTTGTCGGTATTAACCGCCAATATGCAGTACGGGTCGCTGGTTAATTTCCCGTTCCAGACACTGGGCTTTTTCGCCCTGTTGATCCTCTTGCTGATGGCGGCCACCAGTCACGATTTTTGGCTGAAAAACCTGAGCCCCGGCCTTTAGAAGTCCCTCCACATGCTGGTGTACTTGGCCTATGCCCTGTTGGTGTTCCACGTGATGCTCGGGGTCATTCAACTGGAAAGCTCCCCCGTATGGATTGTGACCACCGGCCTGGGGATGATGACCATTATCGGATTGCACCTGGCCGCTGCCCGGGTGTCGCCCCGGAAAGAGCTGAAACCCGGCGAAAAAGACGAGGAAGGCTTCGTCTTCGTCTGCCGCTGGCCGGACATCGCTGAAAATCGGGCCAAGACCATCATCGCCGACGGGGAGAACATCGCCATTTTCCGTTATGACGGGAAGCTTTCGGCGGTGAGCAACCGTTGCCGCCACCAGAACGGCCCCCTCGGAGAAGGGAAGATCGTCGACGGCTGCATCACCTGCCCCTGGCACGGTTATCAGTACCTGCCCCATAACGGCCAGTCGCCGCCCCCCTTTACCGAAAAACTGGAAACGTATGATGTCAAAGTGGTAGGCGACCAGGTATTTGTCCACCCGCGGCCGTATCCCGCAGGAACGGAACGAGCAGCGGTAAAAATTGAAAAATGAAAAATAAACCTCAACAAGACGAATTCTATGTCGGCTGGCAGGAAAAAGCGCCGCCGACCTACGCGCGTTCCGTGCGGCGCTCCGTATGGTGGTTCGGTGGGCTGGCCATAGCGGTAGCCCTGCTACTGGTGCTGAGCCAGCGGGGATTTGTCGATTCTACCTTCGAGCTGGGAAAGTCGACTGCACTGAAGGGGGTATTGACGTATCGCCCCGTCCCCATGTTGAAAATGTACGGCGCGGATGGTGTCGAAAGCGTGCTGCTCATCGGTTTCGGAAAAAGGGGCGCGGAGCGGACATTAGCCGCCATCGAAGCGCGGGCGGGGCAACCACTGGGCGGCAAAGTGGTTGAATTGAAAGGCACTTTAATTTACTACCAGGACAAAACGGCGCTGGAATTGACGAAAGGCGCCGATGCTTTTCTCGGGATGGACACCACCGCCGGCGCGCCGCGTGTGCAAAGTCGGAACCTGGGGCGAGTCAGTCTTAAAGGGGAAATCCTCGATCCCAAATGCGCCCTCGGCGTGATGAAACCCGGCTACGGGAAGCCCCACCGTTCGTGCGCCGTGCGCTGCATCTCCGGCGGCGTCCCTCCGGTGCTGCGAATGACCGATGCCCGGGGCAACAACAACTACGCCATCGTCAGAGGCGCCGAAGGAGAAGCGATCAACGCTGCATTGCTGCCCTTCATCGCCGACCAGCTCCGCATCTGCGGCCGCCTGGAACAACAGGACGATTGGTTGGTTTTATACACAGATCCCCAAAAAGATATCATACGCCTGCAAGCTTACTGGATGGATCAGGAAATGCCCCTTTGCAGTCAATGATTTTTCACAGAAATTCTTCCATTTAAAAAATACATCACCATGAAATTATACCATTTGCTCACCTTCGCGATGACCATCGGCCTGGTTTATGCCTGCGCCCAGAGCAAGCCGGCCGAAGCGCTGGCCGAGCTGCCTCCGGTGATCGAAAACCCGGAAAATTACAATGAACTCAACGACAAAGAAAAGCGGGTGATCCTCAACAAAGGCACCGAATGGGCTTTCTCCGGCGAGTTTCACGATCACAAAGGGGACGGCATCTACATCTGCCGGCAGTGCAACCTGCCGCTGTTCCGTTCGGAAGATAAATTCGACAGCGGCACCGGCTGGCCCAGCTTTGACGAAATGATCGCCGACAACGTCAAGGAGTTGCCCGACGCCGACGGCTACCGCACCGAAATCGTTTGTTCGAACTGTGGCGGCCACCTCGGGCATGTTTTCCGGGGAGAAGGATTTACGGAAAAACAAACGCGCCACTGCGTCAACTCCATGAGCCTCGACTTCGTAGCTGAGGAGCAAAAGCAAGAAAAAGCGCCGAAAAATACGGACGTTCAACCCATCTCCGAATACATCGCCGGCAAAGGCTATGAACAATACGCCGTGGCTACCTTCGCCGGCGGCTGCTTCTGGTGCACCGAAGCAGCCTTCGAGCGCATCCGGGGCGTAGCGGACGTGATCAGCGGCTATTCCGGCGGCGAGGAAAAATATCCTACCTACGAAGAAGTGGGACGCGGCAACACCAGCCACGCCGAGTCGATCATCATCTATTACGACCCGGCAATGATCGATTACGAGACGCTGCTGGACATCTTCTTCGTCGCCCACGACCCCACCCAGCTCAATCGCCAGGGCCCGGACGTCGGCCCGCAGTATCGTTCCGCCATCTTTTATCACAATGAAGACCAAAAAGCAGCCGCAGAGTCCAAGATCGCCAAGCTGGAAGCATCGGATGAATTCGACAAACCCATCGTGACCGAACTATCCCCTTATTCCGAATTCTGGGTAGCGGAAGCTTATCACCAGGACTACTACGAGGCGCATCCCGAAAACCCCTACATGCAGCGCATCAGCCGGCCTAAGGTAGAGAAAGTGGAGAAGAAATTTTCGGGATTGCTGAAGCGGAATAATTAGGGCTAAGCATACGAGCATGTTTGGCGCTTGCTTCTGTTGCCTATTTACAAAAAGATAATATTCGAAAACCGGTGCTTATCCCGAAGTCTGGCTAATTTGCCTGTTGATGCAAGTAAAATTAGCAAACCATTCTCAACACCTTAACATGCCGCAGCTTTCTTCGCCCGAAGTACCCCGTTGGATCGCCAACCGCATTCTCGATTTCTTCAACCGCGCCCAAACAGTAGCCGATATTACCGGCGGAAAAATAGAGGACGATCCGGCGGACGGCCCGGGCAGGACCATCGGCGCCAAACTGGCCGCTCGTATCCTGCGGGAGCGCAATAAGCTGCCCTTCCAGCGCTTCACCGAATTTTCCCAACTCGACGACATCCGGGGCGTAGGCAACGGTACGGTGCAAGACCTCATCTACACCTTCGGTACGCCCGCCGCTGAGGCTTTTCGCAACTCGATGTACGAAGAGGGCGTGATTTATCGCGAAAACTGGCCGCTGGAGTACTTCCGCACCACCTTCGACGATTTGGAATCGTTCAACAAACTGGTATCCAACGAGGAAACCTTCCGGGAATGGGTAGCCAAACGCGTGGGCGCCATCAGTAAGGAACGCGACCTCTCCGCGGGAGCCAAAGACCAGATGGTGGCCGATATCGAAAAAGCCTACATCGACACTTATTTCAACAGCACGCCGGTAGCGGGCTACGCGCTGGCCCTCTGGTTCTACGAATTCGACGCCGACAACTGGTTCAGCTGGGAAAGGATTCAGGAAGTAACCATCAATTACTTCGGCTACCACCGCCTCTACCCCTGGGAAATGGAGCTGCGCTTTTTCCGGGGATTCGAAAATCGCGGGATCATCCCGCCGGGCATCACCCCGTCCGACCTGCCGGTGGTGGTCAACTGGCCGGAACAGGCGATCACCCTGTGGTTCTCCGCCTTGTACGATTAATTAAACGAATGGGAAGCTTCCCGAACACGAAGCCCATGGTCGCGTTCTATGGTTAAACGAGATCGAAAAACCGCTTTAAACAAAAAACATGGGCTTTCTCCTTGCACTGATCATCAATGCATTAATCCTGTACGGTTCTGCCATGATCTTCTCCGGGATCACCGTGGATAGTTACCTGGACGCCGTACTCGTCATTCTCGTGTTGACCGTCGTGAACTTTTTTATTCGTCCGGTATTGGTGTTCCTTACCCTGCCGGTCACTATTCTGACACTGGGCCTTTTTCTACTGGTGATCAATGCCGCCATGATCCTGCTCACCGACTGGCTGTTGACTGATTTTTACGTCGACGGCTGGTTCTGGGCGCTGGTCCTGTCTCTGATCCTTTCCATATTCAGCCTCGCGGTGAATCGGCAGCGCCACGGCGCCCGGGTCGAATAGTATCACTTTCTTCAAAACCGTTATTTCCTCCGGTCGTTGCGCCAGTCGCAACGATCATTAACGCATAAATAGATTACCATGAAAAATTTAAGCATTAAATTTTTATTTCTGCTCCTCTTCATCTTTATCGGCGCCGGCGCCTGCGAAAACCAGTCGGCATCCGAACAAGCTCAGGAAGACATCGAAGAAGCCGCCGAGTCGGTAGGTGAAGCCGTCGAAGCCGAAAGAGAAGAGTTGCGCAAAGACCTCAACGCCACCCGGCAAAAGATCGATAACCGACTGGAAGAGCTACGCGCCGACCTCGCCGAAGCTTCCGATGAAGCCGAAGCGGAGATCCAGGACGAGATCGACTACCTGGAAAAGAAAAGAAGCGAGCTGAATCAAAATATGGAACGCCTGAGCGAAAACTTTGAGGATGGCTGGCAAGACTTCAAGACTGACGTCCGACAAGCTCTGCAGGAAGTAGAAGAGAATATCTGATTACTACTTAATGCAGATTAAAAAGCGCCCCCACCGACATAGGTAGGGGCGCTTTTTGCGTAGTCAGCAGGTTTGGGTATTTTCATCAAAACGAGAGTCCGTAAAACAGCGCCGGCAGTATCGGCAGTTGGCGGATCTCGACGATCTTGCCGCCGTAGTGGTTGTAGTATTGTTCAACCAGGGCGTCGTGGCTGGTCAGGTTCTGCATCTCCAGTTTCAGGAACTGAGTGGTTTTGGGGCGGTTGATGCGGTAGGTTAGGCTGAAATCGAGGCGCAGCACGTCGTCGCCCTGCTGCGAAAAAGGCTGATCCTCCAGGCGGATCTCCTGACCGGCAGCCTGCGAAGCCGCCAGGTCGATGGGCGTAAAATAGGCGCCGCCGTACATCAGGAAGCGCGCATTGAAGCCTAGTGTCTTTTGTTTGTCTCCCTTGCTCTTGAGTAGAAATTCCTTGCCCAGCAGTACATTGCTTACGTAGCGCCCGTTAAAGCGGGTATCCCGCCAGACGCCGTCGGCAGCCCGGTACCGGGAGTCGTAGAGCGAGCCGTTGACCATATAGTAGAACCCGTCGACCAGGAATTGCTCCAGCGTCAGTTCTATGCCCAGGTTGCGACCGCTGCCTTCGTTGACCATGCGCTCGAAAGAAGAGCTGCCCAGGTCGTTGAGGACAGAGAACGTACTGCCCGGCTCGGCTCCGACCGGCACGTCGTACAGGTCCTGGTAGTAAAGCTCGGTTTTGAAGTGAGTGTTGGCGCTGAGCTGAAGGTCATACCCAAGGACATAGTGCCTGGCCTTGGGCAAACTCAGGTCCTGGTTAAAGTACTGCTTTTCGCCATTCTCCCCGACCTCATGGGCGAGGTATTCGGTGATGGCCGACAAGCGGCTGTGCACGCCGAAACCGGCGAAAAAGCGGTGTTGCGGACGCCACTGCCAGCTCAGGCTCAGCCGGGGTTCCACCGAAACGGCGGCGTTGAACGTAAAGTACTGCAGGTGCAGGCCGCCGACAGCCTGCAGGCGCTCGTTGAAGCGGTGTTTCCAGCTCGCATAACCCTGCCAGAGGCCGGTCTGATCCTCCGTATCCAGATAGGTGCGCATCCGCTGCCGGTCGTCGTCAAACTCCCGGTGCCGGAAATCGTAGTAGTAGCGGGTGTAGAGCAGGCCGGTTTGCAATTTGTTGCGGGCGTTGAATTTATGGTGCAGGTTCGTGGCGGCTCGCAGGGCGTATTTGCGCAATTTGCTGTCGAGCGATTCGTAAAATGTATCTTCATCGCTTCGCCGCTCGCCGGCCACGCCGCTGCCGTTCTCGGAAAACGACAGGCTGCTGCGCAGGTAGGTGCGATCGCCCAGTAAATAAGTGTGGTTGAGGCCGAGGACACCCAGCTCCGATTGCACATCGTGGCGTTCGACGATCAGTTCGCTGATGTCGGCGTCCTCCAGTTCGGAAAGGATGTGGCTCTGCCCGGCCAGTCCGAACAAGGAGAAACGACCGGCGCGGCTGGTGGGCAGGTTGACCTTGAACGAAAGGTCCTGGTACTTCGGAACCCCGCCGTAGTCGGTTATGCCCAGGTTGTCGAGCAAGGCAAGAGAAGAATAGCGGTAGTTGAAGAGGTAAGAACCATCATAACCTTTTTTGAAAGGCCCTTCCATGGTCAGGTCGAGCCCTACCGTACCGGCCTGGAAGGTATACTCCCGCCGGTCGTTATTCCCGTTACGCAAACGGATATCAAAAACGCCGGAATAAGCGTTGCCGTACGGCGGGGCGAAAGCGCCGGTGAAAAAGTCGGAATTGGCCAGCATGGTGCTGTTGAGCGCGTTGATGGGCCCGCCGGTGGAGCCTTCGTCCGAAAAGTGGTTGGGGTTGGGGATCTCTACCCCTTCCAGGCGCCAAAGCACGCCTTTGGGCGAGTTGCCGCGCACCACGATCTCGTTGCTGCCCATCGCATTGCCGGTGATGCCGGCAAAAGCCGACACCATGCGCGCCGGGTCGTTAATGGCGCCGGCGTAGCGGCTGGTTTCCTCCACGGAAAAGGCTCGGGCGCTCACCAGGGCCATCTCGTCGCGCGTCTCGTTTTTTTTCTGACGGTATTGCACCACCACCTGATCCAGTTGCTGCACCGATTCGGTCAGTTCTACCTGCAGCACCACTTCGTGCGCGGAGTTGACCACGATATTGGGCAGCACCCGCTCCTCGTATCCCACGTAGGAAAAGGCGAGATCGGCCCGCCCGACGGGTACTTCCGCGAGCCGGAAGCGGCCGTCCAGATCGGTGGCGGCGCCCTGAAGTGGATTCGATCCGAGCACGACGACGTTGGCGCCGATGATCGGCTGGCGGGAGTCCTGATCGAGGACCACGCCGCGGATGGTTTGCGTAAGCGCCGGGGCCTGGGCATAAACGAAAGGGAGGATCGGCAAGGTCAGGAGAAATAAAAAGCATCTTTTGAGCAGGGCATTCATAGGTAACTGATTTTGAAGTTTGCGAAAAACAGGAAAAGCAGGATCAACAGGCTGAGCACCTGCATCAGCAGCAGCAACCACCAGCCCACCTGCTGCCAGGAAGGGAAGATTTTTTTCGGTAGCCGGAGCTGTTTCATCATCGATTTTCCTTTTACGACAAAGATGGGGCGCCCGGCAACGGCCGGCGCTCAAACGGGTAGGGACGGACGAAACAGACGTCCAAACGGGTAGGATCGGACCTGCTGTTACTGCGCCAGGGACCGCTGGTACTGCGAGGGGGTCATTCCCGTAAACTTCTTGAAGATGTGATTGAATGAGGATTTGGAATTAAATCCGCATTCCAGGGCGAGCGCCAACAAGGTAAGATGAGCATTGCCGGGGTCTTTGGCTTTTTCCTGAAAAGCCCGGATGCGATAGCTATTGACAAACTGGTAAAAGTTCTGACCGGCTTTTTCATTGATGACCTGGGAGAGGTGGTTGGGGGAAAGATCGA
The DNA here is from genome assembly GCA_964419545.1 of uncultured Saprospiraceae bacterium. Lineage (GTDB taxonomy): Bacteria > Bacteroidota > Bacteroidia > Chitinophagales > Saprospiraceae > CAYQQU01. The sequence continues at coordinate 31,694 of CAYQQU010000017.1, read as the reverse complement.
GGCAACCGGCCAGCTGATAGAGGGTAAGACGGCTTTCGAGAAAGGGCTTTTCTTTGTCCATGTAATCCAGCAAGCGCCGGTAGGCCTGGTCCGTTTTTTCGGGATTCAGGCCCGAGCGGCGGTAGCGTTCGGCTTCGCCCTCTTCTTTTTCCGTCGCCCCGGCAGGCGCAGCGTCCGTGAATATGTTTTCCTGCCGGATACCGAAATAGCCGAAGAAAAAGACAAAAAGCGTGACGGAGGTATAGATCATATAATCCCGGCCCAGCGGGGGCAACAGGCCGAACACCTCGTCCAGTACGATACTGAAGATCACGATTAGGTAAATAAGGCCGATCGCCAATATATTGTACCGCAGCCAGGTCAGGCTGACTTCCTCTTCGAAGGAAAAGCGGTCCTTGATCCGCCGGCGGTGTCCCTGCAGCAAAAAATGCGCCGCCAGCGCGTAGAGCAGGCCGGATACCTGGATGGCAACGTTAAAAGCAATGAAATACCAGGGCCAATCGTAAGCTTCGGGGTCGTACAGGAGGACGCGCAACGTTTCCCGGGGCAGCCCCAGGAAAGGAAAAAAAATGGATGCACCGAACAAGTAAGGCAAAAAATGCAGCCCGTCAAACCACCTGATTTTTCGTTTTTCGCGGATCAAGCCCAGTACGTACAGCAACAGAAAGGGGCCGTGCACAAGGGGCAAGGGGGCGGCCAGCGGGATCGAAACCGGCCAGCGAAGGTGCAAATCCTGGATGAAACCGTAGACCGAGAACAGGTGCAGACCAATGAAGAACATCCAGACGGCCAGCACGGTATCCGATACGCTTTTGCTGCGTTTTTGCAACAACAGGAACTCGAAGAAAAAGGCCAGCGCCGTGCCGAAGATGAAAATGATTTCCATGAGCAGACCGTAAAGTCCTCCCTAAAAATAGCGGATGTGAAGTAAAATTGCCAAATCCCGCCCCTGCCAAAAGTCCGGATGCAGGATTACTGCCTAAAGATGAGGCAAATCTGGCGTATCCCCTATTTACATCTCCAACATCAGCGATGTTCCCGGGATTACCGGCCCGATTTTACGATCAGGGCAATGGCCGGCAGCAGCACCAGCCAGCCGCCGGAGGCGGGCATGATCAGCACCGTGATCAGCGCCAGGCCCAGTAAGAACCATCCCAAGAAGCGGGGAAAGGCCAGCCGGCGCCGTTCGTAATCATGGACCAACAACCCGAGCAATATCATTTCCAGGCCGGCGAAAATAAACCAGAAGAAAGCCTCGCGCGGCGGTTGGCGATTGACGGTATTGAACAAACCTTCGGCGAGCAACAAGGCGCCGATTTCCCGCAGAAAGATCAATCCGAGGGCGGTATGCAGAAGACCAATGCCGACCAGGGTTTTTCCGATCCAGTTTTTCATAAGGATACTTTTTTATTTGTTTTCCAGCTTTTTGGCCATACGCCGCAACATGACCGGCACGATCAGGCGATGGATAGGGCGTACAGGCAGGAAATACAGACGCCCCAGCCAACCTTTGAATTGCACGGTGGTCGCCAGCGCTATCCGGCTGCCTTCTTCCCGGGGCAGTACGAAAAAGGAAAGGCGAAAATCGAGGTGCCGGTCGTCTTCGCCGGTCAGTATTTCTTCTTCCGACCGGCCCAGCACGTGAAAGAGGGCCACCGACTGGCCGGGTTCGCCCCGAAAGTCAGCCAGCTGGGCCTTCACGTCAATGCCGTGGGCGGTCTTCAGCCCGATCACCCCCGCCATCGCCTCGCGGATATGCAACAAAGCAACGAACCAGGCGGGAAAAGATCGAAAAAACAAGGGCGGCAACGAGGCTACCGGGGGCCGGCTTTTCAGGTCGATGGCGAAAACGTCGAGGTAGTCGACCCGCGACAGGGCTTCACCGATCAGACTCGGTTCCGGTAGCGCAATGGATATGGATTTCATAATACAATACTGTATGGTACTTTATTAAAGAAAAAAAATTCACTTCATTTGGTACACTTCCCAGAGCGCTTCCATTTCTGCGGCGGATATGTCGGGCTGCAATTGTTGCAATCCGATCAGCATAGCATAATCGAGCATTGCTTTACGTTTGGCGATCTCCGTACCGAATCCCATTTCCTCGAAAATATGCTGCAAGTGAGCCAGCCGGATCTCGTCGACGCGGGCCAGGTGTTCGCGCACAATCGGATGGTAAAAGCTCCAGGAGCGGATCGCCGCCTCCACCGACTGATTGGCCCGGCCTACCTGCTGATTGAGCAGCTGCATCCGCTCTTCGGGCGTCTTCCCGGCATCGGCCGCCCGTATGATCTCCAGGGTATTGGACCGCTCCCAGGCCCGCATCAGATCCGCGATATACGCCTCGATACTCTCAAAGTGGTGGTAAAACGAGCCCCGCGTTACGCTCAGGCGCTCGCACAAGTAAAGGATGCGCAGCTTATCCTGTGCGAATTCACTGAGAATCCGCAGGCCTTCCGCCAGCCAGTCTTCTTTGGTCAATCTCGCCATGGCGTAAAGGTAACGAAAACACACAAAACATACAATACTGTATGTTTTTTTTTGATGTGCGCTATATCAGAACCGTACATCAAAAAAGCAGGCATTTCCAGGTTCGGAAATGCCTGCTTTTGATATTCAACCCTGACTGTTCACGGTTCTTCTTCGGAAGAAGCCATGATACGATCATGGGGCAAACGCCAACCTACCGCTGCACGACAAACGCTTTACCGACCGTCTGCCCGTCGGCGGTGGTCAGCTGCAGCCAGTAGACGCCGGCCGGCCAGTCGCTGATATCCAGTTCGACAACGGCCGGATTGCCGGGTTGGTGCTGGCGGCGCCAGGTTCGCTGGCCGTTGGCGTCATTCACCGTCAGCCAGCAGGGTTGGCCGGTGAGCGCTGTCGGCAGTTCGATGCGCAGTTGTTCGCGGGCCGGATTCGGATACAAGAGCAACTGGCCGGCATCCAGTTCGACTTCTACGCCGGAGGTCGCCTCGCAATTATCGCCCACGGGGCCTATGTTTGCGGGAGGTACTGCCTCCGATGCGATCAGGATCTTATCGAGCCGCGTATTGGGTTCGCGCCACGCAAAATCGACCTTATGGCTGCCCGCGGCCAGGTCAAAGCTTAGCGGGGTCGCTTCTCCCAATCCGGTTTGCCATTCGCCGACCTGATCCCAGTGCAGCTCATCGTCCATCTCTTCTTCATTCATTTTATTCCAGTTGATCCAATCGCCTTCATCGACCCGCACCCAGAAGGAGTTGGCATCCTCATTGAATGCCGAAGCATGTGCGTAGATGCGGTAGTTGCCTGCCTGTTCCAGGTCGAAGAGGAAGCGGATGCGGTCTTCCGGTGCGGAAGGCGCGCTTTCGCGGCTGAACTGATCGGGCGGCAGGGCAATGACGCCGTTCGAAGCGCCGGCCTCTTCTTGGGTAGACCACATTTCACCGACGATAGCGCACTCCGCCTCCAGCCAGATGCTTTCTTCGCCGGCGATCGGCGTACCGACGCAGTTGCAGAAGCCGTCGGTTACGTCGTCGACTGTATTGGGATCGCCGTCGTCACAGGCGAGGCCGGCCGCCGGACAGGGGGTTCCTGCACAATTGCAGAAGCCGTCCGTGAGGTCGTTCTCCGTCGCCGGGTCGCCGTCATCGCAGGCCGTACCGGCTTGCGGACAGGGCGTACCGGCGCAGTTGCACATACCGTCGGTGGCGTCGTTTTCCGTCGCCGGGTCGCCGTCATCGCAGCTGAGTCCGGCCTCCGGGCATGGCGTGCCGACACAGTTGCACATACCGTCGGTAGTGTCGTTTTCCGTCGTCGGGTCGCCGTCATCGCAGGCGTTGCCCGCAGCCGGACAGGGCGTGCCCGCGCAGTTGCATGCGCCGTCCTGTACGTCATTGGTAGTCGTCGGATCGCCGTCGTCGCAGGGCGTACCCGCCGGTTGACAGAAAGAGCAGACTTCCTCAGCGGGATCGCCCTCACCGGTCATCGTTTCCTGAGCCATGGTAATGACGATCTTATCAAGCTTTGCACCGGGCTCGTCCCAGGCAAACTGAACGGTATTGGTTCCGGCGCTGAGGAAGAAAGTAACCGGCAAGCTGGAACTACCGGCTTCCCAGTGGCCGACCTCATCCCAGCTAAAGACGCCGTAATTTGCTGCGTTGGCAGTGTTCCATCGCTGCCAGGGCTCATCGTTGGCGCGCACCCAGAAGGAATCATCGCCATCTCCGGTGGCCATGGTCCGGGCGTAAATCCGGTATTCTCCGGCTACCGGTACATCGAAGTTAAAAATGACGAGGTCGTCTTCATCCACCGGAGGCAGTCCCTGGCCGTCATCATCCGGCGCCTGCAAATAATGATCATTGGATGCGCCGGCATCGGTTGCTACCAGCCAGTGATCTCCTACCCCCACGCATTCCGCTTCAAAGATGCGGCGGCCGCCGCCATCATCCGGGACGCCGGCGCAATTACAGCTGCCGTCTTCCTGATCGTTAACCGTATTCGGATCGCCGTCATCGCAAGGGTCGCCGGCGGGAGGGCAGTTGTTGCAATTCGCAGCGTCCGTCATCCCCAATCCGTCCGGCTGGTCGCCGTCGAGCGTAACGAAGATTTTATCCAGCCGTACATTCGGTTCGCGCCAGGCAAACTCCACAACGTTATTTCCGGCGGCCAGGTCGAAAGCGAGCGGCAAGTTGACATCTCCGCCGGTCCACAAACTCACCTGGCTCCATACGTATTGCGGCCCGAAATTGCCGTCCGTGATATTATTCCAAGGGATCCAGGAGCCGTTATTGACCCGCACCCAGAAGGAGTCTCCATTGGAGCTCAGCGTGTACACGCGCCCGAAGATCTTATACGATCCACTGACTGTGACATTGACCTCAAACTTGACGATATCCGCGGGCGTCATCGGCGCGAAAAGGTTGCTGGCGCGATTGGGCGGCTCCAGATACAGGCCGTTGGAAGCAGAAGGGTCGGCTGCCACCGCCCATTTTACACCGACCTCTGCGCATTCTGCTTCCAGCCAGACTTCCTGTACATCACCGGGCGTGCCGGCGCAGTTGCAATTGCCGTCCTCCACGTCGTTTTGCGTATCGGAATCGCCGTCATCACAGGCCGTACCGGCGGGCGGACAGGGCGCGCCAGAGCAATTGCAGTTTCCGTCTTCTACGTCGTTCTGCGTACTCGGGTCGCCGTCGTCGCAGGCCGTGCCGGCCGGCGGGCAGTCGGCGCCTATGCAGTTACAATTGCCGTCTTCTACGTCGTTTTGCGTACTCGGGTCGCCGTCGTCGCAAGCCATACCCGCAGGCGGGCAGGGCGTGCCAGAGCAATTGCAGTTGCCGTCTTCTACGTCGTTTTGCGTACTCGGATCCCCGTCGTCGCAGGCCGTGCCCGCAGGCGGACAGGGCGTGCCAGAGCAATTGCAGTTGCCATCCTCCACGTCGTTCTGCGTACTTGAGTCGCCGTCGTCGCAGGCCGTGCCTGCCGGCGGGCAGTCGGCGCCTATGCAGTTACAATTGCCGTCTTCTACGTCGTTCTGCGTACTCGGATCCCCGTCGTCGCAGGCCGTGCCCGCAGGCGGACAGGGCGTGCCAGAGCAGTTGCAGTTGCCGTCTTCTACGTCATTTTGCGTACTCGGATCCCCGTCGTCGCAGGCCGTGCCCGCAGGCGGACAGGGCGTGCCAGAGCAATTGCAGTTGCCGTCTTCTACGTCATTTTGCGTACTCGGGTCGCCGTCGTCGCAGGCTGTTCCCGCAGGCGGACAGGGCGTGCCAGAGCAATTGCAGTTGCCGTCCTCCACGTCGTTTTGCGTACCCGGATCCCCGTCGTCGCAGGCTGTACCCGCAGGCGGACAGGGCGTGCCAGAGCAGTTGCAGTTGCCGTCCTCCACGTCGTTTTGCGTACTCGGATCCCCGTCGTCGCAGGCTGTACCGGCCGGCGGGCAGGGCGTGCAGCCGTTGGCCGGTTCGGGACCGACTCCGGTAGGCAGGTCGCCGTTCAGGGTGACGTAGATCTTATCCAGCCGGGCGCCCGGTTCGCGCCAGGCGAAGTCAACCGTATTCGTACCGGCGTTCAGCGGGAAGGTAACCGGATCGCTGTAGTTGCCGCTTGTCCAGTTTCCGACCTGCTCCCAATGGTAGGTATTCCCGTAATTATCGAAGTTGATTCTATTCCACTTCTGCCAGACGCCGTCGTTGGCGCGCACCCAGAAAGAATCGTCGTCGCCGCTCGTAGTCATCGTCCGACCGAACACTTTGTAATCGCCGGCCTGCGTCACCGAGAAGGTGAAGCGCACCCAGTCTTGCGGGGCATCCGGCGCCATGCCAAGGCTGGAGTTATCCGGCGGGAAAGCGTACTGGTCATTGGAGGCTGCGTCGTCGTCCAGGATAGTCCATTGGCTGCCGACATCCGCGCACTCCGCTTCCAGCCAGAGGTCGCTGCCGCTATTGTTGGGTATCCCTGCACAGTTACAGTTGCCGTCCTCCACATCGTTCTGCGTATTCGGATCCCCGTCGTCGCAGGCTGTGCCCGCTGGCGGGCAGGGCGTGCCAGAGCAGTTGCAATTGCCGTCTTCCACATCGTTCTGCGTGCTCGGATCCCCGTCGTCGCAGGCTGTGCCTGCCGGCGGGCAGGGTGTGCCAGAGCAGTTGCAATTGCCGTCTTCCACATCGTTTTGCGTACCCGGATCCCCATCGTCGCAGGCCGTGCCCGCCGGCGGGCAGGGCGTGCCAGAGCAGTTGCAATTGCCGTCTTCCACATCGTTTTGCGTACCCGGATCCC
>CAYQQU010000017.1:0-24835 GCA_964419545.1 uncultured Saprospiraceae bacterium | reverse complement strand
CATCGTCGCAGGCCGTGCCCGCCGGCGGGCAGTCACCGCCCACGCAATTGCAGTTGCCGTCTTCCACGTCGTTCTGCGTACTTGGGTCGCCGTCGTCGCAAGCCGTGCCGGCGGCCGGGCAAGGAGTCCCTACACAATTGCAATTGCCGTCTGCTGTATCGTTTTCCGTACTTGGGTCGCCGTCGTCGCAGGCCGTGCCGGCCGGCGGACAAGGCGTACCCGCGCAATTGCAATTGCCGTCTTGCACGTCGTTCTGCGTGCTCGGGTCGCCGTCATCGCAGGAAGCACCCGGGGGCGGGCAGTCCGAGCACCCGTTGGGTGGGGCCGGGCCAGCATCCGCGGGAACGCCCTGGTCGATGGTTACAAATATTTTGTCGAGATAGGTGCCTGATTCGCGCCAGGCGAAGTCGACGGTATTGGCGCCTTCAATCAGCGGGAAAGTAACCGGATCGCTGGTATCGCCGCCTGTGTTATTCCCCACCTGATCCCATTGGTAGAGGTCCCCGTAATTGCCGAAGTTGATACCATTCCATTTTTGCCAGGGGCCGCCGTTGGCGCGCACCCAGAATGAATCGTCATTGCTGGTGGGCGTCTTTGTCCGGCCGAATATTTTGTAATCACCAGATTGAGCGGCGTTGATGGTGAAGGTCACCCAGTCTTCAGGAGCATCGGGCGGTGCAGCCAGGCTGTTCTGGTCGGGCACCAGGGCCGCCTGCCCGTTGGAAGCCTCAGGATCGTCGACAATGGTCCATTTGCTGCCCACCGTAGCGCATTCGGCTTCCAGCCAGATATTCACGCCCCCGATAATGGTGCCGGAGCAATTACAAAAACCGTCCTCTACGTCATTTTCCGTATTGGGATCGCCGTCATCGCAGCTCGTCCCTGCGGAAGGACAAGGGACGCCGACGCAGTTGCAGTCACCGTCCTGGACATCGTTAGTCGTGGCGGGATCATTATCATCGCAGGGGGCGCCGGCCTCCGGGCAGTCGATCTGTCCTGCCTGCACCAGCACGACCCAATCCTGATCCGCTGCGCCGGGAGGGGAGCCCAGCGATACCGTCCCCGGGCCGGTAACGGCCGTCACATCTCCGTTTTGCAGGCTGGAGCCGTTGCGTGGGTCAAACCAGGCAATGGAAAAAGTGGTGGTATAATTTTGCAGGTCCAGGTTGGCGGAGCCGCCGTTCGGCAGATAGACCAGATAGACCTCGCCGGGCTTGGCCAGGCAGTATTTTGAATTATTGTCGTCTGCATTCCCAATCAGCGCGTTGTGGTTGGACATTTCCCAGAACGGCACGAAATCCGTAAGGAATTGATGGGCATACCGGTTATAGTCCCACATCCGATCGCGGCTCCGGTAGTCCTGACAAGTCAGGTCGGAGTTCGGCAACACATAGCCGAAATAGTATTCCACGCCGGCGCCGCCGGCCATCACATTCCCCCACAGGGTTGCTTTCCGAATATCGTCCTGCGAAGGCGCTCCGGTATAATCATCGTGAGGAACGCCGATACTGGCGGAGTTTTGTTCGTCGTTGGCCACCACCCAGGGACGTCCTTCCTGTTGGGAAGCCTGGACCCATTGGAGCGAGCGTTGGTGCACCTGATCCCATCCGATCTGCAGAGAAATACCGGTATACTTAGATTGGTTGCCCACCAGCCCGTTGTACACCAGGTCGATATGGGTAGGCTGGGTGTGGATGACCACGTTGTGGCGGTAGGGATCGTGGTCGTAGAAGAACTGAGCAAATTCTTTGCGTTGTTGGGGGGTATTGGTGTTCTCTTCTCCGATGTTCCAGTTTAACGCCAGGTGGTGACCGAAACGGGCGATCAGTTCCCGGTAATACAACCTTCTTTCTACGCCCAGGGCGCCGCCGTCGAGCAACTGATCATTTTCAAACTCCTGGGTTTTGAAATGCAGGTACAAGCCTCTGTGATCCGCGTGTTCGAAAACGATCTCCCATTGCGCCAGTTTGGAAACGTCCATCCGGGTGCGGTCGGCGGGGCTGTCTGAGATATAGGGAAACACGTTTTTGTCGTCTCCCTGGATATTCATGGTCAGGAAAGAGAAGGCATTTTGCCCTTCGCCGGCGAGGTAGTTGAGTGCGCCGATGATGCCTTTGCCTTTATCGCCCTGCCAGGTAGGGTCGCCCGGCGTCCAGTCTTGCAGGTGGGGGCCCCAGCTTTTGCGTCGGTTGCCGTTGTTCGGAGTGCCGTCAAAATCGTCATACGCCAGGAAGTTTTCCGGCGAGTCGGCGCCGACTTTCAGGAAGTACTCCCCGGTTTCGCCGAACTGCAAATGATGTTTGCCGACGTAATGCAGGCGCCCTTTGCCGCGAAAGTCACGGCCCTGTTTGTCGGTCTCCTCCACTGACAGGCTACCGGTCAGACCGTCAAAAGCGACGGGCGTGCCGGGCTCATTGGAGACAGCGATATTCGCACCGTTGCGAAAAGACACTTGGTATTGCCAGTCTCCCGCCTCGTGAGGCGCAAAATGGACCCGCCATTTGTTGCCGGCCGAGGCGCTGGTTTCCGCCGCGTTGCCGTCTGCTGCGAAGTAACCCGGTACGACAAATGAGGTATCGCCGAGCGTGAAGGTCACGTTCAACCGGTAGTCGAGAAAAGGATTGGGCGTGCCGGTTTCCGATGCCGTCGGCCCGTCGAAAGTCAGGGTTATTTTGTGCCATTCTTTCAATTCGCCGGTAACGCTGACCTGTCCGGACAGGTTAAGGGTGAAGGAAAAGAAAGCGAACAATACAAAAACGAAATAACGTTTCATAGCAAAGCAAAGCATTTGGCAGTATTTTGAAATAGATGTCTGGCGTCTTTTACTTGGTCGTTCCAACGTAAAAGAGGGAATTTATTTGGCCGTATGACTTATTACATACCGTGGGGCAATCGCCGGGGACAACAAAAGTCCCAGACAGTTTCAAGGAAAAGGAAGTTTGGTTAGAGATGGTATGACCTCTCCAGGAAAAAGCGCGATTTCTAGTAGGGGTTGGTCGTGCTAGAAGTGAAAGTGATGAGGAAATAAAGTGATCTACCCTTTGATCGATGGTAAAAATACGGAAAAAAGGAGACACTTATTTTATGGCAACCCCATAAATTTCGGAACGGCGCCGGATTTTGGGTCTTCGTTTACGAATTTGTAGAGTAACGCACCATACGATTGGAACCGGCCGGTTCCAAAAAAGAAGCACCGGGAAAAGACCCGGCGCTTCTTTCAGGCTTTTCGGCGACCTTCGAATTTACTCGACGCCCAGCTCTTCCAGCAGCCGCTGCGCCTGGTAAATATGCCGCAGCGAGGCGGTAATGCCGCCGGCGTGCACACCTACGCTGCGGTTGTACGCTGTATCGTAGATGAAGTTTCCGGAGAGCGACTCGATATTGCCGTCAAAAAGCAAGCCGATGAGTTGCGCCTGCCGATTGATCATCGGGCTGCCCGAGCTGCCGCCGATGCTGTCGGTGGTGGAGATAAAATTCAGCGGCGACTGCAACAGGGCCATCGGCGGGTTCAGCCAGCGCTCGGGCAACGACCACGGGAAGACCCCGTCCTGGCTGTGGTAGCGGTCGTACAACCCGAAATACGTGGTTTTTACCGGCGCTTCCGTTCCGTTGTAATCGTAGCTTTTCACAATGCCGTCGGCCAGACGCAGGGTGAAAGTCGCATCGGGCGGAATGGAAAGCCCGTAGATCTGGAAGATCTCGTTGCCAATAGCTTTCTCCAGCGCGGTCTGGCGAGGTTTTTTCTTTCTGAGTGCGGCCTGCGCTTCCTGGTATTGAGGAATCAGGGCAAACGCCAGTCGGGCGATCGGGTCTTTGGATTTACGAAGCTTGCCGGCGTCCTTATCGAGCAGTTTTTCCAGCTTCTTCGGGTCGCTGAATTTGGTTTTCTGCAGCACGTAGCCGGCCGCTTCTTCGGGGCTCCTTCCGTCCAGCGCCTCCCGAACGAAGGCTTCATCCATACCGATGAGCTGCTGCAATTCCTGGAACATAACGGTAAGCATGGCTTCTTCCGTGGGGTCTTCGAGGCCGGCGGCGATCCGGACCACCTGGTCGCGCAGGGCGCCGACATCTTCGCCCGGAGCTGACCGCTCTACTGCTTCGACGTAACGTACGAAGTAGTGAAGGAGCGCCACGGAATTACCCGAAATGGGGCTGGGAGAAAGCAGGGTGCTGATCACGGCTTTCGGGCCGGCATTGGCGTACAATCCGGCGATTTCCTCCCAATAATCATTGCCGGTGGCGCGCGAACGCAGGTAGTCTTCCATGGCCCGTTTCCGGCTCATGAGCCCTTCGTCGTTGAGCCCGGCGAGGATGCCCGTGTAGGCCTTTACTCCATTGGCGATGCTGCTGATCTGGCTTTCGAGCGCCTCGCTGGGCTGGGCTTCGTTGACTTTTTCCAGGATATTCAGCCGGTTGGTGAGCCACGTCAGCAGGGCCGGGTAGCGGTAGTCGCGGTCGTACTCCAGCTGGGCCATCGTGCGGTAGCGTTCGGTGCTGCCGGGATTGCCGATGGCGAAGACGAGTTCGCCGGCCTCGGCGCCCTGCGGGTTGACCGGGAAGTGAAAATCCGTGGTGTTCACCGGCTCGCCGTCCTCATAGGCGCGCCAAAGGGTGAAATCCAGATTGTAGCGCGGGTAAGTGAAGTTGTCCGGATCGCCGCCGAAAAAGCCGAGCTGTTGTTCCGGGATCAATACCAGCCGGATATCGTCATAGCGCTTGTAGCCGTACAGCGAATACTTGCCGCCGCTATAGTAGGTGACCGTTTCGAGCTCCAGGCCCTGCCAGCCTTCCCGGTCGGCATAGCGCTGTTTGATCAGTTGAAAAGCCGAATCCCGGAAGGTGACCAATTCCGCATCGGTGGCGGCCGCCTCGGTGACGGCGTCGACCTCATCGGTGATATCTGCGATGTTGACCAGCTGTTTTACGAAAAGGCCCGGCACCTGGCGCTCTTCCGCGCGGGAAGCAGCGTAGAAGCCGTTGGCGTCGAAGTCTTCTTCTTCGTTCATCACTTTGAATACTTCGCCTTCAGAACAATGGTGGTTGGTAAGGATCAGGCCGTCGGGGGATATAAAAGAAGCGGAACAGTAGGTAGCAAAGCGCAGGGAAGCCATGCGCACCCTTTTCAGCCAGGCTTCGTCGGGGCGAAAACCGTAGGTGTCGGCAAAATAATCGACCGGCGCGTGCTCAAACGTCCACATCTTGCCGTAGTCAAAAGGATCAACGGGGCCTTTAGCCGCAGGTTGTGCTACCGCAACGGTTTGTATTCCGATAAAGAATAGGAAAAACAAGAACTGGAAATACTTCATCTTTAGTAAGGTTTGACCGTTTTTAACGAGTGATTTCAATTGACAATCGCTTTCGAGAGGCGCAACGTAAGAGCTTGTTTGGAGGTAGTCATTTTGGCTGCAAAACCCAGCTTTTGGAACCTCCCTGTGGCATTTTTCCGACCCGTAGCGCTGCTATGAGCCGGAAAAATCCCTTCGGGAGAACCCAAAATCTGAGTTTTTCGCTTCAAAAGCACTACCTCCAAACAAGCTCTAAGACAAAACGCCGCAAAAGTAAATAAATTTTCAGCTTCTCTGGGCGCGACTGATCCACAACAAGCCGGCCAGCGGCAATAAAAAGTGCGGAATGCGAATCGCAAACTCGAACCACATCTGGTGCAAGGTCAGCCAGAACAAGTCGTTGAAGAGCAGGTAAGTGGTTAGTCGCGCCAGGGAAGTGAGAAAACCCCAGAATACGGCGTAGGCCAGCCAGTAACGATCCACTACCGGCAACAACACGCCGATCGCCACGCCCATGTCCAGCCATCCGGCCACCCAGAGCAACTGTTCGGCCTGCGCGTTGGTGATCCCCAGGTTGGTGATGATCATGTGCACGAAATAGCCCGGTACGGGATAGACGCCTAATGCATAAAGGCCGTGCCCTAAAAAGGTGAACGCCACCGCCAGACGCAACAGCCACAAAGCGATGTGGCGCGTGCTTTCCCGGCAATAGGCCGCCAGAATGGCGGGCGCCAGGATCTGGGCCGAGAATTCCAGCCCCTGCCCCAGCTGAAAGCCCTTGTCGAGATAATACCCGAAGGCCATAAAAAGCAATAAGCCGGATGAAATAAGCAACCAGGCGCCCGCCCACCGGTGACGCCCGACCCGCAAAGCCGCCGCTATCCCCAGCAGCCAGATGACGCCCAGGGCGCGACTGAACCATAGAATCACCCGGTCGGTTTGCAGGCTCGTGACGTAGGTCAGCCAATCGCCCGAGAGCCACTTCCCGATCCGGCCGAAATAGTTTTCATCCAGAAAAAAAGCCCGGTAGGGGCCTTCAAAAAAAATGTGCTGGTAAGCTCGCCCCAGTAGCACCGCAATCGCGGCGATCAACAGCAGGAGAAAAACCGAATCCCGATCCGCTTTCATTACTCGTGTCAGTATTGCTCGTAGCTAAACTATTACAAAACAGGAAATTCCTGTCCCACCCCGCAGTTCTTAACAAAAACTTAAAGAAGATCACGCCGCAAAATGAGCATCTGCAAAGTAAATTTAGAATCAAAATCATTCTCCAATGAAGCAATATTTAACACTCGTATTTTTCTGTACCTATTTTTCCGCGGCCGCTCTCTTCGGCGTCAACGACAAATACCGCCTGATCGTCAATGACGACCCGGCGACAACCATGACCATCGGCTGGAACCAGCTCTCCGGCCATAGCGTAGCCGTGCTGTATGACGTGGTCGACCACGGAACGGACGCACAAGCGTACGCCAATTTCCAACTCCCCGACCGGACGGTATTCCACCAGGGGATGAACAATTATTTCGTTCGCCTGACCGACCTGCAGCCCGCTACGGCCTATTATTTCGTCATCGTCGACAGCGAAGGAGTCAGCGAACGCTTCTGGTTCCGCACCCTGACCAACGATCCCACAGTGCCGATGTCGATCGTAGCCGGCGGCGACTCCCGGCGTTCGGGCGCCGAGACGACGCCCCACGAGCCGCGCATCCAGTCGAACCTCGTCGTCAAAGCCCTGCGCCCCGACTTCGTGGCTTTCGGCGGCGACTATACCGATAAAAATACCGCCGGGCAATGGGCTACCTGGTTCGACGACTGGCAGTACACCATCGGCGACGACGGCCTGATGGTCCCCATCCTGCCGACGCGCGGCAACCACGAACACAGCAACGAAGACGTGATCAACCTCTTCGACGCCCGCCACGACGATGTCTACTACGCCATCAACTTCGGCGGCAGCCTGATCCGCTTTTACACGCTCAACAGCATGGTCTCCGTGGCCGGCGACCAGACCAACTGGCTGGCGCAGGACCTGATGCAAAACGACAGCAGCACTGTCTGGAAACTGGCGCAATACCACTACACCATCGCGCCTCATACCGCCTCCAAACCCTACCGTATCGCTCAGTATACCCACTGGGCGCCTCTCTTTTACCAACACGGCCTGCAACTCATCATCGAGTGCGACACCCACGTGGCCCGCAACAGCTGGCCGGTGCGCCCGGCGACGGGCAGCGGCAGCGACGGCGGCTTCATCCGCGACGACGCCACCGGCACCGTCTACGCCGGCGAAGGCTCCTGGGGCCTGATCCGCCCCGCCAACGTGGAATACAACTGGACGCGCGACAAAGGCAGCTTTACGCAGGTCAAATGGATACACGCTACCCTCGATTCGCTGGTCGTCTACACCGTCAGATCCGCGACCAGCGATCCGGTAGCGCCCGTCGATGATAACGACCGCTTCGCGATGCCGGAAGGGATGGACACCTGGGTGACCGAACACGGCGACCGCATCCTGATCACGCGACCCAACCCGCTGTACAACGGCCCGCTGACCGCCACCGAGGCCCCGCAACTGCGCCCGGTAACGCTCATCAGCAAGCTGTTCCCCAACCCGGCCCAAACGGTGCTCAACGTGCAGCTCGCCAAAGCCGAAGCCCACCGCTACCAGATCTTCGACATCAGCGGCAAGGTGGTCAGCCAGGGCGTCTTCCGCAACACCAGCAACCCCGTCGATATCAGTCGCTTCGCCAACGGCCACTACTACCTCAAGGTATGGCAGGGCGACGCCGCCAACTTCCAGGTAAAGAGCTTTATCAAAAATTGATCGAATTGAACGAATCGAACAGGGGGCATGCGGCGATCCGTCCGGATGCGCCCTGTTTTTTTTGCATCAACAAATATTCACTTGCAAATGAAAAAGCTGTCTTCTTTAGTCACCGCACTCCTGCTGAGCGCGGTATTTGCGTTCGGCCAGGTGCCCTACACCGTAGAATTTGTCGTGCAGGACGGCGCTGACGACGCCGAAGAAGCCGTGCCCAGCGGCGCCATGAACCTCACCAGCTCCGACCTGGAGATGACCATGGAAAGCACCGAACAGATCATCGGCATCCGCTTCGCCGGGGTCAACATCCCGGCGGGCGCCGCCATCAACAGCGCCTACATTCAGTTCACCACCGACGAGACCGATGATGTGGCTACTTCCCTGAATATCGCGGGGGAGCTCTCGCCCAACTCGGCGGCCTTCAGCACCACGGCTTTTGATATCTCCAATCGTCCGACCACTGCGGCCGGCGTCGACTGGAACGACATTCCCGCCTGGGACGACGTCGGCGAAGCCGGCCCCAACCAGCAAACGCCCGACCTCACGGCCGTCGTCAACGAGCTCCTCGGGCAGGCCGGCTGGGAAGCGGGCAACGCCATGACCTTCATCATCACCGGCAGCGGCGTGCGCAACGCGGTTTCTTTCAACAACGGCGCCAACGCCCCGGCCCGGCTGGTGATCAACTACGACGTCACGGAATTCCCCACCGAAGCTTTCCCCATCGTACAAGACGCACTGTGGCGCTACGACGATAGCGGGGAAGACCTGGGAACCGAATGGATCGAAGCCGGATACGACGACTCGGACTGGGCGTTCGGGCAGGCCGAACTGGGCTACGGCGACAGCGATGAAAATACCGTGCTCGACTTCGGCGGCGACCCCGACAACAAGCACATCACCTACTACTTCCGCAAAACCTTTACGGTAACCGATCCCGGACAGTACGACGCCCTCAACCTGCGGCTGCGCCGCGACGATGGCGCCATCGTCTACCTGAACGGCGAAGAAGTCGCTCGCAGCAATATGCCCGACGGCCCCGTCGACTACCTCACCCTCGCCGCCAATCAAATCGGCGGCTCGGCAGAAACAACCTTTTTTGACTTTGACCTGGCGAACACCCTGCTGGAGGGGGAGAACATCCTCGCCGTCGAAGTGCACCAGGGCGCCCCCAGCAGCTCGGACATCAGCTTCAACCTGTCGTTCGACGGCGACATCATCCTGCCGCCGGCTATCCAACTGATCCACAACTCGCCCGACCCCTCCCTGCAATTCGTGGACGTCTACATCGATGCCTTCAACCTCGGTAATTTCGTGAAATTCAACGGCGATACGCCCGTACCCTTCCGTGCCGGCACGCCTTACCTCTCGGATCTGCCGGCCGGCACCCACAGCATCGCCATCTCGCCTTTCGGGCAGGAAGACTTCATGTGGAGCGCCACCGAATTTACCCTCGAAGACAATAAACGCTACATCGCCATGGTGGCTGGGGTACGCGACACCCTGAATTTCGAAACCACCTTCAATAGCGGAGAAGCCATCGCTTTCAAGATCCAGGTCAATGAAGTGCCGGGACCGGAAGCGGTAGGCGCCGCCGAGAGCCTGCCCCTGCTGTTTCACGGTACGACCGACCTGCCCAATATCCGGCTGATCGCCGTGGGCGCCGGCGATGCTACCGGCGACCTCCCCGACGGGCTCCCCTACGGCTTCGACCTGATCGGCGGCACCGTCGACGCCCTGCCCTACCCCATCGTTCAGATTACCAACAACCTGTCGACTGAAATTTTCGGCGAGTATAAAACTGACCTGACGCCCTTCACCGAACAAGTAGTCACCATTTTCACCTCCGGCTTCTTCACAGCCGAAGGGGATGCAGGAATCGACAACCCCAACTTCGGGCTGTTCCTGATGCCGGCCGCCGGCGGTTTTGCCATCGCGCTGCCCGCACCCGATCCGCCCCAGCCGGGTAAGATCCAGGTCATCCACAACTCGCCCGACCCCGAGCTGGAAACGGTGGATATCTGGCTGAACGGCGCTAAAGTATCGGAGGCCCTGCCGTTCCGGGAGGCCACGCCCTTTGTTGACATCCCGGCCGGCCTCAACCGCGTAGCCGTCGCGCCGCATAGCACCACCGAAGCCGATACGGCCTGGAGCGCCACGGATATTTTCGTGGAAGCCGACCTCAACCTGCAGATCTTCCAGCCGGTAGGCCGCACCTACGCAGTAGCCGCCTATGGCGCCCGCAATACAGCGCCTTTCGAAAATGACGTCAACAGCGACGTCAGCTTCGGGCTGGCCCTGACCGAAGCGCGCACCGAGGCGTCCAGCGACACTACGGCCGACCTGCGTTTCTTCCACGGCGCACTGGACGCACCCGGCGTCGACGGCATCCTGGAAGGACAGTTCATTCCCATTCTCAACGATCTGGCCTACGGTACTTTTTCGCCGATCTACGTGTCGCTGCCGGCCGACGAGGTGTTCCAGATCAACCTGACCGAGCAAAACGACAACGGCAACATCTTGCTGGGCTACGAAGCCGACCTCACCGACGAGGACGGCAACGCGCTGATCATCCTGGCTTCGGGCCTGCTCGATCCGGAAGAAGGGCAGCCGGCTTTCGGGCTCTTCGCTGTGGGTGCAGCGGGCGGCCCCGCCGTACCGCTGCCGCTGGTGTTCGACAGCAGCGTGCGCGACCTGGCGGCCTACGGCATCCGTATGTTCCCCAATCCTACGGCCGACTACCTGACGGTATCCGCCGAACAACCGCTGCCCGGCCTGCGGCTGTACAATAGCGCCGGCGCGCTGCTGCGGCAGACCGCGCCGGGAGAACTACAGACGCAACTCGATCTGCGGGAACTGCCCGCCGGATTGTACGTGCTGGAGTTTGTATTGACGGAGGGCGCACAGCGGGTGAAGGTTTTGAAGCAATGATTTTGTTTTTTTTTAAAGTTAACCCGGATTATCTTGGTTATTAGTCATAATAATCCGGGTTAAGCTCAACGAAGGGCGGCCGGACGGCCGCTCCCTCAATAGTTTTAAAACTACATACATAAGAAACAAAAGGGCACAAAAGCCCTGTACCGCTTTTGTGCCCCTTTTGTGGTTTTCAAAATACCGAAAGAGCAGCCGGATGGCCGCCTTTTATTGAACCACGATCGAAGATTTACTCCTCCACAATATCGAATTCATACTGAATCCGTTCGATGATCGGATTGCCCTGGTTGTCGTTATTGTCGAGGATGATATCGATCTCGATCAGTTCCGCTGCGTCCTTTTCCGAGCTGTCGAAGGTGATGTCGATCACGCCCGACTCGCCCGGTTTGACGGGGCGCACCGAATAATCGGCAATGGTGCATTCGCAGGCCGACACCAGGCTGATCGTCAGGTCGGACTCGCCGGTATTGGTAAAATGGAACGAGTGGTAGCGCTTCTCGCCTTTGGGCACTGCGCCGAAATCCACGTAGCGCGTGTTGAAGGTCATGATGGGCAGGCCTTTCAGGTTGGTCTGGCCATGCAGTGAAGACAGTTTGCTGACTTCCGGGTCGTTGCCGGCCTGGGGCAGCGCTTTGCGGTCGGGTGCTTCTTTCTTGCGCAGGCGAACGCTTTCGATAACGATGGTCGTCGGGCCTTCCGTGATCTGGAATTCCGTGCGGCGGTTGAGGTTGTGAGCGATCTCCCGTTGTTCTTCGGTTTCCAGCGAATCGATAAATTCACCGGTCAGCAGGTCGCCTGCTTCGAGGAAGTCGTATTGGGCGGCCGTATTGGCGTTGACCGTCTGCGGCACTTTTTCGCCGTAGCCCCGGGCTTCGATGCGTTCGCGGTCGATGCCTTCACGGGCCAGCCAGCGGCGGGCGGATTCGGCGCGGCGCTGTGACAGGTCTTCGTTGTAGCTGTCGTTACCGCGGTTGTCGGTATGCGACCGCAGTTCGATCTTCATATCCGGATATTGTTCCAGCAGTTCGAGCACCACCTGCAGATCGCTTTCGGCTTCCTCCTTAATGCGGTCGTCGTCGAAATCGTACAGGATATTTTCGAGCACGATCGGCTCTTCGCTGCGGATGGTGTCGTATTTGGGCAGTTCCGGTTTTTTCTTGAGGTTCAGGAACTGGCGGTAGTTCTTCGATTCCTTCAGGCCGACGGTATTGAGGGTCGCGGAATCCGGGAAATACCCTTCGGCGACGCCGACGACCTTATAGGATTTTTCGAGTTCCAGGGCGAAATCGAAGCGATTGGCCTCTTCATTAGTCAGGGTTTTGACCACCGTAGGCTGGTTGTTGGTCAGGTCGATGAGCGAGACGGTAGCACCGATGAGCGGTTCCTTTTTGCCGTCCGCTTCGGTGATGGTGCCCACGGCCAGGTCGGCGTAGAGGCGGGCGATCTCGAACGAGTAGATGTCGTCACAGCAGGTGCGCCCGTGCGCTGAGCGGCCGCCGGGGCGATTAGAGGTCAGGTAGCCGGCGTAGCCTTCGGTGTCGAGGGTGAAGTAGTAATCGTCCACGCTGGAATTGTAGGCGGAGGTCATATTTTCCGGCTGGCTCCAGCTCGTGCCGTCCCAAACCGAGTAGAAGATATCGTAGCCGCCGATGGTGGGCAGGCCGTTGGAGCTGTAGTAGAGCGTGCCGTCGCGGTAGAAGGGCGTCACTTCGTCGCCCGGGCTGTTGATCTGGTCGCCCAGGTTGACGGGGTCGCTGTATTTCCCTTCTCCTTCGTAAGTGGCGTAGTAGAGGTCGAGGCCGCCGTAGCCGCCCGTCATATCGGAAACGAAGAAGAGCACTTCGCGGCCGAAGAGCTCGCCCGGCATGGGGTGTTGGGCCACCCAGTCGCCGTTGACGCCTTGCACTTCCTGGCCGGGCCCCCAGCCGCCGTCGCCGCCTTCGGAGTAGTAAATTTTACTTTCGCTGATCTTGTTGCCGCTCAGGGTCGCCTGCGTGTAGAACATGCGGCGGCCGTCGGGCGAGAACGAGACGTGGCTGACGTTGACCCCCGGTCGGTTGACATCGGTGCCCAGGGCCGTCGGTTTGCTCCAGCCCCGCTCTTCTTTTTGGGTCCGGAAAATCTTGGTGTGGAAGTTGGTGTTGTTTTCGTCGACGAAGATCACGTCGTCCTCTTCCACGTTGAAGGAAACGTAGTACAGTTCGTCGCTGTTGTCGACAGCGAATACCGGTGAGTATTCCGATATTTTGGTGTTGATGTCGCGGCCGAGGTTCTCGATGGTAACCCCCTTAGCGGCTTTCCCCATCTCTTTGGCCATCTCGGCGCCGGTGAGTTCGGCCTGGGCCAGCGTTTTCAGGGAGTCGTTGGTCGTAAACATGATGAACTTCTGTAGTTCTTCGATGGCGTCGTTGTATTGCTCGTTCATCTTGTAGATGCGGCCGAGGATGAAACGCTCTTCCAGCATTTCATTATCTTCCGTACGGCGCAGCAGCCGTTCGTAGGCCCGTTCGGCGCGCCGGAAATCGCGGAGTTGGTAATGCATCTCGGCGATGATGGGCAGCAGGGAGCGGTCTTCCTTCTCTTCGTAAGCTTTCTCGTACCACTCCAGGGCGTTGTAGTAATCTTTGGCGGCCATGCGTTCTTCGGCCACTTCGATCATATTTTCGTAGGTCGATTTGCGGATAGGTTGCGCTTCCAATGCGGCGGCGCTCAGCATCAGCAGCAAGAAGAAGAATACAATGCGTTTCATAAGATGTGCACTTTTGATCCCAAATAAGGAACGTAAAAAAGCCCTTTTGTTGTCTTAGCAATTTGTTAATCAGAATTGGGGACAGAGGATGGCGGGCTTGACCGTTGGTTTTTTGTACATTTTGAGAATATAAAAAGCCGCCAGCTCGAAGGCGCCCTGGTTATCGGTGACGTTGCTGAGCTCGGAGGTGTTGACGTCGTAGCTGAGGGCGACGCGCAGGTCTTCGTAATCCAGGCCCAACAACAGGTTGGCGGCGTCGCCGAAGCGATAGCCCAATCCGAAGTTGAGTTGCACCTCCTCTTTGATGGCGTATCCGGCCCAGACTTGTGGGACGATCTCGCTGCCGCCGCCGCGCGTCGACTGGAACATCGCCGTGGGCGACAGGCTCCACTTTTCCGTAAGCGGGGTGGTATAGGTCGCGTGGGCGGTGATGCGCATGGGTCGATTTTCGGCATTGTCCTGCTCGTTGCCGCCGCCGCCGGTCACCAGGCTGTAGTCGGGCTGCGTGAGGTGCACCACCGAGCCGCCGATCTCCAGGCGCGAGTCATTGGAAAACTGGGTGCGCAGCATCAGGCCGGCGGCAAAGTCGATGTAGTTGGTGTTGCCGCGTACGTTGCCCCCTTCAGCGTCCATGCCGGTGCCGGGCGTTTTGATCAGGGCGTTATTCTGGAAAGTGATCTCGTCGGCGTACAGCAGCGCATCCTGATCGAGGCGCCGCATGACGCTGCCGCCCTGGAGGCCGAGGGTGAGCACCGACTTCGCGTCTTCGTCGAGGGCGAGGTGATAAGAAGCCGAAAGCAGGTTGTAGCTGGTACTCAGGTTGCCCGTCAGCGTCTGTTGGGCGTCATTGACGAACGACATGCCCGCGCGGTCGTTGACCGTAACGAAGCCGACGCCTACCCAGTCGTTTTCCCGGAAGCCCCGGATGATGGGCGCATCGATAAAAAAAGACGGCGTTTTGAAGCCGTTGGCGCTGCTGACGTTGTACCACTGGCCCCGGTAGATCCCGCCGATGCGGGCGGTGCCGAAGTAGGCCCCGGTGAGCGCGGGGTTCAGCGTGAGCGGCGACATGTTGAAAAGCGTAAAGTGAATATCCTGCGCGGAGAGCGGCCCCATCATCGCAATGCCGAGAAAGGCTAGTAAAAGTCTGATTTTCATATACCCTTTTGTATTAAGATTCAAAGGTTTGTAGTGTTTCAATCGCTGTGGAGAGGCGGAAAAGAAGGGCTTTTCCTGCCGCGAATAGCCCGAAATATATAGCTTTTCCCCAAAACATCGCTCAAATTACCGGTTAAAAGCCTTCTCCACAAAATAATGATACATTTATTTAACATGACAGCCGACAAATTTCGAGGGAAAGGGGCTCCTGTTTTTTCCCGGCTCAGCGCCCCGGCGAGCAGTTCGGCTGCGCACTGTATGCATCCGTGGATCTTCGGGATCAGTGTGCATCCGCGGCCCGCGCTACCTCGCCGGCCGGAATGTCGCGCATACAGCGAAAGTGCCCGCGCGGACAGCGCTGAAAACCGATCTTGGAACAGGGGCGGCACCCCAGGTCGGTAACTTCGAAAGTCGTATTCCGCGCCATGCCCTCCGGATAGTAAGGATACATGCCGAAAGCGGGGATGGTGTTGCCCCATACCGAAATGACGGGGCGCCGGAAGGCTGCCGCGATGTGCATCAGTCCGGTGTCGTGCGTGATCACCTGCCCGGCCTGACGGACCATCGAGGCCGACTGGTGCAGGCGCAGCCGGCCGCAGGTGTTGTAGACGTGGCGCCCGGCGGCCGCGGCGATCCGCTGCCCGGCATCGGCTTCACCGGGGCCGCCGAGGAGCACCACCGGCCGGCGGAGCTGGCGGCAGATCTCGATGATGCGGTCTTCCGGCAGCCGCTTGGTGGCGTGTGCGGCGCCGATGACAAAGGCGGCGTAGGGCTGTGCGGCGCCCCCGAAAAATTTTGCCAGGTCCACTTCCTCCGCCGCCGGAATGTAGTACTCCAGCCCTTTGCCGTCGTTTTTTACGCCGAGGTGAGCAACGGTGTCGAGGTACCGTTCAACAATATGCCGACGCGGCAGGCGGTCGATCTTCAGATTGACCATCAGCCATTTTTGCCGGTTGATTTTGTCGAACGACCGGCTTTTCACTCCCAGGGCCCACTTGACGCGAGCGCTGCGCAGGTTGTGGTGCAGGTCGATCACCCAGTCGAACCGCTCGGCCTTCAGAGCGGGCAGCACGCCGGACAGTCCTTTTTCGATGGTGTGGACCCGGTGCACGTGCGGGTTGCTTTCCAGAATACCCGCAAAGGCTTTTTTGGTTAAAAAATGAACTTCGGCGGCCAGCTGCTCCCGGAGGCAGCGGATCACCGGCGTAGTCAGCACGATGTCGCCGATTGACGAAAAGCGGATCAGGAGGATCTTCATTGCTCCGGAGAAAATACTTCGACTTGAGGCTGTTCGGTGCGGATCTCGGAAAGCAGCTTCAGGCTGTCGGCTTCGAAAAGCTGATCAAAGGTCTCTACGGCTCGCGTATCGGTCAGCGGCTGGTAATTGTAGTAATCCTGAAAACGGATGCCGCCTGTTTCGCGCGGGTGGTAGGCTTCGCGAAAGCGGGCGCCGCCCCCGTCGGTGAGGTAGTTGTACGCGAGGTAATCCAGGGTGTTGCGGTCGCGATGGAACCAGTACACAAATTCATCCTGGTAGTCTTTTCCGCCTCCGGCCTGCCGGAAGGTGACGCCGATCTTGTGGTAAGGTTCTCCATTAACCGTTCCTTCCCCCAGGTAGCTCCGCTGCGCGGCGGGGTCGGTCAGGAAATAAGGCAGTAGGGTGAAATAGACGACAGAGTTGACGGAATTGGCGTAAGCCGAACTGTCTTTGGCGGAAAGCGCCTGCCGGTTGCCGTCGATCTCCCGGAAAAATCCGTCATTGGTGAGCACATCGCGGTAGCTGCGGCCCAGGGTATCGGAAAAAGAACGCTCGTAACGGAACTGATCGCCCCGCCGGATCACTTCAAAATGATACTTCCGAAAATCAAAGGCAATGCGGCTGTTGCGGACCACATCACCACCGTGGCGGGCGATGGCCCGGTTCACGATGCTGTCGGCTTCCACCTCCGCAGCGGAAGCGGCCGGCGATTCCGGCGGTGTATCACAGGCGCCCAGGAGCAGTAACGTAAAAAGGAACAGGAATAATCGGTCCATCTAAAGCTGTTTGCCGACAAAGATAACTTTCGGGGCCAGTGTTGACAAAAAATGAATGCAAAACACTTGCATGATTTCTTTAATTGGGATACTTTGCACTCCGAACAACTCACCACCCACGATCCGCGTCATACCAATTCTGCTGAACAATAAATTTACAACTACGCTTTCACCCCTCCTCCGCTGTAGTTGTTTCACTTCTGAGCTTTGAGATCGATTCAACCTTTACTGCTGATCCCCCCTTTGGCATCATTCTGAACAAACTCACCCATCCGGAAAGGGCATTGGTCCTTACCCGAACCTCTTCGCCGTCAATCGAAAAGACATCGATTGTCCGCACCTGAATTGGGCAGGCTTTACTTTCTAGAATCTCGTAATACAAACTAAATTTTTTATGAAACACAGGAATTTTTCCTCCTTACTTTTTTTGGGAGCTTTACTGTTCCACCTAATCAACGGGTTCCAGGCAACGGCTCAGCCTACTGCCATCTGGAACGAAGGCTCAGACGGCGACCTGAGCAACAACATCCTTTTGCCGCCTACCGATCTCGGGGTCTTATCGACAGACATCACCGGGCAGGTTTCCGGCGGGTTCTCCGGTATTATCGGCGGAGATGGGATCGATTTCTTCGTCTTCGAGGTCCCCGCAGGCGCCAAGATCACCTCCATCTCTTTTTCTTCTTTGGGCGGTGATTTGCGGTTCGCGATCCGGGAAGGCGCTAATCTATTAGATACGCCGTTCGAAGAGGCCGACAATCCTAATGTCGGGGATGAGTTGATCGACGGCTCCGCCCCGTTGGACCCCGGAGTTTACAGCATTTACCTTACCCGTCTGCAGTTTAGCGGGATGAGTTACACGCTGGACTTCTGCATTTACACCGACCCGGTGGCGGCTACCGATATGACGCGCACCTTCTGCACGGGCGCGGTAAATACGGACCGCCTGCTGAGGGTCAGCCTCCCCGGTTCGCCGGATGACTACGAAGCCGTGTGGATCATCGGCAACAACCCGGCCGGACTGGCGTCGGGCACGGAATACGGCCCGTCCGATAATGTCGACGACGTGTTGTTTCTTTCCCAAACCATTCGCGACGCCGTACGCATCGAAAATGAGGCGCCCAACGGCACGTACAACTTCGACGTCAAGATCCGCGATCGCAATACCGGCTGCGAAAGTGACGTCCTCACCGGCTTTTCCATTGAAAAGCTGGAAGCGCCGGCGGGAACACTCGGCAATACCGGCCCTGCCTGCACTAACGAAAACGTGTTCCTGACCTTCACCGCCAGCGCCGGTTCCGGCCCTTACGAGGTGCAGATCGCTGAACTGGCGAGCGGTAACTTCACCTACGGCGGCCCCGGCAACGGCGCAGAGATCTGGACTTTCCAGCCGGGCGACCTCGATCCGGGCGATCACACCTTTACCCTCACGGGCATTCGCGACAATAACGGCTGTGAGATCACCGGCCTGAACCAGGAAACGACCATCACGATCATCGCTGAACCGGAGCTGGACTTCGTGTTCAACAACCCGCCGAGCGCCTATTGCCCCAACGCCAACGAAGTATGCAACGGCGACGAGGTGGACATCGACCTGGTATCGGGCGCAATGGGCCTGGTAGAAGATACGGACTTTGAATTCGCGCTCAACAGCGTCGACTACAAAGTAGGCGGCAGCTGCTCGGGCGGCGGTTACAGCTCAGGCTACGGCCCGGTTACGGGCGGCCCGTCGGCCGGTACGACCCTTTCGGCTTTCGTAGCCAGCCTGAGCCACGACGAAGCCGACATCGTCTGGGTGAAACTCGGTTTCGTAGCGCGCGACCTGACGGATTGCGGCAACGACGATTACGAGTCGGTATGGGTAGGCGTGAAGCCGAAGCCGGAGCTGGACTTCGTGTTCAACAACCCGCCGAGCGCTTTCTGCCCCAACGCCAACGAAGTATGCAACGGCGACGAGGTGGACATCGACCTGGTATCGGGCGCAATGGGCCTGGTAGAAGATACGGACTTTGAATTCGCGCTCAACAGCGTCGACTACAAAGTAGGCGGCAGCTGCTCGGGCGGCGGTTACAGCTCAGGCTACGGCCCGGTTACGGGCGGCCCGTCGGCCGGTACGACCCTTTCGGCTTTCGTAGCCAGCCTGAGCCACGACGAAGCCGACATCGTCTGGGTGAAACTCGGTTTCGTAGCGCGCGACCTGACGGATTGCGGCAACGACGATTACGAGTCGGTATGGGTAGGCGTGAAGCCGAAGCCGGAGCTGGACTTCGTGTTCAACAACCCGCCGAGCGCTTTCTGCCCCAACGCCAACGAAGTATGCAACGGCGACGAGGTGGACATCGACCTGGTATCGGGCGCAATGGGCCTGGTAGAAGATACGGACTTTGAATTCGCGCTCAACAGCGTCGACTACAAAGTAGGCGGCAGCTGCTCGGGCGGCGGTTACAGCTCAGGCTACGGCCCGGTTACGGGCGGCCCGTCGGCCGGTACGACCCTTTCGGCTTTCGTAGCCAGCCTGAGCCACGACGAAGCCGACATCGTCTGGGTGAAACTCGGTTTCGTAGCGCGCGACCTGACGGATTGCGGCAACGACGATTACGAGTCGGTATGGGTAGGCGTGAAGCCGAAGCCGGCGATCACCTGCCCGGCCGACCAGACCGTCGTGACGAGTAATAACGGTACAGGAGATTGCACGGCTTCCGCAAGCTGGACCAACCCGACCGAAGAAAACGGCGCCTGCGACCCGGTGACGCTGACCATCAGCATCGACGGCGGCGCCGCCGAGACGGTGACGCCCGGCGATGCCTACAATACGACCCTCGAAGAAGGTACGCATACCGTGACCTATAAGGTAACCGACGGCAACGGCAATGAGGACGAATGCAGCTTCGAGCTAACCGTCAATGATGACGAAGATCCCACCTTTACCGTTCCGGCGGACGTGACCATCTACACCGACGCCAACTGCATGTACGATCCTTCCGTACAGCATACCGGCGACGTCACCGATGAAGCCGATAACTGCGCCGACAACCTGGAAGCCACCTTCAGCGACGTGATCACGATGGGCAACTGCTCCGGCAATCTCACCATCACCCGCACCTGGACGCTAGACGACGGCAACGGCAATTCCGTCAGCCAGGACCAGATCATCACCGTAGAAGACAATATCGATCCCTCTTTCCGCTTGCCGGCCAATACTACGGTATTTACCGACGCCGACTGCAACTACGAGGCCGATCCATCGGTGACGGGCGAACCGACCATGGTGCTGGACAACTGCACCATCGATCCCGTCGTCACCTATTCCGATGCGATCGTACCGGGCGCCTGCCCCGGAGAATTTACGATTACCCGTACCTGGACTGTTACCGATGAATGCGGCAATTCGACTTCCGGTGATCAGATCATCAATGTAGAAGACGACGATGCGCCGGTGCTCACCTGCCGCACCACTACGATCTACCTGCAGGCTGTTCCGGCCGGGCCGGTAGGGCAGTACACGGGCGCCTATACGCTGACGGAAGACGATGTGCTGGACTTCAGCCAATCGTTCGATGCCTGCGGCGGCGACATCACCGTCACGAATATCAGCCGCGACGACATCGGCGGAACGGCGTTTACCTGTGACGACCTCGGCAATACGGTAAGCGTGACCGTTACGGTCTCGGATTGCGCCGGCAACCTCGCCAGCTGTACAGCTACGATCAATGTGGAACAGGATATGAGCCTGCCGGCCGACTGGCAGGGATTGGATATCGACGGAGGCAGCGGCAACAACTACACTTTCGGCGACGCCAGCGGCAGCGGTGTTTTTGCGCCCTGCGACGGCCAGGGCGGAACGTTTACGCTTTCCTCCACCGGCCCCAGCGGGCTGAGCATGAACCCCGACCAGCAGCGCAGCGCGCTGGCCGAGCTGTGCGGCCCGGGTGAGTTTATCGTACACGTCGCTTCTCTGGAGGTAGGCGCCCGCGCCGGCCTGGAGCTCCGGGAAAGCACCGACGCCAGATCGCGGAAAATCGCACTGAAGCTATACCGACCCAGCCCCACGCAGTACCTCCTGATCCGCGAGGTGCGCAACAGCACTGGCGGCATGCTGCAGTTCCAGCAGTTCCCGGTACTGGCCAACCACCGCTGGCTGCGCATCGTGCGCAACATCAACCCGTACAACAACCTCCAGCAGTATACGCTCTGGTCTTCCGGCGACGGCGTCACCTGGTCACCCGTCGGTAACTTCTGGACGGGCGCCGTCAATTTGCAGCTGCCCGATTGTATCGAGGCCGGGCTGGTCGTTTCGGGATCGGCGCCCAATGTAAGCGTATCGGCTTCCTTCGACGGCGTACAGGTCATTCCGCAGAGCGCCCTGAACAGTTTTGTACCGCAACAGAATACGGAAGATACTGCGACGCCCGCCGGTCGGGTCTCGGTATATCCCAACCCTGCCCGTGAGGAAGCGACCATCAACCTGGGCGCTTACCTGGGGCAGCCGGTCGAGATCCAGCTTTTCACGCTGACCGGACGCCTGGTGGAGCACTGGGCTGTCGATGAAGTAGGCGTGACGCAACAGCGGATCGATTTGCAAAACGTCGCTACGGGCGCTTACCTCATCCGGGTACAGCCGGCCGACGGCGCGCCTGAGACCATCCGCCTGATGATTAGCAAGTAGCTATAATTCCACGGATAAACCTCAAGTAAACAGAGAAAAGTTTTCAACTTGAGTACGCGCCGGCGCCTCGTAAACGAAGAGGCGTCGGCGTTTTTCGCTTCGGGCGAAAAGGAGTGATCAGAGCCGCGATTCTCGGTTTGGCAGTAAGGCATTTCTTAATTCGCAGCGCCGGAGGCGCAAGATAATGGCAGATGGTTTCGAAAGATTGGTGTGTAACAAGAATTCCTCATAAAAATTTCTGCTGGAAATCACATTTAAGCAATTGATCTTCAATACAAAACAGGAGTTACACACCACAAGGGGCTTCCGTGCCGAATAGGTACGGAATATTCGCTGCATCCCGGCCATCTTCCCTATTCCATACCTCCGGCACGGCAATCACTGCGTACAAAATATACTACCGATAACTCGTCTCGCTGGCGCGGGAGCACAACAATGTTTCAAACCGAGGATTGCCGGATCAGAGCAGTTGACTTTGTTGAAAATTTATATTTAAAATACTTTTATCCGTTTGCAAAAAGGACTATCTTGCACTCGCAATTCAGCAGTTTATCCGCCGGAGGCCTACATTCCTACCAAAAAATCAGAAGTAATAAGTTGGAAGCACCCATCGCAACAGGAAACGCCTGAAGTCACTTTGTATGATCAGTTACTGACAATCGTTCCCTTTTTTTGACATTTAAACACAACTAAAAGCTTTGCAGAGAGGCATGGTTACTCCGGAGTAGCCGGGTAATTCCTCCACAACTGCGCATAGCGGCCCCTTACAAACAATCAGGTGTAAAAAAGTGATCAGCCTTGGGTAAAACCCGAAGTGTTTGCCGCAACTCTGGCATTCGCTTCGGCGCTTCCGACCACCCCTCCACCTCAACCTCAATTCCCCGGCGCAGCTATTTCGTATTCCCATAGCACTTCTCCACCGGCGTCAAACACTTCGATATCCAGCTTGCGGGCCGTGCGCGGGCCGCTGATGCGCAGCAGTCCGAAATTGCGTTGGGTGACCAGGGCGCCCTCGACGCGCAGGTCGTTGTTTTCGGTAACGTTGGTGTTGGGGCCGGAGGTGAGCGGCGAAATAGTAAGGTCGTAGACGACATTCCCGGCCCGGTTGGTGTAGGAGCTCAGCTCCGAATGATGACGGTCGCCGGTGAGGAAGATGACGCCTTTGATGTCTTCTTCGGCAATGCGTTGCAGCAGGCGGTTGCGCTCGGCGGGTTGCAGGTTGGTATAGGTTTCATATACTTCCGCGGTATTGAGCACCTGCCCGCCGATGCAAACCATTTTGAAGGGCGCGTCGCTGGCCGCGAGGGCGTCGATGAGCCACTCCAGCTGGTTTTCGCCCAGCAGGGTCTGGCGGCCGCCGGTCAGCTCGTTGGGGCTGCGGAAGTAGCGATTGTCCAGCAGAAAAAAGTCGATATCGTACCAGTGGAAGAAAGAAGTGATGCCGCCTTGCCCGGGCAGCCCGCAGGTGGGGTTGCCCCAGAAATGGTTAAACGTTTCCACGGCCAGTTCTTTGTGGATGAAACTGCGATCGGAGTCGTTGGGCCCGAAGTCGTGGTCGTCCCAGATCGCATAATGGTGCGCCGAGGCCAGCAGCGGCTGCAGTTCGGGCAAAGAGCGCGTATGCGTATAGCGGTGATAAAAGCCGGTGCGGCTGTACCAGTCGGCTTCGCGCAGGTAGACATTGTCGCCCAGCCACAGCATGACGTCCGGATCTTTTTCGACGATAGCCGTCATGATCTGGTATTGGCCGCCGTAGGCATTGCCCGGCCGGTCGTATTCCGTTTCGTTGACGTAGAAGCAGCTGCCCAGCGCTACGGTAAAGGGAGGCGGGTCGTTGCGCCACTGCCACAGGGGCTGGGTTCGAAAAACAGTGGGATAGGGAAGGCTTACCGGCGCGCCGTCGATCCGGAGCTGGTAGCCGTACTGTTTTCCGGGGGATACCTGGTTGGCGATCAGCTTGGCGGTAAACGCGGATTCGACCTGCGTTGTCGTCGCCGCCGTCAGCAGGGTATCCGTCGGGGCTTCGAGCTCCCAGTACGCAAACTGAACTTCCGCCGGCGCTTTGGTCTGGACCCAGAGCAGCGCCTCTCTCATTTCAGCATATCCGAGCATGGGCCCGGACTGAAGCAGCGGATGCTGACCAAAAAGCGGAATGCAGAAAAAGGATAGCAATAAGGTGACAATAAACCGATGGTTCATCTTTTTTTTTCGCAAAGCTAATCAGAAGGCCGAAAAAAAGTATTAGCTGAAAGTTAACCTTACCAACAGGAGAGAAATTCGATACTTCGAAAACAACGGACGCCGCTCTCCGTATTCTGTGCAATAAGTATTCTCCACTAATATTTGCAATTATCGTCGTCCCCCCGTAATTTTACCATAAGATCTGGAGAAAGTTAGGAATGGACAACTTAAGGCTTGCAAAGCGCCTCCCTCCCACCCCCCAATCCGGTAGTCGCTTCAGCCTGGTTTTCTTAACTTTACGTTGATCCATCTCCGCCGATGAGGCAGGGTTCATCCCAGATAAACGTTGACCTCACCATTTGTTTTCCCAAAATTTTTACGTCGCAACGCAGCGGATTGCTGTCGTTGGTCTATGATCGCTATCTGGAGAACGCCACGGTTGTTCTCGCCGGAGCCCTGAGCCGCCCGGCGAGAACGGCGCTGCTCACTGATCAGATTTATTGTTGCTCACTGATCCAACTACGGGGGAGTGAGCACAGTCCCCCTTGATTTGCCGGCACAGGATTAAGTCAATTTTTTTTGGCAACAAGGACGGGAAGGCCCGGCGGTGATTTCGGTCTCCGGCCGGGTTTTTTGTTATAATGCGGATTATTTATGGCTTCGCAATAGATGAATCTATGAATAATCCGGGTTAAGGCAGGCGGACCAGCCGGTGGTGGCGTACTTGTCGCCGGGCGCCGTTATGGGCGGTGATCCGGCAAAAAAGAACGCCCGCGGCCCATGCAGCGGAAGGTATTTCTTCGGTGTTCCACTGGTATTCGCCCGGAGGCTGGAGGCCGGTCCTTTCGCGAAAAAGGGGGCGGCCTTGCGCATCAAACAGCTCGACGGTGATGCGGGCGGAAGCGGTCAGGGCAAACCGGAGGGTCGTCTGATCGCGGAAAGGGTTGGGGTGGGCGCGAAGGGCAGACGCATAAAACCGCCAAATAAAAACAAAGCATTAGCTTTGCAGG
>CAYQQU010000016.1:73093-86865 GCA_964419545.1 uncultured Saprospiraceae bacterium | reverse complement strand
CCCAAAATCTGAGTTTTTCGCTTCAAAAGCACTACCTCCAAACAAGCTCTAAGTAATCGCGATTTTTTTCGCGTCGGCCTTTTCTTCCGGCAGGGCCAGTTTTTTCATGGTCAGCCGTAAGATGCCGTCGTCATAGCGGGCGCGAATGTCATCTTCGTCGACGTTTTCCGGCAGCGCGAAGGTGCGGCTGAACGAGCTGTAGCCGAATTCCTTGCGCGTGTAGTTGGCCTCTTTTTCTTCTTTTTTTAACTCGTGTTCGGCGGCGATGACGAGCATCCCGCTTTCGACTTTTACGTCGAAGTCTTCCTTCTTGAAGCCGGGAGCGGCGACTTCGATCTCGTAGGCGTCTTTATTGTCCACGATGTTGACGGCCGGCATCCAGTTGCCCCGGATAAAATCATCATCGAAGAACCGGTCGGCCGGCCAGAAGCTTTCCAGCCAGTTGCGGACGTTTTCGGGCAGGAATTCCCCCCCCTTTAACCAATTTTGATTCATCAAACTGCGTGACATGGCGGAAGGTTTTGGTTATTGAAAATCATCTCTTTTACGCTATAAAAGCTACCTTCCCCTCACCATTTTGTCAATGATTTTTGTCAACCGCAGCCGGCTCCTTTTCGGCGATTTCCGTGATTTTTTCCATCACGCCCGGCAGCATTTTCCGGAACTCCGGGCCCAGCCTTTTGGCGAACCATCCGCCCGTCAGACCGGCGAACCACACTTCGTGCGTAAACTGTATGCCGTCGCTGTTTTCTTCCCAGTACCGCTTCACGTACAGGCCGCCCAAGGGCAACGCCGTGCGATAAGTGTACGAGCGGCCGGGTTCGAAATCGACGACCTTGAATTTGACTTTCCTGCCCTCCAGCGTCGTGATGCGCCCCTTGGCGCCTTTTTCGAAAGGCCCCGCCATTTCGGCGTCCGCCAGTCCGGTATCCCAGTCTTTCCAGTGGGCGACGTCGGTCCAGATCTGCCAGATGCGCTCGGCCGGGGCGGTGGTTTCGACAGTGTGCTGGAAGTGTTGGGGCGAGGATGGCCCTTTTTGTGCGGATAGATTCATAAGAAAAAGATTGAATGCCAGTAATGCGAAACAACTGTTCATAGCGAAGTTTTTGATTTAACCCAGATTATTCATGGGCTTAAACAGCTGCAAAATTACGGGCGAAAAGGCCCGCCACACTTAACCCAGGTTAAGTAAGAAGCGATTGAAACAAAAGGATGCCGGGTCAGCCTGACGGCTATGGCGTCAAGCCTGAAGATTTCAGAGGCACATGATCACCGGATCAAATTCACCTCCCCGCTCAGCATGGCCTCCCCGCAGGTTTCGTTCTCGTAGGTCACGACGTAGAGGTAAACCCCGGGCCGGCAGTCCTCTCCCCGCGCCGTACCGTCCCAGCGCTCCTCCGGATGCTTAGTGGAAAAGACGAGACCGCCCCAGCGATCGAATACCCGCAGCTGGTAGTCGCTGAAGTTGATGTCCGAAAAGAAAGGAGCAAAAAAGTCGTTGATCCCGTCCCGGTTGGGGCTGAAGATGTTGGGCACGAAAGATCGGGTGTTGTACTGTACGAAGACGGAGTCAACGACCTCGCAGCCGTTCAGGTCGGTGAAGCTGGCCCAGTAGCTGCCTGTATGCGAGATGACGATGCTCCGGGCGCGGCGCCCGTCGAACCAGAGCGTCTCCTCCGAAGGGCCGGTCAGCGTAATGCTGCGGTCGGTGCAAAGGACCAGGTCTTCGCCTAAAAAGTCATCGGCGGCAATGTCGACTTCCAGGGTCACGATGCTGTCGCAACCCGCCATAGTCAGCAGGGTGTCGGTATAACGCCCCGGCTCGGTGATGAGGCGTCCGTTGAAGTCGTACTCCGTGCCCGCGCAAAGGGTCAGTTTTGTTTCCGTTTCGTAGCTGTCCAGCACCTCCAGATCGAGGATGCGGATGCTGTCGCAGCCGTTTTGCGTTTGCAGGGTATCGGTGTAAATGCCGGGAAGCGTATAGCCTTCGTACGATTCGCCCGAGCAGATATCGGCGAATAGCGTGCTGGTCACCGACGAAGAGACGGTCAGCTCCAGGGTGCGAATGCTGTCGCAACCGTTCTGGGCCGTCAGTGTATCGGTATATATGCCGGAGACGCCGTACCCTTCGTGGGTTTCCCCTTCGCAGATGCCGACGGCCAATTGGGTGGTTTCCGGAGCGAACACCGTCAATTCCAGGATGCGAATGCTGTCGCAGCCAAACTGCGAGGACAGAGTGTCCGTAAATACGCCGGTCGTTGCGTAGCCTTCGTAGGTTTCTCCTCCGCAGATGGCGGCGGACTGCTGGGTGACGGCTACCGGCTGCACTGTCAGGTTCAGGGTGCGGATACTGTCGCAGCCGTTGGTCGCGGTCAGGGTATCGACATAGGTTCCGGACATGGTATACCCTTCGTAGGTTTCTCCTTCGCAGATGCCGACGGTCAGCTCGGAAGCCGCGGCCGGCAGGACGGTGAGGTCCAGCGTGCGGATGCTGTCGCAGCCATTGGCCGCGACCAGGGTATCGATGTATACCCCGGTATCGGCATAACCGGCAAAACTTTCGCCGGTGCAGATGCTCACTTCCAGCGCGGCGGTCGCCACCGGCAAGACGGTCAGGTTGAGCGTACGCACACTATCGCAGCCGTTGGCGGCGGTGAGGGTATCTACGAAAAGCCCGGTATCGGTATACCCTTCGTAGGCCTGCCCGGCGCAGATGCTGACCTCCAGATCGGACGCAGCGTTGGGCAACACGGTGAGGATGAGCGTCCGGATACTGTCGCAGCCGTCAGCCGAAAAGAGGGTGTCTACATAAAGGCCGGTATCCGTATACCCTGCGAAGGATTCCCCTGCACAGATGCTGGTATCCACCTCGAACGGAAAGAAAAAATCTTCGTCGATCACCAGGCTGGCCTGCGCGAGAAAGCCCTGCGAGGAAGGGCAGCTTTTCGTCTGCACCATCAGGACGTTGGTTCCTTCCTGCCAGCCGTCGCACAGGTTGATGCTGGTGGGATCGACGTAGCCGACGTAATCGTAGGGATCGTCCGGCAGATCGTATTGGTAGTTGGACACGTCGTTGACCCAGATCTCGTATACTGCATTATCGGCGTAAAAGTCGAGCCCCAGGCAGAAGCCTTCGGCGATAGGCTGTCCGCAATCGGTAGTGGCGGGCAGGTTGATCTCCCGGCGGAAAAACAAGTCGGTACACCCTTGCACTTCGTGGGTGCACGGTCCTTCGCCGGGGTTGTTGAAGTTATAGGATATCCAATCGACATTGGGAAAAGGGCTGGTGTACCAGAAGCCCGAACAGCTGCCGACAACGGTAGCCGGCACGAAAGCGCTGATCGGCCCGTCGTCGTCGCCGTAGGCTACATACCAGTTGGTATCGAGCGCCCCCACCGGAAAAGTCGTACTGATGCCGTTCGCGGCGGTATTCAATTCCGCCGGATCGGGAAGCTGAGCCGTCAGTGAGGTGGAAAAAATAAAGAGGCAGGCCGTAGCGGCAAAGTATGCGATAATAGAAAGCGAACGCATGATCCACAATTGGTTTTTGTGCTTGTAACACCGAGCGATATTCCCGGGTGTGCGCCGATGCTGCAGGCAGTTGAACGAATCGTCAAAATGATAACACCTTGTTCATTGGCTTTTCGTCCCAAATCCATAATTCTTCCGGCGGCACGAGCGCCGGATAACCAATCTGTCGCCTGCGCAAGAACTCAACGTCAGGGCTTTGGCAATAATAAGATGCTGCAAAAGCCCGTCGACCCCGATTCCAATTGTGTTTAATTTCTCAATCTGCATTGGCGCCCGTACCTGCTTTCGGGACAGGCAACGGGCGAAACCATTTTACAAATATAAGGATAAAAAACGCTTACCGGACCATTCTATTTTTTCGGCTAGCCCTTCAGTTTCTCCCTTCTTCCTTGAAACGGCGGCGGATGCGGCTCAGGCTCTGCGGCGCGATCCCCAGGTAAGAGGCCAGGTACTTCAGGGGCGCCCGCTGCACGAGTTCGGGTGCGTTGTCGATCATGGCGCGGTAGCGCGCCTAGGCGGTCTGGTTCTGGAGGGCCTCCAGGATGTCTTCGGTATATCCCTGCACTTCCTGGATGAGTTTGCGGACGAAGGTATTCCAGGCGTCCAGCTTCAGCAGGGCAAAAGCGTCGTCGTAGCCCAGACGCCAGACGATACTGTCTTCAATGGCGCCGATGCTTTCGCGGGCCGGCAGCTGTCCGGTGAAGCTGCGCTGGGAGGTGAAGCAGTAAGGCGCATCCGTGAAGAATTTGGTTACCTCCCGCCCGTCCTGGAGTACGAAAAAGCGCAGCAGCCCGCTTTCCAGGAAGAAGAGGTGCCGGCAGATTTTTCCTTCGCGCAGGATCAACACCTCGGCGGGTACGACCGTTCGTTCCAGGCAGGCTTCGATCTGCGCCCAGTCGCTTTCCGGCAGGGGCGTATAGCGCAGGATGAACTTCCGGAAAGGATGCATGCTCAGACGCGGTAAACCATCGAGTTGATGTGCATGCCGGCGCCGACCGAAGCGAACATGATCACGTCGCCGGCGGCGATGCGGTGGTCGTCCAGGTTTTCCCGGCGCACCTGATCGAGCAGGGTCGGAATGGTGGCCACCGAGCTGTTGCCGAACGTCTGTATGTTCATCGGCAGCACTTCTTCCGGGAAGTTGCGCTGTCCGAATAAGCGGTAGAAGCGTTTTACGATGGCGTAGTCCATCTTTTCGTTGGCCTGGTGGATAAATATTTTTTTCACCTCACCGATATCGATGCCGGCCTCGTCGAGGGTCTGCTTCATGGCGACGGGTACGGTGGTCAGCGCAAACTCGTAAACCTTACGCCCCTGCATCTTGATGTACAGGTCCCTGGAGGAGCCGTTGTGGTTGGAAGGACCGAAGTAAATGTAGCGGGCTTCTTCGAGGCAGTACGACTGGGCGGCGTGGCTCAGTATACCGCGCGTCTGATCTTCTGCTTCCTGTGCTTCGACGATGGCGGCGCCGGCGCCGTCCGCAAAGATCATGGTGTCGCGATCGTGCGGGTCGACGATACGGCTGATCGTTTCGGCGCCGATCACCAGGCAACGGCGGGCCATGCCGGCGCGGAAAAAGCCGTGCGCCTGGATGAGCCCCTGCACCCATCCCGGGCAGCCGAAGATGATATCGTAAGCGACGCAGTTGGGGTTGCGGATACCGAGCTCCTGCTTGACGAGGCAGGCCAGGCCGGGCAGCTGATCGGTCTGGAGATTTCCCTGGTAGATATTCCCGAAATTCTGCGCCAGGATGATCATGTCGAGGGTTTCGGGATCGATGCCGGCATCGTCGACGGCGCGGCGCGCTGCGATGGAAGCGATATCCGAAGCCACCTGGTCGTTTTCGACGTAGCGACGTTCCCGGATGCCGGTTATTGCTTCGAACTTTTCGATGACGGCGGGGTTGGATGCAGTGATCTGTTCGCCGGCTTTCTGATAAAAGACGTGTTCGAGGAAAGCGTCGTTCGGCACCTGCCGGTTGGGAATATAGCATCCCGTACCGGTAATGATGGTCTGCAAAGGCATAATTTTATTTTTTCCTGAAATATCCACCCGGAAATCCGTTTCCGGGCAATGACAAGCTAAAGCGTTCCATAGCCCAATTTGTTCAATCCTTTACCATAACGGTAATTTCAATCGGGACGTTTTCGGTCGTAAATTTTTGGGATACCGGCCGTCAGCAATCGGGTGAGAAGTTAGGCCAAAGAGGAAGAAGCGCGTCCGGATTCGCCGGCCGGGCCCCGCAAAGGTAAAAAGCCGGCCGGGCGGGACGAAAATAAATTTTTCCGAAAATTCCGAAATCCAAACGCGATCGACAGCTTCTCTTCGGTTGCCGTTCGACGACGCAAGCCCCGAAAAACAACAATGCCCGCGCAGAACACGGGCAATGAGGGTGGGGAATGCTATGACAGCCAATGGTAAAAATAGTGTATTTGTTGGGTAATTACAAATCGGGGCAAGCCGGTGGATGTCACGATAATGCGCTTAAGCTCAGAATATCAAGTACTGAGCCCGTTTTGGTGTGTGAAATCGAAAGCAGAAAATACTCCATCCGTTGGCATGGCCGCCTGAACAGCAGGGGAATTACACTGAGCTCACCCGGCCACATCAGAGAAGGGCCGACGGATGTACGGAAGCGGAAGGCTTCAGACCAACCGTTTGAACTTAGTATGGCCAAAACTTTTGTTGAGCTGCCACGAGCACTCCCACCCATCCCTTTTGAATCGGAATAGCACCGCAGTTTCGGTTCGTTATGCCTTGCCGGCGAATACCGGCAACGCAGTCGTCCGGTTACTCTCCGGACCCCTTCGGACGAATGCTCATCTTTGAAGTTGGTGCGGCGACGATCAGCCGACGGCCGCCGCGAGGGAAATGAGGACGCTGAACGCGCCGTTAGCTTCCTGGAAAACCGCGTATGCGCCGGGCTTCAGAAAAAGGGCTTCGCCTTTTTCATAACAGGCGCCCACGGGCTCCGGTACGGCCACCGGACAAAAGATCCGGAAAACGCCGCTCGCAAAAGCCGCCCGCTCCTGCGCCCGCCGCAGATCGGCCGGCTGGAAACGGAACCGCAAAGCCCGGTCCGCCAAAACATCGATAACCGCCGGCGTGACCGGACAATTGCAGGCGTCGGCCGAACGTCGCGGCAATACGTGCAATTTGCAAATGCCCGTTCCGGCGCATCGCTGCCTGGGGTTTCCCAATACAATTTCTGCCTGGAATGTACGCAGTACGCTAAGGGCGCTGCTTTTGATTCTTGACTTTTCCTGTGTAGTGATCATGCTCCATAGTTTAGAAAGATGCGCAATGCTGCGCGACGAATAAACGGCGCAATGGATAGCGGGGAATCGTAAGTAGGTGGGAAATCAGGGGAACTCGAGCGTTTTCTCGCAGTTGCCTGTAATGCAAAATGCCGGTGGGTAGATTATTGCCGGCTTTTCTAATGGCAAGATATCGACTTTTTTGATAATATAAAAGCCTGGCCCCGATATTTTGCTTTTTTTCCCCTTAAACCCGGATCATTCATGGGGTAAACCCATTGCCGGCGCTTATCGTTGGCGCCGGGCGCGCATCCGCGTGAGGTATTCGTAGATCTTGATGTCGAGCCCGACGTTGATCAGCCCCTGTTCAAAAAATTGACGCCCGAAAGGCACGGTATAGCTGACGTTCAGATCGAGGTTATTGTAAAAGGCGATGCCTAGGCCCAGATTGATGACCGGATCGGTAAACCGCTCTTCCGACCGGAGCACGTCGATCTGGTACAGCAGCCCCGACAGGGCGCCGAAGGCGTAGAGGTCCGTTACGACCGGTTCGCGGGCAAAGCGCCGGGTGAGGCGTCGTTTGCGCTCCAGCGAGGTCTCCTCATCCAGATCAAAATCGCCGTATGCGTACTGCCGCTGCCAGTCGACCAGCTTGTATTTGACGCCTACTTTTTCGCTGGCGTAATAGATGTGCCGGGTAGAATCGAACAAAGACTCGGCCACCGTCTCCGGCGCGAAAGCGTTATTCAGCCCCACCGAAAAGAAAAAGGCGAAGCGGCTGCCGGTGCGCTCTCCGAAGCGCTTAAATACTTCGGTGGCGAAGGAAGCGACTTCGAGCTTCAGCACGTTCTCTTCACTCTCCACGACGAGGTAGCGATTGACGCCGTTGGCGATCGCATTGATGATGGTCCGGGCGCGCGGGCTGGAGGTCATATTGCCGACGTCTGCCAGAAAAGCGAATATATACTCGTACGTTTCGACCTGGTCGAGGTTGTTGAGCAGTTCGATGAGCTGGACGAACTGGACGATATCCGCACTGACATTGGAGGTGGCCACCTTCTCGCGAATAAACATCAGCGCCTGGGCGCGCAGCACCAGGGCCAGGTCCTCCGCCTCGCGCAGGATGCGGTCGAAAGCGCCGCGGGTGGAGAAGTTCAGCTCGATGAACTGCGGGATCAGCTCCTCGTCGATGAAGTAAGCGTAGCTGTCGAGCTCGTCGGGCGTGATGTTGCGATCGCGGATGATGGTAAGCAGGGCGTCGAGCAGCGGGCGCTCGTCTTCTTCGAAGTCGTATTTCACCTTGAGCGAACCGGCCAGGCTGGTAAGCGCGTCGCGGATAGCTTGCTGCACCTCAGGCACGCTGCGATCAGGCGCTTCGGCCAGGAGGATGTCGATGTTGTCGAGCGACAGGTCCAGCCCCCCTTCCCGCAGGTATTGTAGGGTTTTGAAGTATTTGAACAGGATGTCGACGATGTCCTCCAGTTCTTCTTTGATCTCGGAAATGGGCAGGAAAAGCTCCAGCTCGTCGGCCAGCAACAGGTACTTGTTGCGCGATTCGTAAGCTTCGGGCGCCACGCCGATCTGTTGGAAGAAGCCGGTGCGCTGTACGGCTTCGTTATTGCGGGCCACCTCGTACACCAGATCGATGAGAATGTGATTGGGGCTGATGTTGCCGCAGCCGGCGGCGAACAGCCCCGAAGGTTTATCTTCGTTGAACGGCTTGCCCGTATTTTTCAGGGCCCCCAGCAATTCGGCCCGGGGCAGGAAGGGGCCTCTTTGCAGGGCAGCTGCTCTCTGGAGCTGAAAGCCCACCACTTCCGGGCGGCCGGCGGCCATCTGCCGCAGGCGGGAGCGCCCTTCGGGCGTAAGCGTCAAGGAAAAGCTGTCGTCCTGCTCCGGCACCTGTTGAAAGTAGATCTGCTGCTCCTGGCCTTCCAGGTAGAAGATCATGACGTAGCTTTCGAAAGAGATGGAATCGCCGGTGAACCCCTGGCTGCACTGCCCCAGAAACTCCTGGATACAACGGTCGAGGGCCGCTTCCTCGTCGGGCAGGAAGACGCCCAGTTCCTGCTTGGCTTCCTCATCGAGCCAGTAAAAGTAAAATTTGAGGAAGGCCTCTTCCGCCGGCGTCAGGCGCCCTTCGCGCGAGCGGGCCGACAGGTCCTGGAGGTAGTATTCCGCCAGCCCGTAGGTCAGCGCCAGCTCCGCCCCGTAGCGCAGGATCTCTTTGGTCATCACGTCGGGGTCCGATTCCCGGAACAGGACGTCGAGGTTTTGCCGCACGTAGTTCCAGAGGGTAAAGCTGCCGCAATCCAGGCTTTTGAGGATGTAGCGCTGGGCGAGCTCGGTTTGCACCTCCGCCTGTTTTTCGGAGATGATCGAGGCGATGAGTTCGGCGTCGAGTTCCCCCCGCTGGTAGACGATACTGCCGATGCCGGTGGTCAGCGTCGGCGGCCCCACCTGAGCGTCGAGGGATAGGCACGATCCGAAGATCAGGAAGAATAACAAGGAAATTCGCGAGCTCATGAATCGTTTTTTTGGCGGGGGTGCAGTTTGTGTTCAAAACGCGAAAACGCAGCGGAAAAGTATTAAATTTTGAGCAAACCCACTGTGGGTTTGGTATTTGAGCCAGGGCAATCGCATTAATTTTTTGATCTCGAAAAAGTAGGAAAAATCCTCGTTTTTACCTCGATCCTAAAGGAAGAACGAGGATTTTTCCTTCCGTTGCATGTGAATTTTATGGCAATGGAGAGATAGCATCTTTTAAATGCGATTGCCCTGGTCTTTGAGCCAAAATCCAGCCTTGTCAGTTCGAATGGTTGCGGATCGCCTCCGTCAGCCCCGCCAGGTCGTACTCCGGGACGACCTCGCCGGGGATGGCGCCCAGCACGTGGCTCAGCGCCGTGGTCATGGCCGCGATCGCCTTTTCCTGCTCCAGATCCCGGATGTCTTTTTCCCGGAAGTAGAGCACCACTTCCAGCATTTGCTCGTCGGCGTGCCATTGGAAATAGGCGTCTTTGGCTTCGGGAACCACGGAAAACAGCAGAAAAAGCTGCCCGAGGCCGTCGCCGAAGTCAACGAGCCGGAAATTTTCGTTGAGCCAGGCTTCGAGGAATTCGGCATCGAGCAGCCCATCGGTCGCCGGTGTGGTGATGGCGCTGACTTGGAAATCGCGGTCTTGCATGTTTTTTCAGGGAAAGATAAGAGGTTATCGGGAATTTCCCATTGTGCAACTCCGGGTCTGACTTCAAAGTCAGGCCCGGAGTTACCGCCCAATCACTCACTTCACCAAAGGGTCAGACGACGCATAAACTAAACCCGGATCCACATCAAAGGCAAAGAACCGCTTTTCCCCGGCCGCATCCACCGATGCCTGCCCGACGGAAGGCCAGATGAGCGTACCTTCCTGAACGATTACATTGGAAAACTTTTCGTAATCCTCCAACAGCTGTTGCTCCCACTTCTTTCGGGGATCCAGCAATTGGGCGAAATCGACCTTACGGACCTCGCCGTGCCGGAAGCGGATCGTAATCTGATAGCCGTCTACTTTCAGGATTTCGGCTATTTTGGGAAAAATGGGGATATCCATGGCCAGAGCAATACAATCCGCTTCGGAGCGGCGTGAATCAGCCTTCATATGAGCGAGCGCCTTACGGAGTATCTGAACTTGC
Source organism: uncultured Saprospiraceae bacterium (assembly GCA_964419545.1). Lineage (GTDB taxonomy): Bacteria > Bacteroidota > Bacteroidia > Chitinophagales > Saprospiraceae > CAYQQU01. Next base: position 76,406 of record CAYQQU010000016.1, on the reverse strand, counting down.
TCTTCTTCGCTCAGCTTATCGAACTGCCTGAAAATATATGCTTCGCTAACCATAGCTGTTAACTTCGGAACTCATCCCATTTATTTTTGAGGTAATCTTCATTATCAGAAGCCCATTTGGAAACTTGCCTGCTTTTTTTCCGGTCAATGCCTCCCCGTACGGTATTTCCACTTAGGTCAAAAACTTCCTCTTCATCATCGTGCCTACCATGAAAATGTGGTGGATCATGGTTTTTAAAATACATGTATATTTTGACCCCGGCAACGATAGCGATTAATGGCATCAGAAAAATAAATGCGGAGCTGAGCATAAAATCGGGCTTAAACTGAAAAAAGACTTAAACAATGCCAAACTTAAAGCCAAAATAATATTTATACAAATAAATTAAGATTAAATCAAGTGAAAAAAGAAAAGATAAGTGCTTTCACCCTATGGCGAAATAGCTATCTCCCCGCTCGGGCGGATTCTTCTCTCCGGGTCTGACTTCAAAGTCAGGCCCGCAGTTAACCCGGAATACCTCTACCTGATCCGTCAGGCAGACGCCCGCAGGTCGCTCTCCTCCGCGAACACAAGCCGGCCAACCGTCATAACGAAGGACCAAGCATACCCCGTACCAAGATCGGGAGTTGAAACTTCTCCAAAACGCTGGTCGCGCAACAAAAAAAACCTTCTCGCCGAACTGGCGGAAGGTTTTGAGAATACAGTGAGCCCGCTGGGGCTCGAACCCAGGACCCCTTGATTAAAAGTCAAGTGCTCTAGCCAACTGAGCTACGGGCTCAAAAAAAGGACCTTTTTTCTAAGGCGTTGCAAAAATACAAGGTATTTTCTGAATGTCAAGCCGAAGCGGGTATTTTTTCAGGCTCCCGCTTGGTTGCATTAACCCGGATTATTCATGGGTTCTCCGTCATGACAGCTAACTGACTTGCGTTCGCACCGAAGGGCGACACGGAATCGTGTCTACAGATACAGTTGGTATCAAGCCTAGCGAGGCAGAACGGCGGCCGGCAATAGAGGAATATATGCATGATCCGGATTAAATTAACTGACAAAAGCACCAAATGGTTCTGAATGATTGCGACAAATTAGGGGAAAACCATCCCGTATGGATAGAAGAACTGAAGAAAATTTCACAAACCGGTTGTCTATACCCTTCAACCCGACCTGGCGCATCATCAAGCACTATCCTCTGCAACCGGGAGCCTGCCGCTCGGAGCTCCGACTTTAGCCTGGTCAGTACCCGCCGCTTTGGCGGCTACTTTTTCAAATAAAGCCCGCCGCCGGCGGCCCGGCCCGGTGGGCGGCCTCCAGGAAAAGCGCCGGATCGCGATAGTCGGCCAGTACGTGGGTGGCCCCGGCCCGGTGCAGCAGGTCGCAGTCATTGCGGTAGCGGATGCCGACAAAGCTGAGTTGCAGGTTGCGGGTGGTGCGCACGTCCCAGACTGCGTCGCCAACGTAGACGATACGCCGAAAAGGGCCGCTATGCGCGGCGGCTTTCCGGATGACGGCGCCCAGGATCTCTTCTCGCGTCGTCTTGCCGTCGGCGCCGCTGAGGAAGAGGTGGTCCGCAGGGATGCCGATATGAGCAAGCTTGATACGCGCCGGCTGCGCCCAGCCCCCGGTAGCTACCCCCACCTCGTAACGCGCGTCGTCGAGCAGGCGGCGCACCAGATCACGGGCGCCCGGCACTTCCCGGAAGCGATCCGGGCGCAGTCGCCGGTTCTCCCGCAGCCGGTCGAGGTAGAAATGCTGAAAATACTCCACCTCCGCTTCCGTAGGCGCCCGCCCGAAATGGTCGTCGATCAGGGTGCCGAAGATCGTCGTATCCGTCACGTGCGCAAATCGCGACCAGTCGAGTGTCGGAAAAGGCCGCCGGTACAATAGCTCATAGGTCGCCGCAAACGCCCGGCTGTCCCGCCGCTCGGAATACACCAAAGTCCCGTCGACATCAAATAAAATCAGCGTCTTCATCTTTTCAAACTATTAACCTATTCTTGCTCGTCATCGAAATCGATCACCAGCTGTATCCCTTCCCCCGGATGCTCCCGGGTAAGATTGGCCACCGAAACCCCCAGCAGGCGCACCCGGTCGAGCTGCTCGAGGTTGCCGTCGAGCAGCTCGTGGGTAACGCGGATGAGGTCGGACAATTGCCGCAGCTCGCGGGTAAAAGAACGACTACGGGTATAAACAGTAAAATCGGACAATTTGATCTTGATCGTCACTGTACGCCCGTAATTGTCGGACTTTTTCATGTAATCGTGCACCAGGCCGGCCAGGTAAGTGAGTTTCTCCTTCATCGCCGCCGGGTCGGTCAGGTCTTCCGAATAGGTGCGTTCGGCGCCGATCGATTTGCGGATGCGGTTGGGGTTGACCGGCCGGTCGTCCTGCGCCCGCACGATGCGATAGTAATGACGGCCCACCTTGCCGAAGCGGCGCACCAGCTCCACCTCCGTCAATCGCTTGAGGTCGGCCCCGCACTCGATGCCGAGGCGGCGCATTTTCCCGGCGGTCACTTTTCCGATACCGTGAAACTTTTCGATAGGCAGCTGCTCCAGAAACGGGATGGCCTCGGCCGGGGTGATCACTTTGATGCCATTGGGTTTGTTGATGTCGGAAGCCACTTTGGCCAGGAATTTATTGAACGATACGCCCGCCGAAGCCGTCAGCTGCGTCTCTTCGGCAATGCGCCGCCGGATGGCTTCCGCGATCAGGGTCGCCGAGGCCGGCCCTTTTTTGGCTTCCGTCACGTCGAGGTAGGCTTCGTCGAGCGATAAGGGCTCCACCAGGTCGGTATATTCCAGGAAAATTGATCGGATCTGCTGCGATACCTGCCGGTACACCTCAAAGCGGGCTTTGACGAAGATGATCTCCGGGCAACGCCGCCGGGCCGTGATGCTCGGCATGGCTGACCGCACCCCGTAGCGCCGCGCTTCGTAGCTGGCCGACGCCACTACGCCGCGACGGCTCGATCCGCCTACCGCAACCGGCTTGCCGCGCAGCTCGGGAGAGTCGCGCTGCTCCACCGAAGCGTAAAACGCATCCATGTCGATATGTATGATCTTGCGTTCCGGCATCTGCTGGTCGTGTGGGGTAAAGATACGGGATTATTGGGGTTGGGGTTGGGGTTGAGGTTGAGGTTGAGGTTGAGGGCTCCGCGGGTGTTTCCAACGATGCTGAAGTGCTTGCTGGTGTGCACTTTACAAATTTAGGACGCCAACGACCAAAGACTAACTGCCAAAGACCAATAGGCTCCGCGGGTACTTCCAACGATGCTGAAGTGCTTGCTGGTGTGCACTTTACAAATTTAGGACGCCAA
>CAYQQU010000016.1:0-72993 GCA_964419545.1 uncultured Saprospiraceae bacterium | reverse complement strand
ATGCTGAAGTGCTTGCTGGTGTGCACTTTACAAATTTAGGACGCCAACGACCAAATACCAAATACCAACGACCAATAGGTTGAGGGCTCCGCGGGTGTTCCGATTTTTGGAAAAAACTCCGAAAACAAAAGCGCTGAAAGACAAATCAGAATTCAAAAAATCGCTAAGACCTCATTACCAATTATTTATATAACTACCTACACTTTTCATTTTCCAACAAATCCCGAATCATGTCCTTATTTTCAAAGGGAATTAGTAACACCTTTGTAGTGTTCCAAAAACACCCGTAACCTATGCAAACGCAAAACAACAAGGCTATCGAATTTCTGCGGCACCTTCCCATATTCAAGACGCTTTCGGAACCGGAGCTGAAGCAGGTGGGGCAGATTGCGGAAGCGAGACTGATACCCAAGCACAGTTCGATTTACGAAATGGGCGATGCTTCCGACCAGATCTTTTTCCTGACCAAGGGCGTGGTGAAGATCAGCAACGAAGCCAACGGCCGGGAGGTGATCAAGCACATTCTGCATCCGCTGGCCATTTTTGGCGAGTTGGGGCTGGTAGGCGAACAAAAGCGGCAGGACAACGCGCTGGCGATGAACAAGGATGTCGAGTTGTACACCATCAGCGTCCGGGCGTTTCGCGCCCTGATGCAGACCAACCACCAACTGGCAATGAACGTCCTCAACCTCATCGGCAACCGCCTGCGCTCGACTGAATCGCGGCTGGAATCCATGATCTTTAAAGACGCCCGCGCCCGCATCATCGACTTCCTCAAGGACTCTGCGGAGCGCCAGGGCAAGCGCATCGGCTACGAAATGCTCATCAAACACTGCCTGACCCAGCAGGATATCGCCAATATTACCGGCACCTCCCGCCAGACGGTCACCTCGGTGCTGAACGAGCTGCGCAAGGCCAATCTGATCTACTTCAACCGGCGCAGCATATTGATCCGCGACATCGGGAAGCTGGCGTGAGCCCGGGAATCATCCTCCCCCTTCGATCGCCCTCGGCCGTGCCGGTACGCTGAACCCTTTCCCGTCCAGCCCCAGTTCGGTGGCGGGAAATACCGATCGGGCTTCTTCCAGAAAATCCGCGAGATTGTCGTACCGGGCGGAATAGTGGCCGAGAATCAGCTTGCCGGCTTTGGCCATCCGGGCGATACGCGCCGCCTCCAGGGCGGTGCTATGCATGGAAACGACCGCCTGTTCCCGGCGGTCTTCGCAATAGGTCGCTTCGTGATAAAGCAGGTCTACTCCTTCTATATAAGGTACAATCCCTTCCTCGTAGCGGGTATCCGAACAAAAAGCAAAAGCACGCGGCGGCGGCGGCTCGACGGTCAGTTCGGCGTTGGGCACCGTCCTTCCGCCGGGAAGTTCCAGATCGGCGCCCGCTTTGATGGCCGGTATGCGGGAATAGTGGATTTGGTACTGCGCTATGCTCTCAGGGCGAATGTTGCGCTGCCGGGGCCGTTCGCGAAACAGGTAGCCGGCGGTGGGAATGCGGTGCCGGAGCGGGATGGAGAAGACCTCAACACGATGATCGGAAAAGATCTGTTGGTGAATAGTCGTATCAACTTCGTGGTATTGTACGGGAAAAGGCAGCGGACCACCGCTGTACTGCAGCTGCACTTCGACGATCCGGCGCAAGCCGGGCGGCGAGAACAAGGCCAGCGGCTCGGTTCGGTCGTTGAGCGCATAGCTCATCAGCAGCCCCATCAGCCCCAGATAATGATCGCCGTGCAAATGACTGATAAAGATGTTGCGGATGCGGCCCCTGCCCTGGTAGTATTGTTGTAATCGCATCTGGGCGCCTTCGCCGCAATCGATCAGATAGCCCTGGTCGGCTACGGTAAGCACCTGCGCCGTCGTAAACCGATCGTAGGCCGGCGTAGCGGCCGCCGCTCCGAGGATGGTAAGGTTAAACGTCAAAGTAAAAGTCGATATTTCACACCCACACCCACACTCACACCCTCACCCTCACTCACACCCACACCCTCACTCACACCCACACTCACACCCCTCTCTTACTCTTCATCATCCGAATTAATCTGCCGCTCAATCTCCTCCATAAAAATATAGTCAATGGATTCCGATACGGTAGGAATGATCGTCAGAACGGAGTCCAGGCGGGAGATCTCCATCAATTTCTTGACGTTGGGGTTTTCCACCCCGGTGAGAATGAAGGAGCCCAGGCTTTTCCAGAGGCGGTTGGCTGTCAAAATGGCGCTCAAACCCGACGAATCGACAAACGAGACCCCCGACAGGTCGAAGATCAGATTTTTGACCCCTTCATTGGAGAGAATGACAAATTCCGATTTCAATTGTGGCGCGATCAGGGAATTGAGGTTTTCTTCCTTTAAGCTGAAGACGGCGTAGTGTTCCTGTTTGTCAACAGTGTACTTCATACGGGCATTGAGTTTCGAAAATATCGACAAATGTATCAATTCTGGCTCACCTAACCTAAGGCCTGGTAATTTTTTTGCACTAAACCACTTTACTGCTTTTCGTGTTAGATACACGAATTTTGCGATCGGGCAGCCTGACAAAAAGTTAGACGGAAAAGTTAGGCCCGGTTGTTGTGCCATAGGAATTAACCCGGATGATCCACGGCTTCTCATGACGAAGAACCCTTAAATCATTCAGGTTAAGTTATCTCGCCAACCTGCGTTTTTCTCCGATCAACGCGGCCCGCGCCGGATAACTTCTGTTAAGAAAAAACCAAGCCGGGCTTTTTTCACAACTTCTTAAAGCCTAGTTTTGTAATCTATCAAGATTAATGTTTATTTTGTTTGCGGTGCTCTGCCAAGGGCGTCGAATCTACCGAATAACGCAAGTATGAATAGCAGAAAATTTTCTCCAAAAGTTAAGCAGGTCATTTCCAAGAGCCGGGATGAAGCCATCCGGCTGGGGCATGATTTCATCGGCACGGAACACCTCCTGCTGGGGATCATGTCGGAACAGGAAAGCCTGGCCGTTCGGGTACTCGAATCCCTGGATATCGACGCTACCGAGTTGCGGCAAACGGTAGAGGATTCGGTGCAACGCCTTCCGGCCTCCAACACTAACCTCAACGTAGGCAACCTTCCCCTCAATAAGCAGGCGGAAAAAGTATTGAAGGTCACCTTCCTGGAAGCGAAGATGTTGAAAAGCGACGAAATCTGTCCTGAACACCTCATCCTCTCTATCCTGAAACACAAAGACAATCCGGCCTCCAAGATATTGCAGCAGTTTGACATCGACTACGATATCTACAAAGCCGAGTTGGAATATGTGCGCCAGGAACAAGACTTCACCACGCGCAAAGATCCATACGCACAGGCGCCCTCCGACCAGGACGACCCGTACGAAGAAGAGGAAGGCCAAAGCAGCCGCTACCAGCAGCGCAAAGGCGGCGCCAAATCGCGTACCCCGGTGCTCGATAATTTCGGCCGCGACATCACCAAGCTGTCGGAAGAAGGCAAACTCGACCCGATCATCGGTCGCGAAAACGAGATCGAGCGCGTCTCCCAGATCCTGAGCCGCCGGAAAAAGAACAACCCGATCCTGATCGGCGAGCCGGGCGTCGGCAAAACGGCTATCGTCGAAGGCCTCGCCCTGCGCATCACCCAGCGCAAAGTGTCACGCACCCTCTTCAATAAGCGGATCGTGATGCTCGACCTCGCCGCACTCGTGGCCGGCACCAAATACCGGGGCCAGTTCGAGGAACGCATGAAAGCCATCATGAACGAACTCGAGAAGAGCCGCGACGTCATCCTCTTCATCGACGAGATCCACACCATCGTCGGAGCAGGCGGCGCTACCGGCTCGCTCGACGCGTCCAACATCTTCAAACCGGCGCTCGCCCGCGGAGAGCTCCAGTGCATCGGCGCCTCGACGCTCGACGAATACCGCCAGCATATCGAAAAGGACGGCGCCCTCGACCGCCGCTTCCAGAAAGTGATGGTCGACCCGCCTTCCGCCGAAGAGGCCGTCAATATCCTCGAAAATATCAAGCCGAAGTACGAGGAATTCCACAACGTCAACTACTCCGACGAAGCGATTTCCGCCTGCGTCAAGCTCAGCGACCGCTACATCAGCGACCGCTTCCTACCGGATAAGGCCATCGACGTACTCGACGAAGTGGGCGCCCGCGTACACCTCAAGAATATCCACGTGCCCAAGCACATCGAAGATCTCGAGAAGCAGATCGAGGAACTGAAGGAAATGAAAAACCAGGCGGTCAAAAACCAGCAGTACGAAAAGGCCGCCGACCTGCGCGATAAAGAATCGAAACTGGTGCGCCAGCTCGAATTCGCCAAAGTGCAGTGGGAAGAAGAATCGAAGACAAAGCGCTATCCGGTCGACGAAGAAGATATCGCCGAAGTGGTGAGCATGATGACCGGCATCCCGGTAAGCCGCGTCGCCCAGAGCGAAAGCAAGAAGCTGGTGGGCATGACCGAAGACCTGCAAAAAGTAGTCATCGGCCAGAACGAAGCCATCACCAAGATCACCAAGGCCATCCAGCGCAACCGCGTCGGCCTCAAAGATCCTTCCAAACCGATCGGCTCCTTTATCTTCCTCGGCCCGACCGGGGTGGGTAAAACCGAACTGGCCAAAGCGCTGGCGCGCTACATGTTCGACACGGAAGACGCCCTCATCCGCATCGACATGAGCGAGTACATGGAGAAATTCTCCGTCAGCCGCCTCATCGGCGCGCCTCCCGGCTACGTCGGCTACGAGGAAGGCGGACAGCTCACCGAACGCGTGCGCCGCAAACCGTATTCCGTCATCCTGCTCGACGAGATCGAAAAAGCCCACCCGGATGTGTACAACATCCTGCTGCAGGTGCTCGACGACGGACAGCTGACCGACGGACTGGGTCGCCGCGTCGACTTCAAGAACTCGCTGATCATCATGACGTCCAATATCGGCGTCCGTCAGCTCAAAGACTTCGGCCAGGGCCTCGGCTTTGAGACCAAAGCGCGCCGCGAACAGTCGGAAGACTTCTCCAAAGGCGTTATCCAAAACGCTCTGAAGCGCACCTTCTCGCCCGAGTTCCTCAACCGGATCGACGACGTGGTGATCTTCAACAGCCTCGATCAGGACGATATCTTCCGCATCATCGATATCACCCTGCGCGACCTCTACAAGCGCCTCGAAGGGATGGGCTACCAGCTGATGCTCTCCGAAGAAGCCAAGAAGTTCGTCGCCGAGAAAGGGTTCGACCCGCAGTTCGGCGCCCGCCCGCTGCACCGCGCCATCCAGAAATACATCGAGGACCCGCTGGCCGAGTTTATCCTCAACGAAAGCCCGGCCGAAGGCAGCCGCCTCGAAGCAGTACTGCAAGAAGACGGCGAGGGCCTCGTCATCGAGATCGCCAAAGAGGTCAATACCGACGTGAAAGAATAATGACAGGCATTGAAGCCAGGCAACGTACACCTATCTTTCTTCGTGAAGGATAGGTGTACGCCTTTTTTACGAGCTATTGCCGATTAATAGGTTTACTGGAAACTTTTTTACAATTTTGTGAATTGTATACAGTGTAAAGGTATCGCTCCTTTTGTTCTGCCGCTTTTCTTTAAAAAATTTAATAATTTCCGGAAAAGCTCTGTAACTGCTCAATTACGCTGAGCAGGATCGACCTGAAACGCATTATTTTTTAATCAAAAAAAAATCATTTGGCAAGGAGAAACAACCGAGGAAGAACAAGACCCAAAGACCAGGATAAATACCGCTTTCGGATCAACGACCAAATTCGCATCCCCGAGGTCAGATTGGTTGGCGAAAACCTGGAGCAGGTAAGTGAAGCCGCCGGCGAACAAATCGATCCCGGCAACGTCTTTCCCACCCGTAAAGTCAGAGACTGGGCGCGCCGCATGGATCTAGACCTGGTAGAAATATCGCCCAACGCCAAGCCGCCCGTCGTACGCATCATCGACTTCAACAAGTTCCTCTACGAGAAGAAGAAGAAAGAAAAAGAACTCAAAGCCAAAGCAGCCAAGACGGTCGTCAAGGAAATCCGCTTTGGTCCCAATACCGACGACCACGATTTTGACTTCAAACTGCGCCACGCCCAGAAATTCCTGGAAGAAGGCGCCAAAGTGAAAGCCTACGTCCATTTCCGGGGCCGAACCATCGTGTTCAAAGACCGGGGCGAGCTGCTGCTGCTTCGATTCCTGAAAGAACTCGAAGACTACGGCACCGCGGAAGCCCTCCCCAAAATGGAAGGCCGCCGCATGATCGTCGTCGTCGCGCCCAAGAAAAGCGCCGGTAAGAAAAACTAAGCCGCGAAAATTGACTGTGAAAAATCCCACTCCCATTGGGGGAATTTCCCTACCTTTGCAGTCCGTTTGAAAAAAATAGTACGACAATGCCAAAGATGAAGACCCACTCCAGCGCCAAGAAGCGATTCAAAGTGACTGGATCAGGAAAGATCAAGCGGTTCCAGGCCCGCACCTCGCACCTTATGCGTAAGAAAAGCAAGCGCGCCAAAAACCGCCTGGCCGGCAGCACTACGGTACACCCGGCCGACGAAAAACGCGTCAAGCGCATGTTAGCTATCCGCTGACCTTTTTTTTAACGAGAACACAGGCCAAAGCCGAGGAAGACCTATTTCCGAATTGCTTCCTCCTCTGTGTTGCACTAAAATCTACAATATGCCACGCTCCGTAAACCACGTCGCCTCGCGCCGCCGCCGCAAAAAGATACTTAAAGCGGCCCGCGGCTACTTCGGCGCCCGCTCCAGCGTCTACACCGTCGCCAAGAACGCAGTCGAAAAAGGCCTGCAATACGCCTACCGCGACCGCAAAAACAAAAAGCGGGCTTTCCGCCGCCTCTGGATCGCCCGTATCAACGCCGCCGCCCGGCAGGAAGGGATCTCCTATTCCCGCCTGATCCACAAGCTGGCGGAAAACGACGTACAGCTCAACCGCAAAGTGCTGGCCGACCTGGCGATGAACCACCCGCAAACCTTCAAAGAGGTCGTGAAGTCGGTAATGTAAATTTTCCCGACCTAAAAAAACTGGTAAAATCCCCGCATTCCCTCCGGATGCGGGGATTTTGCTTTTCTGCTCCGACCGCCTGATCTGGCGGAATAATTTGAGCCGGATTGCGATGATTTGAGACGTCTCAAATCGCAATTTGATGCGCCCCGCCGGCGGCCCGCCCCCATCTTTGTGGTGTTCCGATTCACTAATCCGGGCTAAAAAAAACACCACGCCATGAAACGATTTTTTGCTGCTTTATTATTACCCCTCTTCTGCACTCCCCTCCTTCAGGGGCAGGAAGCGTACTTCATTTCCGAGATCGACGGCCAGTACTATACGCTGGAACAACGCATGGCCACCCACCAGGTAAACGGCGCGGCGCTGACCGTAGTGCGCAACCTGCAGCTGGACACCAGCCTGTACCTCGGCTTCCGCGACCAAGCGCAACAGCTTCCCGTAGATCAGAATACCCTGTTCCAGATGGGCGGCATGACCGTCCCCTTGATCAAGTTCGCCGTAGTGCGCCTGGCCAACGACGGCCGCATCGACCTGGATGCGCCGGTGAACCGCTATTTGCAGGGATGGCGGCTCCCCGAAAAGGGATTCACCCGCCGGCGCCCCGTTACGGTGCGCGATCTGCTGCTGCAGCGCCGCGGCTTCAACGACGTATATAAACCCCAGGGCTACGCGCCCGGCGCTGAACTTCCGGGCTGGACGCAAATCATGGCCGGTGCGCCGCCTTCCAATCTGCCGCCGCTCAACCTCAAAAAGAACAAAGGCCGCCGAAACTCCATGGCCAACGTGATGATCCTCCAGCGCCTGCTGGAAGACGTGCACGGCCAACCGCTGCCCCAGGTGATCCGGGCAACTGTTTTTGAGCCCCTGGGCATGACCCGCTCCGTCATCACCGCCGCACTCGATGAACGCCAACAGCAAAATGCCTGCGTAGGTTACGAAGAAGACGGAACGCCCATTCCCGGAAAACGCCGGATATACCCGGAACTGGCCCATTCCGGCCTCTGGTCGACGCCCACCGATTACGCCCGCTTCGTACTCCACCTCTTCCGCGCCGCCAAAGGCCTCGACAATACGCTTATCGACGCCGAACTTGCCCGGGACTGCGTAACGCCCCAATATCGCAACCACTCCCTCGTCTTGCACAAAGACGACCTCAACAACTACTGGGGCGGCGCGCCCCGCGGCTTCTACTGCCAGTTTACCGGCAACCTGGAGGCCGGCTGGCTGGTGGTGGGCTGCAGCAACCGCGAGCTGGCCTGGCAGTTTGTCAACTGGGAGCTGAATGGCCGGGGGATAGCGTATGGGCTGGGTAAGTGAGTGTGGATTTGAGTGTGGGTTTGAGTGTGGGTGTGGGTGTGAGTGTGGGTGTGGGTGTGGGTGTGGGTGTGGGTGTGGGTGTGGGTGTGGGTGTGAAACTAGTCTTGAATTTTGACTGCAAAAGAATATTGTTTATGAAAAAAAGTCTGTTTTTGCTGCTGATCCTTTTTTTTCCGTTCTCCAACCAGGGACAAAATGAGGCGCTACAGGAGATGTTGGTCCTCTTTACGCAGCCGGAAGACGATCATTTCCGGACCACTACCCTGCCCTGGCTTCGGGAATGGACGCAGGAACAGGGTATCCTCTTCATCGAAAAAGCAGCCGGCGACGGCTTGCCGGCTACCGTCACCAGTACGCCAGCCATCGTATACCAAAACTATCGGGGGCGCTCCGTTTACGCCAGCCGCTACACGGAACGATCGACCATCAAAAACTTCGTGCGCACCAGCCGGGCGGTCCCTCAGCGCGTAGCCGAATACCGCAAAAAAGACGTACTCGTCCGGCAGGCAGGCAGGACCCTGATCGCAGCGCCGCTGAAAGTGACCGACCTGCAGGGTAATCCTCCCGGAGGATTGACTTCCGAAGGTTTTCGCGACCTCGTAATACGCCTATTCGCCGAAAAGATGCCGGGATTCGAACGGCGCCCGGAGGTGGTTTTGCAAAAATCCGATCGCCAGTTCTATATCGACCTTCACCCCTATTTTGCCAAAGACGGCGCAGTATACCTATCCCTGGAGCTCTATTCGCAGTTCAGCTGCCAGGATCCCGTACTTTCCCGCCTGACCGACCCCTTGCGAGGCCGTAGCGATCAGTTGGAAAGTTTACTGGCTGAGGCGGCGGAGTTCTTGGCGAGAGCGATCGATCGGCAGGCCCGGACCTCTGTCATCGGCGACGCATTCACCCCTGTGCCCGATGCAGCGCCGGTACGCGACTGGCCCGCATTGGGGCTGGCGTTGCCGGAGCCTCCGCCTGGTCAGTCGTACGATGTAGCCGATGACCTGCGGCTGCCTGACCAATGGCAGTTTTACCAAGCCGCGGACCCGGCCACGCCGGTCGTCCAGTTTCGGTTTATGGAACCGCTCGACCGCTATGCCGGGGAGGTGCGGGAAATCGACGGCAAAATGACGATCGGCGCCGACGGACAGCGTCTGACCGGCGCCTTCACCGCCGCCATGCAAAGCCTGACCATGGGGATGGAAAGCTTCGATGAGAACGTACTGAATAAGTATATCAAAGCCTTCAAATTCCCCACTTCCAGCTTTCGGTTTGACGCCCCGGTGGATCTTTCCGCCTTGTCTTTCGGAGAAACGATACGGGTGAGCGTGCCCGGCGCTTTCCAACTTATGCGCCGCACCCGCCCGGTTGAAGTCGATGTACAGCTCACACCCATCGTGAACGATGCGGGTGCGCCGCTCCTGCGCGTTCAGGCTTCCTTTGGCATGAACATCGTCGACGATTTCAGGATCAAAGGCCCCGACGGCCCTGATCCCGCACGGAAAACCCTGCTTTTTAACCTGAATTTCTTAATGCAATCTGTCAATTAACAAAATCTAATACCATGCAACGATTCACTATCCTCTTTTTAGCCGCTTTCCTGCTGCTCGCTTTTTCTTTTGTCGAAAAAGGAACGGTAGGCGAGGCGCCGGGCACGATCCAGGCCATCGGCGATGCGGGATCTCCCCAGGTTTTTACGTTTCAAAAATGGGCCTTCACCCACTTCGCTATGCCCGAAGAACGGGTCGAAAACATCAAACTGGGCATCGAGATCAACACCTCCTCGCTGACCTGCGACTGGAAAGACCTGGAGAAAAATATCCGCAAGAAGAAAGACTATTTCTACGTGAAGAAATTCCCGAAAGCGATCGTCGAAATCGACGGCGCCATGCCTACTGAAGACGGTCGCTACACCACCCGGGCCATGCTGACCCTGAAAAAGAAGACCCTGCCGGTAGAGCTGACCTTTACCATCTCAGATACTAAACCGTACCAGGTGGAAGGAGAAGGGATCATATTGCGGCGCAAGTTTGGCTTCACCGGCGATGGCCCTAAGAACGAGGTGCCGGTTTCCTTTGCGGTCACCCTGCCGATGTAGTCGCCTCCTCCGGGGCGCGTACCTCCAGCCACCGGAAAAAGATCAGGTAAAAGACCAGGCCCATGCCCGCCCCCGCGACCACATCGATGAAGTAATGCTGCTTGGTCGCCATCGTAGACCAGACGATGAGCAAAAACCAGAGCACTACCATGGGAAAATACCGGCGGTAGCGGGCTTCGTTGAAGAAAAACAGCGTGAATAACAGGCTGGCGGAAACGTGCAGGCTGGGAACGCAATTGGTGGGCTTGTCGATGAGACGCAGAAAATCGAGCGCCAGCGCATTGGGAGAAAAACCGGTAGCTTCCACTGCATAAGGCGTGCGCGGGATGGTGGTCGGAAAAAACCAGAATATGGCGCTCGAAGTGAGCAGCAAAGCCGTAAAGCCGAATAACAACCTGCTGAGGTTGTCCGGCCGCTCCGCCACCCAGAATAAACCGAAAAGAAACGGGAAAGTGCTCAGGTACACCCAGATCGACCATGGCGTAAACGGCACCAGCCGGTCGATGGGCAGCTGCTGCACCTCCACGGCTTCAAAAACCAGCACCCGGCTGACGCCAAGGTAGAAAACAGTGAAGAGCACACACCCGGCAAGGAGGTAGAGCAGGCGGCGTTCACGACGGTAGATGAGGGGCAGTGGGTGTGTCATGGGGTGGGTTGAGGTTGAGGTTGAGCATGCTCAAAATTAGGGGCTATTCGGGAATTAACCTGGATTATTAATGGATTAATCCGGGTTATTGAAATCCTGTTCTGGAACAAGCTATACTTCAGGGGCTTTTTTTAACCCGGATTGTTCATGGGTTCTTCGTCATGACGGTTGACAGGCTTGCGTTCGCGCAGGCGGGCGACACGCAGGCGCTTGCCTGAGGCAGTCAGGTATCCCCACGGTGAGTGAGCGGGGCAGAATGGCGGGCGGCAATAGATTAATTCGTGAATAATCCGGGTTAAACCACAAAAAGGGACAACAGAACACAAAAGGCCCGTACGGCCTCTCCGGCCCTATGGTGGTTACCAAAATAAGGCCTCCGGCAATCATCTCACTTCCATTCCAGCCGTTCAACCAAGAAACAATCGACGTCCCCCCCTCACCCTCACCCTCACCCTTAACCTCAACCTTAACCTTAACCTCAACCTCACCCTCAACCTCCATTCTAAAACCGAATCCACCAATTTTCCCGGCGAGCCTCAGCTCCGGAATACGTCACCTTATCCATCAGGATGCCCTCAGGGTTGTAGAGTTTGATGACGCCGCCCGAGTTGGGCAGGCGGGCTTGCCGCAAGGTTACCGTGACGGCAGTGCCCGGCTCGACCTCAAAAGGAGGCAGTTCCTCCCGTCGGTCTACCCGGTCGACGATCGTCCAGCCGCGCAGGCTGGTGGTGCGGTTGCCGGTATTGAGCAGTAGGATGCGTTCATTGCCGATTTCCCGGCCGGAAGGGTTGGGCAGGGCGGCGGCGATGTGCAACTCGGCGGCCGGTTCGGGTTGCGGCTCTTCGGGTTGCTCCTCTTCCTCTTCCGGTTCTTCCTCCGGCAGGCGGGCCTTGGCCTCCATCACGGCCGCTGCGGCGTTGACTTTGCCAAAGCCGAACCAGGGAGAATGGCCGCTCTCGTCGTAGACGCCTTTCACCTGATTCAGCACCGGATCGGGATTTTCATCGACGATCTTATCGGCGGTCGCTTCGATGATCTCCCGGACCTCGGCGGCGGTAAGCTGCGGATTGACCGACCGCATGAGCGCCGCCACCCCCGCCACCAGGGGGCAGGCGCTGGAGGTGCCCCCGAAGGAGCCCGTAAACCGGCTGCCCGTCGTAAAGCCCAGTCCGTGCGTCTCGTTATCGGTCGTCCAGATGCCCAGGCCCGGCAGGCGCGCCTGCGGGTCGAGCGGGTTCCAGTTATCGCTCGGCGCACAAACGGAAATCTCCGCGCCCCAGTTGCTGTAGGCCGACTTCCGGTTCTGGCTGGTGGACGCCGAGATGGTCATGACGTCGGGATGGGCGCCGAAGCCGTTGAACATCGCTCCCCGCGTTTCCCGCAGCCCCAATGCCGGATGCCGCCAGACGAAGCCGCCCGCATTTTCCATATCGACGATCGGCGCGTTGAAGTTGCCGGCCGAAAACAGGATGACGCAGCCGTTGCCGTCGGGGCCGCCGTTGCGCGTCAGGTCTTCGATTTTGTCGAAGATCAGAGAAGATAGCGGCGCGAATACCGGCGGCGGCGACCAGCTGTTGGACAGCACATGGGCGCGGCTGCCGGCGTAGTCGAATATTTCAAAAAGCAGGTTGTCGTCGGCCGCCAGGTCGAAGCGGATCGGCATAAACGAGCAGCCCGGCGCCATACCTACCGTGCCGATGCCGTTCTCCTCGCCGATCGCTACGCCGGCGCAGGGGGTACCGTGGAAGTCGCGGCGCGCCCGTTCAGGCAAGGGGACCGCATCGCCGTCGACGAAATCGCGCGGCCCTACCAATTTACCCGGCGCGTTGAAGTCGGGATGCGTCAGGTCGAAACCGTCGTCGAGTACTGCGACCACCACGCGCCGTTCGCCGCGGGTCGTTTCCCAGGCTTTTAGCGCCCCCACACCGGCGCCGGCCACCAGCTCGATATCGTCACGGCTCTCCAGGTGCCACTGGTAGCGAAAAAGCGTATCCGCCGGCCGTTGATCCGGCTGAAAGCGGTTGATGAGGTTGGGCTCAGCGTACTGTATTTCCTCCAGTTCATGTAGCTGGCTGCAGGCCTTCACCGGGTTCATCCCGGTCGAATTGGTAATCTGCAACAAATAAGCATCCTTCACCCCCGGATAAGGACGCAACAGCTTCAGACCGTAAGCCTGCAGCAGCTCCTCCTTGCGCGGGATGCTGACGCCTTCCTTGAACCGCAGCTGGATGCGATCGGTGAGGTAGTACCGCGTCCCCGGGTCGCCCACCGGATTGTAAGCATGGTGGCAGACGATGGGCAGGCGGCTGCTCGACCGCAGCGCGTCCATCAGGTCGTCGCGCTCGTACTCGCGCGTACGCACCTTAAAGACGTTATTGAAAACGGGCTCCAGGTCGCGCACCGCCTCGCGGCGGTAGAGCTCCTCGACGAGGTGGCGCGACGGGAGGATGGCGGTGAAGAATTCGGGCTCTTTGTCGAGTGGGATGCGGTGGCGGTGGCGGTGGAGGAAATTAGACATTAGCTTTTTTTCAATTTATTCGGAAAAGATAAGGAAGGCAGCGTTAATTAAAGGTTAAGTTATTCGCTCCTTTCCCGAAAAAGCATTTACACCAGGGATGGTTGAAAATATTCTCCGGAACGCTTAAATTATGATGTTGAATCCTATTTCCTCGCCACCCCAAAAACCATTAGCATGGACATTAAAACGGTCATCGGATCCTTTTGTCAGGACAAAAGGGTAATTGTCGTTGGCAACAGCAAACGGTTGCTGGAAAAACCAAACGGCCCCCTCATCGACAGTTTTGATGTTGTGGTTCGACTCAACCACGGCTACCCGCGTCAGCAGTGGGAACCTTTTCTGGGACGACGCACCGACATTTGGGTTTGCGGGTTCAATGACCAGGCCCGACAGATCCGGGAGTATTCCCTTTTCCGACCGCGATTTGCCGTCCGCCTCAATAATGAGACGCACGTGCATCCCCGCATGAAAGCCGTTTTTTGGCAATGGGAAATGGCCAACTGGCGCGAAGTGCAAAAAGCAGCCGGCATTACCAAATATCCGTCCACCGGCCTGGTCACTATTTATTTCTTTTTGAAGTACCTGGAGCTCTCCGGCATCACCATTACGGGGTTCGACTTTTTCCGGACCCCCAATTTTTACCACTCGGCCGGTGGGAGGCCACAGCCGGCCTCCCGCTGGCATTCTCCGCATTTGGAGCAGGCCTACGTCAACCGGCTGGTCGAAAACGGGTCCGTCACCGTGTTGGTCTAGCCAGGATTATGGGTTCGCATAGTTTTTACGACGGAACCGCACCATTTCCCGTTCCGCCTCCTTGCGGTCCATTTGCAGTTTTTCCGCCAGTTGCCACAACTCCTTCCGGGAAGTAAAGAGGGTGAGGGATTTCTGAATGAGGTATTTCTTGGCAACCAGGGCGAGGCGATCAGCCACCCGGTCGGGAAACCCGAACATTTGGGCGTACCCGGCGAGCATTTCTTTTTCGCTGTCGTGGAGCCGCTCGTCGACCAGGGCCGCCATAAAGGCCAGCATATACATCGTCTCTTTCATGCCCTCGGGGGCTTCCGCCAGCTCCGCCCCCATCACGACGGGCTCGGACAAAGACAGTTCGTCGATGGCCAAAGTGGAAAGCCCCAGTTGATCCCGTAGATATTCCGTCTCTTCGGCAGACAGTTCGCCGTCGGCCATAGCCAGCTGTACGATCATGCGAGCCAGTACGTCGCGAAAAAAATCGTCGGTAATGGGATGGTTGACCAGCTGGCGTTCAAATTCGGATACGTCATCTGCTTTCAGCCAGGTACCGGTATTGGTGTCGTAATGGAATTGCCCGGCTACGGTTTCAAAAGCCTCCATTACCGCTCTTTCTTTTTCGCCGGCGGAAAAGGTCATGCCCTGTTGCGCCTGCGAGAGCAGGGAGCCCGCTACGCTGCTGCCCACCCGGCCGGCCAAATTGTAGCCGCCGAGGACGCTGCGGATGGTCTTGAACGCCATGCGGCGGGCCGAATACAAGAAATTGCGCTTGACAGTATCCGCAACCTGACTTTTCAGAGACGCCTCCTTTCTGATGACGCTCTTGGCCTCGATAACCCGGTCGGCGCCGGGCACCTTAAACTGACAGATCATCGACCGGCCCTCGATGTGGGTGTCCGCCAATAGTTCTTTGACTTCCTGGTAAGTAAGTTTCATGGTGTCGCTTTTTTAGTAACCTGCACTGCAGACTGTCTGGAAACGGGCTTCCGTTTCGGTGCGCATAGCGTCGGGCAGCGGATGCCCTCCCCTTTCCGGGCGGCCGGGTTCAGAGCTTTTCTTTTGCCTCCTCCTCCATTTCCGGATCTTTCGCCATTTGAACGGCCTCTTCCTCTTCTTCCGCTTCTTTGAGGTTAACGCCTTCTTCCAGTTCCGACTCCGATGTCTCCACCTGTTCGCTTTTGAGGCGCACCCCTTCTTCGCGCTCCTCGGCGGTCTGCATTTGCACCGGTTCTTCCTCTTCACCGCTCATGCGTTGCAGCCCGGAAGGTGTTTGACTTTGTTGGTTGACGACCTTTTCGGCGACGGCGTCGGCTTCTTGTTCGTACTTGTCGCCGGGTTCACCGATCTCGAGTTTGGTCTGGACGAGGGGCGCCTTTGGAAAGAACGGCCTGCGTTTGTCATCGGTCTTTTTAGGGCCGGACTTAAGGCGGGGTTTAAATTGATAGCTCATAAGCTCCTTGTTTTCGATTAGGAAATCACTTTTCCTTCTTTGTTCAATTCTTTATAGATGCCTTCGTGTATGCTACGGGAGGTAATCAGATTGCTGTCGCGGTTCAGAGCGTCCAGACAGGAATAATGCACTACATTCATGATGTGGGCTCCGGTAAGTTCGTATTTTTCGGCCAGATCCTCAAAGAAGATATTGCTCTCAAAAGCCACGTTTTGGGGAAAAGCGCGCCGCCAAAGCTGGATGCGCTCTTCCGGCTTCGGGAACGGGAAATAGATCGTAGCGTTGAAACGACGCAAAAAAGCTTCGTCGATGTTGTTCTTGAAATTGGAGGCCAGGATGGTCAGGCCGGGATAGGTTTCGATGCGTTGCAACAGGTAGGATACCTCCTGGTTGGCGTACTTGTCGTGGGCATCGCGTACATTGGTCCGCTTCCCAAAAATGCTGTCGGCTTCGTCAAAGAACAGGATCCAGTTTTTGTTCTGGGCTTTGTCGAACAGGTTGGCGAGGTTTTTCTCGGTTTCGCCGATGTATTTGGAGACGACCATAGACAGGTCGATCTTGAAGACCTCCTTCTTGGTGTATCTTCCCAGCAAAGTAGCGGCCAGGGTTTTGCCGGTGCCGGGCGGGCCATAGAACAAAACCCGGTAGCCCGGCTTGATCTTTTTATGCATGCCCCACTGGTAGAGCAGGGTGTCGTTGTGTTTGATCCAGATCTCCAACTCTTTGATCTGGTTCATGGTCTTGGGGTGCAACACCAGGTCGTCCCATTCCATCTCGGTGGCGATGTGTTCGGCGGGAAAGCGGGTGCTCAGTTTCGGCAGCGTAATTTCGTTGAGGGTGAACAGTTCCAGGTGGTCGTTATCCAGTATCAGCTTGCCGCTCATCGCGGGCTCCCCTTCCTTTACCTGTTCCAGGGTCAGTATTTTGTTCTTTTCGAAATAGTGCTCGGGGCGGAAGATGCGCAGACACTTGAATCGACGATCCAGGTCGGCGCCTGCCAGGATGAAGAGGGCCGTCTCGCCGGTGGGGATCATCCCCCGGTGATTGACGCCTTTGGCGCCGCCGAACTCCGGGAAGTCGCCTCCGTCCGGCAAAAACTCGCTGATCAGCCGGTCGAAAAACTGAGGATAGACATTGGGCACCAGCGCCAGCAGCAGTACGATCAATTCGTCGACTTTCATCTGATGGTAGGCGACAAAATGGGTGAAGTAGGCGCCGTCGTCGTCTTCGAGGGAAAAAGCGGGCATTTTGAAGACCACGGGGTCTTCCTCTTTTCGGAAGTAATGGCTGAGGCGGGCCCGAACCACCTCCTGCAGGTACTGCAGTGCTTTTCTCAAATTGGTTTGCTTCAACTTTTGCTCTTTTATCATTGATCAAAGGATCAACCGGTAGCTTTCTTTCTGTAGGTCCCAGCTCAGGTTGATCAATGCAATTCCTTGCTTTTTCAGTTCGCGGGTCAGCCACTGGTCACCCTGGCGGTGGCGGGAAAAAGCATTCCAGTTCTGGCGCCCGTAAGCTTCCGATATCCTGGAGGAAAAATGCACCTGCCCATTCTGGTAAAGGCGATAATCGACGCCGATCAGGTAAATGGTTTTCGCTCCCATGTAGGCCGCCAGGTGGATCGCAGAGTGCGTGGTGGTCGTCCAGGTGAAAATAGGACTGTCCGGTTGGAGCCCGAGGTGTTTATTGCTGAAGTTGCACTGCGGTGCGGGGTCCTGGATTGGATAGATGTAGGCCGCCTCATTGTCAACCGGTACGCGCCGACTCGAATGTTTGTCTCGTTCCAGCAGGGTTTGGGGCAGCAGGAGCTTGCGATTGTCGACTACGCGCCGGATCTTTTCGTAGGGCCGTTTTTCGTGCACCAGGATGTAGTCCATATAGGGCATCACCTCGAAGGCATAGTTGACGCCGAAGCAGATTTCGTGTTTGAAATCATCGGGGTTCACTTTGAAAAGAGAGGGGCCGCCGCCGAAGATGTATATGCTTTTTCCTGAATATTTCCGATAAAGCCGGGCGATGGAAAAAAGCGGCGCATTGTCAGCTTTTTTTCCGGCCGGCGGCGCCGGCGGCGGGGTTTCCGGTTGATGATCAGGCGCGCCGTACAGGAGGCGGATATTGCGCCTGGCCAGTTCCTGCGCCAGCCATTCATCTCCCTGGCGGTGTTTTTTCAAAGCGTGCCAGGTCTGCCGGCCATAGTAAGGATAATAGCGAGAATCGAAATGCACGCGCCCGTCGGGGAACAAGCGGTAATCCACCCCGATCAGATAAATGTTTTTTGCACCCATATACGCTGCCAGATGAATTGCCGAATGGGTGGTGGTGGACCAGGTAAATATCCGGCTGTCCGGTTCGAGGCCGAGCTCTTTTCGGCTGAAATCCCTGCGCTCGCCAGGGTCCTGAATAGGATACACGTAAGCATCCGGATGATCGACCATTACGCGCGAGGGCGATTTCACCTTCGTGCGATCGCGACGCCACTGGCGCACCAGGGTTTCCGGCAATACCAGTTTTTGATTATCGACGACGTCTTTGATGGCTTCGTACACTTCAATGACGTGTACGAAGATATAATCCATGTAAGGCATCACCTCGAACGAAAAATTGACGCCAAAGCAGATTTTATCTTTGAATGGCGCCGGATCGACATCCAACAGAGATGGGCCGGCGCCGAAAATGTAAATATCTTCGCCGGCGTGGCGCCGGTAGAGGTCTTGGATCGATCTGCCGCGGGGCGGCCTGGCCGGCGGGGAAGGCGGAGCGGCGGCGGGCGGCGGCTCCTCTTCGTCAGCGGGCGACAAGCCAGCCGGCGAGGTCATTGCGCCGTGGATAGCCAGTTGGTAGTAGGCATCGAGGTATTGACCGACCAGCTTTCGGGGATCCCAGTGCTTTTCCATCCACCGGCGGGCGGCGGCGCCCTGCGCCCGCAGGGCTTCGGGATGCTCGATGTAATGGCACAAGCGCCCGTACAGGTCATCCAGATGGGTGCGCACGAAGGGATGACCGGACTCCCCGGTCACTTTGGCCATGAAGCTCTGGGTCGCCTGGTCGATAAAGTTCAGGGTAGCGGCTCCGGCGGCGCAGCCTTCCAGCGACTGCAGATGGTAGCTTCCCGTCACGCATTCGTCGATGCAGAGGTGGGCGGTCTGCTTAGCGGCCAGGCAATCTGCATACGGCTGATTGTGCATGACCTTGATTTCCACGCGATCGCCGTATTTGGCTTTGATGCGCTCCAGGATTTTGCGAGTAGCTTCGCTGCCTTTCTTCGACCAGCGGTCGCTGCCTTCCGTCGCCCAGGAGTAGAAGATCTTGACGTGATCGGAGGGCTTTTTCCCGGGTTGCAATGACGGATCCCAGATATCGATCATATTGGGAACGATACGGGCGTCGGTATAAAAGCGAGGGTGGTACTGGGCGATGACCAGCTTGCGGCCGTTGAATTGCGGCAAAGACTTCCGGGGTAAGTAATCGCCGGGCGGCGAGTGGAACTGGATCAGGGCTTTTTTGTCGCCGATATCGGCGGGATAGACCTTGCGGTGATAGTGAATGAGATCGGCCTTTTCGATCGCCGCCGCCAGCTGATCAGGTTGGGGAGCCACCAGATCGTAATCCCAGCGCAGCTTATCGAAGCCGGGCCGCTGGAAATGGCTTTTGAGCACCGTCCGGGACCGGCACCAGGAATATTTGTTGATGATCTTGCTCAGGTGCACCGGCGCGCCGGCCAGGGGCGTAGCGCAAAGGTGCAGGATATTCAGCGGAAAGAACGTCCGCCAATCTCGTTTTTCGAAGTAGTCGAGTTCGCTGTCGGGATTACAGTTGTAAATGTTCGCGGCGGGCACGTACTGGCGCAGCTGGTCGGCGCATTTGGCGAGTTTGCCGGATGTGTCGTAGCGGTCGCCCCTTTTCTTTTTATCGAAATCGGTATAGCGATCGTACCACTTCGCTTCCCCCGGCGCTTCCGTTTTCATATCCACGCCGAACAGCAGGATGGTCTTGTCCGGAAAATAGCGCCGGAACAGTTGCAGCGCCCACACCAGGGTAAAATTACCCCGCAGCCGGTCTTCGCGTTGCCCGAACCAGTAATCGACGCGTTCTTGCAGGCCGGGCGTCACCCGCCCCTTGCGCGCCAGCCAGAGGCTGTCCTTCGGCCGGTTGGCGTAATGCGCCTCCAGAAACTCCGACACTTTCCGGTCGGACCACATATTGAGGTGGCCCCTCAGATGCACCGGCGCGTAGTTCAACGTCACGGTAAACGCCCGCTCCCGAATGAACCCAAACGCCTGCGGCGACAGCCGGTGGATGGAACTACCGGAGGCGAAGATGGCGATTTGGGGGTGTGGGATTTGGAGGGATTGCATTCTAAAGCAATTTGAAGACCTAATCAAGCCAAGAATCAATAATAATTTTAGTCACGCTGTAAACCAATTTAGTCTTTTCTAATCTCGTCTCCATCTCCGAGATTCTTCAGCAATTATCACCTTTCCCTCGTCATCGATATGGATAGTATTCTCCATCCAGGAATCAGAATCAGGCCCCCAACGTTCCCAATACCAGTGTGTCCGGATAATTAGTTTTATCGATCCATTTTCATGTACGCTTTGCTGAGCACTTCCACCTTCAACATTTACTGTCAGGTTATCCCACGCCGACCAAGTAGCTTCACCACTGACATTACCTCCCATAAGTTTGTGAACTACCACCGCTGTTCCATCACCTGGTACCGATCCCAATGCAGCTTTCGCAAGTTCGGATAGTGTAAGTGTTTCAGAAATCATACTGGCCTGTATCCCCTGGAATTGTAAATATCCAGTGACACCTACATCTTCTGAAGCCTCACTACTTCCGATTGCCCCCTCTCCTCTACTGTCATCTTCACCCCACCTAAATTCATATTCTTTAGTTGAAGTAGCTCTTTCTAAGGCTGTTTGTAACTCTATTTGAACCGCATTCTTTACCGCATCAAGGACTTCTTGATTGACCTGGGCGGAAGTTGGCGTACCGGTAGGTTGTTCAGGAGCTGAAGGTTCAGTTGTCGGTGTTGGAGAACTGGCTTGATTTCCAGTTCCTGGCGCACCCGCAGGCGGAGTAGCTTGCCCGCTACTGCCCCCTCCTCCTTGTAAGGAGTCACGAGCCCCCTGGTTTTCAGGCCTTTCCATGAATCGCCTGACATATTCATTAATGATCCTAAATTGTGCAATTTGACGGAGCTTTCTTTTGTCCTGTTCAGACATAAGATTATGCGGGAGGTTAAGAGAGCCAAAGGCATTTTCACCCCTGCTAACAGCCTGGTAAGTACCCGCTGCGGCACTACCCGCGGCTGTGATTATGCCAACTACATTTGCTGCCACTCCCCAAGCTTCAGCAGTTAAACCCAAAATGGGTGCTGCAGCGGCGGCCTGTGCAAATTTTTGAATGGATTCTCCCGACTTCTTCTTTATCTTGCGATTAACCCCTCCCCCCTGCTGCACCACATGCGTCAGCTCATGCGCCAGCAAGCGCTTTCCGTCCTGGCTTTGCGTATCGTATTCTCCACGGTTAAAATAAATATCCGACCCGCGGGTGAATGCCCGCGCTTGTAATTCCTGATTCATCTGCACCGCATCCGAGCCGGTATGCACCTGTACATGGCTAAAATCAGCGCCGAAAGCGCGGCTCATCTTTTGGTTGGTTTCGCCGGGCAGGGGGCGCCCGCTTCCCTTTTTGCTGTTGAGTTTGGCTTCCAGCTCGGGCGAAGCGACCGGGTTTTCCGCCTGAGCCCGTTGCACAGTCGACTTTTCCTGCAGCATTTCTTCCTCTTCTGCTTTGCGTTGCAAATCCAGCCTGGTCTGCAGCGGTTCTTCCATCTCTTCCTCTGCTGCTCGCTGCAAGGGCTTTGCCTGCATGGGTTCCTCCATCTCCTCTCCCTCCTGTTGTTGCAACAGCTGAGGCTTACTTCTAACCTGATGCCTCGTTTTTAATTTGGGTTGAGCGATACCCGATGCCAGCTTTGAACCGGCATTGATCAGGGATTCGTTATTGACCACCCGTTCCGCCATGGCATCCGCCTCCTGTTCATAAGGATCGTTGGGAGGACCTATGGTCAGTTTTGGCTGAACCATATGAGTACTGAAGAAGTCCTGTTCTTTGTTCTTATCAGCGTTTGCCCCACCAGGATTTTGCTGCTTATTTCCCCCGGCTGTTGTTTTATCTGCTTTCATGACATCCGTCTTTTTAGCTTAAAATTGATTGCCTCTTCCCAAGTATTATTTTTCAATATAAACCCTTAACGGTTCGGCAGGAACTTCATCCATAGCCATACACTTCAGCACTGCGAAAGGCCAATTTTCCGAATCGTTTTCCGAATCCTCCACTAATAACGATCCCCAGTATCCTTCAAGCCAAACGCCACAAGTAGACGCTTCTTGGTTACACAAGCCTTTGAGCTGTCGAATCAACCCCATGCTCATCCCGCTATCATCCAGGTCAAGGAAAATTTTATCTTCTGACCGGGTACCGCTTTCTCCCCCTATGTAAGCTTCGGTAACCCGGTCCCGATAGGTAGGATCTAATTGAATGACTACCGGCAATCGCATGCGCTTTCTCTTATCACCCATTTTTTCTGCCTGGCTATTCAGCCAGTTTAACAATTCATTCGAGGGGGTAATTTCCGGTCCGGGAATGAAGTCGCTCGTTGTTTCCATAGATGACTTTTTTGTTGGCATTTCCTTTGCCGCCAATTGTTCTTGACTATCAGCCTTTTTTCCTTCCTCATCATTACAGCTTGCAGCAGATAAGAAAAAGAACAGCAGCAAAAACATTTTATTTAATATCATAATAAATTCGGTTTATTCGGTGCTTAAAATAAAATCTACTCTTCTGTTTTTACTACGCCCTTCGGCCGTATCATTGCCGGCAATTGGGCGGGATTCTCCAAAACCCTGATGGGATAAACGTTGCGGATCGATCCCCTCGTCGGTGAGGGTGCGGTAACAGGTATAAGCGCGTTTTTCCGAAAGTCCCTGATTGTAACCCGCTCGTCCTACGCTATCTGTATGCCCTTCAATACGCAATTTGAGTTGAGGATACTGCTTGAGATAAACGGCAATCTTTTTCATGATCACCTCTGAATCCGGTGTAAGTTCTGCCTGGTTGGTGACGAAATTGACCTTCCCCAGATTGTTGATATAATTGTAATCTCTCCCTTCTTCTGCGGTAGCCTCCTGTCCCCAGATCCAGTCGCCAAGACCGCTCGCGATCTCTCTTTCGGTTTCTTCTTTCGTTTTTGTTTTTTTGAGCATTTCTTTCCCCTCATCGGTCAAAGTCAGACCAGAAAGGATTACAGCTTTCAAATTTTGACCATCCGCTACCATAGTATTCCGCAGGTTGAGTTGACTTCTATCGGCAGTGTGGGCAAAATGGTCTTCCCAAAGCGTAGCAGTCGGTGCGGTAGGCCAGGGATCGGATACCGCCAATTGATCGTCTGTTTCTGCGGGCACATTCCCGAGAATGACGAAAGCATGATCGAGCCCTGTTTTATCCGATAGATTGATGGTCTCTCCCACAGCGTGTACGCGCAGGTAATCAAACGCTACATCAGCATGCTCGCCACAATTTCCACCGCTGGCAATATCTGCTTTTGCGGCCGTCAAAGCTTCCGGGTTGCTTCGGGCGATGGGCTCCACTGAACTGGTAAGGTTCCAGTACCGATCATTCCGCATTACCCTCATCCGGTAATAAGAATTAAAATTAGTTGCCCGTAAAGCCTCAGCTTGATTCCCTGCACCATACTCGAATACTTCCTTGGTATGCTTAATGGCGTTTTGCGCCAGGCCCAGCCGCCGCATTGCCTTTCCAGAAGTTTTTTTCTCCTCTTTTTCTCTTTGTACGGCATTTTCATCACTTCTAGACAATGCCGCTCCCTGTTGCACCACATGCGTCATTTCATGAGCCAACAAACGCCGCCCTTCTTTGCTGTCTGCATTGTATTCGCCCTGATTAAAAAAGATGTCCGATCCGTGAGTAAAAGCACGAGCGCCCAACTCCCGGTTCATTTGCACCGCCTCCGCAGAAGTATGCACCTGAACATCCGAAAAATCTTTTCCAAGCGTCTTTTCCATCTCTCCGCGCACCCCCTCCGGCAACCGCTGCCCCTGCCCCCGGCTTTGCTGCAGCCGGTCGGCCAAGTTTTCTGATACGACGGGATTGTTTCCGTCCTGTGTCTGCTGTATTTGCGGCTCCGTTGTGGATATGCTCCCACCGACCGTCTCCGGCTGAGCGGAAAAGAAAGGCGTGCGCGGTTCCTCCCGTTGCGGGGCGGAAGGCGCCTCCTTCTTATTCTTTTTTTGAACCTTTCGGGGTTTCATCGGCTATGTTTTGCGTCTGGTCTTATTGTTGGTAATCCAGAAACCGTTTTACAAAAACTTATACATTCCTCTTCACGCATCCCACTCCACCCTCAGCATCTCCTCCATCCACGGCAGCTTCGTCATCGACAAGCCCCAGGGCAGCCGTTTGAGGAGAATGTCGATGGCTTTTTTCTCTATTTCCAGTTTCCAGCCGCCCCCTTCGCCTTTGTTATAGATCAGGCGGCCGTTGCGTTTCAGGAAGCCTTCCTGCAGGCCCTCCGGCGAGGCGCTGCCCAGCGCGCCCCACAGCTCGATCACTGAGCTCAGCAAGGCGCGGCATTCTTCTCGTTCGCGGCCGGTGGGTTCAAATTCCTTTTCCAGCGGCGCCTCAATCGGCCAGTTGCAAAGCACTTTGTTGAGCACCAAACGGAACTCCGGCGACTGTTCCTTGAAATCGACCAGGTGCTGCGTGAGCTGGACCGCCCGCTGCTGCGCCGCCTCGTCCCGGAACCGGCCGTCCTTTACCAGCGAGAGGTTCTCTAAAAACCTCGGCAGGAATGGCGCCAGCAGAACCAGCCCGGCATTCGTGACCAATAAGCCGTCGGCGGCCAGCTCTTTATTTACGGCCGGCGCCGGCTTCTTTTGGGGCTTATTCTTACTCAGCCCGGTACGAAATGACGCCAGCTTCTCGCGCACCTTCTCCCGCAGGATCGACAGGCGATCCGGTTTGGCGGGTGGCGACGGCTTTTCTTGTGGCTCGGCATCCGCCACAGGCGTCTCGTCTCCCGGCTGGTCGGGCCTGGGGAGCGACGGGGCGTCATCTGATTTACCCTTTTCCGGCGTCCCGTCGGCAGGTCTTTCGTCCTCTTCCCGGCCTTCACCGGCGCCGTCGGGAGCAGATGCGCCTTCTTCGATCGTGCGTTCCGACGAAGGCGATACATCTTCTCCGGATGCCAATCCGGGCGCTTCTTCCTCGAAAACTGGCTTGGCTTTGGCAGGGTCAGGTGGAAGCTCTTCTCCCGCGGAGGCCGGTTCTGAAATTTCTTCCTGCTCTCTTTGGAGGGTTCTTTCCGACCTCGGTTCCGCTCCGTCGGCTTCTTCCGAAGGTTCCGGTTCCCCTCGAACGGCCGAGACTTCCGGCTCGGCAACCGAAGCCGGTTCCTCCTCCCGGGGCAATGCGCCGGCGTCGGACGGTACAACTTCAGGCGATTTCGTTTTCTCGGGCTCTCCTTCCAGGAAAGCCGGCTCACGAGCGTCCTCTTCCGTAGCGACAAATGGCGATTTCGATACCTCGTCCGTCGGGGATGGCTCTTCTTCCGGACCGGTACGCAGCGAAGTATCCACCGTTTCCGGTTCTTCTTTCCCGGAAACGACCGCCGCTCCTTCCTCCTCCGTCGGCGCGGCAGATTCATCCCCGGCCGGCGATTCTGCCTCTCCAGCCGGCTCAACCGGCCGCTCCCGGTAGGGCGTATCCAGTGCTTTCAGCGGATCAAAAATTTCTCCGTCCTCCAATTCCGCTTCTCCTTCTTCTGCGGAGGGAGGCTCCTCCGTCATACCGGCGGGTGTTTCCCGCTTTTCCGGCTCAGGTGCAAAGGGCGTCGCAGGGCCTTCTTCTTCGAAAGTTGCTTGATCCGCGGGCTCCGCCTCTTTTTCTGCCGGCGCTTCTCTTTCCTGGGGCGGAATGACGGCGTCAACATCGAGCGGCGCTTCCCGGTCTTCAGTAAGCGCGGCCGCATCTTCCGTTCTTTCGACAGGCTCTGCTTCTGCGCTCAATGCTTCGGCCTTACGGCCTCTTTCTTCTGGCGTCAATGCGTCTTCTTCGGCTGACTCCGGGGCCGGTTCTACTCCGCGGCCGACCGGTTCCTGCCCGGGCGCTCGTTCTTTTTCTTCCAACTCATCAGCCGGGGTCAGGCCCGTGCCGCTGTCTTCCGTTTCTTCCTCAAGTCCCGGATGCGAGGGCTCGATCCGCTGCTTTGCTTCTTCTCCCGGAGACTCCCGGCGAGTAAAGCCCGCCTCCGGATCGACCGCCTCTTCTGCAAAGGGTTCTCGCTCAGCCATACCGTCCACGTCTGCCGGAGTTTCCGCTTCTTCTTCGATTTCCCAATCCGGGAAAACGAACAACTCACCGGCAGCAGCTACTGCTTCGGGTTCCGTTTCCGGCAGCGTTTCTTCCGACCGGGAAGTATCCACTTCCCCGGTGGCCGGCTCAGGCGCATCTGCGCCCTGGTCATCCGCTTCTCCGGCCGTGGGCGCTCCTCGTTCCTGGATCACGGGTATTTCCTCTGCTTCTTCGGTTATCTCCGGCGTTTCCACCTCCGGAGCAGCCGGCGGGCGGGAGAAAGCCACCGGTTCGGGCTTTTGCTCCGCACCTTCCGGGACAGTCTCTTCGGAAGGCGGCTCAGCCGCCGGCGCACTGGCCTGGCGCAGCAGGACATTGTCAATCGCCCGGGCGAGTGTCTGCTCCATTGCCCCTTCTCCTGAAGCCTCCGGCCGGCCGGCGGCCGGTTCCACGGCCTCCCGGACGGTCATTACAAGGTCGAATCCGCCAGCTTCCAGGATCAGGGTATTCCCCCAATGCTCAAAAAGTTGCCGGTGCAACTCTTTAGGCGTCAGCGCAATGACTTCACGATGGGTGATAAAATGGAAAACGGCGACCCAAAACCCCTGAACAACCTGCTTTTCAGCGATGTTGAATCGCAACCGGCCGATGAGGGCTTCGAAAAAGCCGGCCCCTTTTTTGATTTCTTCGTTTTGCAGGCGGGGAATAATCAGCTCGAGCAAGCGGAACCACAATGCCGAAGAAAACTGCCAAATCAACCGGCGAATGGCGTCGTCATTGCTCCGGAACAAATGGCGCAAAATGGGTATGAAATGATACCCCTCCCGCTCGATGGCCGGCAACACCGCTCCTTCCAGGTCGCGGGCTGCTTCCGGGCTGGTTTGCCAGGAAAGCGTTCCCGTTTTCAGGAAATGGAGGAAGCCCTCCATAACAGACTGTTCCCGGGAGATCATCTGATAATCGCGGCCCGCCCGGGCGGCGGCTTCGTTTTGCACCAGCGCCCGGATTTCCCGGGAAATACCCGCGATACATTGTTTGACGAAGGCCTCCTCCAGCTCGGCAAGCGGGATGTCCCCAAGATCGATCTCCAGCTTTCTGATGCGCAGCACCACGTCGGGCCCCACCAGTTGGTCGAGCTGTTCCTCCAACGGGGGCAGTACCTTTTCCCGGTAAAGGGTCTGCAGGCGGCGCTTCAGCCGGTCGGGGTCCGGAACCGGCGGCAATACCAGGTCGAATACCTGTTTCTTGATAATATGTCGTTGTGCATCTGCCAAACGGCGTCGTTTTCGTTATTTTAGTTACTGTTCAAAGCCGGCCTTTAGCCTGGCCGACCCAATCCTGACGCATGATGGTTCCGGGCATCAACTGGAGTTCAGCTTCGAGGAACTGCAGGTCGCCGACGCTGAGCCGATCCAGCTTGCTGATTTGCTCGAAGGTGTAGATCCCGATGTCGAAGGAATGCAGGCGTCGTTCCAGTTCGCCATCGATGCCGTTGATAAACTGCAGCGAGCTGGCGTCGGCCGTATCTTCCACTTCGCCGATCGCTTCGAAGATCCGGTTGATCCGGTCAAAAGGATAGGCGCCCTGGAAGTAAGTATTGGTCACGTTGACGGGGCCTTCGTCCGGAAGCCCGCCGATCAGTTCTTTTTTAGTAACCACCACCATGGAGTCTTCGATCCAGAGATCGTAGCGACGCAGGGTGCAGGGATCCGCTTCGATGCTGAGTTGGTCGACGGACCGGATATCCTGGGTCTTGGAACGGATCTGAATGATGTGACTGCCTTTCGGGAGCTTCAGCGGATGCGAAGCCTGGTAAGCGACCTCCTCTCCGGTATTCAGCTGCGATTCCACGTGTTCTTGGATCTCCTTCCGGAAAGCATCATCGATCAGGTTCTTGTTGTCCGATTTGAGGGTGACCACCAGATCTTCGGAGGCGACCGGAATGGGTGATCCCGTTTCCATGAAGAAATCGAGCAGCACCAGGGCGTACTCATTTTCCAGATATAAGTTTTGGGTTTGTTGATTCCCCGGCCGGTTGCCGAACACCTCGATCGTCGTCGGTCCCTGCAACCGGTACCCTTCTTTTTCCACCTGCACCGGATAGATGCCGGGGAAGAAGTAGAAGGTGCTGGGACCTTCCTCCCGGCCTGTATTTACGAGCTTTTTATTGCCGATAATGAGGGTAAAGTCTTTCAGCAGCAGGTTGTTTTCCGGGTGCTTTTTGTCGGCGCCGAGGCAGTCGAAAACATTTACCTGCAGCTCGACGAGCGCAGGCTGTTCGTCGAACTGCGGGGCATCCGGCCGGCAGCAATAGAAGGGCAGGCAGTAGTCGGCGACGATGCGATGCTCGCCGCCCGACTGGTCGTCATAGACCAGAACGAAAGTGCCGCCTTTTTTGACGCCGCCCAGGTATTCCAGTCCTCTCTTTTTGAGCAGTCGCAGCTGAAGGGGCGCCAGCCTTTGCTCCAGTTCCCATTCGTGGGTCTCGAAGGGTTCCTTTTCGAACAACAACTTATCGTATAAGCTGATCAGTTCGCTGAGCGACATGCTGATGACGTCGAACGGCAAATTCAGGCGGTTGCGCAGGCTGAGCAATTCCCGGAGAATACCCTGCTTGAAATGCCCCTGATCGTCTACCGTAGGGTTCAGTTTTTTCCCGAGATGCCCCTCGATACGGAAGAAATCATAATCCTCGATGCTGAACGCAAAAGGCTGGATGACCCTTTCCAGCGTGGTATAGCTGTCGGCGGAATGATCGGCGTGATAGGAAAAATGGTGGTCCTCCCGGTTGTTTTTGGTCGTCTCGAAATCCCAGTAGTGCTGCAGCGAGAAATAACTGCGCGAAAGGGGGTAATAACAAGGGATGGCCTGTTTTCCCAGGGGCGCGCTCGGCGGCAGGCTGGGCGTAACCTTCAGTTCCATCTCCTCGTGGGTATCGGGGAAAGTATCTTCTCCGCGGCGCAGCACATCGGAGACCGCCTCGTCGGACGGGTCGTCGTAGGCTATGTTCGTATCGAAGTTGGGATCGGGAATCGAGAAGGATTTGAACATGATGACGAAGCGCCAGTGCAAAAAGCGGATGCGGTCGATGCGGTCCTGGTTACCGTTATAGACAGGCGGCTGCTGTGGGTAATGCCGGAAGATGGAACGCTGGAAAGTGACTTCTTCCTGCAATTTACCGAGCATGACGTGACGGGGATGGTGGCGTTCGTTGCCGCAGGTGGCGGCCGTTATTTCGTTCAGTTCGAGGCGGAGCGCGTTATAAGTCTCCACCAGGTCTTTGGTGAAAGCGTAAAAATACTGAATGCCGATCTGTCCGCCCCCCGTAGCGGCTTTCAGGTGTTCCTTCAATTCCCGGGGTACATTGACGCTGTACCAGAAGCCCGTGGCTTCTTCCGTAAAAATGATGAATTGCTGTTCCGGACTGAGGGCCACCTGCCGTATCTTCTTGCGCTTGCCCTCGTCGGTCAGCAGGGCCGAAGAATTCATTTTTTCTTTGAAGCCGAGCGGCAGCCGCCCTTCGCTGCAGTAATCATTTTCATACTGGTCGGGCGTCAGGACGACGATGCCCAGGTCTTCTCCTTCGGTATCGTAGTAGAAGGCGAATTGCTGAAGATGAAAATCAAATTCGGTCACGCCGGTCCCAAGTGAAAAAACTTCACCGAGCATCTCATCTTCATTGCCCGGATCCAGGAACCAGGGTTTGGACGTTTCGTCGGTAATGTCGACCTTCTTCAGTGGGTTTTCGGTGACGATGACGTACTGCCCGGCGGGCCCGAGTGCTATCTGCCGCACCTTTCGGCCTTCGTCGAGGAGCTTATTGAGCTTGGTTTTCAGATCTCTGGGGTCGGGTGCGCCCTGACCGGGGCTGTCGTCCTCCGGCGACAATTGTTCGATATCTGTACTGAAGCGGTTGCCGCTCCTTTTTTCGGCGAGGATAACGTAGCGATCATCGGGCCCCAGGGCGACGTGCCGGATCACTTCACCCGAACTTTTCAACGCGCTCAGGTCATTCTTCAGGTTATCGGGCAGGTTGTCGCTGGCCAGGTAGCTGTTTTTTTCCTCAAAGAGGATAAGGTACTGGTTATCCGGCCCGAGGACGACCTCACGGATTTTCCTCAGGCTCGCTGCGGACCGCTCCAGATAGTCGGCGCGGCGCCGGAAGAAAAGCTTAAAAGCCGCGTTGACGTATTTGATGAAATACGGTTCAAAATAATCCTGGAAATACTTGTGTAGCTTGTCCAGCCGGTCGCGCAATTCTACCAGCGCAAGGTCGATGATGCGATTGTACTCTTTGAACACGCGCAGATAGGGAATATCCGATTCGGGCAGGTCGGGATAAATGCGATCCTCCAGCGCCAGTTTGTCGAAAGAACCGTAGCCGAAACGCCGCATAGCGATATCGTCGAGTAGCAGGTTTTTGTGGAAAGCATTGTACAATTCGCCTTCCGAGTGCATACCGCGCTGTCGGAAGAGATCTCCGAAACCGATGGGCTCGTCTTCCTGCTCGATGACGATGCCGTGGTCTTTCAGCTCGCCGCTTTGCACGAGAAAGGCAAAGACGTCTTCTTCGTGCAGGACGAGCGGGACCACCGATTCGGGCTCTTCTTCTTCCAGGTAGAGCAGCAGGACGCGCGAATCGAGCGACAGGTTGGCGCCGGTATCGACTTTTTTGTCTTCGTCAAAACCGGAAAAGCCCCAATCTCCGATATCCGCTTCCGTGTCCACCCCCTGAGGCGTCAGGGGAATGCGTCCTTCGCCGGGCGATTCAAAAAGCTGGTAAATGAAGTGCTTGCCCGTCAGGCGGGGTCTGGAAGCGGCGCGGGGGAAAAAGTAGTCGACCGCCCCCTGCAGGCGTTTGCTGAGTTTGGGGTAATCGGCTTCGCAGGTAAAGGGGTTCAGGTATTCCTTGTAATAGCGGAACTTGGCGTCGGGATGCAAAAGAACGTGACCGTGCGAGGTGACGCCGCATCCCTTCGTCAGGTTGACGTGGCAGTAATTGTCGGTGTAGAACTCCAATCCACAGATAATCCCGTTGCCGATGAGTTGGGTCCGCGTTAGCTGAATTTGTTCCTTTAAGTGGCTCATGCTGCTTTGAAATAATGGTCCTTACAATTTGGCCCTCAATCGAGCCGTTGCAACGGCTGCCCCAGTACGTCCTGACACCCCATGGTCGTGCGGCCCAGCACGCGCCGTTCCGAGTATTGATCTTTGAAGCGATTCAATATGTCCACCAGCCGGTTTTGCTGATTGGCCAATACGCGTTCATTCGGTCGCTCTTTGGCTTTTTCCTCCAGCCACGTCTTGAAGCAGAGTTCGAAATCGTAGAGGTCCTGGCTGTTCAGATACAGAAAGCGCACGGCAATGTGGGCCGGCGTTTCCCGGCGAACGACCTGCTCGAAAAGGTAACGCTGGTTGCGGTCTTCGAAGCGCTCGTGCCAGGCCGGAGCCACCACCGTCAGCCAGAAGGAGTACGGATCGACCGCCACCCCGTCTTCGGCAAAGCGGAACGGCTGCAACAAGTGGTAGGCGTCGTGGGAAAGAGGTCGGAGCAGAATATGTTCTACCAGGTGGAACCCTTCCTCTTCGGCTGCCTCCGGATAGGCCAGCGCTACGATCTGTTTTTTGCGCTGTTCGGCCTGCGAGCGGTTCAGGGGTTCGCCATGGGCGATCGAGTTATCGTTATGGTTCTTCAATACCACCCGGACCTCCTGAATATTGTCGGCGATCGGGATCTGATCGGCGCTGCGGTATGATGTGTCGTCGCGCTCGAAGACGAGGTTGTCGGCGTTCATGGCCTGAAAGTAGATCTCACGGGCCAGGTGTTGCGCCTCTCTTTTTGAACGAAAATCTTTTATGCTGACCAAGAGCGTCTCCCGGAGCGAATTGGTCATGATCACGCGGTAACTCTGCGTCGAACCGCTCACCACCACCGGCTTGAGGCGGACCTTGAACTCGGGCTTCGCCGAGATGCGCCGGCGCCGGGCGTCGGTGATACCCAGGTAACGACAAACGCGCTTTTTGAGGCCGGAGACATTTTCGGTATCCCATACCTGCGGCGCATCCGGTTGCATTACCGGGTAGGAAAACGCCCGGTAATCAAACGCCTTGCCCCTCTGTCGGCTGATCTCGGGCATCACCCGCAGGAAATGTGCTTTCTCGCGGATGACTTCCTCGATGCCTTTGGCGCGGTACCCGGTCGGGCTGCGGGCGGTCGCGTTAAAAATGAGAATGGAATAATCGGTAAACTTCTCCCCGAAGCGGGCCAGCAGGTGGTCCAGTATCTGGTTGCGCCGCACCTTGCGGGTGTATTCGTTTTCCAGGGTCACCTTTTGTACGTCGGGGTCCATCACCTTCTCGATCCCCGGGACGAGCTGCTCGCCGGGCGGCAGTCTGGGGTCGAATAATTCCCGGCTGAAATAAGTGGCTTCGCGGATATCCTGGTGGACGGAGAGCAGGTTCTTCACTTCTTTGAGCTGTTCCAGGTAATCGGCGAGCAATTGATCGAAGAGCAGCAGATAACCGATCAGCTGCTTGGACTGTGCTTTGCGCTCCGGCGGGGCCGTATGGGAAACGCCCGTATTACCGATGCCGTAAGTCATGGGGAAAAGGTGCTGGATCGAATAGTACTGATCCAGGTCGCGGTATTGCCCTTCGGGCGTCGGGAGGTAATCGCCCGTACCCGGCAGCGGCTTTTTGCGGATCTTATTGAGCAGGGAAAGCTTCTGTTTGAAGACCTGTTCGTCGGGGATCGTGAAAATATTGCCCACTTTGAATTTCACTTCGGAACAATCGAGGTCGATAACCGGCTTGTGGTTTTCTGCGATCTCCAGGCACCAGCCTTTCACGGAATCCGCCACCAGCTGTTCTCCGCGGCAATTGAATATTTTAAGGTTGCGTACGGCCAATACGCCGGGAACGTCCATGATCACCTGCAGCAGGTCGGATTCGTAGACGTAGCGCCGCAGGGCTCCCTTCTCCAGCTCTTCCTCCAGCAAAAAACCGTTCCTCAATAGCGGGCCGTTGAATATTTCAGAACAGCTGCGTCCTTTGTCCAGCATTTCCTGCAGCGAATAGAAATTGATGGTGGGCGTCAGGAACTCCTGCATTTCGTAAAATGCGTTCGCCTGTACTTCTTCTTTATCCGCTTCTTCTTCGATTTCTATTTCGGCGCAGACCCCGATATTTTGCACCTGGACAATATCGATCTCCAGAAAATCTTCGCACAAATTGCGGTGCTCCAGCAGCCTGCGCATCACGGCGCCTTTGATCTTATTGACGGCGTCGAGATCCAGCGGATTGATGTCTTCCACCAGCTCTAACTGGACCCGGTTGAGCCCCGCCAATTGCTGAGGACAGGAGGTGATCTCCACGTCCTCTTCCACCTCGTCTTTAATAATTTCCGAAAAGAACGGGTCGCTTTCTCCGCCGGGACCGGAAACCCTGGTGTGCGGCAAGCGGGGCGGGCGGTACGTCAGTTCAGAACCTTTGTAGATCAGGTTTTCCAGCCGGCACAGCTCTTTCGCCGAAAAACCGTGGCCGAGAAATTCGCGAATGCGTTGATCGATGAACTGGCTGAGTTCTTT
This sequence comes from uncultured Saprospiraceae bacterium, assembly GCA_964419545.1. Taxonomy (GTDB): domain Bacteria; phylum Bacteroidota; class Bacteroidia; order Chitinophagales; family Saprospiraceae; genus CAYQQU01. The sequence goes on along the minus strand of CAYQQU010000016.1, from coordinate 39,272 downwards.
GACCGTGAGGATCGCCGTTTTCTTTTCGCCCTCCGCGCTTTTCGATTCGAGGATCAGAAAGTTGATGAATTTACCGATCTGTTCGCTGATTTTTTCCAGCTCCCCACCCAGCGTTACGCCATTGCCGTTTTGCGCCGCATCGTAAAGCAACCCGTTGACCTTTTCTTCAAAGCCGTCGATATCGTCGACCAGTTCGGGGAAGATAGCATAGTCGTAGATCTCTTTGCGGTACAACAGGTCGCGGATCATCTTTTTGATCTCATTCACATCTTCCTTTGTCAGCTCGTAGCGGTTGGCCAGGAATAGGTTGGGTTCTTTCGTCTGACCTTGGCTCATCCAGGCGTTTTTGATCACGCGCTTCGGAGGAGGCGCTTCGCCGCCGGCGGCGCCGCATTTTTCTTTGATCGTTCCCTGAATGCCCAGCTCGTCTTCCAGGTCGACGAAAGTATCGATGATCAATTTGCGAAAATCGTTCCGGGTAACCGGATTACAGGGCAGCATCTGTTCTGCGGTGAAGAAATTTTCCTCCGCGCCGTCGGACGCCGGGTCCGCCAGTAAATCCTGTATGGGGAAACTGCTGCGATAGCCCAGATCGGTAATCGCGTAACAAAGGACTTCCAGAATGGTAATGCCCGGGTCGTGAAGGTTGAAATCGGTCCAGGCCTTGGCGCCCAGCTTCTCCAGGTATTGTATGCCCAGGCGGCGCAACTCCTGCCAGTTCAAGACGGCTTCACCAGGCGGTTCCTTCGGTATCGATTTGCTTATCTGCATAGTATAACGGATTACGGGCAGGTCAGACAGATGGCGTCGCCGTCGGTTTGCCCCGTCCGGGATGTTTTATAAATCAGGTGGTCGTAAGCGAAGGGGATCTTCTCGCCCCTCGACTTCTTCTCGTAAGACGTCAGTATAGACAAGCTGGTGGTGGGGATGATCTCTTCTACCTGTTCCGGCGCCAGCTGATTGCCCGCTTCATCGTAATAGGGCACCAGGTTGCGGTTGCGGTCATAGTGCAGCAGCGCAAAGCGGGAGATCACGTCAACGTAATCGCGTTCTTCGATGAAGTTCTGGATAAAAGCCCGGTGCACGCGCGTCCCGAAAACGATCTCGGCCGGCCGGTAATCAACGGTCTTCTGGGTGGGCGCCCAGGGGGCCAACAGCTGCTTGAGTTCGGTATTCAGCAACGACTGGTAGTAGTTTTCGTCTTTTCCGGCCCGGAAGCGCACGCAGCAAGCTACGCGGATTTCTTCGTAGCTCGGACTGACGACCCGCAGCGCCGGACCGTTGCTGAGGAACAGGTTGGTCTTCAGCTGCAGGTAGCGCTCGATCTCCCCGAGCAGGCCGAGATGCGCCCGCGGTTCCAGCGGATTCAGGTTGTTGTTGTTCCTGAAGTTGGGGATCACGGCAACGGTGACGTGTCCCGGATGAATTTCGGAATTACCGGAAGTATGGTTCAGGCATTTCACCTTATAGATCTCGGGGAACTCTTCCAGGACCAGGCGCTCGAGGTCCCACACGGTGATGCCCCGGTCTTTGTGGCGCAGCCGTTCGTTGACGCGCCGGTAGTATTCCTCGCTGGTTTCCTCCGGGCGGCCGCCGAAGGAAGAGAACGGCTGTTCGACCTTGCTGATCCCCACTTCCTTGACGACGAAGCCGCTGATCGAGTTGGGCGGCAGGGCGCTCTCCAGATGGTCGAGCTTGTTGCCTTCATTCACAAATACCGCTTCGGCGGCCTGCGTGCGGATGTCGACCATGAGGGGTAAGGCGGCAGGGCTTTCCGGCAAGTCTGTTTCCACGTCGGCCGGCACGGTCGACGCCCGTATCCAGAGGCATTCGGGGTTGAACATCGTCGTCCCGCGGCTGCTGATCGCCCGGGGGATCGCAAACCGGATGATCCCCGACCGGTTGAGGCTCTGGTTGCTCTGCGGATCGGGCTTGGTGGTGTCGCTGAGGATCTGGTCGGGAGTAAAAGCATACCATTCGTTGCCTTTGAGATAAGACCATTCGATACCGGGGGGAGCGAACTCCGGATCACCCGAACCCTCCAGCATCTGCATCAGCAAAGACAGGTTCTGCCCCGGCACGAGATCCTTGATCCCGATAAACAAATTGCCTTCCGCCATATCTATCCGGCGGCCCGCCCGCATCAGGTTGACCGCTTCTTCCGGGCTGTAGGTTACGGGCTTGCGCCCCTTCTTCTGGTGTAGGATCAACAGCTCGGGCAATACGACGTGAACAGGGGTCGGCTTGAAGATACCCGACGGCGGCGTCCCGAACTTCAGTACGCTCAGGTCGATATTGTTTCCCCGTTGGGTCACGCCTTTTTTCAGGCGGGAATGCTTGGGCGCTAAAAACCTGGAATTCGGAAATAATTGATCATGGTCCGGGTTTTTGATCAATTTCTTTTCCTCCGATCCCGTTCCATCCCTCGTCGGTGGGCTGGGTTGCTTCCAGCTTTCGTACAACAGCTCCCCTTTGGAAACGCGGCTGGCGCCGAGCGGAACGCTCATTTCCGGCGGTGCGAACTGAGGAAGGAACGGTATTCCCCGTCCGGTCTTTTCAATTTCCCGGCTCAGGTCGAGGGTGCGATACCCGAAGGGCGTGACGAAAAATAGTTTTTCGATCTCCTGGGTAGTTTTCTTGAAATCATCGTAAGTAGTGAGGTCGATGGTCAGCTTCGAAGCATAATTCAGGCTGAGGCTTTTGATCACCGGCGTGTACGGCGCATTGGGCAGGCGGACTTCGTCAGGCGTTTCCTGCTCGGTTTCGGCGATAAACTTGGCGCTGCCCAGCTCCAGCGATTGCAGGGTCAGGATTTTAGTATAGTAGTCGTGCAGAAAATCCGCCCCCTCCAACTGCAGCCGCAGGAAGCCCCATTTGGCTTTGCGGGCGGTAAACTGTTCCGGGGGCTGGAAAGCCACCCGGCGATCCCGGTTGATGTAATCATCGCTCGCAGCGGCGTTTCGCCCAAAAGTAATGGCCCTTTTCGACTCCGGCTGGGCGGCATCGTCACAATCAAACATGCGGGGATCGGCAGACCGCAATTCCAGCTGGTACGCCTTGTCTTCCAGCAAGGCGCCGGAAAGCTGGAAGCTGGAATTACTCGGGAGCGATAGCCTGGAATCCGATATTTCGGGCAGCCGCTCGTACACCTCGTAGTATTGGGAAAACGAGCTGCCGGGCAGGCCGGCCCACTCCAGGTCGACCGTCAGAGAAGTGAGTTGTTTGGAAAACACTTCCTGATTTCCGACGAACAAAGCACTGCCTGTTTTCGGGTTATTGCCGAAAGGATAAAACTCCTTGGAAGGATCGAGAACGGCGTTGTCATTTTCCACCACTAGATTCTGTACCCCGCTGACGGTGGCCGCGATGTCGATATCCAGGAGGGACAGGTCGCGTAATTTGGCGTAAGCATAGTTGTCTTGGTCGCCATCATTGACGAGCGACAGCCGGAAGACGGGCCAGTCGGCATTGTAGGTTTGCTCCCCGCGGAAAGGCGCGATCGGATCAAAGGAGGGGGAGAAAGCTACCGCAAATTTCATTCTGGTGAAGGGGTTGTTCTGAGGGTGAAAGGGCTCCTCTTTTTCCGGCAGCAGTTCTACCTGGAATTGCGCGTCGAGGTCCGGCCTTGCGGTCGCCGTTTCTACGATAGGCGTCCAGGCTTCTCCCGAACCGATCTCCAGCCGGAACAATCCGCGGTAGAAATGATCGCTAAGCTTCTGAACGCCGCTCAGTTCCTCGGTTTCCTTTTCCAGCAGCACCGAACCGTCGAAATGCAGCGTCAGAAAGACCTCCCGCGTCCCTTCTTCCAGCATAAAGATGGGTGAGGCCAGCGCGAAGCCGAGCTGCGCCGACGGGCTTTCCATACCCGGGCTGTGATGCCGCCCGCCGAGGGGGCTCCAGCCCGCGGAATCCGGATCGGCGAAGTCTTCTTCCCTGCCGTCTGCTTTGCGGGCGTCCTCGGCGGCGTAAACACGCAGGTACTCGCCCGGGGTATCGAGGTCTTCGTTGACAAATAGCGTTTTCACCTCCCCGACCCGGGCTTTGTTGACAACCAGCTCATCGGTGAGTTCGTAGATCCGGGTTTTGCCCAGCGCGTCTTTTCCTCCTTTGAAGCGACTTCCTTTGGGCACCAGATAGGAATCGAAGTTCTTGGCCAGGCTGAACAGCACGTGCACTTTATCCTCTTCGGCCGGCCGCCGGTCGATGCAGAGTATCTGTTTGTAGTAAAAGTCGAGATGCTTCGTAGAAAGGCCGTTCAGCTCCCGGCGCGCGTATTCGAAGAGGTTGAGGAAGGTCAGAAACAGCGACATATGGGGCAGATGCGCACGTTCTTTCGACAGGAAATTCTTCAGGTGGTAGTCGGCGCGCACCTGTATGCTGACCAGCGCCTTAAAAAACACCTGAAACAGTTTTCTGATCCTCTCGTGATTATAGGAATTATCCGCAGTGATGCAGTCGAAGCAAAGCTGATTGACGCCCCAAACCCGGCGGCAGGGTTCGTCTTTATACCCCGCGCCGTAGATGAAAGCCGAATAATCATTGGTGAAATTGGCGACGGCCTGTTCGCTGTCTGCTCCGGTTTCGGGATAAGCCGAAGCGGAGGGTTCGGGGTTGCCTTTATCGAAACCGATGAGTTGGATGAGCCCGTTCTGAATGCGATCGTCGAGAATGGCCCGCACCACTTCGTCCTCGATGATCTTGATGACTTCCTTATAGAAGATGCGCTTTATTTCTTCGCGATTGCCGGCGATCCGGTTGCAGATATCCAGCAACTTCAACGCCAGGCGGTGGTAGATAAAATCGATGAATATCCGGAAGTGTTTGGGGTCCGGATCGTCGATGGTCCCCCCCTTTCGGTACGCTTCCCGATCAGACAAGAACTTTTCTTCCTTTTCCGCAAAGTCTTTTTCGAGAGCCTCCAGGTTCTCGGAAGCGAGAATAGTTAGATAACTGAGGTCGAACTCGAAGAAGGCGTTCCAATACACTTTCTGCTGTTCCTCCTCGTGCCGGTTGTTCAGATTAAAATACTTGATCCGGCCGGCCAGCTGGTAAGCGTAGTAGAGCAGTTCTTCGGTGCTGCGATCGTCGATCCTGATCTTATCGGGCCGCAGCGCATCGGTCATTCGCTCTTCCTGGTTAACGCCTCTGCGATCGAGCGGGTTCTTCTGACTGAAACAAGGGGCTATGGTATTGATGCACTTATCCATTAGTCAAATAATTATTGCGATTCGGGGCTTTCCTGTTGCAAAAAGGAACGGGGCGGCGACGCCAGTTTTTGCTGTTCGGCGACCTCCGCTTCGTTCAGGTAGTAGGGGAAAACCATATTGAACCGGGAATTGGTGGTGCGCACCGTATAATCCAGTTCGATATCGAGAATGCCTTCCAGCTGCCTTTCCAGGTGCAGTTCGATGAAATTGAGAGCGATGCGGGGCTCGTTATAGATGATCGCTTCTTCGATCAGCTTCTTGACGAAAGCCTGCATCGTGGAGTTGATCGGGTCGAATTGGAGAAAATCGAGATTGCACCCGTAATTGGGTTGCATGATGCGCTCTCCGGGCCGCGTGGTCAGGAGGATGGCGAGGCTCTCCCGAATGTCCTCTTCATCTGAGACCATCCTGGCGCCCTGGTCGAGGAACGTGAAAGTGGGTGGAAAACCCCAACCGGTGCCTAAAAATGAATTGTCGTTTGCCATAATCGCGTTTTTTATCCTCCAATGATCACGGTTGGTGCGCCTACGGCGATGAGGCCGCCGTGGGCCGTTGCATCCCCCATACGCGCTGCGGGTTTGCCGCCGATCATCACGGTAGCGGACCCCATGACGATGGTGTCGGGCGGACCGACACATACGGCCATATCCCCGAGTACCGCCGCCGGCATACCGGCGATCAGGACGGTGGGGACGCCCGGCCCGGTAATGGGGCCGCCCACGTGGGGCACCGGCGGCAGGCCGGGTGTCACCATCGGGCAGGTGTGCATATCCGAAATTCTTGCTGCTGGAGGCATATTGTTCAATTTATTTGTACCAAGCTTCCTTTGACGACGGTATTCGCCGCCGAACTGACTTCTGCGCCGCCCTGACCTTCCATTTTGAGCATGGCGTTGGCCTTGCCCGCAACATTCATTCCTTCCAGGGTGAGGTCCTGGGTGGCGACGATCTCGATTTTACCGCCCGCAGTAATGATGATGTCTTTCGGGCTGTCCATGGTGATGCCGTTGGGATCAAGGGTGACGGTATTGTCGTTCTGGTCTTTGATAAAGATCCCCTGGTCTTCTTCGTTGAGGATAATGTGGTTGCCCCCCGGCGTTTCGATGGTGATGATCTTTTTCTCGTCGTCGAATTCCAGGCGCATCTTGCTGCGGGAGGTATATCCTTTGATGTGGTTGTCGTCTTTTCCCGGAATGGGCGCCGGTTTGGCGCCGCTGTAGAGCTGGCCCAACACGACCGGGTCGCGGGGGTCGTCGTTCAGGAAGCCGACGATGACCTCGTCGCCGATCTCGGGGCGGACCACCCAGCCGCGATCGTTGCCGGCGTCCAGGCTGGCCAGCCGCGCCCAGGCGCCCTCTTCATTGTCGTCGATGATCGGGCATTTGACTTTGATGCGATCTTCGCCTTCGGGGTCTTCTTCCAGTTTGGTGACCACGCCTACCTGCAACCCGGCGACGGCCGGCAGCAGGCCGTGGGCGGAAGGCGCGGAGACGTCCTTGCCGCGATAGAAAAAATCGGGTTCCAGCCCCAGCTGCAATTCCGTCAGCCATTCCTGGCCGTTAAAATGCTGGTGAACGACCGACACGAAGGCCGGGCCGTTGAAGCGATTGCCCAGCCCCTGTAGTTCTACCAGGTCGCCCGGCTTAATTTCCCCGGTGCCCTGCAACCGCAACCGGCCTCTTATTTTGGCGAGGTAGCTGCGCTGCAACTGGGCGTCGGCCCAGCTTTTCAGTTCGTGGTCGGCCACTTTGCCCGAGTGGCGAAGGCTGAGGTGATCCAACCCCAGTGCATCGGCGAGGGCAGCGGTGCCCAGGTCGCCCTGCTCGGCTTCTATGGCCGGCGGCGTCGCTTCCTCTTCCAGCAAGGCCTGTGCGGCGGGGTCCCAGGCTTTTGCTTTCACGCTCTTGTACTGATAGCGGGCGTCGATCTCGCCCTCAAATTCGCGAATCGTCGTGCCGTATTGTAAAGCAACCTGGGGCGATTGCTGCAAATCGGGTTTCTTCACCGCCACTTTCCCGTCTTCCACGACCACCAGCATGCCGTTGGCGTCGGCGCGCGACACCACGAAATCCCAGTCGGTGGCGTGGTACTGAACCACTTCCAGGTGCTGGGCGGGGGTCGATTCCACTTCCGGGCTGATGCCGTCGTACCGGCCGAGTACTTCCTCGATAAGGTCGGAGTCGGTCATCTCCGAGAAATAGCCGTTCTTGCGGCCGACGGTCATTTTGACGGCGACGTCTTTACACTCGATCTCGAGGACGGCCGGCGCGTGATCCCGAATGGTGATGCCGTGTTTGATGATGATGCCTTTGAAGACGGTGCGTTCTTCACCGTGATACCCCATCAGGATCTCGATTTCCCGCCCCGGCACGTAGCGGTCTTCGTTGCTGATCGCAAAGTCGGAAGACGGCGCGTCCCCGTCGCGCAGGGTGAGTTTGGCCCATGGTATCTTATTGATCTCACGGCGGATGGAAACGGCCATGATCGGCGCCTGCAAAACGCCTACCTTTTCCCTGTCAACCTTTAAGGAGAAGGAAACCAGGTCGGTGCGGTTTTGGTCCTGCAGGAAGGTCTGGTTCGGCATTATCGGTCAGACTTTTCGATGGGCGGGAAATAGATCCGCCGCCCAGGTTTTACATTCATTATCGTATTCAGGTTATTGGCCCTCGCCACCTGGAAGTAGTGTTTGGGATCGTCGTAGATGCGAAAACACATCAACGGCAGATTAACGGCTGAGGTGAATTCCCGGGCGTGGGTCAGGTCGGGAGAGCTGCGGTTGATCTCCCGCTCCTGCAGCACATTGGAGACGTCCTCTTTGAAGGTCGTTTTGAGGAGGGCGCGCAGGGGGGTGCCGTTGGGCATGAAAAGCGTATATTCGATATCCAGGCGTTCCAGCACACAGTTTTCGGACCAGGGGCCCCAGGAAATATTCATGTAAGTGGGCCGGTGGATGTCGCCGTCGAAGCCGCTGATGGTTTTGAAGTGACGGATGTCCCGCACCACGTCGCGCGCTTCACCGGAAGAGCCGACACCGTCCACCAGGAACTCGAAGGAAAACTGGCGGGGCTTGACGCCGAGGAAGCGCTGTTCGCTGCCGCGCCGGCCGTGGGGCCGCGATGAGTCGTATTCGAATTGGTTGTTAACCGTAAATTTTTCCGGGTTGAACATGACCACGTAATCGCGCCCGACCTGCTCGAGCGTCCGGGTATTGTCGTTTCTGCGAAAACCGCGCAGTACGGCTTTTTCTAATTGTCCGTCCGACATAGTAAACTGCTTTTATCGTTCGCGCTCTCGCTTAATGATGTCCAGCACGCGGTCGACCGCTTCGCGAATGATGGCTTCTTTGTCAACGGCGGCCGGCGCGGCGCCGGTTGCTGCGGCCGGTGAAGCAGGCGCGCCGTTGCCGGCGCCTTCCTGGTTGACCACCGCCTTGATGGTTAATTCCGAAATCTCGATGGGCATGGCGTCAGATCCTTGATTTTTCGTATTGGATATTGAAATACTGGTACCCCAGCTCGATGGATTCGACCACGATCTGGTTTTCTTCTGCGTTCAGGTCGCTGATGGTCCATTTTTTGGGCCAGGCGTTGATCAGGTAATAAAGCTGCAGGACTTCATGCTTTTCGTTCATCAGGTAGATCCAGATGTTGATGGGCGTTATTTCCATGTTGACCAGGGCTTTTTTGCACCATTCGATCAGCTTGGAATGCACCTGCAGCCCCCGTTTCAGGGTGACGGTACTGTATTTGGCCCGAACGGGGAAGGTGTGGACAAAGCGATTTTCCCCACCTTCCTTTCGGGTTTCTACATCAAATTCCGCGGTAATACCGGTGACTTCCCGAAAGAAAGAATCCGTTTCGTCCTCTCCGAGGTCGTCGAATTCCACCTTAAAATGGAAGCCTACCGGCGGATAAATAGCGTAATTCATACCAATGGATTAGCCGTTTTCGATCACCAGGCCTTCGTGCACCAGCTCTATCGATTCGATAGCGATGGCGTTTTCGTCGGCTTTCAGATCAGTAGACGTCACCTTGGTCGGCCAGGCATTTTTGACTTTCCAGGTAACCACCGGTTCGTGGGCTTCGTTGAGCAGGCTGATGGTGATATCCCGGCGGAATTCCTCGCTTTCTTCTTCGAAGAGCTTGGTCTTGTTCCACCAGTCGTAGAATTCGTTATCGGATTTGAAAGTACCGCGCTTCAACGTGATGTTGCTGTACTTGGTCATGCCCGGCTGTTGGGTTTTGTGGTATTCCGGGCTCGCGCCGTGGCGGTATTCGATGGGCTCGGTTGTCACGTCCAGGCCGGTAACTTCCGTGAAGCCGATCTGCGTCCCCTCCCAGTCTACCTGGAAATGGAACTTCGGTAATGGATAATCTGCCATGATTATTCGCTGTTTTTAATTTTTTAGGGAAATGAGATTTAAGCTTCCTGCATCTTGTGCGAGAACCGCAGGATGATGAACTCGGCCGGTCGTACGGCGGCCATACCAATCTCGATGATCATATATCCTTCGAGGATGTCCTGTGCGGTCATCGTCTCGCCGAGGCCGATCTTAACGAAGAAAGCAGCTTCGGGCGTCGACCCTGCCAGCGCGCCGGCGCGCCACTGATTGATCAGGAAGTTCTCGATCATGGCTTTCACCTTCACCCAGGTATTGCGGTCGTTGGGTTCGAATACAAAACCTTCGGTCGCTTTCTTGACCGACTCTTCGACGAAGTTGAAGAAACGGCGTACGGGCACGTAGCGCCATTCGTTGTCGTTGCCGGCCAGGGTGCGCGCGCCCCAGATCAGGGTGCCTTTCCCCATGAAGGAGCGGATCGCGTTGACGGATTTACCCGAAATGGTATCGACGTTCATCCGGCCCTGCGTCTCGGCATTGATGTTCACAACCGGGTCGATGACGCTGCTGAGGCTGACGTTGGCGGGCGCTTTCCAGACGCCCCGGGTGCGGTCGACCGTAGCGTACTGCCCGGCGACGGCGCTGCTTGGCGACAATTCGACGCGCATTTCGTTGAAAGCAGCTAAAACAGCGTTGTAAGCCCCGGTATTGGTGCCCTTGAGGGAAGCCAGGGAACCACCGCCGCCGGCGGCGCCGCCACCGGTATCTCCCGTATCGCCTGTATCGCCGCCTCCCGGACCGGCAGCGGCGTTGTCCGTAACCGTGATTTGCTCCTCGTCCAGCATGTAATTGAGCACCGTGCGCAAGTGGGGCGAGTACGCGGCGCCGTACTTGGTGAAGTTGACGTCAATGGGCATACCATCGCGGAAAGCGGCGATACTCGCATCGAAATCCTGATCGGCCGAGGGCGCCGGCACGTCAATGATGGTGAACCGATCCTGCAGCTTGTTGCACTGACGTAAAGCCTCGTCCACCACCGAAAAATAATCGGCAGATTTAAGCTGCACGGCTTCCGGCATGACGATTAATGTGGGTTCGTCGAAAGATTCGAGGGCCTTCAAGCCGTCCGAAAACAGGTCTTTCGTCGGGGAGGTCGATAAATTACCGATGGAAATGACGTAACACGGCCCGCCACCGTTGGCGAAGTACATCGCCATGTGATAGTAGAGATTGTAGTCCGGGATCGTCGTAGAATCAATGGTAACCCGGTTATCACTGTCCACCGTCACCGATCCGGTAACTTTGGACACCGTACCGAAATTTTGCTCGAATTCGAGCAGTGAGGTGATTCTGGGTTTAATCCCCGGCTTTGTCATCAGATTCCTTTCCGTGAAGCCGATGAAGGCGGGAACGGCGGTCGCCACCGGTGCGATGGACGGTGGGAATTTTCGAATTTCTTCGATATAGACGCCTGGAGTTGTTCTGGAGATTGCAGGCATGGTTTTTTAGTTTTATAAATTGATAAATATTTTAGGTTCAATAGCTTGCCGCGCCGGATTGGGCAAAAACGGAATCAGCACCTTCTTGCGGAGCGGGTTTTCCTGCTCCACGAGCTGCAGCGCCGACAGCGGTTGGTCAACTTTGGGCAACAACTGGTTCGATTGCAGGACATCCACCTTACGGGGTGAAAAGGAACGGACGGCTTTTTTATCCTTTTCGGACAACAAGTTAAAGTCGACCGAACTGAACGTGATCTCATCCGGATACCGGGAAGGCTCATTGGGGTTCTGTCGCACGTAGTCGATCCCATAGGTGACGCCGTTATCTCCGTTGCCGGCCTGTTCTTTCGGGCGGATGATGAAGTATTGCCAGGTCTGGACCGGGCTTCGGAAATACACCGCGTATTCCCTTTCCTGGGCATAGCTGGTCGTCTCGTCGAAATGGAATTGCAGATAGGCGAAGAAGGGGGCATCGGGCTGCTCCCTGTCGACGAATAATTGCCGGGTGGTCGTTTCCGCTTCGGGATCGCGCGGCCTGAGGCGTACGGTGTAGCGGCCCGACGGCTGGTCGGAAAGATCGAGCGCCACTTCCGCCTGGTCGACGGCAAGGTCGGCCGTTAGGACCGGTTCCCAGGGAGCGCCGGGACGATCGGCCAGCAACTCCAGTTTCTGAAAAGACGCCCCGCTTACAGGCAGGCGATAAGCATTCCTTACCCGGATGCATGTGTCGGCTTGCGCGGCGAAATCACTCATCATCAACCTTATTTCGCCGCCAGCCGATTGGTTGGCGTCCAGGTTGCCGGATACCGCATCGAGATTCGAAAAACAAAATGTGGGCGGCCCGTCCCCTAAAGCTTCCGAAGCACCCCAGTCGGTGTAATTGAGCACGTAAGGGGCGCGCAGCCGAAGCAAAAACGTAAAAACGACAGGCCTGTCTATTGCCTTAAGGATGGCGCCGGGTTCGGCTTTCATCCGCGCTTTGCGCTCGTACAGCACGTACACGGTATCGCCCGACTGCCGGAAAAGCAGCCCGTATCGCCGCATTTCCGCCAGCCCGGAAGGCGTTGGCGCAACGGTGAAATCCGTACTGGGAACGTCTCCGGAATACTGGTGAAATACCCGCAGGGTAAATAATATATTAAACTTACGAAACATCTGTCAAATTTGGATTTTCTCCGATATTTTCGACGACCGGCGCCGCCGCCCGGACGTCCTCCTGAATGGATACCAGGCGGACCTTGTAAACCACCGAGGGAATGTATTTCCCGCCGAGGTAGCTCCACAGGTTATTCAACTGCTCGAAACTCATGGAATGCATATCGAAAATCAGCTGCACAATGGGAGGCTTCAGCTTGGGAAAAAGCTCGGGCGTAAAGCTGTTGCGGCGCTGGAAAAACCCCACGATCTTGGACAGTTCCGTCAATGCTTTACCGTAATCGTCCATATTCGCACTGAATAACACGAAGAGATTGAGGTGAATCGTAGGGTTGTGGTAGTGAACCGATGCATCGTTATTCTTCCGGTAAAAGGGACCGTTCTTCAGACTGGCCTCCTCTACCATGTTCACCAATGACAGTACGGTCTTATTGGAAAGCTGGTTGGAAACAGATTCCCCTCCCGATTCGTGCAGCGCAATATTGCCGAGAATCAACGGGGCATCCACGCCGCCTCCCGGAACGAGGTAGTCATTAATTTCTTCGACTATAAAACTCAATGCTTTGTCGATCATGGCACCTAGCCTCGTATTTTTATTGTTGAAAAAAATCTTTCCTGCCTCATATGAAGGCCATTCCTTCATTGAGCAAAAACACCCTACTCATGTCCTTCCGGCCTGCCTGGCCGCGGACAACCAAAACTTAACAAGCTGGAGACAGTTGCTCTTGGCTGCTTTCTTTCGCAATGTCGATACGATCATCACCCTCTCAGCGCCTTTTCCGGCGCTGGAGCAGAAGAAAGCTCCTATCTAGATTTATTCACTCAAACCAACCAAGGGGCTGTTGTGATTTTCCCCCGGGCCAGGCGCCCAACCATCTTATTTGGACGAAACCAGAATTAACCTCAAAATCCATTAATTGAAAAAGAGAAGGGCGTTCACTTTGCGTTAAGCCAAACTAACCGATGAATCTCTTCTTTAGAAAAGAAAGATGATACAAGTCAACTGGTACAAGAAAATACCAATTTGGAGAGAAAAGAAACGTGAGCATTTGGCTTTGGATGGTCATGCATTTCGGGGTTTTAGTTTTGCTTCCATTTAATTGGAATAAATATAATCTTTTTTTGATTTTCAAGGAAAAAATTTCCTGTTTTTTTCTCGTTCCCCGGGAGATTGTTTAACCCGAGGAGGCTTATAGCCAACTTTCCGCAAGATGTTCTATCGTTTTTAACGCTGCCATTTGTTGATTATTGACTTTTCCCGCCTTTTTGTTACCAGCATTCGCCACTTTTTTTGAAAAAAAACATTTTTTATTCCGCACGCCTCCCGGAATCCGCCAAATTCCCTAATTTCCCTGTTTTAATCCAAACCGAAAGCAATACCGACAATGGCCGATAACCCACCCCGCACCCTCCACGCCCTCCTCATCGCCATCAACGACTACCCCGTCCACAGCCACAAACTCCGAGGCTGCGTACCCGACCTCCTCGCCTTCAAAGACTACCTCGAACGCCGGTTCCGGGAAAGCAAGGCTGTCCGCCTCCGTTTTTACCAAAAAGAAGTCGACGGGCAGCCCCGTTTCCTCACCGACCACCTGGCCACCCGCGCCAACATCATCGAAGCCTTCGACTTTTTCCGGCAGGCGCAGCCGGGCGATACCTGTCTGCTCTACTTCAGCGGGCACGGCTCGCGGGCCTTCTCACCGCCCGAGTTCCGGCACCTCGACACCGACGAGATGTGCGAGTCGATCGTCTGCTACGACAGCCGCATCGAGGGAGGACGCGACCTGTACGATAAGGAATTGTCGTACCTCATCCACCAGGCGACGGAAGGGCGGGACGTGCATTTTACGGCCGTCTTCGACTGCTGCCACGCGGGCTCCAATACGCGCGCCCTCGGCGACGTGACGCCACGTATGGCCAATCAGAGCAATACGGTGATCACCATCGACGACCTGGAAGGGCAACAGGTTTACCTGCGGGAGACCATCGACAACCAGCTGCAGGTGACGCCGCCCCGGGGACGCCACCTACAAATCGGCGCGGCAAAAAATAACGAGACGGCCAAGGAGATGACCATCGGCGGAGAGAAACGCGGGGTCTTCACCTACCACCTCATCGAGCTATTGGAACGCAGCGGCGGCCAGCTCACCTACCCCGAACTGGTGCACCTGCTGGGCGTGCGCGTAGCCAATAAAGTGAAAGACCAGACGCCGGTCTACACGGCGATCGCCAAAGCCGATCCGGAACAGCTCTTCCTCGGCGGCGCCCTGCCGCGACGGGCGCCCCATTTCCTGGTGTCGCACGGCCCGGAAGGCTGGCAGCTCAATGCCGGACGCATCCAGGGCATTCCCGAAACGGGGGGCTCCGTCCGCCTCGAAGACGGCGCGACCGCGCGCATCCTCCAGGTCAGCCCCAATCACTCCCTGCTGATGGACCTGGACGCCAAAGATAAAAGCGAGACCTTCCGCGCCGTCGCCCACGAGATGCCCATCGCCAAAGTGCGGATCGCCATCGCCAAGGATAGTGAAGCCGCAGGCGTGAAGCCGCTGCGGGAGGTATTCGCTTCCTTCGAAAACGCCCCGTTTTTGCTGGTCGATGAAAATGAAGAACACCAGTACCTCATCCTCGCCGACAAAGGCAGCTATCGCCTCGTTACGCCCGACAGCCCGCGGCCGCTCTTTCGCCGCGTCACCGGCTACAATGCCGAAAAAGCGCGAGTGTTCCTCCTCGATGTCGAAACGGTGGCCCGCTGGCAGGCCCTGCTCGACCTCAATAACCCGAATAGCACCATCACCGAGGAGGACTTCGAGATTCGCCTCTTTCGCACCGCCGCCGCCGGAAAATTGGAAAATACCGATCCGGTGGAGCCAATCGACTGGCGGGCGACCAACGATTTTCACTACGATTTTACCGGCGACAAATGGCAGCCCCACGGCTTTCGCATGAAAGTCAAAAATACCGGCCACCAGCCGCTCTTCGTCAGCGCCCTGTATATGCAATTCGATTACGGCGTCAAAAACGACTTCCTGCGGTGGCGCGAGATCGGCCCGGATGAAGAGGTGGAACTGCAGGAGGAATTTCGCAAAAAAGTGTACAAGACCATTCCCCTCTCGCTGGGGGATAAATACCAGAAAGCCGGCCTGACGGAAATACGGGACTACCTCAAGCTGTTCATCAGCACCGACCCCAAACTGGATACCGACGGCTATAACCAGAAAGGGCTGGAGATGGATGTTCCCAAAGCCGTCACCCGCGATTCGGGGCGCGCCGCCCTCGACGACCAGCCGCCTATCCCTGACTGGACGACGCGAGAACTGGCCTTCAACATCATCCGGCCGCTGGAAGAAACCGAACTCGCCGGTCAGCAACCGGCCCAGCTGCTCAACGCCAGCGTGTCCGCGCCGGCCGGATTCCGGGCCAAAGTCAGCCTGGCCGCCGCCGCCGAAGGGCAACGCAGCCTCAACGCCAACCTGCCGGCCCCCGACCAGCTCTGGGGAGCACAGAAGAAAACGACTCCTTTTCTCTTTTCGGAGGGCAACAGCCACGCTCCCGGGCTCAGCATGCTGGAACTGCGCGACATCGAGGGCGCCGAACACCTCAAGGCCGATACGCCCCTGGAGTTGCAGCTGACAACAGAACTGGAGGATGACGAATACGTGGTGCCGCTGGGGTACGATGAGACCACCGGCTGTTTCTACCCCCTCGGCTTCTCCGGTGAGGGCGGGGTGGTCCATATCGAAACGCTGCCGGAAACTTCGCCTTCCGGTACGCGCAGCCTGACCGGCTCCGTGAAGATCTTCTTCCAGAAAGTGGTGCTCTCCAAGCTGGGTTTTGAATACCGCTACCCCCAGCTGGCAGTGGCGGAATTTGCCGAATCCGGGGAGGATTTCGAATACCTCACGGATACCGAAACCGTTAAAGAAAAGGTCGCCGGCGCCCAGAAGATCCTGCTCTACATCCACGGCATCATCGGCAATACATCGCTGATGACGCGCTCGGCCCGCCGCATCACCGCCGACGAAGGGCATTACCTGCTGGATCGGTTCGACCTGGTGCTGACCTTCGACTACGAAAACCTGCAAACCAAAATCCAGGAGACGGCCGTCGACCTCAAGACAAAGCTCGCGGAAGCCGGCCTCGCCGAAAACCACGGCAAGGAGCTTACCGTCGTCGCTCACTCGATGGGCGGACTGGCCTGCCGCTGGTTCATCGAACGCGAAGGCGGCGATGCGGTCATCCAACACCTGGTACAGGTGGGTACGCCCAACCGGGGAACGCCCTGGGCCGACGTCTACGAACTTGCTTCCATCTTGCTCTACCGCGTAAGCAAAGGGGCGGCCTTCCTGAAGCCGTACACCTTACCGCTGATCCTTTTGGGAAAACAAACCAAAATCCTTTTTACGACCCTCCAGCAAATGGACCCGGACGATTCGCGCTTCCTCGACAAACTAAACGACAGCCGAAGCCCGAAAACGCGTTATACCGTTATCGCCGGCAACACCCAGCTCATTCCGCTTTCGCAAGCTGTGCAGGATCAGGAAAAAAAAGTGCTCCGCAAAGTGCTGCTGCGATTCAAAGAACGCGGCCACTTCGAGGCGCTCGACGCCCTGCTCTTCGGCGAGCCCAACGACATTGCCGCCAGCGTACACAGCATCACCGGCCTGCCGCCGCGCGAACAACCGGTGCGCACCATCACCGTGGGCTGCGATCACCTCAGCTACTTCGGCCACCCGGAAGGGCTGCGTGGATTGCGGGAAGCATTGCTTGATCAGGAATAGGCTAAAATTTAAACTGCTTAATCATCACCGCCCCGCTTTCCCGAAGGTTGGAACTGAGGATGAGGATGTGCTCCTTCACGCCGTCGTCAATAGCTACGGCCACGGTGTTGGGCGTAATTTCGCCCAGGTCTTCGGCGTGGAGGATGAGAAAGTTCAGGTTCTGATTTAGTTCGACGTTGAAGGCGCGTTTGGCTTTGGTGACGCGGTAGTTTTCCAGTAATTGCTCGCCGTTCAGGAAAAGGGTGACCACATCGCCGTCGACGGTGCCGTTATCCCACACTTTGATGCGCAATTTGGGGCTTTTGACCTCGAGGACGCGCTCCAGCTTGACCTTGCGCTGCTTTTCGGCTTCGTAGGGAACGTATTGTTCCTCTTCGGCGACGACCACTTCGCGGGTGCGTACCGGCTTTTCGAGATAGAGGCCGCCCGAGGCGCAGGCCCCCGTTTCCATGGTGTGCCCTTCCAGGTAACCGTCCCAGTCGCCTTCCAAAACGTACTGGTGATCGGTGCGGCGCAGCTTCAGCCTTCCCGTTTTGATGCACCAGGCCCAGCGCGGGTCGGTTTTTTCCACCACTTCCCTTTCGCGGATCAGCAGAGCGCCGCTCGCCTCGTCGTACACCCAGCGCAGGGCGTGGTATGCGCTGCCGCCATTGTCTTCCGAAACGATGTACGATTCGCCGGTACCGTCCTTTTCCAGTTCGAAGCGGTAAAAGAAACCGTATTCGCGGTCGGATTGGGAGAGGTGCCCCGTCCATTCCCCGGTCATGGAAAACGGCAATTCTTCAGTCTGAGCGGTGGTCGTTTCCCGAACAGGACGCCGCAGGGTCAGGTCGCCCGGTGTGCATCCCTCCGCCGTCCAGCGGCCGGAAAGCAGCCAGTTGTCCCCTTCCCGGCTCAGCTTCAGGGTGATGTATTTCAGGCACCATTTGGGTTTTTCCGGCTCCAGCTGCCGAATTTCCTGCAAAACGACCTCTTCGCCGTCGACTACGCCCGTTATTTCGAAGCGAGCATAGTTTTCCGTATCCGGGACCCGGGAAAAAGAAGCACCGCTCAACAGTCCGCCTTCCTGTTCGAGGTCGACCTGATAGTAAAAGCCGGCTTCCTGGCCGTCCTGGGATAGCGTGCCTTCCCAGCTCCCGGCCAGTATTTGCGCCGCCACACCATTGACGGCTGACAAAAAAAGAACGCTACCAAGCAAATAGCGGAACATCCGCAAGCGGTGAGGAAAATGTAAAACGGGCAGGCTGCCCCAAAAACGGATCAGAAACTTCACGGCAATAGGCATTGTTTAAACGATACGGCAAAAGTTACGCAAAATGATATTAATCACCCCCTGCTTCTGATAATTATCATTCCGAACCGGCCGGTCAGCTTCTAACTTGTTATAAAAGAAGCCCCTCCGCCGATGCAAAAAAAACAGGATTGCTAATCAAACCCGATGACATAATGACGACACAAGTGCAAGCTCCTTTCCAGATTGACGCCAAAATGCAGGAACTCATCGATGAAAAAGTAGCCAAACTGAACCAGGTTTTCGACCGCATTACCCGCACCGACGTATTTTTCAAAATTACCGAAAAGAGACACGTGCGGCGCGAAGGTAAAATGGTGGAGATCGAACTACACGTACCCAACACCGTCCTTTATGCCGACGCCAGCGCCGACGCCTTCGAAAAAGCACTTGCCGAAGCCACCGAAAAAATGCGGCGCCAGCTGCTGAAGTATAAAACGCAAATGAACGGCCGTTAATTACGAGCTTGCCGACAAGCTCTGAAACGCCGCCCGCATCCCGAATTTTGTCGAACGATGAGATTCGGGATGCCGTTTTTTCAGAAGCACCGCTCCCGGGAGGTTACCAGCAAATCGTTTGCCCAAAAGGCGCTGACGATCAAATTTACCGCTTCGATACTCCCTGATACCGTTCTCACCAAATAAAATACCACAAAAGGGGATTGCGGCGACGCTCTTTTTTTGTTATTTTGCCTTCGTTTTAGCGCTTATCCCCTTTCGTCCGAACAATCCCCCCAAAAAGCGCATTCCGACACCAACTTCTCCCCCTTTACCCGCGGCCTACAGGGTCGTCGCTTTGTTTTAATCCCCAAACGTATTTCTACCCCTTTCCCGTCGAGGACGGGACCAGCTTCACTATGCCTAGAGTGCAACTCTTCTTAATAATTATTACTTAAATCGGTTTTCGCTGTCTGGTTGCCCATTGGGCTGCCGGACAGTTTTTTTTCGGGCCGGGCAGGATTTTCACTTCCCCCTCACTTCCCCCGAAAATTCGCCTTGCGTTTTTCCACGAAAGCCCGGGCGCCTTCCTGAAAATCTTCGGTGCCGGCCGTTGCGCCGAATTCGGTCACTTCCCGCTGAAAGCCGTCCTGGCTGTTGTCGAAAAAGGCGTTGACGGCAGCGATCACTTTGGCGATGGCGACCGGTCCTTTGGTCGCGATTTTTTCGATCAGCTCCCTGGCTTTGGCGACCTCTTCTCCGGGCGGCGCCACGTAATTGACCAGGCCCAGGCGGTGCGCTTCGGCGGCGTCGATCATATCGGCGGTCATCAACAGCTCAGTGGCCTTCGTTTTACCCAGGTATTGGATCAGGCGCTGGGTGCCGCCGTAGCCGGGAATAAGCCCCAGGTTGACCTCCGGTTGTCCGAAGCGCGCCTTTTCGCCTGCCACTCGCAGGTGGCAGGCCATGGCCAGCTCACAGCCGCCGCCCAGAGCGAATCCATTAACCGCGGCGACGACCGGCCGGTGAAATTGCTCGATCATGAAAAAAACATCCTGACCGCGCTTGGCCATCTCACGCGCTGTATTTTCGTTCAGCTCCAGAAACTCCTTGATATCCGCGCCGGCTACGAAAGCTTTTGGGCCGGCGCCGGTGAGGATCACGCCTTTCAGCTCTTTCCGCTCGGGAGCGTCGAGGCCGAAAAGGCGGCGCAGCTCGACCATGGTTTGGGTGTTGAGGGCGTTCATGGCTTTTTCGCGGTTGATGGTTACCGTCAGGATACCTTCTTCCTCGCTGATCAGCAGATTTTCGTAGGTCATATCAGTTTTTTTTCCTTTCGGGTTTGGACTTTGAGTCGAAAACTTGTGCAGGCCGATTACTCTGCCCGCAATGGATTCTACAAAAGCAGCAGTTACCGATGGTTGAGCAGCGGTATCCGCAGGGACTGCTAATTTAACGTCAATTCCCGGAAAATCAGCAGTTTTTTACCCGGCAAAGCCGGGCGACCTTCCCGTGCGCCAAACCAGGAATACCGAACCACTCGGGCGCCCGCTTACTCTTCGAGCATGATCCGTTCCTGGTGGTTGATCGATTCCTGGTGCACTGCGCGCAGCAATACGGTAACGAATTCTTCGCTCAAGCCTTTGTCGCGCCCCTTGGCGATGGCGCGCTGGAGGATCTCGTTCCAGCGGGAGGTCTGCAGGATGGCGATATTATTGCGCTTCTTGTAGCGCCCGATATCGTCGGCGAGGACCATGCGGCGCCCCATGAGGTTGAGCAATTCCTCGTCGATCTCGTCGATCTCGTGGCGCAGCAGATCGAGGTTGTGCAAAAACTCGGGGTCGCTGGTCGTCGGTTTACGCACTACGAGCCTGGCCATCAGCTCAGCGAACTGAGCGGGCGTGATCTGCTGGGCGGCGTCGCTCCAGGCCTGGTCGGGCGTGGGATGTGTTTCGGTCATCAGGCCGTCGTAGTTGAGGTCCATTGCTTTTTGGGCGACGGTAAAGAGGGTGTCGCGCCGGCCACAGATATGGCTGTTGTCGACGATCATCTGCAAGTCGGGAAAACGGCGTTTCAGCTCGATGGCGATCTGCCAGCGAGGGACGTTGCGGTACTGCGTATCCCCATGGTACGAGAATCCGCGATGGATGACGGCTATTTTGCGGATACCCGAAGCGTAGATGCGCTCGATGGCTCCGACCCACAGCTTGAGATCGGGATTGATCGGGTTTTTCACCATCACCGGAACGTCGCTGCCCTGGAGTGCGTCGGCCACCTCTTGCACCGAAAAGGGATTGACGGTAGTGCGGGCCCCCAGCCAGAGGACGTCGATGCCGTACTTCAGGGCCTCGTAGACGTGTTCGGCCTTGGCGACCTCGGTGGTCACTTTGAGCCCCGTCTCTTCTTTGACGCGCTTGAGCCAGCGCAGTCCGATCTTTCCGACGCCTTCGAAGGAGCCCGGTCGGGTGCGCGGCTTCCAGATGCCCGCCCGGAATAGGTCGATCTGTTGTGGCGCAAGCGCCTCTGCCGTAGCCAACACCTGCTCTTCGGTCTCGGCGCTGCAGGGGCCGGCGATCACTACCGGCTGCCGGTCCTGCTTTTCAACGATGGGTTGGATAGTCATTTCCATGGTGAAGTTATTTTTCGGATGGTTGCGTCAATGAGTGTTTTTCTTTTTGGGCCAGTATTCGCCGGATGGCGTTGGCTTCTTCGATCAGGCGCCGGAACGTTTCGAAATCGTTTTTGATGAGCAGGCTGCGGAAGCGGGCCAGCTGGTTGATGTGTTCGTCGAGCACGTCGAGCACGTTGTCGCGGTTTTGCCGGAAGATCGGCACCCACATACTGCCCGAGCTTTTGGCCAGGCGCACCGTCGAACTGAAGCCGCCGCTGGCCAGCTCGAAGATGCGGTTCTCGTCCTTTTCTTTCTCCAGCACGGTGAGCGCCAGGGCAAAAGAGCTGATGTGGGAAATATGCGACACGTAGGCGGCGTGCACATCGTGCGCCTGCGGGTCGAGCGTAACGATGCGCATGGGGATGGATTCGTACAAGCGGCGCACCAAGGCTACGGCGTCGGCGTCGCTGGCTTCCGGCGCCACCAATACGGTGCATTTGTGGTCGAAGAGGTTGGGGATCGCCGATTCCGGCCCCGAAAATTCGGTGCCCGCCATCGGGTGCGTCGCAACGTACCGGCCCCGGCGGGGATGGTCTTTTACTGCCTCCAGCAAACGGACCTTGGTGGAGCCGACATCGATGACGACCTGATCGTCGACCTGGTCCAGCACTTCCGGTAATAGCGACAACATAGCGTCTACCGGCGTAGCCAGCACCACCAGTTGGGACGCGGCCACGGCTTCCGCCAGCGGCATATCTTCGTCGATGATGCGGCGGCGCACCGCCTTGTCCAGGTTATCCTGACTGGCGTCCACCCCGATGAGGTGTTGCGCAAAACCGTTCTCCTTAAGCGTAATGGCCAGCGAGCCCCCGATGAGGCCCACGCCGATAATGGTGATGGTCATTGGTTACTTTTTACTTCTCACTTTTTCTACTCTCCGGATCGCTTCTTCGTAAAACCGGCCGTCGCTGCAAAGCGAAGCGCGGACGTAGCGCTCGCCCTGGGAGCCGAAGATGCCGCCGGGCGTGATGAATACGTGCGCGTCGTAGAGCACCTCATCGGAAAGCTCGTACCCGCTCCGGTAATGGTCCGGGACTTTGGCCCAGACGAACATCCCGACCTGGTCGCGATCGTAGACGCAGCCCAGGCGGTCGAGCAGCTCGTACACTTTTCCGCGCCTTTCCCGGTAGACGGCGTTCAGGCGGCGGTACCATTCCGGCGGATTTTGCAGGGCCCGGGCGGCGGCGAGCTGCACCGGTTTGAACATCCCGGAATCCATATTGCTTTTAAAGCGCAGCACCTGCTTCAGGTAGTCGCCGCGGCCGGCCAGCATACCGACGCGCCAGCCGGCCATATTGTGGGCCTTGCTCAGGGAGTTGAGTTCCAGCGCCACGTCCATGGCGCCCGGCGTGCGGAGCAGGCTGACCGGCGCTTCGCTGAGGATAAAAGCGTAGGGATTGTCGTTGACCAGGAGGATCGCGTTTTGCCGGGCGAATTCGACCAGCTCGGCAAAGAAGGCTTCGTCGGCGCGGGCGCCGGTGGGCATATTCGGATAGTTGAGCCACATGATCTTCACCCGGCTGAGGTCCGTCTGCGCCAGGGCGGCCAGGTCGGGCTGCCAGCCACGCTTTTCTTCCAGGCGATACTCCCTCACCGTAGCGCCGGTGAGGTTCGATACTGCCCGGTAAGTCGGATAGCCGGGGTTGGGGATCAGCACCTCGTCGCCGGCTTCGAGGTAGGTCATCGAAATGTGCATGATGCCTTCCTTGGAGCCGATAAGGGGCAGGACCTCCGTTTCGGGATCGAGCACGACCCGAAAGTACTGCCGGTACCATTCGGCGAAAGCCCGCCGCAACTCGGGCAGGCCGGTATAGCTCTGGTAGCCGTGGTTGTGGTGATCTTTGCTGGCGGCGTGCAAGGTGTCGAGCGCCGCTTCGGAAGGCGGCAGGTCGGGGCTGCCGATGCCCAGGTTGAGCACGTCCTTCCCTTCCCGGCGCAGCCGGGCGATCTCCCGCAGCTTGGTGGCGAAGTAGTATTCCTTTACCTCGCCCAGGCGGCCGGCGGGCTGGATGATGGTGGTTGTGGTGAGCTGTTCCATTCAAAAATGTTTTCCCGAACGGTAGGCGCCGAAGACCTTCAGGTCGTGGGTCAAAGGCTGAATAGCGTCGATGGCCTGCCGGTAGCCGACCTTCCCTTCCGTTACGAAGTCGATAAAAAAGCGGTATTCCCAGGGTTGGCCGATGATCGGCGTCGACTGGATCTTCGTCAGGTTGGCGTTGTAGGCGGCCAGTACGGCCAGCACCTTGTAGAGGCTGCCCACTTCGTGATCCACTGAAAAAGAAAGGGACACCTTTTCGGCGTCCCAGACCTCCGGCGCGCGGTCGCGGTGCTGGAGTACGAGGAAACGGGTGTGGTTCTTTTTGTTGGTCTCAATGCCCGCCGCCAGAATCTCCATGCCGTAGAGCTCGGCGGCCAGCGCACTGGCGATGGCGCCCACTGTCTTCAATCCGTGATCGCGGATATACCTGGCGCTCAGAGCGGTGTCTTCGGCTTCCACCAGCCGGATCTGCGGGTGCGCCCGGAAAAATTCGCGGCACTGCGCGATCGCCATCGGGTGCGAATGCACCTCGGTCAGCATATCGATGGTGTGCCCGGGCGGGGCCATCAGGTTCTGGGAGATGCGCAGGTATACCTCGCCGGTAACGGTAAGGGCCGACGCCTGCAGCAGCTTGTAGTTGTTGATAAGGCTGCCGCCCAGCGTATTCTCGATCGCCATCAGCCCGTATTCGGCTTCTTTGCCCGCCTCCACCAAAGCGACAAGGTCGTCAAAAGTGAGGGCCGGCACCACCTCGATGGGCCGTTCGCCGAAACAATAGCGCGCCGCGATCTCGTGAAAAGCACCCGCACAGCCCTGGATGCCGACGCGCAGCACCCGGCCGTCGGCCGCAGATTCGGATGAAGCAGTAGTTTCCGGTTTGATCATTTCTTTATTCTTTTGTGCGTTTAGGCTCTCTTCGGTAAACGATTCCCTGATCCTTCGGCGGCGGCCCCTTTGCTTTTTTCCCCAAAAAAAAATCCCGCCGGGGCGGGACTTCAGATTGGTTTCGACCAATACAACAGAAGCCCCTTTACGGAATACCGCAAAAGAAAAAGTAATAGCTGTAAAAAAATCCGGTTGCTTGGTTAGGCATAATAGGCAATGGGTTCGGCGTAAAATAAAAATGGCCCCGACTTTGCGGGACCACCTTGATTTATCTTTTCGCTTGGCGAGCAGCAAACTCCAGCAGTCCCTTACGTGCGACCGTAAAAGTAAAAGCTAAAGTAAAAATAAAAGCTGTTCGGATAAGCGGACATTGCTTCTGGCTTTGATAACGAGACAAACGTAGGTAATCTTAGCCTTTGGTGCAAGCCGGCAGTCGATTTTTTGGCTCTTTTTTACGAAATCCAGACTGCGGCAAGATTAAAAAAACAGTTCCAGATTGCGGCTCAGCCATATGATCAACAAGAAAAAACCTGCCAGCACCGCAGCTTCCCATCCCAGCAGGCTCCGCCAGTCGATGCGCAAGGTAAGCCCCGTGTCCTTGGGTTGCCCGGGCAGCAAATAGCTGCTCGCGACACCGACCACCAAGGTAACGACGGCGCCGATCGCGTTCCACCAAAACCAGAAAACGGAGGGCACGGCCAGCCAGAGCACCACATTGACGGCCACCCCGGCGATCAGGCCCACATTTGCGCCCAGCGCGTGCGTCCGGGAAGAAGCGATCGCCAGGAGGAAGGTAGCCAGAATAGGACCGAAAAAGACCGACCCCACTTTATTGATGGCCTCGATCACCGTGTCGGCAATATCGCCGGCGAAGGCCGCCAAAAGGATACAAACCACGCCCCAGATAAAAGCCGTGAAGCGCGAGTACTGCATGTAGCGCTTCGGCGGCAGCTCCCGGCCGCGGGCGACGAAGTCTTCCATCGTCACCGCACTCAGGGAATTGATAGCCGAACTCAGGGACGACATGGCTGCGGCCAGGATAGCGACGATCAACAGGCCGACGACCCCGTGCGGCAACTGCCGCGCAATGAATAGCGGGACCATAAAATCGGGGCGGTCGCGCGGGATAAGCCGCAGAAAATCCGGATTTTCATAAGCAAAGGTGCCGAGGATCAGCCCCATCAGGCAGTAGCAGAAAGTGACGGGAAAACGCACCAGGCCGTTGAAGAGCAGCGTCTGCCGCACCGTATGCATATTGCGCGCCGAGAGCATGCGCTGCGCCTGCGACTGATCGGTGCCGTAATAGGAAACGTAGAGAAAAAAACCGCCGACTACCATCGGCCAGAACCCGAATTCTTCTCCTTCGCTAAAGCCATATGAAGTATAATCGACCGCCTCCAGGCGCGGCCGCTGCAGCAGGGCCAGGAATTCCGACCAGCCGCCCACCAGGTTGAGCCCATATACGATGCAGATAATAATCCCCAAAAACAAGACAATCATCTGGATCATATCGCCGTACACCACCGCTTTCATGCCCCCCTGCAGGGAATACGCCACAGTAATGACGCCGATGATCAGCAAGGTAGTCCAGAACGACACTTCCAAGACGCTTTCCAGGATGATGGAAACGGCATACACCATAACCCCGGTGGCAAAAGCACGGCTAATGAGGAAAACAAAGCTCAACAACAGGCGCGTAGAAGCGCTGAACCGCCGCTCCAGGTATTCGTAAATGCTTACTACTCCCGATTGATACAAGGGCGGAAAAAGTACAACCATCAGGAAAATCATCGCCAAAGGCACGCCGAATTCATAACTCAACCACTCCATCCCCCCACCCTCGCGCAAGCCCACAAAAGCCGGCGCCGAAATAAAACTGACAGCCGATAGCTGGGTCGCCATCACCGATAGGCCCAGGGCAAACCAGCCGAAACTCTTGCCGCCGAGAAAATAATCTTTGCTGTCTTTCTGCTCTTTGAACCAATAGCCGAGCCCGAGCAGGCCCAACGCGTAAATCGCGACGATGAGGTAGTCGAGGGTGTTCATGATCCAGGGTCGTTAAATTTTAACCCTCAAAATAGAAAAAGTCTCCCATTCGTATGACGGCTTCGAGTCGTCCGACGAATTTAACCCGGATTTTTCATTCTATTGCAAGCACCTAGCCTCACTTCACCTGCACCGGCGCCCTTTCTTCCCACCCTATCGCAAAGATGCCCAGCCCCCCTTCCATATTGGAAAAGATCGGCGCCGGCTCCGCGAAGGGGTTATCCTCGGCTCTTTGCTGATTGGTAAATGAGTTCAGATAGCGGTAGCGCTCCGGCGTAATAGTGCGCCAGATCAGCGAGGCTTCCTCGATCCGGTCGCTATAGCTGAAGAAGCGGAATACGAGTTCCTGTTCTTTGCCGTCGAAGGTCGCGTCGTCCAAGGTGATATAGTCGTTGTACACCCAGTTGCCGACGACCTGGTCTTCCAGGGGACGCAGTTGGAAATCATTCCATCCGTTTTCCCCATCACCCACCACTGCCAGTTCGTAGTAGTTGTCCACTCCGGCCGGATCATCGATGGTCAGGTTGAGCAGGTGCACGTCGTCGCCTTCCTGATCCACGCTAGCGTTGACATTCAGCACCGCCTCGATGACGGGCACGGGCGCGGGCATGGTCTGTTCGGCGGAGATCGTTTCCAGCCCCGGGTATTCCACCTCCAGGCGGTAGGTGCGGCCGGGTTCCTGGGCCGGCCTGAAAGGAGCGGCTTCTCCCGATTGGAAGGTCAACAGCAGCTGCTCGCCTTCCCACAGGCGCACCGTGGCGTCGTCGAATCGCTCCGGGTCGCCGGCTTCCAGCAAACCCACCGTATTGCCGGCTGAAACCCGCAGCGTCGAATCCGAATTGAGGAGAAAACAATGCGCGGCCAGTTGCGTCTCCGCCTCCGGCAGATCGACATCGAGGACGAGTTCGCAAGAAAAAGTCAGTAAAACAGCCGGTAGCAAAAAGATATATTTGAAGCTTTTCATATTCCTCTTCTTTTGCGATTTCAAAATTCAAATTTATAGGCAATCGCCGGGATGATCGGGAAGAGCGATACCTGCTTGAGCTGCGGTTGCGTTTCGCGTTCACCGTTCTGGTCGATGACCGTGACATTGTCGACGTACAGGAAAAAGGGATTGCGGCGCGAATAGGCGTTGTAGAAGCCGAGCGACCAGGTGCGCTTCCAGTTGGGCCGCTCCTTGATGAAGTCGATGTTGACGTCGAGGCGATGATAGGCGCGCATTCGGAAATTGTTGCGGCCGGTGTAGTGCGTTGCCGTAAAAAAGCGATTGGTCGGCAGTTCGGCCCAGTAGCGCGATTCGCCGAGCGTGACTGCATTGCCGGTGCCGTACACCCAGGCGGCTGACAGGTTGATGCGGTCGCTGAGGGCGTAGGTCATCGCTACCGAGATGTCGTGGCGGCGGTCGTATTTAAAGGGAAAGCGGCGGCCCTGGTTGAGGTCGTCGAATTCGCGGTACGACCAGGACAGGGTGTAGCCGATCCAGCCGCTCAGGCGGCCTTTTTTCTTTTGCAGAAAAAACTCGAGGCCGTACGACTCGCCGTCGCCCTGCGTCACTTCGTCTTCCCAGTTCTCGAACTGGAACAAGCTGGAACCCTCCTCGTAGCTGATCAGGTTGCGCATGCTTTTGTAGAACCCCTCGATGCTCACCTCGTAGCGCCCGCCCAGCGTTTTGGCGAAGCCGGCGGCGGCCTGCCAGGCGTCCTGGGGCCGAATGCGGCGGGTGGTGGGCACCCACAGGTCAGTGGGCAGTCCGATACCTTCATTGCTGAGCAGATGGATGTATTGTTGCATGGTGACAAAAGACCCCTTCAGCGCTACGTCGCCGGGCAACAGATAGCGCATCCCCAGGCGCGGCTGTACGGAAGTGTACCACTCGCCGTCGACGCCGAAGCCGGAAAAGTGAACACCGGCGTTGATGCTCAGCCGGTCGCCGATCCGGAAATCGTCTTCGGCGTAAACCGCAAATTCGAGGGCGTCGACTTTTTCATTGCCGAAGATGGTGTCGATGTCCACCTGAAAATCACTTTCCTCGATGCGGGTGTCGAAATTGCCGGGATTAAAGCGATGTTGGATGCCGCTGACGCCAAAGCGAATGAAGTGATCGGGATGGGGCACATAATCGAAGTCCATGCGCGCGGCGAAGTCGCGGACGCCCGACTGGTACTGGAGGGAGTAAAAAGAACGCTCTACCGCGCCGCCGTCGTTGTATTCGTCTTCGGCTTCGGCGAGGGTATTGAAATCGTAATCGCTGTAGGTCAGGGTCAGATTGCTGAACAGTTTGCTGTTCCAGAGGTGGTTCCAACGTACGGCGGTAGTGATATTCCCCCATCCGAGGCCGGCTTTGGTTTCGTACGACTCGTCCTCGAAGTTTTCGCGCACGCGGAAGTAGAATTTGTCGCGTCCGGCGTAGGCGCTGACGTACAGCTTGTCTTTGCGGCTGAATTCGTGGTTGAGCTTGGCGTTGTAGTCGTGGAAGAAATAACCGACATCGCCCGACATATCATCTGCGGCGAAAGCGGCCTGGACGAAGGGTTTGGCCAGCAAGTCGAGATAGGTGCGGCGCCCCGACAGCAGCAGGGAGGTTTTGCCGGGCTGGATGGGCCCCTCGACGGTCAGGCGCGTAGCGATGGTGCTCACCGAACCGGCCCCGCCCCACTCGCGGTTATTGCCTTCCTTCATGCCGATCTCCAGCACCGAAGAAAGGCGGCCGCCGTAGCGGGCGGGAAAGCCGCCCTTGATGAGGTTGACGTCTTTCACCGCATCGGTATTGAACACAGAGAAGAAACCGAAGAGGTGGGAAGCGTTGTACACCGGCACCCCGTCGAGCAGGATCAGGTTCTGATCGGGACTGCCGCCGCGCACGTACAATCCGCTCTGGCCTTCGCTGCCCGATTGTACGCCGGGCAGCAGTTGCAGGGTTTTGAGTACGTCGGTCTCCCCGAGAAAAGCCGGCAGTTTTTTGATCTGCCGCACCGGAATGCTGACGGTGCTCATCTGGGTGTTCTGCTCGATGCGCTCGGCCGCCTCGGCGGTTACCTCGACCGCTTCCAGGGTCACGGCCGGATCCATGGCCAGGTTGACTTCCCGGTCGCGATCGTGATAAAAAGCAGACAGCAGGGTTTCGTACCCGACGAAGGAGAAGCTGAGCTGTACCGAATCCACGGGCAGGGTAAGGCTGAAAAAACCGTAGGCGTTGGTGACGGTCCCTTTCTGGCTGACCGCGTCGTAGATATTGACGCCAACGAGCTTTTCGCCCGATTCCTGATCTTCGATGTAGCCGGAGATGGAAAAGCGTTCCTCCCGGGACTGCCCGGAGAGGAACGGCGATAAGAGAGAGAGCGCGAACAAGAGCGCAAATTTTCCTTTCATGGTGCTGCGTTTAGGTTGAGAGTTTGGAGCGTTTCTGACGCAGTTTGAAAGAGGCGTTTGATCATACATACCCTTTCCCGGGGTTCTCCCCCTAAATGCATCAGGATTTTTTTGCATCAATCGATCGGCAGGAAGCGTTCGTGGTAGACGGAGAAGACGCCAAGGCCTACGTCGAAATTGGAGTAAACGGAAGGAAAGGCCACCACTTCCGGCGGCAGCCCGCCGTCGAAGCCTTCGAGAAAAACGGCAAAGTCGAAATGCGACTTCGGAATGTCGCGGAAAATGAGTCGAAGGTCGAAAGAAGGGAAAAAGGCATTGAACCGGAAAAGCAGGCGAACCTCGCCGCCGTCGATATTCTCATCGCTGAGCTGCCAGAAGTCGAACCGCCGGCTGCTGAAAAAGCGATTGCTGTTGAGCACTTCGCCCTCGACTTCCAGTTGCAGCAGTTCAGAATCGACCGACCAGTAGGTTATCGTGCTGTCGACGTCGGATTCGACCAGGTTGACTAGCCCGATCTCGTAGTATTCGCCCAGTCCGTCCGGATCATTAAAGCGGATCTCCAGCACACTTTCTTCCCACTGCCCGTTTTCCAGCTGCAGCGAATCGTAGCGCTGTACGGTCAGCGACGCTGCTCTCCGTGGCGTACGCACCTCGGCCGTCATTGCCGGAAAATCGGGATGGGTGACCGTAAGCCGGTAATTCGCGGGCGTTGTGCCGAGGGGATCGTGGCGGAGGTCGTAAAAGACCGATTGGCCGCGCCGGGCAAAGTCGGGCAGGGGCTCGCCGTCGCGGCTGAGGCGAACTGCGGCGTTTTCCTGCAGTAGGGCCACCTGCCGGTTGATGACCTCGGCGAACGGGAGGGTTTGTTCGACGACCACGGAAGAGAGCGTATCGGAGAGGTCGATAAAAGCATAAGCGGCCAGCAGCGGTTCCGGGCCGGGTTCGTCAAAAGGCAGGGTGTCTTCGCAACTGCAGAGCAGGAGGTATCCCGCGGTCAGCATCCAGAGCAGGCGCTGCATAGCTTAGAATTTTAGCTGGTAACTGATGGACGGTATCAGCATAAAAATACTCACCGCGGTAATTTCCCGCCGGTCGAAAAAGGTATCCGCGTAGATGATCGACGGATTGCGGTGGTTGTACGCATTAAAAACGCCGAAAGTCCACTTGCGTACATAGCCGCGCCCTTTTTTAAGAAAATCGAAGTTGACGTCGAGGCGGTGGTAGTCCGGCGCCTGGTAGTTGTTGATGCGCCCCGTGGCGTTGAGATCGGAAAGCCAGGCGCCGTCGGGGAAAGTAGGGACCGGATAGACCGCCGGGGAATACTGATCGGCAATGGTCAGAAAATTGCCGCTATAATACACCCAGCCGGCGGAAAACCGCACTTTGGGGCTCACCCGGTACTGCATCAACAAGGAAAACTGATGGCGGCGGTTCTGGCGGGCGGGAAACCGCTCGTTCTGATTGAGGCCGGGATAGCGGCGCCAGCTCCAGGACAAGTCATAGCTGGCGATGCCCTGGAGCCGGCCGAGCATCTTGCGCGCCGAGAACTCAAAGCCGTAGCTATTGCCGTTGCCCTGGATCATGCGGTCTTCCCAGTCGCTGCCCGAAAAGAAGGAACGGGCCAGCGTAAAAGTGGTCAGGCGACGCATATCGTGATAATAGCCTTCGGCCCGGAAGCTCAGGTCTTTGTCCCAGTATTTCTGCCAGCCAACTGATGCCTGCCAGGAGCGTTGCGGCCTTACGGCCTGGGTCGCCGGCGCCCAGAGGTCGGTCGGCAGGTTGATGGCGTTGTTGGACAAGAGGTGGGCGTACTGCTCGTTGAGGCGAAAGGCGGCGATCAGTTCGTGCCGGTTGCCCAGCTGAAAATTGAACTGCAGGCGCGGTTGCGGCGAAACAAAAAGCACGTCGTGGTAAAAAGCCGCCAGGTGGAGCCCCAGTTGCCAGTGAAGGCGCCGCCAGCGCCCCCGGAATTCGGCGTACGCACCCGATTCCAGCGCGTCGAGTACGAGCGGTTCGATGCTTACTTCGCGGCCGCCCGCCGCCAGCACCAGCTCCTCCTGGGCTTCGGTCACGGTCTGAAACACGTCGCCGCTGGCCTGCGGCAGAAAGCGATGCCAGATAAAAGAGCCGCCAAAATGCAGGCTCAGCCGGGGGCGCAGGTTGAACTCAAAATCGGCGCGCAGGCTCAGATCGCGCACGCCGGAACGGTAGCGGGTCTCGACGCCCTCGAATAAAAAGGGGCGCCCCTCGTAATTGCGGTTTTCCCGGATATCGCTGAGCTTGAACCGGTAGTCGGATAAGGCCAGGCTGGCGCTCGAGAACAGCCGGTCGGTCCAGATCCGGTTCCACTTCAGGGCCACGGCCTTATTGCGCCAGGCGATGTCGATCTCCGTTTTGTCTTTCACGCGATAAGGATAATCCTGGTTGGCGAACACACTGTCGTTCTCCTCCCTAAAGCGAAAGCGATCTTCACCGAGGTAAGCCGTCAGGCTCCATTCGTCGCGTTCGGATATTTTGTGTTTCACCTTGACGTTGAGGTCGCCGAAGTAATAGCCCAGCCTCAGCCCGTCCTGCAGCGATTTGAGGATGGGGCGCAGCAACAGATCCCAGTAGGAACGCCGCCCTGAGACCAGGAGCGACATTTTGCCCGGGATGATCGGGCCCTCCGCCAGGCCTTTGGCAAGCAACAGTCCGGCGGCGCCTTCTCCTTTCCAGCGGTGAAAGTCGCCTTCGCGCCCGTTGACGGCCACTACCGAAGAGAGGCGGCCGCCGTAGCGGGCGGGCATCGCTCCTTTGATCAGTTCGATATCCTTCACGGCCGATCCGTTGAACACCGAAAAGAGGCCCAGCATGTGATTGGCGCTGTAGATCTGTGCGCCGTCGAGCAGGATGAGGTTGTGGCCGGTATCGCCGTTGCGCACCGAAAAGTTTCCGAGGTTACTGGTGCCTACCTGTACGCCCGGCAACCACCCCAGGGCCTGCAGGGCGTCGTTTTCGCCCAGAAGGCCAGGCATGCGCTCCAGCAACGCAGCCGGCATCCGCTCGCGCCCCGGCTGCGCCGGCAACAGCTCGGCCCGCCCGCCGCCCGGGGCCGGCGCGCGAACTTCCACGACCTGCAGCACCCCGGCGCGAGCCAGCTGCACCTTGAGTTTCAGGTCCGAAAAAAGGCCCAGCCAGTACTGCCTGGGATGAAACCCAACGTATGAAATGTCCAGCTGCCAGGAGCCGGCCGGCAAAGAGATCGAGAAAAAACCCTCGGCGTTGGTGTTGGCGCCGCGCCGAAGAGACGGGAAATACAAATTGGCCCCCACCAGGCGCTCGCCGGAAAGCGAATCTTCCACGAAACCGCTGATGGTAAACAAAGGCGGAGGCGGCGCCGCTTCCCCCGGTTCGCAGGGCCGCACGATCAGATAATCGCGCGCCACCGTATAGGTGAGGTCGGTATCGCGCAACAAGACCTGAATGACCGTTCCCAAGGCTACTTCCTGAAAATCGTAAGAATAATGCCGGTCTTCCGGCAAGAAAGTATTGCTGAAGCTGATCCGCAGATCATTTTCGCGCGACAATGTCTCGAGCGCCTGCGTCAGGGTCTGACTGTCCAACCGACAGCTGACCCGGGCAGCCAGCAGCTCTTCTTGCGCCGCACCCCGTATGGCGATCCCCAACAGCAGAATCAGGAGTAGCTGTTTCATGGGGGCAAAGATAAGGGATAAAGGGGTGTGGGTGTGAGTGTGGGTGTGAGTGTGGGTGTGGGTGTGGGTGTGGGTGTGGGGAGGGCGGGGACTTTACTGGATAATTATGGCTCCGTCTTGTTGTTCTACGGTCCAGTCGAAGGTTTGGGTGAGCACATCGAGGACGGCTTCGAGGGGTTCGTTGTCGAAGGTGGCGGTGTAGGTGCGGTCGGCGATTTCGCGGCGGGTGGTGATGGTTACGGCGTAGTGGCGCTCCAGGGTGCGCAGCACTTGGGAAAGCGGAACGCCGGCGAACACGAGGCGGCCATCGCGCCAGGCGGCGGCCTGGTCGTGATAAGGCACGGCGTGCACGCCCTGCGCGGGCGACCATTCGGCGGCTTCACCGGCAGGCAGGCGCAGCGGCGCTTCGCCGTCGACGGAAAAACCGACGACGCCCTCGGTTACGTCGATGCGAACGTTGGGCGCATCAGGATAGGCGCTGAAATTGAAGGCTGTCCCCAGCACCTGCGCCGTAGCCGCGTCCGCTTCCACAAAGAAAGGCCGCAGCGAATCGGAGGCCACCGCAAAAAAAGCTTCGCCCCGCAGGTGCAGGCGCCGTTCCGCGCCGTTGAACCCTTCGACAACGCCCAGCCAGGAGGCGGCGTTGAGTACGACCTCGGTGCCGTCGGCCAGAGACAAGGTGCGTTGCTCACCGGCCGCAGTCTCGTAGGTTTGCGCCAATACGGGAGCGGGCGGACCGGCAAGAAAGAGGCGCCACAGGGCGAAGAGCCCGACGATCAGCAAGGCGGCCGCGGCGTAAGGCAGCCAGCGCGGACGCATCTTCCGCACCGGTGCTACGGTTTCGCTGGCCTCCGGGATCAGCCGCCGGCGCACTTTTTCCCATTCCGCTTCGGTATCCGCCGCCAGGTCGTAATCAACCGGCTCTGCTTCCGCCCATAGGGTGCGAAGCTGCCGGTAATATTCCGGATGGGACTCCCCTTCCGTAAGCCACAGCTCCAGTGCATTTTTCTCTTCCGGCGTAGCGGCGCCCGTCAGATTTCGGTGGATCAGTATGTCGATCTCCGATTGATTCATATCCTTGGTATTAGCAAAGCCCGCAGGCTTTCCGTTCGTTTCCTATATCCTACAACCCCTTCCGTCGCCCTTACCCCCAAAGGAAAAAGCATTTTTTTACCAAAAACTTCAGCAGCCACGATGCCGCCGCCAACCCAATGAACCAGGGCGCGGCCAACCTAAGTTCATCGTTGCCGGTCGTCACCCGGGCGCGCAGGCGCTTGAGCGCGATGGCGATCTGGTTTTCGACGGTCTTCACGGATACGTCGAGCCGCTCGGCGATTTCCCGGTAAGAGAGGGCTTCCTGGCGGCTGAGTAAAAATATGCGCCGGCAGCGCTCTGGCAGCCGGTTGACTTCGTCGAAGATCAACGCCCGCATTTCTTCGGCTTCCATCTGGGCTTCGCCCTCGCTTTTCACCGCGGCCGCCGCTTCGCCGACTTCGTCGAGAGCTACCGTTTTTTCCCGCCGTTTGCGCAGATGATTGAGCGTCCGGTTGCGGGTAGCAGTAAACAGATAGGGCTTGAGGCTATCGTCGTAGGCCAGGTGCTCCCGGTTGTTCCACACCCCGACGAATACGTCCTGCACCACTTCCCGGGCATCCTCCGGCGAACGCAAATACTGGTTGGCGTAAGCAACCAGCATGGGCTGATACCGGTAAAAAAGCTGCTCCAGTTGTTTGATCGAGGATTCGGACAAAACGCT
Source organism: uncultured Saprospiraceae bacterium (assembly GCA_964419545.1). Lineage (GTDB taxonomy): Bacteria > Bacteroidota > Bacteroidia > Chitinophagales > Saprospiraceae > CAYQQU01. The sequence continues at coordinate 4,110 of CAYQQU010000016.1, read as the reverse complement.
TCGGCCTTTTAAATGACTGCCTCCAAACAAGGTATCAACAAATGTAAGCAAATCAATCGCCAAATGAAAAAGGTTCGCCCGGGAGTAGAACCGAAACGCCGAGTGTTAAAAAAATCATAAAACTTCTTTTTAATGTTTGAACATTGAAGTTTAAACATTATATTTGTAGCGAATTCAGAAAAAGATGAGAATAGAAGAAGCCATACAACAGACAAAACCTTTTCGCAATGACTGGCACCGGGCCGTTGTCAACCTGATCTACACCAGCAATTGGTTAAAGGATCAGTTGCGATGCAAGCTCAAGCCATATAATATAACCATGCAGCAATACAATGTGTTGCGCATTTTGCGCGGCGCGGGCGAGCCGATCACCACTTCGGTGATCCGGGAACGCCTGTTGGATAAGATGGCGGACACTTCCCGCCTGGTGGATCGCTTACACCAAAAAGGATGGGTCAGCCGCCGGGAATGCACGCACGATAAGCGCCTGGTGGATGTCAGCCTGACCCCACAGGGGCAGGCGCTGCTGGAAAGCATGGACCATATTTCGGGCAAACTGGATTTGATAGGTCGCAACCTCACCGAAGAAGAGGCCAGGTTACTCAGTGATCTGTTGGATAAATTTCGCGATTGAGCCCCGCAACGAAAAAATTTTTGCCCCAATCAGTGTTTTAACATCATTTTGCGAACAATTCATCGAAAACGTCCTTTATAGGATACCTATGCAATCAATAATCACCAATAAAAACGCAACTCACCATGAAGTTTAGTTTTTTAATCCTCTTTGCAAGCTTACTGGCATTCACGAATCCGGAAGCAGAAGTTACCAAGAAGAAAGCTGACGTTAAAGCCAGCAAGATCGAGTGGAAAGGCTACAAAGTAACCGGCAAGCACCACGGCACCGTCAACCTGAAAAGCGGTGAACTGGTATTCACCGACGGCCAGCTGACGGGCGGCAATTTCGTGATCGACATGACGAGCATCACGGTCGGCGATCTGGAAGGCGAATACAAAGGCAAGCTGGAAGGCCACCTGAAATCCGACGATTTCTTCGGCGTCAAGAACCACCCCACGGCCAGCCTCGAGTTTACGCAAGTGGTCTCGCGCGGTACGCCGGGCGACTACAAGATCGTTGCAGACCTGACGATCAAGGACATCACCAAGGAGATCAAGTTTCTGGCCCACGTAGAGGAAGAGTCGGCTACGGCTGAGATCACCGTCGACCGCTCCGAGTACAGTGTACGGTACGGCTCCGGTTCTTTCTTCGATGACCTGGGCGACAAGACGATCTATGACGAGTTCGACCTGAAAGTAAATCTGGTGCTGAGCGTCAACTGATCTAAAAATAACGGGAAGCGCAGCTTCCTCTTCATCAAATGCAAAAGAGCTGTAACGGTTGCGTTACAGCTCTTTTTTTTGAGTTCGGGAAAATCTATTGTAAATGGAAAATAACGGGCACAATTACTTTACATTTTACCGGAAGGCCATTCTGCAGCGCAGGCAGCCAGTCCGGCATATTCTGTACGGCCTGCAGGGCGACCTTCCGGAGGTCGGAATCGATCGGGTCGATGACCTGGAAGTCATAAGGCATACCGTCGGGAGCAATGGTCATGCAGACGCGCACCACTTCTTCGACGCCGTTCTCGCGGGCGGCTATCGGGTAGATCGCCTGCTCCTCGAAATACGCGCGCAGCCCCTCTTCACCGGTCGGAAACTGCGGCCGGCGGGTAACGCCCGTCGTGGCGGGGGCCTTGGCATTCGAAACAGCGTACGTTCCGTTGTCTAGCAGTCCGGCCGTTGGCTGGTTGTCGTTCCATGCGGTGTAAGACTGTCCTTGTGCGGCGCCGAAAATACCAGTGGCGACAAAGAGGAAGAAGATGATCTTTTTCATGATACTGTAGTTTAGGGTTGTTTTTGTTTAATTGTCGATACAAAGGTGCAGGGAAAAGAGAAGTGCGATTTCCTCTATTGTTGCAAAAAGGTGAAATATTGTTCGGCGGGAAGCGTCACAGGTGTACTAATGTTTTGCCCCTATGGAGTTTGGAGTTACAAAAAATTGACCTCCAACAATTTACATGTTCCCTCAACCCGGAGGACTACAGTGGCCGCAGCCGCATGGCAAACCCTCCTCCTTTCGTCATTTTCACCGAGAGCCGGGTATCGCGGGTTACTTCCCGTCTCAGCAGCTGGTAATCCTCCGCGTGGCGATCGGCGTTGATCCCGTCCTGCATCAGGACTGCCGAATATTGGCCTTCGCCCAGGAATGAAAGATCGATCTTTTCCGTTCTGGGGGCCGCTCCGGTGATCCCTGCGACAAACCAATCCGCACCATTCCGTCGGGCCACGACCAGCACCTCGCCGACTTCGGCCGCCAGCACCCGCGTATCCTCCCAGATCACGGGAATATGGGATAAAAAACCGGTGGTCTCCTGTTCTTTTTCGTAGTTGGTCGGGCTGTCGGCCAGCATCTGGATACCGCTTTCGTAGAGCACGAACAGCGCCACCTGGTGGGCCCGCGTGCCCTGGCTGCCGGGGCGGTTGAAAAAAGGCTGGAATTCTTCCGGATGGTAGTTGCGCATCGCGCCCGGCGTATAATCCATCGGGCCGCAGACCATTCTCAGGAAAGGGATGGTAGCATTCAGTGTGGGTGTATTTTTCTTCGACCATTTGCTCTGCTCCAGGCCGCAGACCCCCTCGTAAGAGACGACATTGGGATACTGCCGGCGCAGGCCGGTGGGTTTGAACGCACCGTGGAAGTCGACGAGTAGTTCCCGTGCGAAGGCTTCGCGGGCCACTTTTTCGTAAAAGTTGACCATCCACTGATCGGCCCGGTCCATAAAGTCGACTTTGATGCCGGCGATGCCCCATTCCCGGAAGCGATCCAGCACCGCCCACTGTTCGTTGAGCGCCCGCCAGGTGGTCCACAGGATGAGGCGAACGCCTTTCCCATCGCCGTATTTGATCAGTTCCTGCAGGTCGAGATCGGGATTGGGGCGGCTCAGGTCGGTTGTGGAGATTGACCAGCCCTCATCGAGAATGATGTATTCCAGTCCGTGTTTTGCGGCGAAATCGATGTAGTACTTCCAGGTATCGGTATTGAGTCCCGTTTTGAAATCCACGCCGGCGAGGTTGCTGGCGTTCCACCAGTCCCAGGCTACCCTTCCCGGCCGGATCCAATCGGTATCCTTAGTCTCCCCGGTGCGGGCAAGCAGGTATACGAGGTCCGATTCGACCAGCTGTGCGTCCTGTTCCGTCACGATAAACACTCGCCAGGGGAAAGTGCGCTTGCCGTTCGTCCGGGCGATGTATCCGGCGCTTTCGGTGACCCGGCTGCTGCGATCGCGCACCAACTCGGTGGTTAAAGGGAAAGGCGGAAATACTGCTTCCAGGTGTTGATCCCCGTCGCCGCCTTGCAGGAAGAGGTGCGGATAATCGTATACGTCGGCTTCGGTGATCAGCAGCTTGAGGCCGTCCTGCGCTGCGGCGAGCACGGGTAGGTAAGTGACCACGGAATCCGGCAAAGCAGAAACGGGAGTCTTTTCGTAGGGTACTTCCTGGCTGCTCATAAAGCCCGAAACGGGGGAATGCCAGAGGGGGAAGTCGGCAGGAAAGGCAAGCTCCAGGCTTTCGTTGACCGTCGTTTCTGTGTCTTGGTCCGTTTCGTACCGGTACGCCACCCCGTCGTTATACGCCCGGAAATGGAGCACCCAGCCGTCGCCGAAGTCGAGCTTCAGCCCGTTGTATTGTTCCTTCAGGTTGCGATGTTTATACGGAAAGGCGACGGTCACGGCTTCATCCACGCTGTAGCGGGTCGCGGCAGGCGCTTGGTTTCGGTACAAGGGCGCACCGTCGAAAAAGAGGTTGAGGGCGTTCGCGCGCATCAGCGCTTCTCCATTTTTTGCCACAGAAAAAGCCAGGGAAGCGCCCTTTTCGATGGCTACTTCGATGGCGCCGTCGGGGGAAGTCAATCGGTGTTGGGCGGTGAGTATTGAAAAAGCGGCCATGCCAAATAGGAGGATAAGGGCAAGTTTTTTCATAATTAAAAGGCTTTATGAGCAGCAATTCTCGGTTTGAAACATTGTTATGCTCACGTCCCAGCGGGACGAACTA
>CAYQQU010000015.1:79628-88867 GCA_964419545.1 uncultured Saprospiraceae bacterium | reverse complement strand
GCAAACCGAGCGCTTTCGTCCAGAAAGTAAAGCTCGTTTTTTCCATAAGATCGAAGATTTGTTAAAAAGTTAGATTAGATAGAAATGAAAAAGGGATTATTGCGAATTTGGTCGAATAACCGAATCGGAAAGCTCCCGCAGGAAAAGGAGCCACATGAAGCGAGGATGAAAAATAGCAGAACGCAGTAACGGGAAATGATGGACGTTACGGGAAGGTAAAAGAACAGAATGTTCACTACCGTAGGTAGATAGTTCTCTCATCTCGATCATGATTTGTAATCAGTGTGGATAAAAAATTCACCCACGTTTAGGTCGTCAGTCAGACAAAAAGTCGTCTTCTACGACAAAAATAAATTTAAAATGCCAAAAACAAAACACTTCGGGTAAAAATGTTAACCCGGATTCGTGATGGCGCCAAAGTAAGAATCGCGCCATATTGCTAATTTTCAGACAGGTGTGTCAGTAGTTTGCAACATTCCGACGACCGGGAAATTACCGTCTGCCGGGTAGTTTTTTCCGCTGCACGGGCTAGCCCAGGTTATTCATGGATTCATCTATTGCGATGAAACCATAAATAACCCGGGCTAGATTCCCCAGAAAATCACCCCGGCAGCCCCTGCAGAAAAGCCCTCCGATCATTTACCGCGAAATCACCATTTGCCGGGTAGCCTGGAAGCCCCCCGTTTCCAGCGAATACTGCAATACGCCGCCTCCGGCGCCCCCCGGGAATAAGTCTTTTTGTTCCAGGATCAGTTCGTTGTACCCTTTGACGGCCTCGATGCGCAGCAGTTTGATGATCCGGCCGGTGATATCCCGAACCTTCAGGACAACCGGAGCGGGCTGAGGCATCTCGAAGCCGATCGCGGTCGTGCCCCGGAAGGGGTTCGGTACGTTCTGGTAAAGCCGGAACCCGGCCTCGCCAGGCGTTTCCCTCCCGAAATCCAGCGCTATTGCCAGGGTTTGGTTCGCTTCGTCGTAAGCTTCGGCCACGGTCACCCGGGAACTGATGAAAAGCACATCGCTGAGCGCTGCCGCCGCCTCGGCTCGCAGCACGAGGCGGAACAGTATATCCGTTGCGCCGGATGCGGGCGCTGCGTTTTCCATTAGGTGCCAACTCGTGGTGAGGAGCCCTTCTTCGACGAAACGCAAGCCGAAGTTCTCCGGACTGGCCACCCCGTCGAGCACATCGATCAGGGCCACCTTCTGCCGGTCGAACTGCAAGGTGAACTGATACCCCTGAATGCGGTGCAGATCATCGGCGGTGAAAGCAACGGTATAGGTCTCTCCCGCCTGTAATTGTTCGTCTCGTACGGAGACGGTCAGTTGACCGGTGAGGTTGCGTTCGTCCGTAACCAGAGCGTTAGGCTGGGCGCTGCCGTTAACATCGCCGATCTTGACGCCCACGAAATCCTCCTCTAACAGTTCTTCTTCCAGATCATTGAAGTTCAATACTTCCGGGAAGGCTTCCGCAAAAGGATCATCGACGTCCGGGAAGCTGTACGCCGCATCCACGAAACGCCAGCTCGTATTATCGGGCAGTTCGTCGGTGATTCCTAAAATCAGCTTGCGCAGCTGGATCAAGTCCAGGGTGCTCACCGAGTTCGACCGGTTGGCGTCGGCGGCGATGATCTTGTAGGGGCTGCCCAATAGTTCTTCGCCCAGAATATGCTTGGTGATCTTCACCAGGTCGAAGGTGGTCACCCCATTGACGTGATCGTCATTTCGGTAGGGCGTCACGGAATAATCGTAACCGGCCGCCAGGCTGCCGAAGGCAAATAGCCCGTCGGTTCCGGTGATCATATCATTCGCCGACTGGCCGCTCAGCGCAACTTCGACCTGTTCTACCGGTACGGCTTCCTCGGTGTACACCCCGCCGGCAATGGTCGCCGTATTGTCCGAACACAACTCATTGAGGTTGTCTTGCACCAACACGTAGGTCTCGCAGAAGTCGTGATTGCCAACGGCGTCCCAGGCGTGGATCTCAACGATCACCGTACCCAGATCATCGCACGTCAGCACCAGGCCGTCCTGGTCAATATCGGGCGTCTCTCCGGATAGATTGATGGAATAGACGATCGGCCCGGAACAATCGGCGACGGGGCCGGCAATGAAGTCGGAAGCCCAGATCGCCATAGCCCCGGCATCGACGTCACCGTCGCCGTCGGCATCGACGCCTGGTTCTGCCGGCATCAACTCGATGGCCAGGCCATTGATGCAGATCGGCGCCGGCGCTTTGCAATCTTCTATTGCGAAGGGCGCCAGCAGGGCGTTCGTATTACCGCAGCCGTCCTCGACTTGAATCTCGAACGCATGGCTGCCGATCGGCAAGCCGGTGCTGCTGATTTGGTAATCCGGATACTCGCCGGTCACCTCAAACAATCCGTCGGCCAGGGAAAAGTCACTTGCAAAGTTTTGGCCGTCGTAGAAAGCGTCCAGTAGGACCGCTTTGATCGCTACGTCATCCGGCGTACAATTCTCCGTCACGCTAAACGGAATGCTCACCGGTCCGTCGCAACTTTCGTTGTCCAGGCTGCAGAAGTTGTCGAAATCCCCAATTGCGATCTCCGGATCGCTATCGTCGTACACCCGGATGTGCTGTGTGTACTGCCAGTAGCCGCGCGAGGCGATGTCGCGGACCTTGTCGCCGGGATCGCCTTCGCCCGGGTTGGCGGCGTCCATCTGGCCGGTAACCGGATCGCGGTTGGCGTCGCCGTCAAAGGTGGAATTGATCCAGTGCCCGGTCGGGTTGGTCAGGCCGTCGCAGCTCGCGCCTTTTGTGAAGGCGAACGGATTGGTATTGTTTTCGTTATTGTCGCGGTCGAGGTACGTCACGCCGTTCGGTCGCACCAGCACCCAGATGTTCTCGTCCCCCGGGTTGCCGTCACAGTCCTCATCGCGGCTTATCACCACCGGCTCGCTTTCGCCGTCGTATTCGCACCAATTGATGACGCGGTAAGTGCGGAAGATCTTGTAGCATTCGTCGCCCGAAGCGCTGAAGAACTCATCCTCCACGCTGACGGCCAGCAGGTCGCAGCCGATCTCGTGGGTTTCGATGGTATCGACTACCGGAGCGCCGCAGTTGGCCTCGGCGTCGCGCGGGAATTTAATTTCGTAGTCGTGCACTTCGTTGACGGTCACCAGTTGCTGGCAGCTGTTGGTGGAAACGTTGCCGTAATTATCCGTGGCCCGGAAGCGGCGCACGATCGTGCCGAAGCCGCAATCGTCCAGGTTCACCACCGGCGTCAGTTCTTCCGGCTTACTCAGGCAGTTGTCCTGTGCGGAGGCCGTCCCGAACAACAGTTGCAGTTGGATAGTATCCTGCGGATCGAAGTCAGCCGGCAGCGCGTCACAATCGATACTGGCTGCGTGGGGCGCCACGCAAACCGGGTCGATCTTGTCTTCTACCATCACTTCCAGCCAGCAGAGGTTCGACTGATCCGCTGCGTCCGGACCGTCGCCGTACCAGCCGCCGAATACGCCGTTATGGTTGGCGTCGTCCCAGACGCGCAGCTCGATCGTTGCGGTTTGTCCGGCATCGCAGCAGTTGAATTCCACGAATTCGCCCCAGGGCGTGTAGAAGGGCGTCACCGGGTTGCAATCGGCGTCTACTTTGACCAGGCGGCGCACTTCGAGGCGCACCGCACCGCAGTTGTCCCAGCTGCCTTCGTCGATATCGGCGGCGTATACTCGGGCCAGGCCTTGGTTTGCTACGGAAATATTGAGGTCATCATCACAAATGGCGGTCGGCTCGATATTATCGGCTACCGTGAAGGGGCATTCCGCGACTGACTCATTGCCGCAATCATCCTGCACGGTATACCGGAAGCGATGCTGGCCTTTCGGGATGCCGCTCAGGAAACGCGGTTGTCCCGGCGCGATGGTCGCCACTACGATCGTCTTCGTTTCCTGGCCGACCACTTGTCCGTATTGGTTGGTGACGTCGACCTGGACATCCGTGATCACTTCCGTGAGGATACTGAAGCTCGAACAGTTGTCGGTTACCGTCGGCAGGGGCGCCTCGAAAGCCGCCGAGCAGTCGAACGGTCCGGTGGGGATCACCAGCGGGTCCGGTTGCCCGTCCCAATCGTAATCGACGGTCGGGCAGCTGATTGCCGGACCGGTGAAGTCGCCTACCTTGATAATCTGCGTGTAGATAAAGCTCGCACCCGGCGCGCACCAGTCGAGCACGGTCCACTCGCGCACCAGCTTGTAAGTCCCTTCGCAGACTTCGATGCGTTCCTGGTCGGCATAGCTGGCGGCCAGGTTGCAGTAGGTCTGGTCCAGGTCCTCGACACCGAATGCTGTTTGCAGGAAGGGATAGCCCGTTACGGTCGGGCTCGGGTTGCCGTTGCCGTCTGTCGGGAAGCTTTCATCACATTCCAGGTAAGCGGTAAAGGGGGGCAGGGTGACGTCGGCCAGGGTCGGCTTGCGCAGAGTGATCTCCTGGGTGCAGCCGGCGGTAAGCCCGGCCTCATCCTCGGTGATGAAGGTTCGCGTGATCACCACCTCGCCGCAATCGCCGCCGGCGGAGAAAGTGTCGGTGAAGCTGATTGCCGGCGGATCGGTACAATTATCCGCCACAGTAGGTTCCCCGACAAAAGCCATGCTATTGGGCTGGTTGAAAATTTGATCGAAATCATCGCAGATCAACTCGCGCTCGAACGTTTGGCTGACGACCTCGTACCCGGTCAGCAATCCGGCGCCGTCGCTGATCACCGCCACTTCGTAATCCCCGGTTTGATCGGGCGGCCAGCTCGTCACCAATAAGGTGTACGTCTGGCCGGCCTGCAAGGGAAGGGCCAGGCGCAACAGCGGATCGAACGGCGCCTGCCCGGCCGCAAAGGCGTCGTCGCTGAAGCCGATCACGTTCTGGCAGGGATCAGCAGGATTGAACCCACTCTGGAACAGCGCCATCGCTCCATCGTTCCAGCCCGTCAACAGGTCGAATGTGAAAACGTCCGACTGGGTAACCGTAAAGGTGTAAGTATCGTAATAGTGCAATCCGGCCGGCGGATTAAAGGCGTCCAGCAGGCAGGAGTAGTTGGCCGTTTCCAATTGCGGATCGCCCGCAGTCAACTCGCCGCTGATCATCTGAACATCCTCTGTCACCGTAGCGACCTCCGTATCCGCCGGGCAGTCGATGGTCGGCGCCGTTTTGTCTTCCGCCGTCACGGTACCCCAGCAGGTGGTGAAGTTTCCGCTCACGCCCTCCGCCAGAGTGATCTCGAAGTTGTACGTCCCCGGACCATCAACAATGGGCCCGTTACTGACGTCACTATCGACCACCACGATCTCGAAATCCGCTTCCGTCAGGCAACCGAAATCGCCATCCAGCACCAGGTCGGCGATCAGCGTAGCTTCACAATCCCCATTCAACGTCAGGTTAAGGTTGTCGTTACACGCCAGGTTGGTCTCCGGCACGGGGTCCTGATCGATAGCCACTACGAAATCTTCCTGGGTGACGTTGCCCGCGGCATCTTCGGCAGTAATCAAAACCTGGTGGTCGCCGTCCGTAAGGGTCACACAATAGGTATTGCCGTCCGTGGCGGGATATTCCACGCCATCGATCGTCACTACGGCCGCTATTTCACCGTCACAGTTATCGGTAGCTGTCACTTCGAAGCACACTTCCGTCTCAGATGGTCCACATGGGTCGAGCTCTTCTTGAATATCTTCGCTTGGGTAGATCACGACCGGCGCCCAGTTGTCGGGCTGCGCCGTCACGCTCACCAGTCCGTCCACTGTGGTAGTATTCCCCGCGCTATCGGTATACCCGGCGATGAGCAGGCAGCCGTCATCCGCTGCGGTGATCGGCAGCACAAATTCAGCGTAGAGCTGACCGGCGTTGCTATTGTTGACCAATGCCGGCTCTATCGGCTCGCCACAGAACGTAAAGAAGGCGTTACCTTCCTCCAGCGTCTCATCGCAGTCGTCGTGAATGGTCACTGAAAAGGTCGTCGTCACCGACTCCCCGCAGGTCGGGATCGTAAAGTTCAGATTGCCGGGCAGCGTTACGACCGGCGACTGGTCGGCCTGTTCGCTCACCGTCAGCAGGGGCTGTAAATCTGTGCCCTGGTAGCTGATGTTCAGCACGTAGGTACCCGGCGCCACCGCACCGGTCGTCTCAACGAATACCGTATTATTGTCCTCATCCGGATCAATGAAGCTGATGGTCAGGCCCGAGCCGCCGTCGTCAAATACAATATCATCGATGTTGATGTCCTCACAGTCGTCGAGGATCTGGAAGCTGTAGTAAGTGTCTTCGAAATCGCAGACCGGCATAACCACGTTCTCGTCCGCGGCCAGGATGACGGGCGGCTGGTCGCCGGCAGCTTGTTCTACGCCCACTTCCACATCGGCGAAGCCGACATTGCCGCTTGCGTCGACATAAGTCGCGCTCCACACCTGGCCGTCGTCCTCCGGCCCTACGGTGACGATGTATTCGAAGTAATCGCCGCCGTCGAAGTTTAATACATAAGGATTACCCCCGAAGTCGACGGTCAGCATATCCGGGTCGACACTCTGGTCGCACAGATCATCCACGTATACCGTTACGATTACCGGCCGGTCTTCGGCGCAGTCGGGAATCGTAACATTATTGGGCCCGACCATGGTCAGGCTGGGGTTGGTATTATCGATCACTTCGACGGTGTAGGTCATGCTCGTTTCGTTACCCGAAATGTCGCTTATCGCGATCGTCAGTTCGGTCGTTCCGATGCTGAAGTTGACGGACACGCGGTAGAAGCCCGTTCCATCTTCCGTAACGGTCACTTGCGTGCCCGGGTCAACGGTAGTCGGGCTGGTCGTTGCGATTGCCGTTACTGCGCCGGAGCCGGTAATGAGTCCGTCGCAGCTATCGAAGCCGCGCACATACAGGTCCATCTGATGTGAACACGAGCCTTCGGGCAAAACGAACGGCCCGAGCGCGGTTACCGGATTACCTAACACATCGACCACTTCCTTCTGGGGCGCTTCCGTATCCACGGCGTCCGGCACGACGATCTGGATCTCTACCGGGTGTAAGGCCGGCTTTTGCAAGCAGGGCCCTGTTTCGGTAACCCTCGCCGTATAAGTTCCGGGGCCGGCGCCGGTAAAAGTATAATCACCGGCCGGCACGCCACTGTATGCCGGGGGCGTAAGCGCGAACGGGCCGTCGATCACTTCCACGTCATAAGTCGTCCCGGAGCAACTGGCGCCGTCCGTTACGGCCACCGTCAATGCGCCGTCGGGCGCAAAACCGGGGCTCACCTGCGGGCAGGTCGGCGCCGCGCCGCTGCCCGTCACCACGGGTGGTTCGTCGAAGGTGCAGAACTCCACGCCTTCGCTCCAGCCCACTACGTTCAGGGGCGGCGCGTAGCCGTCGCAGGTCTCGGAAACATGCGCCCGGTAGCAGGCGCCCGGTTGCAGACCCACAATATCGTAGCTGACCTGGTCGCCGTTGACCGTCACCCCGGGATCGCCTTCACAAACTGTGAGCATCACCACCGCCTGGCCGTCGCCCGGTGCGAAGCCCACGCCGCCGACTTCGATATTCCAGCAGTGGTTGTTGACATCCGTGCCCATGAGGGGGTCATTGTTCACTTCCCATTGCAGCGTGAAGGTAGTCAGCATAACGTTCTGCGCTTCCAGGTCGGTAGGCGGCACACAAGGGATGATGCTGCCCGCGTCGATCGTAATATTTACCGTTCCGGAAACCAGGTCAAAGGGATCGGTCATTCCGATAGGCGAATCAAAGTCGTTGGGGTTGGCGTCATTGTCGCCGCCGTCATCCCCCTGATCTTGCATGGTAAACACCAGATACTCCGAAAATTCCACCAATTCCGCGGGAGCGGTAATCGAACTAAGATCAAAGGTCATTTGATAATTGCCCGGCCAGAGTTCGGTAAACATATAATTGCCGTTCTCATCGGTAAACTGCATTTCCATAAAGGTGTTGCCCAGGTTGTCAGTGCCGGTTAACGTCAATTTCGCATGTTCCAGCACCGGCTCGCCGGTATCCTGCCGGCCGTTTTCGTCCAGGTCGATCCAGACGATATCGCCTACTTTGCCGTAATTCAGGAAGCCGGCGTCGATCGTCGGGATGGTATCCCGCGATTCGATCAGGTACAAGCCTGTCATCAAGCCGTTATCCGGATCCGCATCGCTGTCGACGGCGTCATCGCCGTAGCCGGCGGGGTCGTCCACCGCGGTTGCCGTATCGTAGCCATCCGGCTGCGTAAAGGTCACTTTGTAGGAGCCCGGCCACAAGTCGCCGAACATGTACATGCCGGCGCCGTCGGTGGTCTGCGGAGCCAGGGTCACCGCATTGCCGAGGCCGTCGGTCCCGGAGAGGGAGACCAGAACATTTTCGATGGCGGGTTCGTCGGCGCCCTGGATGCCGTTGCCGTTGATATCGTGCCATACCAAATCCCCCAGCTTGCCGGGCACCAGGAAGCCGGCGTCGACGGTGGGGATGGTGTCGCCCGACTGAATTTCATAAAGGCTTGTTCGCAAGCCATTATCCGGATCGGCATCGCTATCGGTCATATCATTACCGAATGAGGAAGGATCGTCAACTGCCGTCGGGACGAAGGCCGCGCTACCGGGTGGCAGAAAAGCCACCTCGTAGCGGCCCGGCCACAAGTCGCCGAACATATACATGCCGACGTCGTCGGTAGTCATCGGCAGCGGTCCGACGGGATGGCCCAGACCGTCGGTTCCCGTAAGAACCGCTTGCGCCCCGGCTATTCCAGGCTCACCGCCATTTTGGATACCGTTGCCGTTGATGTCTTCCCAAACGAGGTCGCCCAGCTTACCCGGAACGTAAAAACCTGCGTCCAGGGTGGGGATAGTGTCACCGGAAGTGATTGCATAACTCGGTGTCATCAAGTTGTTCGCTGGATCGGCATCGCTGTCGACGGTGTCGTCACCGAAACCGGAGGGGTCATCAAGCGCGGTAGGCTGATAAGTGGAGGAAGCCGGCGGCGCAAACGTTACCTTGTAAGTCCCTGGCCACAGGTCGCCGAACATATACATGCCGGCGGCGTCGGTATTCAGGGATATATTGATGTCGTTACCTAAATTGTCCGTACCGGTTAGGGTCGCCGCCACATTTTCAACGCCGGGCTCTCCGGCATCCTGGATACCGTTGCCGTTGAGGTCGTCCCAAGCCAGGTCGCCGATCTTACCCAACACCAGGAAGCCTGCGTCTACCGTCGGGATCGTGTCGGCCGATTCGAGCGTGTAATCCCCCGTCATCA
>CAYQQU010000015.1:0-79528 GCA_964419545.1 uncultured Saprospiraceae bacterium | reverse complement strand
GTCACCGTCACTCCTTCGATGCCCGGCTCGCCGCCGTCCTGAACACCGTTGCCGTCGGTGTCTTCCCAGACGATATCGCCCAGTTTGCCCAACACCAGGAAGCCCGCGTCTACCGTCGGGATCGTGTCGGCCGATTCGAGCGTGTAATCCCCCGTCATCAGACCGTTATTCGGATCCGCGTCGCTGTCCGAGGCATCATCACCGTTGTTCTCCGGGTCGTCCACTACCGTAGCTACGTAGCCCGAAGGTTGGCTGAAGGTCACCTTGTATACGCCCGGCCACAGGTCGCCGAACATGTACATGCCCGTCGCGCCCGTGCTCGTATTTTCGTTGATCGCGTTGCCCAGGTTATCCGTGCCCGTCAGCGTCACCGTCACTCCTTCGATGCCCGGCTCGCCGCCGTCCTGAACACCGTTGCCGTTGGTGTCTTCCCAGACGATATCGCCTAGTTTGCCCAGCTTCAGAATACCGGCATCCAGTTCCAGAACCATATCGCCGGCGTCGAGCGTGTAGGTATCGGTCATGCCGGTTGCCGGATTCGCATCACTGTCGTCGCTGCCATCCCCGGCGCCGATACCAGCCGGATCGCCGGCAGCGGTGAAAATATAGTTGGCCGGCAGGTCGCTGAAAGTCACTTTGTATTCGCCGGGATAAAGGTCGCCGAACATGTACATGCCATCCTGATCGGTGGTCGTCACATCAGCAACCGGATTGCCCTGATTATCTGTACCGCTGAGGGTCACGGTAACCCCAGCCACGCCCGGTTCGGCGGCATCCTGAACGCCGTTGCCGTTGAGGTCTTCCCACACCAGGTCGCCCAACTTCGCAGGCTCGGGGGAACAAGCAGCCGGCGCAATAACCGTTGTTGCTTCCGTACAGGTGGCGTCCGCATCATCGGTTATCGTAATCGACAGGTCACCGCCCGAGATCGGGAACGGGCCGAAGGGTCCGTTTTCCACATCATAGGCCAGATTAGCGCGCGTATCGGCGCCGCTGATCGAATAGGTTGCACCGCCGGCGGCGCTACTCGGCACTTCCACCGTATAGGTAAAAGTGTCGTCACTGGGATCGATGGTGCCTTGATCGTCGCAGGTTGCTACGATATCCGGCATTAAGTCACAGGCCGGGGAACAGGCGGCGGGTGCACTTACGGTTTGGTCAACCAACTGGCAGGTCGCATCACTCGCATCCGTGATGGTAATCGTCAGATCGCCCCCGCTGATCGGGTACGGCCCGTACGAGCCTTCCACCATGCCGTAGCTCAGCCCGGCGGCCGTGACGTCGCCGCTGAGTCCGTAACTGACGCCCAGGCCGGTCGTTTCTTCCAGCTCGATCGTAAAGGAGAAAGTGTCGTCAGTAGGATCGGAAGTACCCTGGTCATCACAGGTGGTAACGATATCCGGTGCGCCCAGCGCGCAATCCGAACATTCCGCCGGTGCGCTCACCGTTTCATTTAAGGTGCAGGTATTATCCGTATCGTCGGTGATGGTGATCGACAAATCGCCGCCAGAGATCGGGAAGGGACCGAAGGGCCCATTTTCGGTATCGTAAGCAAGGTTCGTTTGCGTATCGTCTCCGGCCACAGAAAAGGTAGTACCCGTGCCGGCACCGCTCGGGATCTCGATCGTATAGGAGTAGGTGTCGTCCCCCGGGTCGGTGGTGCCCTGGTCGTCGCAGGTCGCGACGATCGTCGGGGCAAGCGAGCAAAACGCTTTGTAGTAATCTTCCACTTCTCCCGAATTGGCCATGCCGAAGTAGTCCAGGCCGCCGTTCATACTGAGGCGAAAGCGCAGGAAGGTCTCCTGATCGGGAAAGGTAGCGCCGGCCGGAACGGTGAAGCAATACTCGGTGGTCGTCGTACCATTATCGACGACGGCGTCCTGGGTGTTGATGGCGTTGCCGCCTTTGCTGGTAAAGGTCAGTTTTTCGTCGGCGTCGTTTTCGAAATCGCCGTCGCCGTTGAAGTCGATCCAGCCGTTCAGTACAGCGGTTCCCGTCTGCGAGGTCGCTAATACTTCAATACAGGCCGTTTCGCCGGGGATCAAAGCAGTGAGGAGGGTGACGCCGTCCTCATCATCGTCGCCGTTACAGATGCCTTCTTCGAAGTTCCCGCTGGTCTGATCATCGCCGCCCGTACCGTCGGTACCCGCGAAATCATCGGGGGCGCCGTCGGATTCGAAATCGACACATGATCCGAGATAGAGCCCCGGCTTAAGGATATGGCTGGGGCCGCCTTCCGCTTGTGAGGTTGCATAAGAATCCGGGAGATCGCCGTAATCGAGGCCGGAGATAAATCCGGCGTCGAAGGAATGGTCGTTTTCACCCAGCTCGCCGGTGGTGAGGCAAATTACGGGAAGCCCGACCAGTGCAGCAGGTAAACTGTTGTCCGCAATGGTGACATCCGAGTCGTTCAGATCGGGATTGTCCCCTACCCCGCTATTGGCGATGGTGAGCAGATAAGTATTGCCTCCGATGTCGAGCGCGCCGTCCGCAAATTGCCCGCCCGTACCGAAGGCAATGATGTAATCGGTTGTTGGTTCGAGGTTCTGGAACAAGTATTGACCGTCGTCATCCGTTTGGATGGTCGATAGTTCGTTGCCGGATTTATCGTACAGCGTCACGTTGACGTTGGCCAGGGCATCGTCACAAGCGTCCTGATCGCCGTCCGTATTTTGATCGAGCCAGACGTAGTTGCCGATCTCGATGGAGGGTTCGCCGCAGGAAATTTCGACGTCGCCCAGGCCGTGCGCTTTGCCGAAGGTCGCTTCGGTGGATCCCGGATCGGTCTGCACGTATATTTCGTACCGGTTGTTGGGAACGCCGTTGGCGTTGTTGAACCAGGCCAGGCCTGCGGAGAAGGCGCGCAGAGGATCGAGCATGGGCAGTACGATCTCATTGTTACTGGGGTGGATGGTGAGGCTGCCGTGCGCCGTCTCTTCGTGGCCGCTCCCGAACTGGTCGCGATAGTAGAATTCCCCGCCGCCGGGCCCCTCATTATTGGCGCCGTCAGGCAAGCTGGAATCAAAGCCGACGACGCCGCCGTTCTCGATTAACCAGACGCTCTGGTTGTTGTAGACTCGTAACAGGTCACCGCCGGCGTTGCCGTTGTAAAGTAAATTGTTCCCCACGTTAGGCGACCAGTTCCGCCAGCCTACCTGATGGCCGTTGCGATCCATAAAGCCGAGGATCATATTGCCGAATATGTCGATCTCGATATCGCTCAGGAGGGGCTGCGAATAACAGAGTTGATTGTTGTAGCCGGATTCTGAGGTGATAAAAGCCGTAAAATCGCTAGACCATGGATTCCACTGGTCACAATCGCTCGGATCAGGATTCTGCCAGGAGGCGGGATTCCCGCGGGGATAGTCGAGCGGGAAGTTGAGGATCTCGGTAAAGCCGTCGGCGGGAGTCCAGGTATAGACGACCGCCCGCAGGTCCTTCGCATCCTGCGAAGCTTCGGCGGAGCATACGCCGCCGACGTAAACGACACCCTGGTGATATTTCACGCCAAAGGGCCGCCAGTCGTCAGGAGAAGCAGCCCCGGCGTCGCTGTTCCAGCATCCGGGATCGGGGATCGCCGTTTCCGAAGTGCCCGAAAAGTCGTTAACGGGAATCACGACCAGGGTTTTGCTGAATAGGTTAACCACGAAAATACTGTCGCCGTCCTTGGAAAGATCCAGGTCGCCGAGGCCCATTTTGCCCACCTGGCCCAAAGCGTCGGGGTCGCGGGAAGGATCGGCGGCATTTTCAGTCATATCGCGGTTGAGCGTCCCTTCATCCCCGGTATTGATGCTGTAGTCATCCAGGTTGAGCAACAGGCTGGAGGCGGCGTCCAGGTCCGACGGCGCCGTCCCGCTGGCGATCAGCTCCGAAACGTCGGTAGTGTAGATGGCTCCCAGACCGTCGGCCAGCAGACCGCAGTGCCGCTTTAAGAAGGCAGCGGAATAGACCTCCTGGGATTCTTTGCGATAAGCGGCGCCATAGACGGAGCCGACGTGTTTGGCCAGAGCCAGCCCGATATTGTCTCCGCCCCCCTGCTGATCCATACTGCTCGGGATGTAGGGCACTGCGATCAGCGCCGGCCCGGTGGCGGCGGTCGCCGCGTCGTTCAGGGTGGGATCGCCATTGACAAAACAGGGAATGAGGAGGAAAGGATTGTTCTCGCAGAATTCCGAAGGGTCGCTGAGGCCGAACTTGACATCGCAGTCGCCGACTTGCGCGAACTGAACGCTGCCGCCCAGAGCGTCAACGCCGCTGCCGCCTTCATTGAGGTTGGCGGGAAAATCGGAAAATTCGACCTTCACCGCCTCGTCGGCCGGCAGCCCGTCGCACAGCCAAAAACCGTTGAGGTCGGAAACGCCGGTACAAAGCTCATCGCCTTCACAATCGTACACTTTTACCGTCACCCCTTCAATGCCGAACTCCGAGGGGTCCTGCACCCCGTCGGAGTCAAAATCGTTAAATACCTGCCCGCCGACGGCCTGATCGCCGGCGCATGGCCCGACGCCGGCGCAGGCGTCGGGCAGTTGGAAATTCTCCTGATCAAAATCACTGCAAGACCCCGAATCTATTTCAGCGGTTACCGTTCCACTGCCGCCATCTGCGGGAACGATAAACTGCACATAATTAGGTTGCCCCGGAAGATTGGGGTCAAATATTTTCATTTCAGCCCCTAAAGTCACCTCGATCTCGTCATCAGAAGAAAGATTATCCCACTCCAGAAAGACCGCCACGATTACCTGAGATTCGTCCGTTGCATTATTATATCGGCAAGTCCCCACACTAACCTCCGAGATTTCTACGGAACAAACTCCCGACGCCCAGTGCTTGGCCGCTATGTCTTTATCATTAGGCGCAACGAGCTTTTCCAAATTGGCCGCTGACTGTACGGCCAGCCACGAAAAAACCAGAGTAGCCAAAGCAGAAAAAGCCCATAGGGAGACCCCGGGCCGGTTCCAAAAGAGGAAACGAGTGGACACACCACTCCCGCTCCTTTTTAGGACAAAAGGACGGTAGACGTCTTTTTTCATGAGATAGGTCGTTGTGTTTATGCTATTGTCTGGGATTCTAAAGAATAAAAGGAAAAAAGGGACACGCGAAAAATAATTTCGGGCAACTCAAGGTATGAACTGCCCGAAAAAGAAAGGTTTGCAAAAAAATTTCATGAGATAAGGACTTGTGTAACCTTTTTACTCAGGGGCCGTATATTTTTATGGATAAACGATAGTTGCTATCACGCCTTGTTTAGTGACAAAAAAGGACTAGTGGGAGTTGTCGCTTTTCGACAACTCCCCCAGCCGTCCAATAAACCCAAATCACCTGATCTATTATTATTCTTTACACCACCCTCGGGCGGCGCTTTTTTAAAAAACGTAAGGGGAACAAGGAATTCATAAAACCAGGCTGACTGCTGAGACCAAAGCCTGCAACTAACAGACAGCTTTTCTTTATCTCGCTTTTACGATGAAATACTTTTCCGTCTCGATCACCGGGTAAACACCCGCCAGGAAGAGCAGCGACCCTGTCTCGGGGCGCTCGAAAATGCTTCCTTCGTCAATTCTGAAAGTACCGCCGCCAAAGTATCGCTGCGCCATTTGCGCACACATCGAGCCTTTCAGGAAAAAGAGTTTCCAGTTGTTGTGGCGCCCCGGAACAATCAGGGCGAGCGCGCTTTTGCATCCCCACAGATCATAAGCACTGTCCGGCGACTGGATAAGCGTTATTTTACAGACGCCCATCCCTTCACAACGGCGGCTCGGCGCGCCCAGCATGACTTTCGCCAGCAGGTAGTCTTCTTTTTTCAACAACCGGTCGGCGCCGGTCAGTCTGGCAACGCCCTCGTTAGCGCTTAGATTTTTCATGATTGCGTTTGTTTCGGTTGCCCCGGATAAATCGCAATCCATTAAAACCTTCCTGCAATACGTCACACCGAAATATCCAAGGGTCTGTTGACAATTCGTTTTTTCGAAAACCGGCTTCCCGGATGTCGTTTAATAATTGTTAGGGGGAACGGTCTAACTTTCGGCGTCCGTACCTTTTTAATTACCATTCAAAGATCGCTCTTTCTTTTTTGTAAGGCCGGGACAGTTTTCCGATTTCACTTACCCTCAGTCGGCTTTTTTTTCGATATCAATTCTTGGCGTTTTTTGCGTGCTGTGGACTTTTCCGTTGCACAGTACAATGATCGGGCGAAAATGCCGACCGCCCTCAGACAAATATCGCGTTTTACTTACCCCTTGAATCCGGAAGGCTTTCAAACTATTGATTTTCAATATTTTATTTAACAAAAACAAAGCCTGTTTTTTTCGCCGGAATTTTATCTCCGCCATTCCCAGACGGCACAACACATTAAATTTTAATTTAATCTTCTTGGAGGGCTTTATCACTTCTTTTCTCAAAGCAAAAGGCTCTTTTTGCCGGCAACCGGAGGCTAAATGAAATTATAAGGCGCAAAAACAACAGGATGCGGCAAACAGGGTAAGGTCC
This sequence comes from uncultured Saprospiraceae bacterium, assembly GCA_964419545.1. Lineage (GTDB taxonomy): Bacteria > Bacteroidota > Bacteroidia > Chitinophagales > Saprospiraceae > CAYQQU01. Next base: position 73,042 of record CAYQQU010000015.1, on the reverse strand, counting down.
GGGAAATGGTCAAAATAGTTACCAAAACAGCAACCACTTTATCTAATCCGGATTTTTCATAACGAAGAACCCATGGCTAAAAAAAACCGGCTGTGGGATACACAGCCGGACAACCAAGGTTTGTAGATTCCGTGAACAATACGGATAAAAGGGATTTTTTTAACCCTTCTCTAGCTTCGGACGTTGCGTTTCGGACGAATAATGTCAACATTGATGACGCCCGGAGCGCGATCCGGAAATGGCGTTGAGACAAAACCTGTAATGGCATTAACAAGGCTCATAGTGCGATAATTTAAATAGTTTGTAAAGGGGCGCCGGCCGGGGCCGACACAATTATTCCTAAAGTGATTCAATAATCATTCCATATCGGACATACCTCCCCCCTGCCCTGCCGTTTGCCTCGGCGGGGTTTCGCGGCAATGAGCCGGCCGTGCAGGAGCCTTTGCCATTCCACCGGAATTCCCCAATCTTTATGCAGATTCGAAAACGGTCCCTTCTATCCTGCCGGGTAAAAAATTACCCGAATCCAACAGGAGGGATTTGGCGCGGATCGATCAAAACTTGCAGCCAGGTTCCTAAGCTGTTGATTTGCGATAAGAACGAATGCTGACTAGCCGTCATTGACGCCGATCCATACCGACAGATGCTGCGATCCAATAGGGAATACGAGTAGAATAGCCTGATTCAAAGACAGTAGAAAAACGATTTCAGCTTCCTCAGCGGAAACTAAATTTTGGAGGTGAAATTTACGCTGATTTTGGAGGATAGCGATTTCCAGCGCGGTAGAGGTGGTGTTCTGAAAATTGGATCCCCAAGGAACGGGATCGATATTTGCTCGCGCAACCTAAGGTTGCCTGATTTAAATGCTGGTGAAACTGGGCGAGATTTGATCTGGCTTTTCCGTTAAAGCCATTGCAAATATAAGGAATTCCCAATCACATGCAAATAAAAAACCATATTTTCTGGAAAAAATATTACTCTCAACAATAATGCCTCCTGCTTTTGACAGTAAGTATTTCTTCATTCGCAGCGCCGAAGGCGCAAGGTGTTGGTAGATTGTTTCGAAAGATTGGTGTGTAACACGAGTTCCTCATAAAAATTTCTGCTGAAGATCACATTTAAGCAATTGACCTTCAATACAAAACAGGAGTTACACACCACAAGGGGCTTCCCTGCCGAAGGTAGGGAATAAGGAAGATGGCAAGAATGCAGCGTATATTATTCCGTACCTCACCGGCAAAGCAATCACCGCGTACAAAATAGGCTACCGATAGCTCGTCCTGCTGATACGAGAACACAACAATGTTTCAAACCGAGAATTGCTGGTTTAACCCGGATTACGCGAATGAATCCAGCGCGATCGCCCATAGCTTTTCGTAGGGCAGTATCTCGATCTCGTAAGTTTGGTTGGCCAGCTCGATGGGCACCTGCTGCAAGGCTGCCAGGTCTTTTGCGGCTTTCTGTTCGGCCAGTTCCCGGTCGAACGCGTTTTTGGGTATCTGCAGCAACATCCGGAAAAAGTGGTTGCAGCGCCGGGTTTCCTCTTCCTGCAGGTAGCGCGATCGGTACTTGTCGATCGCCTCTACCCGGTCGATGAGCTGACCGCGATCCCCGTTGAGGATTTGAAACAACACTTCGATGATCAGGATGGTGATGTTCATCCCGCGCTTATCCTTCGAAAAAACCGACATTTCATTCAGGAAGCGCCCCAGCCGGAATTTGATATCTTCCCGGTCGGCCCCGCCGGCGGGCTCAAACTGCCCGGCCAGGATCAGGTACTTCAGATAAGCTTCAAAGATCATCCAGGTTTCCACCACGTTGCGGGGCAGGTTCTCAAACTCGGGATGGGCCACCGTCTTGTCGTGAATGGCCTGCGCCTCCTGGTATTCCTCGGAGTGCATGCACAATATGAAGTACAATTCGCGGTACTTGAACCAGTTGAAACTGCCTTCCTCCAGGTATTCCATGCATTTTTCAGCTGCTTTGCGGGCCGCGTCGAACTGCCGCAGCTGAACGTGGCAGATCATTTTCTGGTAATAGCTGATCTGTAAGGGAACGGTGGCGACGTAGTCTTTGGCCTGAAAGAAGGCAATAGCGTCATCGCAGACGGCCAGCGTCCGCTGATAATCGTGCACGCTGGAGTAACACACCATCTCGACAATGCGCCCGCAAAGGTGCAGCTGGTAGGAATCGTACTGCCCCAACAGGGGTTCGATCTCCCGGAACGCCTGGTGTGCTTTTTCGCTGATCTCCTTGTTTCCGGCGCGACTATTGACGTAACGGATCGTCAGGTTGATGTACAGCTCTTCGGCCAGGTTCTCATGCCGCCACAAAGTTTCATACTCCCGGAAAAAAGCGTTGTACTTGTCGAACTTCTTGAGGTCGCCTTCCATGGTGCCGAAAAAAAGGCGCAAAGTGCGGTAAATGTCGAGGGTGAGCTCCGTAAACTCGTATTTTTTGGATATGCGCAACAGCTTGGTGCAAATACTGACCGCTGCGTTGTGCGCGCCTTTGCCGAAGAGGATCTTGGCGGCCGCCCAGTCGCGGTAAGCTTCGTAATAAGCCCGCTGCCGGTCGGAATAGGACGCCTGCTTGATGTCGATAATGAACAGGGCGTTGATCAGCCGGTCTTTGACCGTTTTGCGCAACTTCTGATAGGCGCTGTTGTTTTTTCCGGCGCTGTAAAAGGCTTGCGCCGCTTCGTCATCATCGGCGAAGCGCCCTTCCGTCAGCGCGTCGTAAAACTCTGCGATCTTAGAATCCCCCTCCAGGCCGTCCCCGATCAGCTCTACGGCGCGCAATTTCGGTTTGGTGACGATATTCGCCAATTCGAGTAGGTCCTTCATCTCAATCCCGGTCCGGCGTTTTTGGGTCGTAAGGGCTAAACCGGATGATTCATGGAGTCATCTATTGCGAAGACTCCATGAACCATCCGGGCTAAATTAATTCCAAAACTTTGACATTCGGGATTAAAGATGCGGAAAAAAAATGATACACCGGCTTATTCATGGTTTCTCATGACGAAGAACTAAGGGAATAAGCTGATCTTTTTCACGCCCTCGCCGCTCCCGGCGCTCACTGCACGCACCCAGTAAATGCCGGCGGGAAACCGCGTCAGGTCAAGGGCGAAGTCCGCACCGGCAAAGGAACCGGCGGCGAGCTCCCGCCCGAGTGCGTCAATGACCGCATAGCGAATCCGCGCCGGAAAAGGCGCGGCCGGCCCGATGGTGACGGTGCGGGTGCGGCGATCCCAATGTATGGGGATGGTCATAGTCGGCCGGCCGGCTTCCCTTACCGAGACAGCGCCGTAGTCGTGCGCCATCCACTCGATGCCGCCCGGCAACAGGAGGTGATCGTCGAAGTCGAAAAAAGTGGCGTTTTCATAATGCGATCCCTGGCCCCATTGCGTAAAGCAAGGGCTCGATTGCCAGGCCGGCTCCCAGTAAATCACTCCCTTGCCGCCTCCTTCCAGGACGCCACGGGTGAGGTCGATCAGCCATTGGCGCTGGTTTTCCGGGCTCGGCGGGGCATAATCCGGATGGGCGAGACCAAGGATATTATTGGCATTGTCGTTCCAATCCGTCGTCCAGGGGTAACCGGTTTCCACGATCAGCACTTCCTTTGCGGGGTACTGCTCCCTGAGCGCAGCGACCACGCCCTGCACCTCATCGATACCGGTGGGCTGATGCCACGACCAGTAATAGGAGATGCCGATCGCCTCAAAATCGGTCACCCCGTTGGCCGCAAAGCTATCGATCAACCATTCCGTATTTTCGGGCCCCGCAAGGTGTAGGAGCGTCCGGATCTCCTGATCGTAAAGCTGCTCCACGTCCGTCACCGCCTGCAAAGCCGTATTGAAAAGGGCCGCGTTGCGCGGCCAGTCGAGGGTCCAGCCGGCATTGTCTTCCGGCGAAAGCAAAATGCCCTTATTGGTTTCATTACCGATCTGGATCATCTCGGGCAGCAGCCCCTCCTCGTACAGTTGGGAGAGCGTCCCGAAAAGGTAATTGTACAGCGAATCCTGCAAAACCGGGATATCCGCCACCACCGGCTGCCACGCCTGCGGGGCGAGTTGGCTGGAGGGATCGGCCCAGTTATCTGAAAGGTGAAAAGCGAGTAAAACGGACATGCCGTGCGTCTTGGCCCGGGCGATTGCCTTTTTGACATCGTCCGGATCGCCGTAGCGCTCGCCGTTATTCAACGTATCGTACCAGCTGGGCGTATGCCAAAGCCGCAGTCGCACCAGGTTACAACCGTGGTCCCGGAATATAGCGTAGGGGTCTTTCGAATCCTGACCTTCGAAATAAGTCAGGCCGCAATCCTCCAGTTCATTGACGTAGGAAAGATCGGCGCCGAAGTAAAAATCCTGAGCGCCGAGCCAATGGCAGAACAAAAGCAAGACTGCCGTCCATGCCGGCGACCGCCGGGCCGGACGACGAAGTGTATGGGCTGATGACATGATCTATTCCATTTGCACGATGCGGCGCACCACCTCCTGGGTTCCGGTTTTCAATCGCAACCAAAGCACTTCGCCGGCAGTCGACCGGTCGAGGCGCACCGGAATTGCCTGCTTGCCGGCATCCATATATCGCCGGGTGCGCCACAATACGATCCCGCGACTATCGTACACTTCCAGGGCCACCTCACTTGCGGCGGTCAAATCAAAACGCACCTGCATCTGCTCGCGGAAGGGGTTGGGGAAGACGATTACGGCCGGCCCCGGCTCTGCTTCCCCGAAGCCCAGCTCCACCGGCCGGATGTCGCCGTTGTCGAAATAAGCTTCGGCCGCGGTGGGGCGCTCGGCAATGTGCAAAGCTGCAGACAGCATGCCCGCCCGCCGGGCGCGAAACTGCAAGGCCGCGACGAGGGTATCGCGCTGACCGGCGCTGTAACGATCCCAGCTCACCGTGATCACACCGGCGGCAGCGCGATGCAAACCGAGGTTGGCGGCCTGCCAATTGCCGCCGGATAGGCCTTCCCATTCCAAAACATCCGGATCGAACCGCAAAGTAAACTGATATCCCAGCGGATCGGCTCCCTCGGGAAGTTCCAGCGCGGCGGTTACGCGGTTGCCCGTACCGAAAGCCTGGTCCCGTACGATAAAGGTGAAGGGCGCCGGTGAATTGCGCTCGTCCACGGCCTGGGCGTTGACCGTCTGGGCGTTGAGGGTCACGTCGCCGGTCTTGATCCCGATAAAATCGGCCTCTGTCACGTCGCCCGTCAGGTTATTGACGTTGATCGCTTCGGGAATATAGGTTGCCCAGGGATTATCCGGATCGGGAAAGACAAAGGCTTCTTCGACAAAACGCCAGCTGGTGTTGTCCGGGAAAACGGTATCCTGCCCCAACACCAGGCGACGGATCTGAATGAGGTCGGCCACGGAAATAAAATTCGAGCGGTTGGCGTCCGCCGCGATCAATTTATAAGGCGACCCCAGCGGTTCAATCCCGAGAATATGCCTTTCGATATGGATGAGGTCCAAGGTGGAAACGCCGTTGATGTCGTTGGTATCCAGCTCGGGAGCAACGGTAAAATCGTATCCCTGCTCCAGGTTGGCAAAATAGTAGGTGCCGTCGGCCAGCGTCGCCATCTGTCCGTCGGTTTGCCCGCTCAGATAAACCATGGCGCCTTCCATAGGCACATAAGCTTCGTTGGTTACCATCCCCATGATCCACTCCGGACCGAGGGGCGGCTGGCAGGCGTCGCCGGCATTGAGCACCAGGGCGTAGGTTTCGCAAAAAGCGTAATTCGGTCCGCCCACCCCGCCGTCGGGCTGCATGGCGTAGGGATTATCGGCATTGTCCCAGGCATAGACGTTCACCAGCACGGGGTTGTCATCATCGCAGGTGATCACCAGGCTGTCGCGCGCCGGATCGGGCGTTTCTCCGGGCCGGTTTATCGAATAATAAACCGGACCGTTGCAATCGTTGACCGCACTGCTGATGAAGGCGTCGGCCGCAACGGTGATCGCGGCATAGTCTTCGTCGCCGTCGCCGTCGGCATCCGTTCCTGCGGGCAATTGGACGAGGTTGACCGACAAGCCGTTGAGGCAGACCGGCGCGGGCGCCTTGCAGTCCGCCACTTCGAAGGGAATAAATTGCAGGGTCTGGTTTCCGCAGCCGTCGAAGGCCCCCACTACGAAACGGTGGCTACCCAATGGGTAGGTCCCGAACAAGTTGTAATCCGGATAGCTCCCGCTCAGCGCCTGAGCGGTGACATCGCTGTCGTTGACGCCGTCGGCCTCCAGGTCCAGCCACACCTGGATCGTCACGTCGGCCGGCAGCGAAGCGTCGGCCTCGGGCCGGCAATTTTCGAATACCGAAAAGTTGACGGAAACGGGCGCTGTGCAGTCGGTGTCGTTATAACTGCAGAACGGAGAAAAGGTAGATACGGAAACGACGGGATCGACATCATCGTAAACCTGAATATGCTGGGTGTACTCCCAAAAGCCGCGCGACGCGATCCCCGGATCGAGCTGATCGTTTACCCAATAGCCCGCCAGGTTGTTGGGGCCGCAACCGAAGCCTCGAATACCGGCCGCCGGGTTGGCGTTTTCCTCGTCGCCGTCGCGATCGTAATACGTCCGTCCGTCACGGCGCACGATCACCCAGACCGCCTCGTCGCCGGGCGCCCCGTCGCAGTCCACATCGCGGGAGACCACCACCGGGTTGGCGAGTCCGTCGTATTCGCACCAATTGATCACGCGGTAGGTGCGCAGGATTTCGTAGCACTCATCGCCGGCCGGCGTGAAAGGCATATCGGTGACACTTACCGCCAGCAGATCGCAGGCGTTTTCGCTATAACTGATGGTATCCGGCGCCGAGTCGCCGCAGCTCGTCGCCGCGTCGGCCGGGAAGCGGATCTCGTAATCGTAAACCGGATCGATGCTCACCACCTGCTGACAAGTTCCCTGGGAAGTGTTGCCGGAAGCATCCACCGCCCGGAAGCGGCGGGTGAGCGAGCCGAAGCCGCAATCGTCGAGGTCGACCAACGGCGGCAGCTCTTCCCAGCCGGCGCCCTGGCAGTTATCTACCGCAAAGGGTTGTCCGAAGAGGCCGGACAGCACATTCGGATTGGACGGGTCGAAGTCGGGCGGCAAGGCGTCACAATCGACGGCCGTCGCCGGAGGCGGCGTACAAAGGGGCTGCACATTGTCGACGACGATCACATTGGTGGCGCATACGTTGGCGTTATTGTAAAAATCCACTATCTGCAATTCGACGGCTACCGTATCCCCGATATCGCAACAATTAACATCTACAAATTCGCCCCAAACGGTGTAGAAAGGCGTCACCGGCTCGCAACTGCCGGGGTCTTCCGCCACCCGGCGTCGGATGGAACGGCGCTGTACGCCGCAATTGTCCCAACTGCCTTCGTCGACATCGTCGACAAAAATCCGGCCCACGCCCTGCCCGCCGATGGCTACGGTGATCTCGTCATCGCAGATGGGGATGGGCTCGGCGCGGTCTTCTACGCAAAAGTCGCATTCCAGCAGAGTGGTATTATCGCAATCGTCGGTCACCTCGTAGCGGAAGCGATGGCAGCCCAGCCGGATGCCGCCCACAAAGAGGGGATCACCGGGCTCGATCGTCGCCAGCACCAGTTCCTGGGTGTCCAGGCCGATGACCTGCCCGAATGGGTTCAACACCTCGACGATGGTGTCCGTCACGATTTGGGTGCGCACCTCCCAGTCCGAGCAATTGTCGGTAACCATGGGTTGGGGTACGGCAAAAGCGGCCGTACAATCAAAAGGACCGCTGGGGAAAAAGATATCGTCCGCCTGCCCGTCCAGGTCGTAGTCGAATTCCGGGCAACTGACCGCAGGGCCGGTATTGTCTGTTACTTGCACCACCTGATCCAGGGTGATCAGCGTGGTAGGATCGCACCAATCCAGCACCGTCCAGCTGCGCACGAAGGTGTAGGAGCCGTCGCAGAAGAGGATCTCTGGGCTATCCTCGTGAAAAGCCCCGAAGTTGCAGTAAGTCTGATCCAATGCCGACAGCCCGAAAAACGTCTGCACCGCGGGCAGCCCGGTTTCCTGGATAGCCGGGAGGCCCTGATCATTGGTCGCGAAAGGAGCAGCGCAATCGAGTACGACCGACTGGGGCGGCAAGACGATATCTTCGGGATTGGCTTGGCGAACGGCGATCACCTGGATGCAGGAGGCCGCATTACCACTGCCGTCGGTCACCGTAAAGGTTCGCACGATGCTGTCCTGACCGCAGTCGGGCCCGGCAAAAAACTGATCGGAAAAATCGAGATCGAGCTCGGTGGTGCAGTTGTCCGCAATGTCGGGCTCTCCGGTCACCGCCAGCAGCGCCGCGTTATTCAGCAGGGTATCGGCGTCGCTGCAAACGAAATCGTTGACGTTGGTCGGGCAGGTGATGGTCGGCGGCAGCAGGTCCGCTACCACGATATTACCCAGGCAGTAGTTGCCGCAGTTGGGGTCGTACACATCGGCGATGAGCGTCTGTCCGGCTTCCGAGCCGGTGATGACGTTGCCGATGTCCACGCCCTGCGGGTTGATGAGGCGCACTTCCAACTGGTCGATATAGCAATCGTCTACGCCTTCCACGACCATTTCGGGGATCACCGTGGCTTCGCAATCCAGGCCGAGCGCCACGTTGATCTGATCGTTGCAGGAAAGGTTATTCACGGCGGTGATCAGAACGGTGACATCCGACTGAGCGTTGCTGCACACGTCCGGATCGCCGAGGTAGTAGGTAAAGGTGTAGCCGCCCGGCGCCAGCCCGGTCAGGTCGACGGCGGCCGGATCGCTGAGGTCGACGCCCGTATTCTGGACATCCAGCCAATCGCCTCCGGGTTCCGGCGTACCGCCGATGGCGCCGAACAGGTCGACGGCAACCGGCGTCTGCGGGCAGCCGATACATACTTCGAGGAAGCCGTCCTGCCCGGCGTCATAGCCGCATAAGGTGATCAGGCAAGGATCGCTATCGTCTTCGTCGGTCTCGGCGGCGGCGCTGCCCGGCGCTCCGGTGCCGTCGCCGTTGATGGCGTTGTCGGCGGGCGCACCGGCTTGTCCGCCCCCGTCGTTGCCGGCCTGCTGGTCGTAGGGCGAATCGTGGTCGACCGGCGGCGTATTGTCCGGATCGGTATCGTCATCCGCGCTGCTAATCTCGGCGACGTTGACGATGGTCGGCAGGGTATAATCTGGATCGATGCGGGCCTGCAAGTCGACGAGAGCCGCGCTGCCCAATGAGAATATCGGCCCGGGGATGGTGTGCACCGCCTGATTGCCATTTACCGTCCAGTTCGGATCGATCACCTCCAGCCCGTCCGGCAGGTAGTCGGTGATGGTGACGTTATAAGCATCCAGGGTGCCCTGGTTGAATACGCGCAGGCGGAACACCACGGTATCGCCGGGCAGATGCGGCCCGGGCGTGGCGGGACTCACCTGCTTGACCAGGGCCAGGTCGAACACCTGGGTGACCGGCAGGATGGCTTGCGCCATATCGTCTTCGCTGATCTCGCCGTTGCCCGGATCGGAATCGGTATCCGGGCCGTCGGCCTGCATGATCTCGGCGGTGTTGATCAGGGAATCGCCGTCGAAGCTCGCCGCGATTTCTGCGTACACCAGCCAGGTCAGGCTTTGGCCGTGCAGCAGGGTATTGACAGTAAAATGGCCCGCCCCGTCGGCAGTCACCGGCAGGCCGTCGGTATCGGCGCCTACGTAGTTCAGGTTATCCGGTAAATGATCGGCCACTGCAATGCTGTCCGCGTCGAGCGTCCCCTCATTGGTGACGGTCAATGCGAAAGCCACCAGATCGCCGGGCAGGTAAGGCCCGGGAACGGAATCGCTAAGGCTCTTGCTGAGCGCCAGGTCGAAAGTATGGTCGATATTGAAGCGCACCTCGCCGAGGTCGTCTTCGTCGTAATCGTTATTTCCGGGCGTGGAATCCTCATCGGTTTCCTGGGCCGCCGTTATTTCCGCTACGTTATTCAGCGCCAGATCCTGTACGCCGAAAGCAATGGCAGTAGTCAAAACGATGGCAATACTATCGCCCGCCGCCAAAGAAGGAATGCGGAAGAGACCGTCGCCGAGGTCGACCACCGACTGTCCATCGGCGTCTGATCCTGCATAGGTCATTCCCGGCGACAGGAAGTCGGTCACCTCGGTCTCATAGGCGTCCACCAGCCCTTCGTTGACCACCGTTATCACAAATTCGACGGGACTGCCCGGCGCAACGCCGTCCGGCTGCCCCGGCGCCAGTGCTTTGCGCAAGGCGAGGTCAAAAGGCTGATCGACAGCGATATCGGCCTGGTCGAAATCGTCTTCGCCGGCATCCTGGTTGCCGGGCGTAGAATCCAGATCCTGCCCGTCGGCGGCGATGATCTCCGCGCCGTTGGTGATGGAAAAGTCGAGATAACTGGTGTCAATGGTCGTGAAAACCGCAATATTTACGCTCTCGCCGGCCGCCAGGTAAGGTATCGCAAACAGACCGCCTCCCTGATCGATGACCGCCTCGCCGTCGGCATCGGAGCCCGCATAGAGCAACTCGCCCGGCAGTAAGTCGGCTACCTGAATACCGGTGGCGTGAAGCGTCCCCTCATTGGTCAGCGTCAGCAGGAAGTCAACCGCTCCCCCCGGCGGTACGGGCGAAGGCTGCCCCGGCGCCAGCGTTTTTTCCAGACTGAGGTCGAAACGCTGCGTCACCGCAAAATCGATAAGGCCGCGGTCGTCTTCGTCCGGGTCGTTATTTCCGGGGGTCGAATCCACGTCCTGCCCGTCGGCGGCGGTGATCTCGGCCGCATTGCTCAGCACCTCGCCCTGGAAGCCGAAAGCGAGTTCGAACGTTGCGATAATCGAAACGGCCTGCCCGGCGGGCAGCTGATTCACGACAAAAGAACCGTCGCCGTTATCGACCACCTGATTGCCGGCGGCATCCGAAGTGAGATAGCTGAGCGCCGGCGGGAAGAAGTCAGTGACGGTGATGTTGCCGGCGTCGAGGGTCCCTTCATTTTCCACCGTCAGCACAAAAGCGATGGTTTCACCGGGTACGACACCGCCGCCCTGCCCCGGCGCCAGGCCTTTGGTCAGGGCCAGATCATACGTCTGGAGCACCTCGATCGTAGCTTCCGCCCAATCATCCTCTTCGTTTTCGCCGTTATCCGGGCTTGAATCGATATCAATATCGGAAGCCCCGGTAATTTCGGCGGTATTGGTCAAATCAAACCCCTGGAAACCGGGGGCGACCGTGGTCGTCACCAAAATCGACTGCATGGCCCCGGGCGGCAGATCGGCCACCAGGAACTGTCCGTTCCCCTGGTCGACCACCGCGGCGCCGTCGGCGTCCGAACCGGCGTAGTTCAGGCCGGTCGGCAAAAAATCGGTGATGACGGTATTGAGGGCCGGAAGATTGCCTTCGTTGACCAGCGTCAGCAGGAACGCGACGTCTTCTCCGGGGGCAAAGCCGGCGGGCTGCCCCGGCGCCAGTGTTTTACTCAATGCCAGGTCAAAGGGCTGATCCACCCCGATGGGTATGCTGTCCCAATCGTCTTCGGCAGGTTGTTGATTGCCGGGCGTGGAATCGTCATCCTCGCCCGCGGCGACTACGATTTCGGCGGCGTTGATCAGTTCCAGGCCCAAAAAGTTCGCATCGATAAGCGTATTCACGGTGATGCTGATGCTTTCACCCGCTGCGATGAGGGGTATGGTAAACCGTCCGTTATCTTCGTCGATCACCGTTGTGCCGTCTGCATCCGAACCGGTGTAGAGCAGGCCATCCGGAAGCAGGTCGGCCACCTCGATATCGGAGGCGTCGAGCGTTCCTTCGTTCACTATGGTCAAAACGAAAGCCACGCCCTCGCCGGGCGGAACGAAATCGCTCTGCCCCGGCGCCAGGGCCTTGGTCAGGCTCAGGTCGAAGGTGTGATCGACCGGGAAGACAAGCTGATCGCGGTCGTCTTCGTTTTCGCTGCCGTTATTCGGGTCGGAGTCGATATCCTCACCGTCGTCGCCGGTAATTTCCGCCGTATTGGTAATGGCGTCGCCCTGAAACCCGAAAGTCAATTCAAAAGTAAGGGTTGCCGTCACCGTTTCTCCGGCCGGCAGATAATCGATCACGAAGGCGCCGTCGCCGGTTTCCGTGAGACCATCCCCGGTGAGGCCGATATAAGACAGTGCATCCGGGAAAAAGTCCGTCACCGACACATCTGCCGCGTCCAGGGTGCCCTGGTTGAGGACGATGATCAGGAAGCTCACCGGCTCGCCGGGTGCGATGCCGGCTTCCTGACCGGGCGCCAGGCTTTTCGACAAAGCCAGATCATAGGTCTGGTCGATGGCGATGACCAGCTCGGCATAATCGTCTTCGCCATTGGCCCCGTTACCGGGGGTGGAATCGACATCCGGACCGCTGTCGGCGGTTATCTCGGCGGCATTGGTCAGTGTAAATCCCTGGTAGCCGGAGGCGACGGTGGCTTCCACCAGGATATCCCGGCTCGTACCGGGCGCCAGTGAAGCGATAGCGAAGACGCCTGCTCCCAGATCCATTACCCAAACGCCGTCGGCGTTGGAACCGCTGTAGATCAGCTCGGGCGGCAATATATCGGTAACCTGTGCGCCATAAGCGGTCAGGGTCCCTTCGTTGGTCAGCGTAAGCAGGAAGGTGACGGTGGCGCCGGGTTCAAAGCCGGCGGGCTGCCCCGGCGCCAGTGTTTTGGTCAGGGAAAGGTCGAAGGTCTGTTCGACGTCGAAGGTCACCTGACCCTGGTCATCTTCTGCGGGCTGGTCGTTATTCGGGGTGGAATCCTGATCGTTGCCGTCGTCGAGGATGATCTCCGCTTCGTTGGTCAGCGAAAAGCCCTGGAAGGTATCATTGATCTGTGTATACACCGTGAAGCGCACGCTGTCGCCGGCGGCCAGGAACGGGATTTGGAAGAGGGCGCCGCCGAGGACGGTCACATCGCCCAGGTCAGAGCTGCCGTCCACATAGGTCATGCCGTTGGGCAGGCGATCGCGGATGCGTATGTTCTCGGCGTGCAAGGTGCCCTGGTTGTACACGGTAACTGTAAAGCTCACCGGACTGCCGGGCGAAAAAGGGCCGGTCTCCCCGGGCCCCAATGCTTTGGTCAGCGCCAGATCGTAGACCTGCACCACCGATACGGCCACCTGATCCTGATCGTCTTCCGCCCCCACTCCGTTATCCGGTGTAGAGTCTTCGTCGTTGCCATTATCGAGGATGATCTCGGCGGTGTTGATGAAGCTGGTCAGCTGAAAGTCCGGTGTTATTTCTACAAATACGGTCAACATCGCGGTGTCGCCCCGCGACAGCTCGCTCAGCGAAAAGATGCCGTCGCCCTGTGCAGTGAAAAGGTCGTTCTCCGAAGTATGCTCCACGATCGCCAGTCCGTCCGGCAAGCGGTCTTCGATGACGATGCCGGCCGCGTGCCGCGTACCCTGGTTGATGAGGGCGATGTCGAACGCGATCGTATCCCCTACTTCGAAGGGCCCTTCCTGGCCGGGCGCGAGCGTTTTGGTCAGGGCCAGGTCATAGGGTTGTTGTACGATCACCAGTTCCGGGTCGGCATCGTCTTCGTCGGTCTCTGCGTCCCCCTGTCCGGGTGCGCCGCTGCCGTCGCCGTCCAGGGCGTTGTCGGCAGCGCTCCCGGGCAGGCCGCCGGCGTCGTTCCCGGGATCTTGGTCGTAGTGAGAATCCATATCTACCGCTCCGCCGTTGGAGACCAGGTTATCGTCGTCAGCAAAATAGATCTCGGCATGGTTGAGCAGTACAGTGTCCGTGTAGAGGGAGTCTATTCGGAAAGCGATGGTAGTGGAGGTCTGTGCGCCGGGCAGGACAGGGCCGTTAATCTTCGTAACCCGCCAATTGTCTATCCCTTCCCAGTTGGTGCTGATCATCGTCAGGTCATCGGGAAAATGATCGATGATGCGGATGTTGCGGGCGCTGACGTTGCCCTGGTTTTCCACGGTAATGAGGAAAATGACGGTATCGCCGGGGTAAAACGGACCGGGCGTAAGTTCGCTCAGCAGTTCTTTTTTTAAAGCCAGGTCGAAAGGCGGCGGTTCGTAGAGCCCGAAGTCCAGCGTCAGGTTGGAGGCGTTATCCGGCGAGCCGCCCGTGCCGGCGGGGCCTGCGAATTCCCCGGTAGGTTCTTCGCCGTATTCCAGGAGTATTTCCCGGCTGAAGTAGCCGTACTCCGGAACGAACAGGTCGATGCCGTTATCGTTGCGATCGACGTCGAAGTTGGGATTAAACTCGGTGACCGGGCTGGTGCGAAACCGGAAAAAGGCAGCGCTATCGGCGAAGTTGCCGGGGTCGAGGGCCACGAAATACTGCCCCTCCAGCACTTCCTCGAACAAGTAATAGCCGCCGCCCGCCGTAGTATCGCGGTCGACCAGCAGGGTATCCAGTTGCTCGTCGGGAACAGCGTTGGTGTCGCGCAGGGCGTAAAGCGAAAGCGCGACGTCGTTGATGCCCAGTTCCCAGGCGTCGCGGTAGCCGTCGCGGTCAAAATCGTACCACACCCGGTTGCCCAGGCTGGTGACCGCGTAAACGGGCATGGACACCTCGGCGAAGACGGTCTGATTGCCTTGCCAGACCTTCACCCGGTTGGTGATGATCTGATCGGTCTGCGCGGTGATGATCGCCCGGAAGCCCAGGGTCAGCGTATCGCCGGGATACAGCGGAGCGCTGCTGCCGATGACGTTATTGGAACCGTCGAGCGGAAAAAGCGTGCCGAGGGTATTGTCGGCGATCGCCGCCGTGTCCCCCTCGGCGTTGACCCAGTAGGTGCTGCCCGCGAGGTACGTCAGCCCGTCGGGAAGCGTATCCACCAGGTTGAACGTGCCGGTAATGATGTTTTCGCTGCGCGGCGCAATGCGAATGGTGTAGGTGACCGTATCGCCGGCGCCGAAAAGGCCGGTGCCGTCGTCATCGGCCACCAGCTTCACGACGGTAAAAGGCGGCACGAGCCAGAAGCTGCTGAGGGTCAGCCCCAGGAATAGAAGCAGGGCGGCGCCGGCGGAAGCCCGGTTGGCGAATGTGGGTAAGTGTGTTGCAGGTGACGCTTTCAAACAGTGTCGTTTTTGCTAAGCCCGGACCACCTGGTGGTCAGCGGCTTTATTCCAGGAATAATTTGGGTGGCCGGTGCGGTCAAAACCACTACGATTGAGACGCACCTGCCCGGTTTTGTCACGAAATTGAAAGGTAAAAGGCTTGAAAGGCGTATTTCTCAGGATGATACCACGATTGAATAAAAATGACGAATGCGTTCTAAGCAAAATTTTTACCCGACCTCGGGTGGGCTTAAAAAATTTTGGGAATCCAATCCTGGCAATCCGTCAAATCATGTCAACCCTGGTATAAGTTGCTCCTGCAAAAGTAAGCAGGAAAAACGGTTTACTCAACAGCTGGGGTGGGAATACCGGTTCTGAAAACATAATCAAGTTACTATTTTTTCGGGAATGGCGTTGGTCGGCTGAAAAAATACCGGATTAGCGGTAACATTTGACCCGGATGATTCATGGGTTCTTCGCAATAGATGAATCATCCGGGTTTAAAATCGACGCGCAGCCATCCCATTTCTGGGGAATCTCCGTACCTTTGCAAGGTGAAAACAGCTTCAGTCATATTAGCCTGCCTTTTGCTGGTATTGGCCTTACGCCCCTACGCAGGTGGCGGAGCCTGTCACGAAAGCCTCCGCCTGGAAGCAAGCGCCTGCCATGCAGAGGAAGGGCGACACCAGTGTTGCCGGGCCGATCAGGCCGAAGAGGAAGAGCCGTCCGAAGAAGCGCCCTGCAACGACAACTGCTCCTGCTACTGCTGCGCACCGCTCATCATCCAGGTCGCCACAGTGGCTCCGCTCCATTTTCCACCAGGGACGGACCAGGAGAACCACCGGCTTCCCATCGTCCATTCCTACGAATTCACCCCCTCCATCTGGCAGCCGCCCCGGCCCGGCCGTACACTCCTTTAGTTTTTTGCTGATTTTTTTATCCCCCGGGGTATCTCGGGTTGTTTTGCTTTTTAATTTTTGTTCAAATGAAAAGATTTGCCCTTATCATAGGGGTGTTCCTGTTATGGATCGCCCCACCGTTCTTGTGCGCGCAGCAAGATACCATGACCCTCTTTGTCGACGGGGTCTGCGGCATGTGCCAAAAGCGCATCGAAACGGCTGCCTTACAAGTTGACGGTGTCATCGACGCCCATTGGGATATCGACTCCCGACTGCTCACCGTCACTACCGATTCCGAACGGTTTGAGGAAGACCAGGTGCACTGGGCCGTCACCGGCGCGGGGCACGACACCAAAAAATACCTGGCTTCCGACGAGGCCTACGAACAACTGCACGATTGCTGCAAATACCGCGATCCCCGGGTGCTGGCCGATCACCGCACTGAGGGCGCCACTGTGCAGCTATTCGTCGACGGCGTCTGCGGCATGTGCAAAACGCGCATCGAAAATGCCGTGGGCCAACTTCCCGGCGTGGCGGCCGCCGACTGGGACGTCGCTACCCGCCGGCTAACCGTCTTCGTGGAGCAGGAAGATTTTGATGAAAACCGGCTCCACCGGGCGGTCGCCGAGGCCGGCCATGATACTCAAAAGAAAAAGGCCACCGACGAAGCCTACGATCAGATCCACGCCTGCTGCAAATACCGCGATCCCGCCGTGGTAGCCGACCACCGCCCCGCTCCGGCCCGCCCGGAGGCCGTCTCCGGCCGCATCCTGGTGGAAGAAGCAGGCAAAACTGCGCCCCTTCCCGGCGTGCACCTGTACTGGCTGAACGAAGAAGCCGCTACGGTAACCGACGAGGAGGGTCGTTATACCCTCGAACGCCCCGCCGGCGCCGAACAGCTGATCGCCAGCTACGTCGGCTTTTATTCCGATACCATCACGCTGACCAACGAGACCCAGGTGGAGCTTATCCTTACTCCCGGGAACACCCTGGAAGCGGTAGAGGTCACCTACAGACGCAAATCTATCGAAGTCTCTTTCCTCGACCCCGTCCTCACCCAGCAGATCGGCCGCAAAGAACTGCTGAAAGCTGCCTGCTGCACTTTGGCGGAAAGCTTCGAGACCAACCCGGCCGTCGACGTATCCTTCACCGACGCGGTCACCGGCGCCAGGCAGATCGAAATGCTGGGGCTGGCCGGCCCCTACGTGCAGATCACCCGCGAAAATCAACCCGACGTGCGCGGCCTGGCCGCCATCTACGGGCTTTCTTATCTCCCGGGCCCCTGGATTGAAGGCATCCAACTGGCCAAAGGACCAGGCTCAGTGGTCAACGGCTTCGAAAGCATGACCGGACAGATCAACGTCGAACTCAAGAAGCCGGAAGCGGGAGAGCGCTTCTACCTCAACCTCTACGGCAATGAAGGCAGCCGCATGGAAGCCAACGCCAACGCACGCCTGGCGGTGGGCGACAAATGGCATACCGGCCTACTGGTGCACGGCAACTGGCAGCCGGGAGAGAACGACCGCAACGACGACGGCTTCCTGGATATGCCTACGGGCGCGGAATGGACGGCCGTCAACCGCTGGAAGTTTGACGGGTCCCAGGGCTGGAACGGCCAATTCGGGATCAAGACCACGCATTTCGATAAAACCAGCGGCCAGCCGGCCTTCGAGCCCGAAACCGAAAACCCCGCCGCCTGGGGCGCCCACATGCAGACCCGCCGCCTGGAAGGATGGGCCAAAATCGGCAAGGTGTTCCTCAACCGCCCGGAAGCAAGCATCGGCCTGCAGCTCTCCGGCGTAGTGCACGACCAGGAGGCCGACTTCGGCTCCACCCGCTACGACGCCGAACAGCGCTCCTTCTACGCCAACCTGATCTACCAGGAGACGCTGGGCGACGCCGCACACCGGCTGAAGTCCGGCCTCAGCTTACAATGGGACCAGTATGACGAATGGCTGGCCGAAGGGTTCTACGACCGCAACGAAACTGCGCCGGGGGCTTTTGTCGAATACACCTTCCAGCCGCACGATAATTTTACGGCGGTCGCCGGCCTGCGGGGCGACCACCATAGCCAGTTCGGCTTTTTCCTCACCCCGCGCCTCCACCTGCGCTACGCCTTCAACGAACAAAGCGTGCTGCGCTTTTCCGCCGGCCAGGGCCGCAGAACGGCGACCATCATCGCCGAAAACCTGGGTATGCTGGCCTCGTCGCGCTCGGTGATTCTGGAAAACAACACCGCGAACACGCCCTATGGCCTCGACCAGGAAGTGGCGTGGAACTTCGGCCTCAACCTGCGGCAGACCTTCATCGTTCACCATCGCGAACTGGTGCTCACCCTCGACAGCTACCACACCCGCTTCGAACAGCAGGTGGTGGTCGACTACGACCAGAGCCCGCGGGAGGTCCGCTTCTACAACCTCGACGGCCAGTCGTATTCCAACACTTTACAGGCGCAGGCGGACTACGCCTTGCTGGAAAACTTCGACCTGCGCGTGGCCTACCGCTTCAATGACGTGCGCACCGACTACCGGGAGGGCCGGTTGGAACGGCCTTTCGTGGCCCGCCACCGGGCCTTCGCCAACCTGGCCTACCACACGGAAAATAGCTGGGCCTTCGACCTGACGGTCAACTGGCAGGGCGCCAAGCGGATCCCCGCCACGGACGCCAACCCCCTCGACTTCCGACGCCCGGGCCGCTCGCCGGATTTTGTGGTGGTCAACGCGCAGATCAGCAAACAGTGGTGGCAACGGTTCGACCTCTACCTGGGCGTGGAAAACCTGTTCAACTTTGTACAACCCGACCCCATCATCGCCGCCGATGATCCGTTCGGGCCTTATTTCGACAGCTCGCTGGTGTGGGGGCCGATCTTCGGGCGGATGGCGTATGCCGGCCTGCGGTATTCATTGGAATGAAGCGCGTGTTTGGCTTCGTAGTTGGCGGCCGCTCTTCGTAGTTTGCAACTACGAAGTCATGCTTACAACTACGAAGCCAACCCTTACGGCTTTCGCCATTCTTCCTGCCCGGCAACCACAAAGTTAGTCCCAACGTTTCGTACCTTTGCACCATGAACGCACCGCAGACCATCACCGTCGAAAGCTGGGCCCAGCTGATGGAGGCCCTCTATCACGATTCTTTCAACAACACCTTGGAACGCTTTCGCTCGGGCTACGTGTACCGGGGCATGGAAGATATAAACTACGACCTCACCACCACCCTCAACCGCCTGGGCGAATCGCACCTGGAAAAACACCTGCTGCGCAACTTCCGCAAGTACTCCCAGATCGTCGACGACGAGAACAAGTCGATCTGGAACTGGCTGGCGCTGGCCCAGCACCACGGGCTGCCGACGCGTCTGCTCGACTGGACCTACTCGCCCCTGGTGGCGCTGCATTTTGCGACGGCCAATTTCATGAATTTCAAAAAAGACGGCGTCATCTGGGCAGTCAACTACGTGGACGCCAAACACTATTTACCCGACCAGCTGTCGTGCGTCATTGAAGAGGAAGGCTCCCACATCTTCACCGCCGAAATGCTCGACCGGGCAGTGCACCAGCTGCCCGACCTGCAAAAACTCAAAAAGCAGGAATACGCCATCTTCCTGGAGCCGCCGTCGATCGACCAGCGCATCGTCAACCAGTACGCCGTCTTCTCGATGGTGTCCGACCCGAACGTCATCATCAGCCACTGGCTGCAACATACCAAGATCAACTATTTCAAGATCATCATCCCCTGCGAACTGAAATGGGAGATCCGCGACAAACTCGACCAGGCCAACATCAACGAGCGGGTGCTTTTCCCGGGGCTCGACGGACTGGCCACCTGGCTGAAGCGCCACTACCGAGATATCCGGTCGAATAAACCGCGCCAGACCAAGTCGCCCATCGCCGAAGAATTGCAAAAAAAGAACCTGCAAAACTGACCGGCCCCGCCTATGGATGCGAATGCTATCCTGACCGCTTTCCGGCAAAAGTTCGGAACGACACCCCAGATCCTGGTGCAGGCCCCGGGCCGCATCAACCTCATCGGCGAACATACGGACTACAACGACGGCTTCGTGCTGCCCGCGGCGATCAACTACTACACCTGGCTGGCGGTTTCGCTCAACGACAGCCGGCTGGCGCGTTTTTGGGCGGCCAATCCGGCCGAAGCCTTCCGTGCCGAACTCAGCGCCCTCCGCCCCGCACCGGTCGGCTGGGCCAATTACCTGATGGGAATACTGGATCAACTGTTGCAGGAGGGCCATCCGGTAAGCGGGCTCGACTGCGCCTTCGGCGGCAACCTGCCGGTGGGGGCCGGCATGAGCGCTTCGGCGGCCCTGGAATGCGGCTTTGCTTTCGCGCTCGATCAGTTGTTGTCGCTCGGCAAAACGCGCCGCCATCTCGCCCGGCTTGCTCAGCGGGCCTCGCATACTTTCTCGGGCATCCCCTGCGGCATCATGGACCAGACGGCCGTGCTGCTGGGCAAAGCCGGCCACTTCCTGCAACTGGACTGCCGTTCGCTGGACTACGAGTACATTCCCGCCGACCTCGGCGATCACGTCCTGGTGCTCCTCGATAGCGGAGTGCGCCACCACCACGCCGACTCGGGCTACGCTACGCGCGTCCAGGAATGCCGGGCGGGCGTAAGCGCCATGCAGGAACTACAGCCGGAGGTCCGCAGCCTGCGCGACGTGACGCCCGACACCCTACAGATCCTCAGCGATGCGCTCGAACCCACCGTCTTTCGCCGCTGCCGACACGTAGTGACCGCCAACGATCGCCTCCACCGCGCCGTCCTCGCGCTCCGCCAGGGCGATATCCCTGCCCTGGGCGACCTCCTCTTCGCCGCCCACGCCAGCCTGCGCGACGACTACGAAGTCAGCTGCCCGGAACTGGACATCCTGGTCGACTTCGCCGCCAACCACCGTGCCGTCGCCGGCGCCCGCCTGATGGGCGGCGGCTTCGGCGGCTGCACCATCAACCTGATACGACAGGAGGCCGAAGCGACCTTCGTCCTGGAAGCTCTCGCCGAATACCGCCGCCAAACGGGCAAAAAAGCCCGGCATTTTTCCATGCGAATTGGGGAAGGTATCGTAAACCTGTAAAGTCCACACCAGTAAGGACTTCAGCCTCATTGAAAACACCCGCGGAGCCCTCAACCTCAACCTTAACCTTTTGGTCACTGGTCTTTGGTTTGGCGTTCCAACAACGAGAAGAACCCCCTTTCAACGCTCTTCACCTTCATTAAAAACACCCGCGGAGCCCTCAACCTCAACCTCAACCTTAACCTTTTGGTCTCTGGTCTTTGGTTTGGCGTTCCAACAACGAGAAGACCCCCATTCAACGCTCTTCACCTTCATTAAAAACACCCGCGGAGCCCTCAACCTCAACCTTAACCTCAACCTCAACCTCAACCTCCCCCTCCCCTCCTAACCACCACCCCCCCATCAAAATCCACCCACAACCCTTCCCCTTCCACCTCCGGATGGTCCAGCAGCCATTGCGCCATGGGGTTGACCAGGGTGTGTTCCAGGGCGCGTTGCAGGGGGCGGGCGCCGTAGCGTTCGTCGAAGCCCACCTGGGTGAGCTGATCGACGAGGCGGTCCGTAAATTCGAGGGTCAGGCGGCGTTTCACGAAACCTTCGCGGCGGCGCAGTTCGTCGAGCTCCTTGTAGGTAATTTTGCGAATGTCGTCCTGGCTGAGCGACCGGAAGAGGACGATGCCGTCGATGCGATTAACGAATTCCGGTCGGAAATGCTTTTCGATGGCCGAGAGGTACTGCGCCTCGTCGCTCGACGTCTGCTGGTAGCCGATCGACTGGCGGTTGGAGGCCCCCAGGTTGGAGGTCATGATGATGATGGTGTTGCGGAAATTGGCCACCCGCCCGAAGTTGTCGACCAGCATGCCTTCGTCGAGCACCGTCAGCAGGGCGTCGAAGATGGTGGGGTCGGCTTTTTCGACCTCGTCGAGCAGCACCACGGCGAAGGGGCGCTCCCGTACTTCTTTCACCAGCTGCCCCACTTCATTGCCCGCCCCGATGAGGCGCCCCAGTTGTCCGGGGTGCTGAAATTCGCTCATATCGATGCGGATGAGGGGCGACTTTTGCTGGCCTTTCCCGAAAAAGTAGCTGGCCAGCACTTTGGCGCTCGCCGTTTTTCCCACGCCGGTAGGGCCGGCGAAAAGCAGGGTGCTGATGGGGCGGTACGGATTGTTGAGGCCCGCTTTGTAGATCTTCACCAACCCGCTGAGCTGGCGCACTGCCGCCGGCTGGCCGATGATCTGCGACTGGAAAAAATGGTGCAGCTCTTCCTGGTCGAGCAGCAGCTCGTCACGCAGAAAAAGCTCCGGCAGGCCCGTCTGCCGGATGAAGTTGCTGACCACCGCTTGTTTGTCTACCCGGTCGACCTGATTGAGGCGCGCTTCGCTGACGCACTGCCCCAGAAAATTGATGCCCTTGCCGGGGAAGCTCTCGTAGGGGTAATAGCGCAACAACAAGCGGTAGCTGAGGGCCAGGCTCTCCCCGTCGATCCGGATGCGCAGGGCGCGCTCGGCGTATTCGGCAAAGCGTTCGAAGATGGTCTGGATTTTCTGTTCCGGCAATTCTTCGAGGGTCACCACCTGGAAGGATTCGACGAAGCCCGGCAACAGGCGCCGCATGCTGTCCAGTTCCTGCGGCGTCGCCTCGCCGATCAGTTGCAGCTTGCCCTGTTGCAGGAATGAAAGCAAGAAGGCCGCGACGCTGTCTTCGGGCCCTTCGCCGCCGCTCTGCAGCAACTGCACGATATCGACTACCCACAGGATGCCGTTGGCGGAGCTGAGCTCCTCCACCAGTTCTTCCACCGTCTCCTCCCACTCGCCCAGGTATTTGGCGGAAGCCGTAATGCGCTGCGGCATGATGCGCCAGAAAGTATAGTCGAGGTTCTGGCGCCGCTGCTCGGAAGTCACTTTGCGGATCACCTGGCTGAGCACCGCGCTTTTGCCGACGCCGTGATTACCGACGATGAGGACGTTGGAGCGGGTGATGATGAGCTTATCGAGCACCTCGGCAACTTTGTGCTCCAGCTCCCAGGCGGCGTCCGGGGCGGCGCTGATGGAACGGCGCATCTGCTTGGGATACGGATAGCGCTCGGCCAGCCGGGAAAGCGTCTCGTAAGAGCGCTCATAGCGAAAGCCCGACCAGTTGTAATGGCGATCCGACTTGACGCGCAGCGTCAGGATATCCAGGCCGGGCCGGGGATAGGCCATCAGCCGTAGTATTTCGGACGGTTCCATCTGATTGAGCAGGGAGATGATAAAGTGATCGACCAGAGCGTCGAACTGCCGGGCCTCGTAATAGTAAAAGCTGCTTTCCAACAAAGGCAGGTGGCATTCGTAATGCCCCTGGGACGTCTCTCCGTAAATGACGGGGACGGGAACGCGCAGGCGGTAGGAAAGCGGAAAGGACCCCGTATCGTCGCGATAGGCGGGCCGGATGTTGACCTCAATGATCTTCAGCCGGGGCGACAGCATAGCCTGGTAGGGATATTCGTCGTGCTTCTTGTATTGCCGCTGCAAGTGGTCGAGCATGGCCGCGCGGAGGCTGCGCAGGTCCTTATCGACCGCCTGGTAGCCCGCTCCGACCAGGATACCGAGCAGCGCCTCTTCCTGAAGATCGAAATGCAATAATGGGTAGTTGATCTTTTCCATGCCGGGTAAAGATCGGAATTTAAAAAATTTGCCGGATGTTTTTATCTTAGGGTCTACCCTTGGGGCGAATAATCTTCTTTTGCGTTGGTTCCTTGGTTTCGGGCATAAAACTGCTAATCAGCCAATATGAAAAAACTGATCTTTTTTCTCCTGCTGTCGGGAAGTCCGGCGATCGCTTTTCTGCAAACCGACATTAACCGCATCCTGGACCAGGCCACCCAGATGGTGAACGACACCTTCGATGTCAGCGCTCCGGAAGCGAATGAACTGCTCATTCCCCTCGGTTATGGCCGCCGCTACCCCCTCCGCATGCCGTCCGCAGCGGAGATCGGCCGCCGACGCATCGAGGGCGCGATCCTGGCTTACACCGCCTATCCGCCCGAAAGCACGATCGCCCAACGTCGCCTCAACGCCCAACGCATCGCCGAGCTGCACCGCCGGCTGCCGCAGACCCGCAATCTGTCGCCCGACGATTGGCTGCTGGTCGCACAAACGGCCGCCGCCAACCGGACCGAAGCCCAAAAGCTGTTTCACGGTTTTGTGCTCCTCCTTTCGGATACCCTGCCCGACTTTTCGAAAGAAGAAAAACTGAAGGAGCTCACTAAAAACGACTCTACCATCTTCAAAGCCCTGGAACGCCATCGCGACTGGAAAAACATGCTGGTAGTCACCGACCTCACCGGCAGCATGTCCCCCTATACCGCCCAACTGCTGCTCTGGTTCAAACTCAATGAAGTGGACAACCGCATCGGGCACCTCGTCTTTTTCAACGACGGCGACAGCACCCCCGACGAGGATAAGGAAATCGGCGAAACCGGCGGCCTGTACGACGGCAAAGCGGCCACCTTCGAAGAAATCGCCCGCCTGGCCAACCGCGCCGTCGAAGGGGGCAACGGCGGCGATAACGAAGAGAATAATATCGAAGCCCTGCTCTTCGGCCTCGATGCCTGCCCCGACTGCGAAGAGATCGTCATGATCGCCGACAACTACGCCAGCCCGCGCGACCTGTCCCTGCTCTCCCGGGTCGACCGGCCGGTGCGCATCGTGCTCTGCGGCACCGAATACGGCATCAACATCGACTATCTCAACCTGGCGCTCACCACCGGTGGCTCCCTGCATACCATCGAAGCGGATATCGAAGACCTGAAGCGGCTGAATGACGGCGAAGAGCTGCGGATCGGGAAAGAGGTTTTTATTATCCGGGACGGAAAATTTGAGTTGCTGAAACGCATCTAAAGGCGCTACCCGACGTACAACACCAACCCTTTCAGATAGCTCCCTTCCGGATGAAAACCGTTCACCGGATGGTCGGGCGGTTGGGAAAGGCGGTGCATTACCCGCACCTGACGACCGGCGTCCAGGGCCGCCGCCACGATGGTATCGTAAAACAACTGTTGGTCCACCACCTGTGAACAGGAGAAGGTGAAGAGGATGCCGCCCGTTGCTATTTTTTTCAGGGCCAGCGCATTGAGGCGCTTGTAAGCCTGGACGGCATTATGCCGTTTATTGAGGCTTTTGGCGAAAGCCGGCGGATCGACCACCATCAGGTCGTAGGTCGATTCCTTGACCTGCAGGTATTTGAGCACATCGGAGGCATAGGCCTGGTGCCGGCCGGGCGGCAGATCGTTGAGTTCTACGTTTTGTTCGGTGAGCGCAATGGCCGGCGCGGAGATGTCCACCGAATCGACATGAGCGGCGCCGGCGGCCAGAGCGTATATCGAAAACCCGCCCGAATAGCAAAAGGCGTTCAGCACGGAGCGCTCGTGGGCGTAGCGCGCCAGCAGTTGCCGGTTTTCGCGCTGATCCAGGAAGAAACCGGTCTTTTGCCCTTTTTCCCAGTCGACGATAAAAGCATGTCCGTTCTCCCGGGCAACCAGGTGGGTCGATAAGCCGGAAAGATAGCCGTTCTCGACGGTGCTTCCGTAATGGGCGGGCAGCGTATCCGCACTTTTATCGTAAATGGCTTCCAGCGCCCCGTCGTAGACCGCCAAAAGCGCACGCGTCAGATGATCCCGCTCGCGATGCATGCCGATCGAATGGCACTGCACCACCGCCGTCCGGTCGTAAATATCGACGATCAGCCCGGGGAGTTGATCGCCTTCCCCGTGCACCAGACGGTAACAGTTGGTGTCCGGATTTTGAGTTAACCCCAGCTCCCGCCGGTAGCGAAAAGCCTGCCGGATCCGGTCGTTCCAGAAATCCTGCCCCGCCTCGGTCGGCTCAAAAGCAAAAAGCCGCACGCAGATGCTGCCGTCCTGGTAATGGCCGGTAGCGAGGTAGTCGCCGTTTTCGCCGTGCACGGCGACCACCTCCCCGTCGGCCGGTTGCCCTTCCATTTTGGCGACGGCGCCCGAGAATACCCAGGGGTGGCGCCGGCGGACGGCCGCTTCCTTTTTGGCTTTCAGGAAGATCTTTTTCATGATTGCGGATTGGCGTCGAAAGCGACCTCGAGTACGTCGCTGAAGAAATTGGCGTAATGCACGTCGATGCCTTCCTTGATGTAGTCCGGCAGCTCGTCGAAATCCTTGCGGTTATCGATGGGTAAGATAATATTTTTTATCCCGACGCGACGCGCGGCGATGACCTTTTCCTTGACCCCGCCGATGGGCAGCACCTTACCGGTGAGGGTCAGCTCACCGGTCATTGCCAGGTCGTTGCGCACCGACTGGCCGGTGGCCAGGGCGTACAGCGCCAGGGCCATGGTGATGCCCGCCGAGGGGCCGTCTTTCGGCGTGGCGCCTGCGGGCACGTGCAGGTGCACCAGGTGATTGTCGAAATACGAGCCGTTCTCCGACTGCTTCGCCACCAGGGAGCGGGCATAGCTGTGGGCAATTTCGGTCGACTCGCGCATCACGTCACCCAACTGCCCGGTTTGTTTGAACCCGCCGTTCTTGTGTTTGATGCCCGCCGCTTCGATGTAGAGGGTGGCGCCGCCCATAGTGGTGTAAGCCAGGCCCAGAGCGACCCCGGGCACATTCTCGTTGTACAGCTTTTCGGTATTGAAGATCGACTTCCCGAGGAACTGTTCGACATCTTCCTGGTCGACGGTGTAATTCACTTCCTCTTGCTCGGCCTGCTTGAGCGCTACTTTGCGCACTACCTTGCGGATCTGCTTTTCCAGGTTGCGCACGCCGGCCTCGCGGGCGTAATCGTTGACCATCAGCTCAATGGCGTCGTCCGTAAACCGGATCTCGTCGGGCTGGAAGCCATGCTCTTCCAGCTGCTTGGGGATGAGGTAACGGCGAGCGATCTCCACCTTTTCCTCCAGGATATATCCCGACAGGCGGATCACTTCCATGCGGTCGAGCAGCGGGCCGGGAATGGTGTCCAGTTGATTGGCCGTGGTAACGAACAGCACATTCGACAGGTCGTAGGGGATGTCGAGGTAATGATCCAGATAGGTGCTGTTCTGTTCGGGGTCGAGCACTTCGAGCAGGGCGGAAGCCGGATCGCCGCGGAAGCTGGCGCCGATCTTATCGATCTCATCCAGCATTACCACCGGGTTGGACGTCCCCAGCCGGCGCAGCGCCTGGATGATCTTGCCGGGCAGGGCGCCGATGTAGGTCCGGCGGTGCCCTTTGATCTCCGCCTCATCGCGCATGCCGCCTACGGAAAAGCGGAAAAATTCGCGGTCGAGGGCGCGGGCGATGGAGCGTCCCACCGAGGTTTTACCCACCCCGGGCGGTCCAACCAGGCAGATGATCGATCCCGAGATCTTCCCCCTTTTGATAACGGTGCTCAGAAACTCCAGGATGCGGTCTTTGACCTCGTCGAGCCCGTAGTGGTCATGGTCCAGAATTTCGCGCGCCCGCCGGATATCGGTATTGTCTTCCGAATAGGTGCTCCAGGGCAGCTCGGCGATGGTTTCGAGGTAGGTGCGGGTGACGTTAAACTCCGGCGACTGGATGTTGAGCGTCTTGAGTTTTTCCAGTTCCGATTTAACGACCTTCATCGCTTCTTCCGGCAGTTCGATCTCCGCCAGTCGCCGCTCGATCTTTTCGGCTTCCGATTCATTTTCATCTTTTTCCATGCCCAGCTCTTTTTTGATGGCTTTGAGCTGTTCGCGCAGGAAAAATTCGCGCTGCTGGTTGCTCACCTTCTCCTCGATCTGCTTGGTGATGCGCTGCTGGATGCGGGCGATCTCCAGTTCTTCTTTGATCATGCGCAGCAGCAATTTCGCACGGTCGTGCAGGTCGATGGTCTCCAGCAGTTCCTGGAGGGCTTCCGACTCGGCGGAAAGCAGGTTGCTGATCACGTCCATAGTCAGGCCCGGCGCGTCGTAATTGAGCTGCGACACCACCATGTTGACCTGCTCCTTGAACAACGGATTGAGTTGCAGCAGCTCCTTGATTTCGCTGCTGATGGCCATCATGTACGCCTTGAGGTCCGTGTCGGGTTTGGTCTTGGGCTCCTGGAAGTAGGTCACCTCCCAGCGCAGCTTCGGCTGCACCAGCACCGTTTTGCTTTTGCGAAAACGGGTCACCCCCCGCCCCAACACCTGGATGGCGCCGGGTGCGATGGGTACGATGCGCATGATCTGAAAGACGGTTCCGATTTCGTAAAAATCCGAGTTGGTATAGTCTTCTTCATCCAGCTCCCGGGCCAGCGCCAGGCCCAGATAGCCGTCTTCTTCTTCAAAAGCTTGCTTAACGACCTTGATCTTTTCTTTATCCTGAAAGGTAAGCGGCAGGGTTACGCCGGGAAAAACCGGTCGCTGCGCCAGCGGCAGAATAGTCAGATGACTGGGCAGAGCATTTTCCAGAATTTGCAGGGCGCCCTGATTAGCCGGCCCTTCCTGGCCGTCGGTCGTGGCCGTCAGCATATCTTCCTGGCTCAAATTGGTATCGTCAGACATGAGTATTGGTTTTCGATGGACAATAGTCGTTCGTCCATCATAAAACAAACACTTTGCCGGTTGGGGTTTTATGACAATACGACAGATATTTTAGCGGGCGCCGGTAATTATGACAGGCCGCTTTAGTGTTTAAAACAAAAGTTTTTAATTCCAGGTTATGGCAGAAGCTAACCGGAGGATAGTATGGACGTGTTTTGGCTACGAAGCACCAACTGGGATGGGATAGGAAGGAATGCCTTATTTACCGGAAATGAACGCTTCGAAAAAAGAAAAAATTGTCCTTGTCGCCGCACTATCATTATTCTCCTTTCTCGAACCACACCGCCCGGAAATCGCCTGGGAGGCCGTTATAGGTGATCGTGATTTCTTCACCCGCTGCTATCCGGCGCAGGCTGTAAAAATCCAGCGTCTGTTTCTCGTAATCCAATACGAACTCCGCGTTGGGCTGATGAGAATGGTTGTAGAGAGAGCCAAAGCCCAACACGATCGCGCCCTGCTTTTGGTCGGGGCCCCAGAGAAAGTAATAGTCGTGCAGGACCGTACCGTGGATCACGGGCAAGTCTTGCGGCGGCAGCACGATCACCGGGCAGATCTCGATCAGGGCGCCTTCCTCGATGGTTTGACCTGTGAAGACGCCCCGTCCGGCGATCGCGCTCTCCGCAAAGTACAAAAAAGGCAGGCGCTGCATTAGAAATTGGGGCAGTTCACCTGTACACGGCGCTGTTCGGGATGAGTGTAGATCAGAGACAACTCGAAAGCGCCGCGCGCGTTATTGGCCTGGGAGAGCACCGAGGTCGTAACATCGTAGCTGATGCCAATCTGCCAGCGCTCCACTTCGAGGATGGCGGTAGCGGCTATGGCGTCGAGGAAGACGCCGCTGTCGAGGCGGTTGGCGATGTGGGCCCAGGCGCCGATGCGGATGGCCAGTTCGCGCCAGTCGCGATTGGTATACCGGAAGTTGGCGCCGGCGGTCGTGCTGAACGACTGCTGCTGGCCCATCACCGCCACGGCGGGCAGGAGGCTCAGGTTGTCGTTGAAGGGCATTTCGCCGCCCATGTGGGCCACCCACCGCATATGCAGCTGATCTTCGGAATCCTCCAGCAAGGCGATCGCCGGCTGGTTGAGGTGATGGGCCGCCCCTCCGATGTAAAAGCTGCGATTTTCTTCGAACAGGGCGTACCAGAGCACGCCGGCGTTGAAGTCGAGGTAAATGTCATTGCCCAGCTGGCTGAAGTCTTCGCCGCTGGCCGCTGTGAAATCGATCAGCGCGTTGGCTTCATCAAACTGATTGGTAAACCACAGCTGCCCGAAATCGAACCCGCGCTGGCCGATACCGACCTGGGCGCCCGCCACGAGGTACTGGTCGCTCACCCGGTAGCGGCTGCCGCCCAATTGCTTCATAAAGGAAAGCCCCAGGTTCCCTCTGGTGCGATTAAAATTGGAAATGCCGGCTTCGTCCCGCAAAGCGCTGAAGCCGATGCCGAAATAATCGCCGCTGCGCTTCAGGCGCGTCCGCACGTCGAAGCTGGCGGCGATGGTGCGGTACGGGTTGTTGCCCAGGATGCTGGCGTACAACTCGCGGTAGTTGGCCACTACCCGGAATTGCCCCTCGTACACCCCGATCATCGCCGGATTGAGGGTCAGCGGAGAAGCGTAAAACTGTGAGAAACGAGGGTCCTGCGCCTGCAGCCGGCTCATCCACATAGTCAGTACCACTACCGAAAGAAAGGTAAAAAGTCGCATGGATATTCTTTTTTCTGCGCTTTGGAATAGACATCCGAAGCTTTGAGCAAGCTTCGGATGTCGCTTAACAATTGAAAATTATCGCAATAAAGTCGTTTGTCCTTTGAAGGTCTCTACTACCCCGTCGATGTACTCGACCTGTACGAACCAGACGTATACGCCGGCCGAGGCGGGCTCGCCGCGGAAGCTGCCGTCCCATCCGGCCGTCCGGTCGTTGACGCCGAAATCGGCGCTCTCGTATAGCAGCTCGCCCCAGCGATCGTAAACCTGAAAGCTGGTCACCCGCGTTCCTTCCTGGCCGTGCACGATCAGGCGGTCATTTTCGCCGTCGCCGTTGGGGGTGAAGCCGGTGGGTACCGCCACTACGCGTGGTTTTTCCACCAAAACCGTTACCCGGTCGGTCGCCTCACAACCCAGGCTGTCGATGCCGTACAACTCATACGAGATCTGGTTTTCGGGGAAGGCGGTGGTCACGCTGCATTCGGTGCAGCTCAGGGTGCCGGGATAGGAGGCGGTCCACACAAATTCCACGGCGCCGGTATTATTGGTAGCGACGCCCGTCAGTTGGAGGCTGTCACCCATAACGATCACGTAGATATCGTCACCGGCCTCCACCTGGAACGGATCGGGCTCGTCGATGGCGACGGTCTCCTGAAACGTACACCCGTTGTTGTCCCGGACGAAGATATCGTATTCGCCGGCCGTCAACCCGATGATATTGCTGATGCCGTTAAAATCGCGGTTGTCGGTGCTGAACAGATAAGGCGGCGTGCCGCCGGAAGGAGCGATATCGATGCGGCCGTTGCGGTCGCCGGCGCAGGAGACGTCCTGGGTGGCCAGTTCGGCGGTCAGTGGATCAGGCTGCTCCACGGTGACCACGGTGGTTTCCTCGCAGCCATTAGCGTCGGTCACCGTCAGGTCGTAATCGCCGGCCCCCAGCGATTCCAGTCGCCGGCCCGTGCCGCCGTTCGACCAGGTAAACGTATAGCCCGGCGTGCCGCCGCCGGCGAAAGCTTCGGCTGCGCCGTCGGCGCCGTTATAGCAACTATTGCGCTCCGCATCCCAGTCGAGCCTCAGCGGAAAGGGCTCCGTTACTTCCACACTGCCGAAGCTGAAGCAACCGACCGGATCGGTGACGGTTAATTCGTAGATGCCTGCCGTCAGCCCCGTGGCCGTTGTATCGGTCTGCCCGTCGCTCCAGGCAAAAGAAAACAGGTCAAATTCTCCTTCCAGATTGCTGACGGTGGCGGCGCCGTCCGCGCTGCCGGCGCACCGGGCGCTGGTGCTGGAAAGGTCAAAGGTGATGGGATCAGGTTGATTGAGGAAGCGCGTCGTATCACTACTACAGCCCTGGCTGTCGGTTGCTGTGACCGTATACGCCACGCCGCCCGGCATATCCTGCAGGAAAGTTCCGGTCTGGCCGGTATTCCAGACGAAGGAGTAGTCCGTCAGTTCCTCGCCGGCGCCGCCGTCAACGATGGTGACGGCCAGCGCGCCGTCGGCATAACCATTACAGGTCGGGATATTCACGCTTACCGTGATCTGTATCGGATCGTACTGCTCCGGTACGATCGTCTGCTCGGTGGCGCATCCCTGGGCGTCGGTGACGGTAACCGTATATTCCGTAGCGGCCAGCCCAGTGGCCAGAGCGGTGTTTTGTCCGTTGCTCCACGCAAAAGTATAGCCGGGGGTGCCGCCGGTCGCAGAAGCCGTCACCTCGCCGGTGCCTGCTTCGTAGCACGACAGCCGCAACTGCTCCAGTTCTACCGCCAGCGGCATTTCCGGCTCCCCGATGCTGGTTTGTTCGATCAGGGTACAGCCGTTGGCGTCAGTAACGGTCAGGAAATACTCGCCGGCCGCGAGATCCGTCGCCTCCGGCTCCGTGCTGCCGCTGCTCCAGGCGTAGGTGTATCCTCCTGCGCCCCCTTCCACGACCACGCCGGCGGCGCCGTCGATCCCACCGTTGCAATTCGCATCGGTCGGACTGATCACGGCGGTCAGCGCTTCGGGCTGACCGATCTCCACTGTTTCCGTGAGCTGGCAGCCGTTGGCGTCGGTGATCAGCACCTCGTAAGCGCCGGCTTCCAGGTCGACGGCGGTCGGATTGATCTGCATCAATTCGTCATTCCACAGGTAGCTGAAATCGCCGGCGCCGCCGATGACCACCAGGGCGGCCGCGCCCGTCGCATCGCCGAAACACAAAGGCTCCGTCGTTTCCAGCGACTCCACTTCGATGGGGTCGGGCGCCGTCAGTTCTACACAATCGGTCACCGCGCATCCGTTGGCGTCCGTTACCGTAACGCAGTATTGCCCGGCGCCGAGATCCTGGACATCCGGCGTATTGGCGGCATTGTTCCAGGCAAAGGCCGCATCACCGGAACCGCCGCTGACCGTCGTCATTACCGCGCCGTCGTCGGAATTGAAACAAGTGGGGGACATCGGCAGCAATTCCAGTATCAGGCTGTCCGGTTGTTCCAGGATCAAATCGGTCGAAGCCGAGCAATCGTTCTCATCCGTAACCGTCACGCCATAGGTTCCGGCTGCCAGGCCCGCCGCCTGGCTTCCGGTCAGGGTGTCATCGTGATCCCAGGCAAACGAAAGGGTTCCTTCGCCACCCTGGGTTTCGGCGAGTAAAGCGCCGTCGCTGCCGCCGAAGCATGCGATGGGCTGCACTTCACTCAACGTGATCAGCAAAGAATCGGGCTGTGGCACGGTCACCTGGGCCGTATCGATACACCCCTCGCCATCCGTTACCGCAAAAATGTAGGTTCCGGCGGATAGATTCGCGAAGAGGCCGTTATCCTGAACGTTGGGATCGCCTTCAATGAAATAACTATAAGGCTCCAACCCATTGCTCGCCGACACGGTGACCTGGCCGTCGGCCAGTCCGAAGCAGGAGACGGGTACG
Source organism: uncultured Saprospiraceae bacterium (assembly GCA_964419545.1). Lineage (GTDB taxonomy): Bacteria > Bacteroidota > Bacteroidia > Chitinophagales > Saprospiraceae > CAYQQU01. The sequence continues at coordinate 39,938 of CAYQQU010000015.1, read as the reverse complement.
GTCGGTTCGGTAACCAGGAGGCTCAATTGGCAATCTTCGTAGAGGCAGGTAGCCGTTCCGACCGGCAGGTCACAATCGAGAGGCGGATCGGCGAGATAAGGCCGTACCTCGACGGTCACCCCGGTCTCATCCGACAGGCCGTCCACCACGAAGCTTTCTCCAGGAACGGGTCCTTGCCACCCGGTGGGGTTGCCGCCGATTGTAACGCGCACTTCGTATTGCGCGACGCCGTCGAGCGGCGACCAGGTGAAAGTCAGTTCGCCCTCTCCGGTTATTTCACAGCTCACCTGCGGCGGATCCAATTCGTTGATCACCCCCACGGTAATGGTGTCGGAATAGACGCAATTGTAACTATCGTTGGATTCCACTATGAAAGGCGTGGTAGTCAGCGGATTGGCCAGCGGCGCGGGGCAATCGTCGCACGACAAGGCGCCCGCCGGTGACCAGGTGTAGGTCACTTCGTTGGTCGACTGGAAAGTGATCGACCAGGAATTCAGCTGCCCGAATACCGTTGGCCCGAAAGCGTCGGAGACCAGGAGCTGCCAGGGGCCGTTGACCGGCGCGCCGATAAGATCGTTCCAATCGCCCTCGGGCTGGAAATCGCCGGTAAAGGGCCCGGTACCGGCCGTGATCGGCACGGTGGCCGCAGGCGTAAAACAGGTGTTGGTGTAGTTGTCCGAGTTCCCGCCGTTGCCCGTCGATAACTCCAGGATGGCCCCGTTGGGAGCTTCGAGGAAAAACCGCATATCTCCGTTCCAGTCGGTCTCCATATCCAGACAGACGGACAGGATCTGCGTCTGCGGATCGGTAATTACGGCAGGATTAATGCTGTTGATATCGATGGGCGAGACGTAGGGGTTGTTCGGCGGGTGGTTTTGATTACCGAGCGTATACAGCGGAAAAGTTTCAAAAACCACGTCCGTTTCCAGGTCGACCTCCGCCTCCACGTCCAGGGTCACAGCCTCGCCTTCGCAGATCAGGGTGTCGTTCACCGGACTGAGGTTGTCGCCGCAGTTGTAGCAATCGGGATGGGTTTCGGGCAGCACGGCAATATTGACGGTAGTGTCCCAGTTGCAACCGTATTCATCGAGTACGTTGAAGGTATAACTGGCCGTCCCGGCATTTACCGGGGAGGCGGCGATAGAGTCCTGCGTCTGGAAATAGATCGACGGGTTGCTGATCCAGTTGTAATCGACGATCGCCGGAGTAAAAGTCTCCAGGCTAGGATACAGCTCCGGGGCGAATTCGATGCCCCAGGAAAAGATAAAACCGTTGTCGATGCCCCACAGGTCGGTCACAGTGATGGTCCATTCGCCGTTCAGGGGGCAGCCCAGCAGGTCCTCCAGGGAGTCGTAAGCGGAATAATCGCCGGGCGGCAAGGTGCCCGGTACGTTGGCGGTGGCGTACTCCCGCCAGGTGCCGTTGACGGCGTCGGGCGTCCAGCAATACTCCCAGCCGATGCCCGGCTCGATGGGCCCCCAGGGCGTTTGTACGGTATTGGGGGCATTGCTGTTGTCGGGATCGTTCGGTACGCCGAGGAAGGTCTGCCCGGCGCCTTCGGTATCGGTTTGGATGTAATTGTGCAGGATGACGGTTTCGCCGGACGGGCACGAGAGGGTGATCTCCAGGTCGTGCATCCAGGAGTGCTCCATGTTGACGCAGATGCTGAGCAGGTCGGTGATGTCCGTAAGCACTTGGCCCGGCGAGAAATCCGTAAAGCCTACGGAAGTAGAAAAGGAAGCGCCGGTGCCGTCGGGCAGCGGCAGGGAGTCGGAACGTACGCCGGCCGTTTGGAAGGACCCTTCCGTGGGTTGTACCGATACGTTGACTTCGGGATTGATCCCGTTGACCAATGCGTTGAGTTGCACGGTATCGCCGGCGCAGATCTCCGGATCAAGCGTGCCGCCGATGTTAAAATCGGGCCGGGTAGCCACGCGTACGCGCTGGTTGAGGAAGTTCGTGTTGGTGCATCCGAACTGGTCGACGATGGTCAGCTGGACGGTATAGCCGCCCGACTCTTCGTAGACGTGCGATACGTCGGGGCCCACGGCCTGCGTACCGTCGCCGAAATCCCAGAAAAACTCGGAAGTCAAATCCGAGTGGTTGTACACCACTCCATCCTGCGGATACATGCCGGCGCCGCTAAAGAAGATCCGCTCGCCCGGGCAGGCGTCGATCCAGCCGGTATCCTGGGGCATCACTTCCGGATCGGCGCTCACCAGTTCCGCCTGAATGAGCTGACAAGCCGGCACGCAATTGATATCGGCGCTCCAGCCCGTGCCCTGCTCCGCAGCGTTGGAAATAAACTGAATGGTGAGGCATCCCGAGGAGTTGGCGGCCGTAGCCTGGATGATGAACGGATCGCCGGGTTCGAAATTATCAGCGCAGGAGAGCTGGGTGGCTCCGGTATCTTCGCCGTCGTAAAAGCAGAGCTCGTCGCCGTCAGCCAGCTCCACGCCCGAAAATACGAGCTGAACGTGCGTGCCCGAGGAGTTATCCGAGCAGAGCGTGGCCGTAAAGTTTTCGTTTGCTCCGTAATCGCCGTTCCCTCCTCCGCTGTCGAGGAAAAAACCGTCACAGTCTTCGATCAACAGCCCGTCTTCCATCAGGTAGGACTGGCCCGACAGGCCTGGCGTCAGCAGGGGCCAACACAGCATGACCAGTAAATGGCGTAAATAGCGCAACTTCATCAGCAGCAGATTTTCTTTTTGACAATTATTCCGTTGAGGGATTATATTTTGCTCAGCTAAAAATTGCCCCGCGCCGGACGTACGTCCGACGCCCCAATAATCGGGACATTAAAAATAGTGAACCCATTTGGGTTGCAGACTGGGGTGGGCGCAGTATTTCGAAGATATCAGGAAAGTTGCTGATAAAGCCGCCGGGAATTGAACTGAAACAGCGGCTAAAGGTCGGTCGCCATCATGAGTGATCTCAGGGTGCGAAACAAAAGTAAAAAAATTCAATAACAAATTTTCATCCATCTGGCCTTGTATTAAAAAAAGTCAGAAATCGACCACCCGGCAAATTTATCTTTTCCCCGCCCGCTATGGTGCTTTCCAATCTTCTTTCTTTTTAGCCTGGGCGACATTTTCTTTCTAATCAGATGCTTTTCTTTGGGGCATTGCTGCTTGACGAATTACCCGTCCGGATGAAGCTATTGTGGCTTTTTTTGGAAAACTTTTGATTTTGGACCTAAATTTGGGGTTTTAACCAACGAAATGACCCAACCCATTATGGAAAAATTGGATGGCCGCCGTTTATCGGATGAGATCAAAACCGAAATCGCAGCAGCGGTAACAGCCCTGCGCAACGAGGGCAAACGCGCGCCCCACCTGGCCGCAGTGCTCGTCGGAGACAATCCTGCCAGCCAGGTCTACGTCCGCAATAAGGTGCGCTCCTGCGAAAAGGTGGGCTTCGAATCGACACTGGTGCGCCAGCCGGCGGACATCTCCGAGGCCGAACTGCTGGGCATCGTCCGGGAACTCAACGAAAACGACGCCATCGACGGCTTTATCGTACAGCTGCCCCTTCCGGCTCATATCAACGAAGAGGCGGTAACGCTGGCTATCGACCCGCGCAAAGACGTCGACGGCTTCCATCCGGTCAACTTCGGCCGCATGGCCCAGGGCCTGCCCGGCTACCTGCCGGCTACGCCCTTCGGGATCGTCGAAATGATCCGCCGCTACCAGATCGAAACGGAAGGCAAAGAGGTAGTAGTCGTGGGACGCAGCAATATCGTCGGCACGCCCATCAGCATCCTCCTCTCCCGCAAAGCCAAACCGGGCAACGCCACCGTGACCCTCTGCCACAGCCGCACCCATGACCTGGCCGCCCACGTGCGCCGGGCCGACATCCTCATCGCCGCCATCGGCCGGGCCGACTTCATCACAGGGGATATGGTAAAAGAAGGCGCCGTCGTCATCGACGTGGGCATGAACCGCGTAGACGATCCCTCCGCCAAGCGGGGCTACCACCTCACGGGCGACGTAGACTTCGAAAGCGTGGCCCCCAAATGCCGCTTCATTACCCCGGTGCCGGGCGGCGTAGGCCCGATGACCGTCGTTTCGCTTTTATCCAATACCCTCAAAGCCAACAAAAAAGAAGTTTACTCTTAGCCCATGAACGGAAGAGAAGCCGCCGCGCACATCGCCCGGCAAATCACTACCGTGCTGCAGAACCTGCCGCCCGAAGACTACGCTGCGCCACTGCCCGTCCTCAACGGCGGCAGCCTTGGTAAGCATTTCCGACACATCATCGACTTTTACCTCTGCCTGCTGCGCGATGTCGAAAATAGCGCCGTCGACTACGCCCGCCGCGAACGCAACGCCCTGCTGGAAACCAGCCCGAACATCGCCGCCCAAAAGATGGCGGAGATCGCCCGACAGGTCCAAAAGCTCGAAGAACAGGACGCCCTGCAGGTACGGGCCGAGTTTTCTTCACGCGAAGGGGAATCGCGGCCGCTGTACCCCACCTCGGTAGGGCGCGAGCTGATGTACGCCTACGACCACGCCCTGCACCACCTGGCGATCATCCGCATCGGGCTGGAACAACGGCGGCCCGACCTGCCGGTGGCGCACGAACTGGGCATGGCCCCCTCCACCATCAAGTATCAGCGCAACCGGGAGTAAAAGCCTGCGTTAAATAGGGGCAACTTTATGCAACACCACGTTTTTCATCTCCAATGCGCCGAAAAAGACCGCGAGGTGGTCCTGGCCCTTTGTTCGGAACTCCCGTTCAACGCCTTCGCGGAACGGCATGACGGATGGGAAGCTTACGCAGAAAATACGGCCGACCCCCAGGCTATAGCCGATGCGCTGCGGCAGCTGCAGTCATCCGTCAATTTTACCTTCTCCCGCCACACCATCGCCCACCAAAACTGGAACGCCCGGTGGGAAGCCGGCTTCCAGCCCATCACCGTCGGCCGGTTCTGCCGCATCCGCGCGCCTTTTCATCCGGCGCAGGCCGGGGCCGACCACGAGCTGATCATCGAGCCGCGCATGGCCTTCGGCACTGGTCACCACGCCACCACTTACCTGATGATCGCGGCGATGGCGGAGCTGCCCCTGACCGGCGCGCGGGTGCTCGACTACGGCAGCGGCACCGGCGTACTGGCTATTCTCGCCGCCCGCTGCGGCGCCGACCCGGTCGACGCCGTGGATATCGAAGCCGACGCCTACGAAAATACCCTCGACAACGCCCGGGTGAACGGCGTGCGCCTTCGCCACCTAATCCAGGGCGAGCTCTCCGACGCGCCGCCAGGCCCCTACGATATCGTCCTGGCAAACATCAATCGCAATGTAATTTTACAATCCCTGGCGGCGTTATATGAAAAAATAGTCGCCGGTGGGCAGCTACTGGTTTCGGGCATCCTGCACAGCGACGCCGATCGCATCAGGGAGGCCGCCCGGGCCGCCGGTTTCATTCCCCGCAAACAGACCGACCGCGGCGAATGGAGCTGCCTGCTTTTCCGCAAACCGACAGTCATATGAAAAAGATCTACTTGTTTTTAACCCTGCTTTGCCTTACCCCAGCCATCAATCCGGCATCTGCGCAACGCCTGGAAGCCTTCTCCGAAAAGCCGAACGAATTCATCGGACAGCTCGAAGATTTTATGACGGCGAGCAAACAACAGGCCTCCGAAGAGACGTTACGGGAATTCCGCGACGCCTTTCAGGGCGGCCTGCTCACCGATGAGGAGTTTCGCATCCTGCACCGCACCGCCAACGCCATGCTGGCCCAGCGCATGTCTTCCAACCCCTATTTCCGCCAGTACCTGGACGGCGTACTACTGGTCAAACGCGCCGAAGACGGCCAAAATCGCTTCGCCGCCTGGCACCGCATTCTCGAAGGCATGCTCAAAGACGAGGAGAGCACCCGCAGCCAATACCAGCAATTCCTCGAATTTTCCGCCAATTTCTTCCAACATAGCGCCCTCAAATACTCCGACTACGGGCTGTCGTGGTACGCTCAGACCGACGACTACGGACTGCGGTACCGCGAAGGCGTGCCCTCGGTCATTTTCGATCAGCTCGACCTCATCGCGATCCGCAAAGAGGATTCCATCATGATCCGGAAAACGGCCGGCGAGTTTTTCCCGCTCAAACAACTGTGGCGAGGCCTGGGCGGCCAGACGACCTGGGAACGCGTCGACCTCCCGGAAGTTTACGTCGAACTGACCGAATACGAGGTGGAAGTGAAAAAGAGTCTTTACGAGGCCGACAGCGTCAAACTCCACTACCCGCTCTACTTCGGCGGGCGATCCGTGGTCGGCAGCTTCAGCGATAAACTGACCGCCTCGTACCGCGCCACCGAAGGGTCTTACCCCCGCTTCGAGTCCAAAGAACAATTGCTCGACATCAACAATATCGGGGAAGGCATCGCCTTCCAGGGCGGCTTCCGGCTGCAGGGGCGAACGGTATACGGTTTCGGCACCAAAGACCAGCCCGCCCGCGTACAGATCTACAAGAACGGCGACCAGCCCGCTTTCCGGGGCGCCGCCGAATTGTTTACCATCCGCCACGAGGAACGCATCGTCGGGGAACGCGCAGAGGCGATCCTCTATTTCGAAAATGACTCCATCTTCCATCCTTCCGTAGATATCCGCTTCGAGATACCCAACAGGGAAATGCAGCTTTCGCGCGGCGACCGGGGCAGCGACCGCAACCCCTTCTTCAACTCCCTGCACGAGGTCAATATCGATGTCGACAAGATCAACGCCTACTTCAACAGCGATTCCATCGTCATCGGCCAGGCGAAGATCGGCCCCCGCTTCAAAAGCGACGTTTCCTTCGAATCGCTGGAATATTTCCGCAAAGCCGATTACCAGCGCTTTCAGGGTATCGCCACCTCCAACCCCATCGCCATCATGGCCGTTCTGGCGGAAAAAGAAGACACCAGCTTCATCGACGCCAACCGCCTCGCCAGATACATGAATTCGAGCTACACGGTGAAAAGTATTCAGGGACTGCTCTACGACCTGGCGGCGGAAGGCTTCATCAACTACGATAGCGACAAGGAAGTCGTGGAGATCAAAGACAAGGTGTTCCACTATTCCAAAGCCGACCAGAACAAGGTGGACTACGACGTGCTCAAGATCAATTCCAAAACCGAGCAGGCCAACGCCGTACTCGACCCCGAGACGCTCAACCTCCAGATCAGCGGAGTGCCCGCCATCGAGTTCAGCGCCAGCCAGCGCGTGGGCATCAAACCGGTAAACGACGAGGTGGTCCTGCGCCCCAACCGCAACATCGACTTCGACGGGCGCATCTTTGCCGGATTCAGCACCCTGGAGGGTAAAAACTACCACTTCGATTACGACCGCTTCAAGATCGACCTCGACTCCGTGCGCTTCTTCGACCTGTATATCCCCACCGGCAAACGGGACGAAAACCAGCGCCCCGAAGCCTTCTCCATCGGCTCGCGCATCGAACACCTCACCGGCGTACTCCTCATCGACGCCCCATCCAACAAATCGGGGCAGGAAGAGATCGAGATGTTCCCTTCCCTGCAGTCCAAAGAAAATTCTTTCGTCTATTACGACCGCGAAGCCACCCAGGACGGCGCCTATCACCGCGATTCCTTTTATTTCAAGCTCGACCCCTTCAGCTTCAACCAGCTGGATAATTTCACCGCCGAAGATGTCGCGTTCGAAGGCTCCCTAATCTCGGCAGACATTTTTCCCGACTTCCGCGAGACCCTGGTCATTCAGGAAGAAGACCAATCGCTCGGCTTCATTTCGGATACCCCGCCCGAAGGCTATCCCGCCTACACCGGCAAAGGGCAGTACACCGGCGCGATCACCCTCAGCAATAAGGGGTTGCTCGGCCTGGGCAACCTTCGCTACCTGGGCGCTTCGGTAGACGCCGAAGACATCATCTTCAAACCCCGACAGATGCTCGCTACGGCCGACCGCTTCGACCTGGAAGAAGACCGCCCCGAAGAAGTGCCGCAGGCCCACGGGGTCGACGTGGCCATCAACTGGCGGCCCTACCGCGATTCGATGTACATCAGCTCCGAAGAAGCTCCTTTTGACCTGTTCAAAGAAAATAACCACAACCTCGACGGCACCCTCATCCTGACCCCGGGCGGCCTCAAGGGCAGGGGCCTCTTCGAATGGGACAAAGCCCGCATGCGCTCCCAGCTCTTTTCCTTCGGCGCCTTCTCCGCCCAGGCCGACACCACCACGCTGGAAATCAAGACCAACGAACTGGACCGGCTCGCGCTGGAAACCAACAACGTCAACGGCGTGGTCGATTTCGACGAACAGGAAGCCCGCTTCGAGGCCAACCGCGAGTTGCACGAGATCCTGCTGCACTACCACCAGTTCAAAACCTCGATGACCCAGTTCGTGTGGGATATGAAAGACGAGAAGGTCGCCTTCGAAACCGATCTCGACAAGCCCGGACGCTTTCAATCGATTCATCCTGACCAGGACTCCCTGCGCTTCGAAGGCGAAAAAGCGTTGCTCGACCTCAAAACCAACCTGCTATCCATCGAAGGAATCCCCCACATCGTCGCCGCCGACGCCTTTATTTACCCCGACAGCAACTGGATCGAAATACAAAAGGACGGCGTCATCACCGAGCTGACCAACGCCCGCATCGTCGCCGACACGCTGAACCAGAACCACGTCATCAACCGGGCTACCGTCGATATTCTGGGCCGCCGCCTCTACGAAGCCACCGGCTTCTACGAATACAATATCGGCGACCGCGAACAGGAAATCGAGTTTTCCAATATCATCGGCCAGCCGGTCGGCAAAGGGAGCTACGACGAAAAGCGGGTAGTCACCCGGGCCACCGGCGAAGTGACGCCGGCCGACAGCTTTTTCATCGACGTCAAAACGGGCTTCCAGGGGCGCATCAGCCTCAGCGCAGAGTCCAAAAACCTCAAATTCGACGGCTTCGCCCGCATCACGGCCGACAAACTACCCTACAAATACTGGTTTACAGTGAGCTGCGAGGCCGATAAAAACGACCTGGCAGTGGCTTTCGAAAGCCCCAAAAGCATCGAGGGCGAGCCCCTGGAAACCGGCCTTTTCCTGAGCAAAGAAACGGCGCGCCTCTACCCGCGCGCGATGATGCCCCTGTACTTCCGCAAAGATCGCCCCATCCTGCGCACCACCGGTATCTTCAAATACGACCGGGAGCGCGACCAGTTCGTGTTCGGTGATTCCCTGAAGATCGTCGACGACGTCCCCAAAGGCAATATACTGCGGTTCGACAACCGCGACGCCTCCGTGCTGGCCGAAGGGAAATTCACCCTGGGATCGGGCCTCAAATACATCAGTGTCGACGCCGCCGGACGAGCAACTACCGAGTTTCCGCCGCCGCCGCCGGAAGAAGAAGAAAAGGAAGAAGCGGAAAGCGATATCATGATGCCCGAAGGAGGCGATATGATGCTGCCCCCCGATGAGACGGAAACGACCGGTGAGGTCGCCGCCGAAGGCGAAGCTGCACCCCTCCCGCCCGACCAACCGGAATTGCCCCCCGTGGAAGCGGAACTCATGACCGGCGTCAAGCTCATCCTTCCGGAAGTATTGCTCAAAGAGATGATCACCGATTTCCAGTCGGCCACCTTCGGCTCGGCGAGCATCGGGTACCTGGCCGACCTGAATTTCTACAAAAAAACAGTAGCCGAACTCTTCCCCGACGACAAGAACATGCAGGAGGTGGTAGCGGGTATGAGCCTGGGCCTGCTCGATATTCCCAAAAAATACAACCCGTATACTTTTCTGTTCAGCCGCCTGAAAATGAAATGGAATACGGAATACCAGTCGCTGGTCACCACCGAAAAGCAGGCCGGCGTCATCAGCATCAACGGCGAAACCATCAATAAAACCGTGGATTGCCACGTGGAGATCAAGATGCCGTCCAACGAAGACGATCGCCTCTACATCTACCTCAAATCGCCGAGTACGTACTACTATTTCTTCGGCTTCAAGCAAGGCATCCTGAGCATCGTCTCCAACAACACCAAATTTATGGATGAACTGCTCAGCCTGAAAAATAAAGACCTCATCGTGAAGATGGACGACGGCGAAACTTACGAGATACAGGCCGTGGAGCCGGGTACGGCTACCCTGTTCCTGCGCCGGGTGGAAGCGGCCAACCGGGGGTAGTGGCGGGTTGGTCTTTGGTCTTTGGTCTTTGGTCATTAGTCTTTGGTGCTCCGCGGAGCCAGCCAAAGACCAAAGACTGAAGACAAAATACCAATGACTAAAAAATCCCGAACCTTGGCCAAGGTCCGGGATCCTCGTTCGATCCTAAAAAGTAGTTCTGTCCTTAACCGGTGATACTTTCACAATAAGCTTCCGGTATTTGAATATTATCAAATCGCAGGACGGCCTTGTCGCCGTCGATGAGGTCGTCGAGGTTGATGTCAATGGTGCCGTTTTCAAACGGAATTTGTCCGGACTGAATGGTGATATCATCGAAGCGGTAGCTCTCTCCGCCGATGTTCACCTGAAAGTCGTAAGTCAGCCCGTGTTTGAGCTTATCGGTCCGGAAGTATCCTTTGTCGAATTCGCCCAGCACATTAAAGACTTTGCATCCGGCTGTCCGGTAAAAGATCAGGACATCGGGCTTGACGATCGGATCGTTGATATTCCCGAGTTCCACATCGCAGGCGCCCGTTGCGTATACTTCGATGATGTCCCGTTGCGGAGGGTTGAAGCTAAACAGATCCACCTCGACCTCGTCATTACAGGTCGTAGTGAAAGGACTGGATTCGTGGACCAGGTTGCGGCAGGAATAATTGCTGTATTCGAACAAATGCAGGCTGAACATCCGGTTGCCGGGAATATTGTACAAGTAGTGGGCCTTGCCGTTCTCGATGCGGATGTAATTGGAGTTGCTGAAATACAGGCCCGTATTGACGTCGTACAGTCGGGAATAGTAGGTCGGCGCATCGTCGCCTTCGAAGCGGGAGCGAATGTTGAATTGAACCGGACTCGCTTTGTTGCAGAAGGGCTCGACACGGTAATCGAGGTTCCACCACGATAAGTGCGTCACCTCGAAAGTTGCCATCAGTTGCCCTTCATTGACGAGCGAGACAGCCGCCACGCCTTCGTATTTCCACTGGCCCGTTTCGTCGTCGAGGCTCCAGATCGGGATCTCGTCCCCTACCTGCACCGTCTGGTTGGTGTTGGGGTTGATGGTGGCGCGGCTGATGCCGACGCTGATCTCCACGGGTTGAGAAAAGGTTTTCACCTCTTTGTTCCCGACATACATGTCGAGCGCGATGAACCCGGCCGTCACAAACTCGATCGGTTCGATCAATTCTCCGTTCTCGTCAATTACCGAATAGGCGGTCATGCCGCCGGGGAAGGCGTTGACCGACTCCGGGCTGCGATTGTCGAAATGCACCAGTTGGATATCGACTTCGCCCTGCAGTTCCTGACCGTTGGCGTTAAACACCTTGGTGCCCTGCCTGACGGTGACGGTAGCCGCTTCCTCCTTTCCTTCCGTCAGCGGGCTGGTCACTTCCACTTTCTGGCTGGCGCCGTCGGTTCCGGCGCTGAAGCTGCCTTCTACGGAACTTACGCCCTTGGGCAGGGAAGCGAGGTTGACCATCGGCACCTCTTGATACTGAAAAGTGGTGTCGTAGAGCACCACCTGTTTAACGGTTTTGAGGTATCCGGGCGCCTCGGCGATGAGGGTCAGCTCCAGCGGGTTGCCGACGGAGATGTCCAGTTCCTTATCCACCGCCACTTCGACGATGCCGTTGACTACCTGCAGGTTGCGATGACCGGCCGGGGAGTACACCTGGTCTTTATCGGGCCCTTCCACGCGCAAATCCAGATTGGCGGGTATGGGATCGTTTTCCGGATTGGCGTCGGTAAGCTGGATCACTACCGGAAAGTCGAAGATGTCGGTGTTAATATTTACGGTAACGCCGGCCGTAGCCTCGTTGATCAGGTCTTCCCGCGCCTGCTGGGTACAGGCCCCCAAAAACAGGAGCAGCGAGGCGATAAGGTAGGTCGGTTTGGATTGAAATGTTTTCATATCGGGTGGAATGATTAATTAGATTCTAAGTAAAAATTCTGGTCCTTGATTCTTTCCGAAAAGCTCTGGGGCAGCTGGAACGTTCGTTCTTGCTCCCCGTAATCCCGGTGGATGAAGACGAAGACATAATTGAGACCATGCTCCATTCCCACCGTAAAGAGGCCGCCGGGGAAGCGCCCCGTGCGGATCAATTCGCGGTTTTTGCCGGGTAATTCTTTGTAAACGTCGACGTAGACGTACTCGAGCGGCTGCTTGGTATCCGCGTCGAGCACCTTCCCGTTGAAGATGATATACGGGTACGAATCGGCAACCGATACTTCGGGCTTTACCGGGGCGGTCGTCTCTTCCGCAACGGCGAGGTCCTCCGGGCGCTCCATCGGCATTTCCGGCTCACTCTCCGCGGGCTCGATCTCGCTTCCGGGCGTCGGCGTCGGCGCCGGCGGCGGCGGCGGGTCGAGTCGGTAGCTGAGGCGCAGCGAAAAGTTGGGATGCCAGGAAAGCGGCAAGGACAGGTTGGATAGGTTTTCCGATATAATAGGGCCGTTATGCTCATTATCCGCCAGCAAGCCGGAGGAGCGCAGGGTGACTTCGGGTTTTCCGCGCAAATAGGCCCCGACTTCCAGGCTCAGGCCCAGGCGGCGTTTGGGAATGGCGCGGCCCAGCGCTACCCCGAGGTAAGGAAAAACGGGCAACTTGGTCCGGTAAGTCCCGCCGACAGCCCCGATGCGCTCGGGTTGCAGCTCGAAGTCATTGATGAAAATACTGTTTTGGAAGCGGCCGTCAACTTCGATGCGGTTGTTTAAACTGACCATAGCGCCGGCCATTACCCGCAGGTTTTCTGCCGGATTGAGGGCGTAGTCGGCCAGCAGGCCCAGCGTGCTGAGATTGGTGTTGACATCGAGCAGGAAGACCTGGTCGGAAAAGCCGAAATAAGAGCCTTGCAGCCGGAAGTCGTCCAGCGTAAATTGCATCAGGTTATACCCCAGCCGAACATTGAAGCGCGGCAGGAGATTGGCAGTAGCGTCGATCCCCACAAACGCGTGGGTGCCGCTGCTCAGTCCCACCGATATCGGCGGTAGTGAAGAACCCTGTCGAGTAGCCGTCATGGCGGTATCCGTCGGGTAGAGTTCTGAAATCTTCAGCGTGTCCTGGGCCCGGAGCGCGGGTAGGCCCAGCAGCAGCGCCATCAGGACCAGCCAACCCCGCCGGGGGGTGCAGGTTGTGATTTTTCCAGTCATGATTTCAAGGATTATAAAATGTTGATAAATGTATACTCAATCGTCTTAGCTAACCGGGGTGAAACGAAAAGCTATTGGTTCGGAACAAGATTGAAATAACAGATCAGCGGGTGCTAGACCCCTTGACAATGTGGTAGGTAGCGTGTTAACTCAAAGCTAAACGGACGATTCTCCGTTCTTTTGGGCGAGAATTGGATGTGAAATTACGGGTATTCTGTGGAAAGGGCAAATTTTTACCCGAAAAATCGGCTTACGAGCGCCTGGAAAGCAAAATTGGGTTCTCCCCAAAAGAAAAAAACGAGGCAAAACGAGGTGGCCGGCCAGGCCGGCGCGGAAGAGGTCGCCCCCCTCCCTACAGCAGGAAAAAAATATTAATTTCGCACCGAAAAACTATTAATACATGGGACGCGCATTTGAATTCCGCAAAGAACGCAAGTTCAAACGCTGGGCCAACATGGCCAAGACATTTACCAAGATCGGCCGCGAAATCGCCATCGCCGTCAAAGAGGGCGGGGCCGACCCGCAGTACAACCCTCGCCTGCGCATCGCGATCCAGAACGCCAAGACCGCCAATATGCCCAAGGCCAACGTGGAAAGCGCCATCAAAAGGGCTTCGTCAAAAGATGCGGAAGACTACCAGGAGATCGTCTACGAAGGCTACGCTCCGCACGGCATCGCCCTTATTGTGGAAACAGCCACCGACAACTCCACCCGCACCGTCGCCAACGTCCGCCACATTTTCAGCAAATACGGCGGCTCGCTGGGCACCTCCGGCTCCGTCGATTATATGTTCGAACGCAAAGGCGTCTTCAAAGTAAAAGCAGAAGACTTCGACCTGGAAGAACTGGAGCTCGAACTGATCGACTACGGCCTCGAAGAGATCAAGAAGGAAGAGGAACACCTGGCGCTGTACTGCGAGTTTACCGACTTCGGCGCCATGCAAAAAGCACTGGAGGAGAAAGGTATGACGGTCGAATCTACCGAACTGGTGCGCATTCCCAACCATACCAAGGAATTATCCGACCAACAAGTCGAGGACGTCATCAAACTCATCGATAAGATGGAGGACGACGACGACGTGATCAATGTTTTCCACAACATGAACGAGGACTGACATTACCAGTCCATTCTGCGCACATCCAGGTAGCCCAGCCAGCCGAACAGCAGGAAATAGCCGATACTCAGCCACTCCCCCGGCAGCCGGCCGCCCCAGCGCGGCAATGGGGCGATATCGCCGGTAAAATCGGGCATAAACTGTATGGGATAAGCGTAAAAGAGGTAGTTGGCGCCGGGCCAGTCCGGCCCCATGATGGATACCCCGACGAAGCCCAGTATGCCGATGGTCAGCGGCACGATAAAATGCCGGAACCGAAGGCTGAGCCAGTACTGAAAAGCCAGCAACCCGAGGATGGAAACAAAGGTTTTGGCGGCCAGCAGCCCGATCAATCCCGGCGAAGGGGCAGCCTCCAATAGTCCCGATGCCGGCGCCAGCAGGCCGGCCGCCAGCCCCGACGCGAGCATGCCCAGAATGAAAAGCAGGTGGGCGGCAAGAAAAAGGAGCAATACGAAAAACAGCTTGCCGAAGTATATTGCCCCCCGGGAAAGCGGCAATGTGAACAATTGCGACCACATGCCCGGCTGGTGCTCCTGCACGGCTACCAGGCTGGCCAGGATCACCACGTAAAGCGGCAGCATCATAAAGGCGATTCCTTCGTAATGAGCCAGGATATAGGCGCGCCAGGGCTGACCGGCCGTTCCCGCCCAGTCGATGGTCCAGAGGCTGATCCCCAAAAAGATGAATACGTTGGCGACGGCGCCGGCCAGCGACAGCCAAACCGCAAAAGAGCCCTTCGCTTTGCGAATCTCAGCCAGAAGCGCCGGCCAAAAGTCATACATCGTCTCCGCTGTTTTGATAAAGTTCAAGAAAGTACTGCTCCAGGCGGTCCTGACAAATGATGACCTGGTAAACCGGCAGTCCGGCCGTCCGGAGCCGGTCGATGATCTGCGGGATGGCCTCTCGGTCGGGCAGCGTCAGGCGTAGCTTTCGGGGAGGAAGCCACTCGAACCGGCGCCCCGTCAATGCGGCAGACAGGGTGCGATGTTGTTGGGCGGTCAGGGCGCCGAGCTCCATTTCCAGGGTTATCCCCTCCCCTCTTTTTTCGCGAAGGTTCTCCATCCGCCCCTGAAAGAGCAGCCGGCCCTGGCCGATGACCGCTACATGACTGCAGATCTGCTCCACTTCGCTGAGGAGGTGGCTGGACAGGAGCACGGTCTTGCCTTCTTCGCGGTTCAGGCGACGGATCAGATCGCGCAGCAGCACGATACCTTCGGGATCGAGTCCGTTAGTAGGCTCGTCGAGGATCAACAGGTCGGGATCGGGCAGCAGCGCCAGGGCCAGGGCCAGCCGTTGGCGCATTCCCGTTGAGTAGGTCCGCACCCTGCGGGCAGCATGGCGGCCCATTTTCACCAGGGCCAAAACTTCTTCGATCCGAGCGACGGGCAGTTTTCGGTAGGTGGTGAAAACGCGGAGGTTGTCATATCCGCTCAGATGCGGATACAACCGGGGGCCTTCGATCAGACTGCCTACCCGGGCGAGGAGGGTCGGCTTACCATAATAGTGCAATGATTGACCGAACAAGCGCACGGCGCCTTTCTGGGGCCGGAGCAACCCGAGGATCACTTTGAGCAGAGTCGATTTGCCGGCGCCGTTAGGCCCCAGTATGCCGAAAGCGCTGCCTGCCGGCGCCCGCAGCGCAATGCTTTCAAATACAGGCGGCCCGCCGGGAAAGGCAAAGGTCATATTGTCGGTAGCGACAACTGCTTCCATCCGCTTTCATTTTGAAACAGTAATATAGGCATTATTCCCGTCCGAGTACCAGCCGGGTCTCCACCGACCAGGCCTCATAGTTTATCCCTAACCCACCTGAAAACCTACTGAGAATCACCATTTTTCGTAAAGAGCCGGCCAAAAATCGAAAGTTCCTGAATATTTTTTTGTGGAAAAAGGTAGCATTTTCGGCTTCAAAAGGCTACTTTTGAATTGCAAACGGGAAATCCCGTACACGAACGAACAATTCTCACACACGAACATCCACTCTCACCAATTAAGTAACCGGACCGGTTCTGTTGTCTTTTTGCTTAATTGTGAATAACCGTCAGTTTTCTCTCCAACAGTTTCGAGTCCAACCCATACAATCACCTTTAATTAATACCGAGGACGATGAAACGCTTTTTGCCGACATTCACTTTCTGCCTTTCATTTCTAATGCCTTTTTCCCAGACTTTGCTTGCCGCCTCCATAGAATTAGACAATAATACCACCTTCCTCCACGGGGCCACCGCGGGTTTGCTGCCGGGTGACACCATTTACGTACTGGCCGGTAACCGGAATATGATCAACATGGTGAACATTCAAGGCGCACCGGGCGCCCCCATCGTTCTGATCAATAAAGGCGGCCGGGTGCACATCAACGCCACCAGCAATGACGGCATCAAGCTCAACGGCTGCGCTTTCCTGCACATCACCGGCTCCGGCGTGGCGGGCCTCAACTACGGTTTCGATATTCAATCGCTACACATCGGTATCCACGGTTTTAAAGAAACGACCGATATCGAGATCGACCATTGTGAGATCCGCAACAACAGCGTCGGCATCATGATCAAATCGCCGGGCAACCTCCGCGGCATTTTCGTCCAGCGCAATACCCTGGTGCACCACAACTACATCCACCATACCAGCGCCGAAGGCATCTACCTGGGCAGCAGCTTCTACACCAACGGCATGACTCACCTGCTGGATTATACCGACGTCTACGAAAATATCGTAGAACATACGGGCTGGGACGGCATCCAGGTCGGCTCGGCCTCCACCAATTGCTGGGTGCGCAACAACTATATCGCCTACGACAGCCAGGCCCGCGCCGGCTTCCAAATGAGCGGCATCATGCTCAATCCGGGCAGCGCCTGCGACTGTTTCAACAACGTCATCCTGAACGGTGAAGGGGCCGGCATCTTCGAACAAGGCCTCGGCAATACCAGGATCTACAACAACCTCATCGTGCGCGCCGGACTCAACGGCGACCCCTACCGCCCGCGCGGCCTCGACGGCATCGCCATCTGGGGGCTCAACCGAACCTATAGCGCCGGCAACTCGATCTACGTCTACAACAACACCATCATCAATCCCAAAAACAACGGTATCACCCTGGCTTACGACCCCAACATCCAGGGCGACGATTCCTACATCGCCAATAACATCATCATCAACCCCGGCAGCCTGGCCTACCACACCTCCAACCCTTCGGAGGCCTACGTCGAGACGATGCTCAACCCGCAGGTGACCATCGAAAACAACATCATGACGACCGATATCCTCTACCCTCAATTCGTCAATGCCGCCTCCGATAATTACCAGCTGCAGGCCGCCTCCCCGGCTGTCGACGCCGGCATTAACCTCGCCTGGTTTTTTGGTGAGGACCTGGCGGGTAATCCCCGCGACAACGATTTTGATATCGGCGCTTACGAATATCAGGGCGGCGGCTTTTACGACTACTCCCCCAACCCATCGACGACGGCGCCGGTTGATTTTGACTCCCCCCGGGCGGGCGTCTCTTCGCCGGAACCAAACCATCGCCCTGCTCCCCCACCCCAAAAAACCATCGACTTTTCAGTGTATCCCAACCCCGCCAGCGACTACCTGTACGTCACTCTCGACGGCACGGCATCCTACCGCCTTCGCCTTTTCGGCGCCGACGGCCGCACTGCCTACCAATCCATTATCGAGCCGAACACAGACACCGTGGAGATCGACCTTTCGGATCTGGCGGCCGGCGCCTACATCGTGGTGGTGGAAGGAGAAAATCAAATGGAAAGCACGCAGCTGGTGGTGCGGTAGTGCTTGGTAAGAGACTGAACCCATTGCGGGTTCGCTTTAGCGGCGCTTTTTCCGGCGATTCTCGGTTTGAAGCATTATTTTGCGCTCATGCCGGCGTGGCGAGATATCGGCAGCCTGTTTTGTGCGCAGGGATTACCGTGCCGGAGATACAAAGGACCCATTGCGGTTCGAAACCAAAATCACTCACCATGCCCTTCCCCAGTTGCGAAATCCGCTGGTTTGCCGAAGACCGAACCGCCCTGCGGCGCCTCTACGAAGCCCTTCCGCCTGCCGGCCCCGGGCGCCGTGAGCCCGACCGCACCGATTACTACCTGCGAACCGCCACCCCCCATACCGGGGTCAAGATCCGGGAAGGCAGCCACGAACTCAAAGTAAAAGCCGCCGAAGACGAATCCCGTCCTTACGGCCTCATCGAACACTGGATCAAATGGAGCCACCCTGCTTCCGAAAATATCCTCAATACCTTGCCGGCCCGTTGGCTCGGCGATTGGCTCGCCGTCGAGAAAAAGCGGTTTAAAAAAGACTACGCCATCACCGGTGGCCATCAGCTGGCGCAGGCCACCGGAGAATGGCAGGCCGAAGGCTGCGGCCTGGAATTCACCGAGATCCACCTTCCCGACTTCCGGCATACGGCCTTCACCCTGGGCTTCGAGGCGTTCAGCGATTCCGGCAACCAGGGCCGCAATCTGGAGATCGCCTTAACGCAGCTGCCGCTCGACTATCACCGACTGGCGGCGCTGGGTTCGAAAAGCTATCCCGCCTTCCTGATCCCTTTTTTCCGATAACCCTACCCGTTGCGCTCCCACCGATAAAACCGTAACTTCGAGAGCAGGTCGAAAGGAAAGCTTTTTCTGAATTTCGGGATAACCCCTAATGTATTAGCCGACAAAAGCCGATCCCACCCATGCGCAACTTTTTCGAGATCATCAAGGAAGACTTGTATTTCAACAAATTTGCCGTCGGCGATAACATCGCCGTCGAATACACCTGCCCTCTGGAAGAAGAAGATATGGGGCTCTGCTCCCAGTCAGACTACCTGGTGCACGTGCTGAGCGGCAAAAAAACGTGGCGGACCATCCACGGCAAATGGGTGATGCGGGCCGGACAAACTCTTTATCTCAAAAAAGGCGCCGCCGTCATCCGACAGTCTTTCGACGAAGATTTCTGTATGCTCGGCTTTTTCATCTCCGATGACCTGATCCGGGAAGCCGTACGCATCGTGACCGCTCAGGGGCAACTTCCTTCCGCCCACGGATCACCCGACTTTACCGCCACCGAACTGATATCGACGCCCTACCTGGAAGGCTTCTTCCAGTCGATGCTCGCTTACTTTCGCAGTAAAGGCCGGCCCCTGGATTACATCCTGACGCTAAAGCTGCAGGAACTACTGGTCAACATCATTTGCGGGCCGGCGAACGCCCCACTCGTCGCTTACCTGAAGTCGATCAACCAAGACGGCCGCCCCTCTTTGCCCCGCATCATGGAAGCCAATTTTTGCTATAACCTCAAACTGGAGGACTTCGCCAAGCTCTGCCACCGCAGCCTTTCGGCTTTTAAACGGGAATTTCACGACCACTACCAGACTAGCCCGGGCAAATGGCTGCTGGCCCGCCGGCTCGAACACGCCGCCTGCCTGCTGCGCAACGAGTGCAGTAGCGTCACTCAGGTGGCCTTCGACAGCGGCTTCGCCGATACTTCTCATTTCAGCCGCGCCTTCAAGCAACACTTCGGCGCCTCGCCCAGCGAATACCGGCTGACCGCTCAGTCAACAGATTGAACGGCTCAGCAAAGCAGCGTTCCTTCGATTTTCGGTTATTGACGACATCAAATAAAACCGGAAAAATGAATTACCCCACGCAGACCACCACCGATTGGATGACAACCTTGCACCGGCTGGGCCCGGATTTCGCCGAACGCGCCGCGGCTAACGACCGCTCCGGGCGTTTCGTTTTCGAAAATTACGAGCAACTTAAAGAACACCGCTTCTTCTCAGCCATGATCCCCGAAACGCTCGGCGGCGGCGGCCTTGCCCACAGCGATATGTGCCGGCTGATCCACGACCTCGCCGGCTACTGCCCCTCCACCGCGCTGGCTTTTTCCATGCACCAGCACCTGATCGCCGCCGCCGTCTGGAAATACCAACAGCAGGGCGTCGGCGCCGAGATGCTGCAAAAAGTATCCGAAAACCAATGGGTGCTGGTGAGCACCGGAGCGCGCGACTGGCTGCAATCGAATGGAGAAATGACGAAAACGAAAGGCGGTTACCGCGTCACGGCCAAAAAATACTTCGCCAGCCAGTCGGTCGCCGGCGACCTGGCCATTACCAGCGCGCCTTTTCAGGGAGAAAATGGCGATTGGAAAGTGCTGCACTTCTCCGTGCCGCTCAATGCCGAAGGCGTTTCCGTACTCGACGACTGGGACGTGCTGGGCATGCGGGCCACCGGCTCTCAGGCCCTCGTCTTCGACCAGGTTTTCGTTCCGGAGGACGCCGTCGCCCTGGAACGCCCCCGGGAAGGTTTTCACCCCATCTGGAGCGTGGTGCTCACCGTCGCCCTGCCCCTGATCCTGTCGGCATACGTAGGTATCGCCGAACAGGCGGCTAAGATCGCTTTGCAGAAAGGAAAAAAAGACCCGCACCGACGCGATCACCTGCCTTACCTCATCGGAAAGCTCCACAACGCCCGGCTCAGCGCCCGGGCCCAGTGGCAAATGATGTATACCCTGACCAACGAACTGGATTTTCAACCCGAGGAAGCCACCGCTATCGATATGCTCAGCTATAAAACCAACGTGGCCGAGGCGGCCATCCAAACCGTAACCCTGGCTACCGAAGCCGCGGGTGGACAAAGCTTTTACCGCAAAGCAGCGCTGGAACGCCTGTTCCGGGACGTACAGGCCGCGCGCTTCCACCCCCTGCCCCAGTGGGAACAATTTGGCTTTACCGGAAAACGATTGCTGGACAGGCTAAACAGTTACCCAATTTTTATGAAAACCCACGCGATCAGGCAATACTGTTTTTTCCCGTACGCCTTCCTTTCGGTCGGTTCGGGTAAACCTTGCCACTTCCGACTTCCAAACCAGGCTCATTTCCGCACCGGATGCGGATAATCTTCCGTGCGATTTTGGAACGACAGGATCTTGGGATTCCGGATCACCCCGTCCCGGATCTCGATGGCCCGCCGCAGGGTCTCGCTGCCTTGCCAACGCTCCGGCCCTTCCATCACGATCGGCAGATAGGGCAGCAGGCTGTTGGAGATCTCCCAGGAAGCGCTGTTCCAAAGGTAAGATGGCGTATGGTCAACAGCGTAGTAGAGGGTATCGCCTACCCCAAAGACCGGTGCTTCGAAGGTAGTAGGTTTGGCGAAAGCAAAGCCCATGCCTTCGTCGCAGCTGATATCGACGATCAGGCAGCCGGGTTTCAGGCGATCTTCCTCTCCTTCGCGGACGAACATCAGCGGGTGATCGGTATCCTGTAATACGCCGTTGACAATGATATCCGCTGTAGCCAGTTCCTCAATAAACGGATAAGTAGTATGGCCGTCTTCCCGGAACGCCATGATCATTCCCGTCTCATCTTCTTCGAAGTGCCGGTAACTGAGGCCGGCGATCTGGTCGGCCACCAGGGTCGAATAGCGCTGCGTGAATACGGTGATGTCGTACACCCCCAACCCTTGCAGGGCGTAGATCGCACCCCGGCTGACGGAGCCGAAGCTCAGCACCACCGCCCGCCGCTGGGGGCCGTAATTGCCGTTGATGCCCGCCAGGCTGAAGGCGTGGAGCACGCCTGCGTAGCCGGCCATTTCGTTGTTTTTGTGAAAAATGTGCATCTGCCAGTCGCCGTGCTCCGACCAGCGGTGCATGGCTTCCCAGGCGATCAGCGTCAGCCTGCGGTCAATGGCCGACTGGGTGATGGCCCGTTGCTGCACACAATGCGGCCAGCCCCAGTGAATGCTGCCCTCCCGCATAGCGGCAATATCGGCGGCCGACGGTTTGGGCAACAGCATAACTTCGCTGCGATCGAAGAGTTCTTCCCGGGGCGCCACGCCGCCCACCAGCTCGGCCAGTTGGTCGTTGCTCATGCCGAAAGGAAGACCATAATCTTCCTCGAACGTCAAATGCCGGCGCACCTCCGGCTCGATCCACTCCAGGTGGTCGGGATGAAGGGGCACGCGCTTTTCATTCTCTTTACTTGAAGTTCCGAAAACACTGACGGTAAGTAATGCCATTTTTAGGATTTTTAGCTTAAACCCTAAAATAAAAAATGGAATGAGATTGGAGGATATGATATGACGAGGTAAAAATACTTCACCCGGATTATTATCATGAGAATCCCATATTGCCGGCGTTAACGCCTCCGGAAAAAGCAATCTTTTGGCGCGTTGCACTTGTTGGCCCGTTTGATGGTCTGGTTTTCCAAACTGGCTACCCGGATCGACAAGCTCGGTCGTGGTAAAAAAGAACGCATCCAAGTTACTCGCATGCTCAGAGTGAACACCACCCGGCAAACGACTCTCGTACCGGAAGAAAATAAAATGGGGATCAACGAAGCAAAACAATTTCTGCAAAGCCTGCCCCACCCTCAGGAAGTGATGACTGGAATATGAGTAATATCCTAACGATCGGCTACCTCACTGAAGGCCCAACTGACGTTCGCTTCTTTTCCGCCCTGATCGACCGGGTATTCCAAGAAGCCGCTTTCCCCTTTGCGTTTTTCGGTTACTCTTCTCCTCCCCCTTTCTCAAACAACGCATCAAACCGCAGCCCGCTATTCCCCTGGCCGCGCCCGTTCTGCTTGCGGTAGCCGCTCCACAGGGCGACGCGGCCCTGATACCAGCGCGCCCGTTGCCAGGTGCGCGTTATGCGGACGCCGGATTTGGGCGCCTCTTCTTCAAAGATGAAATACGGCTGCCAGTCATCGCCGTCCAGGCCCCGGCGGAGCAGAGTGGTGCGCGGACGTACGCGCTCGATGGGCAGACCGGGATAAACCCGGGGCATGGCCGCGCGCTGCAGCCAGATGGCGCGATCGGAATCCGGCATCTGCACCGGCATGAAGGGAATCCAGTATTCGGGCACCTGGGTAGCCAGCTTGTATTGTACTTTGGCGGCGTTGGGTAGGAGCGGCGCCGGCTCCGCACCGCCGGTCACCTCATCCGAGAGGTTTTGGAGGTAGGTGGCCAGGTCCAGCGAAGCGGCGTTGCCTTCTCGGGTGCGGTCGACGCCGTCGGGGATCTGACTTTCGATACCCCACACCATGTTGGCCATCTCGTCGCGGGCCAGATATACCTCTTCGATCGCCTTGCTCTCCTTGAGGTCCACCACCGAAGGCGGGATCAACAGGTATTGTTTGTCAGCCTCCCGCGGGGCAGGCCCGGCGATGCCGAAAAAGGTCCAGTCGTCGCTCTCGGCATTCTTTTTGTAATGGTCCAATCGCGTCCAGACGCCGAAGACGCTCCGCACTTCCAGCTCCGCCACCTCCAGCAGGCTGCCGACTGGCGCGCGCAGCGGCAGGATAAACCAGTCGTTGCTGTACATCAGTCCGAATTCCATCAGCGCCAGGCGCCCCGACTGCGTAGCACTGGTCTCGACAGCCAACAGGTTGACTTTGGCGTCTTCCATCTCCCACCAGCGGGCGGCCGGCATGCCGGGATACGCTACCTGCGCCGGGATCAGGTGACGCACCTCGGCTGTCTTATTCTCCTGCGGCGGCGCATCCGGAGCGTCGCCGTAAGCAAAAGCATACCAATCCAGGCGGCCTTCGTAGTATTCTTCGGCGCCCAGCACAACGGGCTGCCGGTCTTTTCCTTCCAGCGAAACTTCAAACTGGTATTCCAGACGTCGCGGCAGCCAGGCGTCGACATTCTCGTTGGCCGGCTGGTTGTATTGATTGTCGAACCAGACGACCCACTCTGCGCCGGTAGCGTCGGCCTGGGCGTTGGCGCCGGATAAGAAATCCGAGACCGACTGGCCGCTTTTCAGGGCATCGTACAGCTTCCCGCCGTCCAGCGCGCCGGTTTGCGCCGCAGCGTGCACCCAGGTTTGCAGGGTGCGGTTGCTCAGCAAATGGGCGTTGGCCTGTCGCTCTGCCGGGTCTCCCTGCGCCGGCAGCTCAAAGCGAAGCGCCGGGTTGGCTTTGAGTTCAGCCACCAGCCCGGCGGCCGCCCCACCCAGCGCGGCCTTCAGCATGCGCTGAAAATGACGGCCCATTTCAATGCGCAGCGCCATTCCGGGCCGGATGATGGTGCGCTCCACCTCCGCTTCCAGAGGCTGCCGGTCGGTGAAAAGCCCGGACGGATTGCCGCCCAGCGACAAGTCCTGAAACGGATAATGGCGCCAGCGCACGCGCACCTCAGCCGGCGAGCCGTTGTCGGAAGCCTCAAATTCGCCCGTCTGCCACTGCCGGCACAACGTCCAGTAGGGATCGTGCAGCGTATTGCGCAAGTTGTCGTCAAATTTTTCGCAGCGCGCCCGGATCTCGAGCCGGTTCCACAATAGATGACTGTCCGCCATAGTATTTTATTTGTAACAATTGTCTGATAATGTTGGGCTTCAGCATCCGTAGCTGGTCAAAAACCAAAGCCCGTTCCTCTCTTTCCCGGAGAAAACCCAGAACTACTCCTCTACAATACTCCCGAAATCAAAATCGCCCATGCCGAATTCCGACAAATTGGTCTTTGTTTTTTCGCCCGGCGGCGGCGCCGGCGCATCGGCTTTCGCAGCCTGTGCTTCGGGCAGATCGCCGAAGTTCAGCGAGTCGCCGGTTTCGCTGCCCGTAGGGATGGCGCCCAACAGGCCCGGCAGCAACTGGTCCCAGTGCGATGCTTTGAGCAAATCGGGATCGACGCCGCGCTTTTTGGCCATCAGGATGGTGTCCGCTACGGTCTGTACCAGGTTGTCCCAGTTCCAGCTTTGCCCCTCGGCGTGGGTCATGGCCAGCAGCACCGCATTGGGCGCTTCCATATCCGGTTGGTCGTACTGCATGGCGATGCCGGTATTGGCCGTCGGGTCGGGCGCCAGTTCCGTCCAGTCGTCGATCAGGATCCCCGAGAAAATATTGTTCTCCAGGTCGAAGTCGGTTTGCAGTTCGAGCGTCATCGCCAGGGTGTCGGGATGCGGTTCGAAGTCGCCGTACTCCTGTCCGACCCAGGGGCCGGTCGCACCCTCTCGCAAGGGCAACTGCAGAAGGTCGTATCCCTGCAGTTCTTCCGACTCTCCGAAAATATCGGCCAGCATAGCGCTGCGGTGGTACAGGTCCATGCGGGGCCGCACCGGCGCCTGGCTTTGCACCCAACGGTCTACCGCGAAGCCGGCCTGTGAGGCTTCCAACTGCGGGCTGGCCAGCGACTGGGCTACTGCTTCCGGATTGGGCAGACGGAAATCGGGATATACCTTGTAAAATCGTCCGAAGAGCCGTGAAATGATTTCCTCCAGCTTTTCGGTGGCTTCCTGTGGATTATCGTCCGCCGGATGGTCGCGCAACAATTGCGACAACAGCTGCGTGGAGCCCGGTTGCAGCAGTTCCCGCGCTTCGTCGACCTTTTGGGTCGCTTCCCGGAAAATGTTATCCGCCAGGCGATAGTGTTGTTCCAGCACCAGGCGGTTCAGCGCTTCCACCTGGGTGGGTACGGCCTGTATCCAGCCCATGCCGGCGTAGAAAAACATGCTCTCCCGCAGGTTTTCCAGGTCGCGGGCCAGCTGAATAGCGTCGATCTCGTCGCCGCTGTCCAGGCGCCCTTTGACGCCTTCCAGGCGGTTGGCGAAACTTTCCAGGTTGTCTTCTACCTGCAGGGCGACGTTGCGCAGTTGGGCGCGCAGGAAGTTGGGCGCCCAGAACTGGCCGGCCTCATCTTTGGCGGGGTCGTTGGGCTGCAGGAAATCTTCCGGCCGCAGGGTTCGCGTCTCCAGCAGCATTTTCCCGAAGCCGGCGGCCAGCGGCTCTACGGCGAAGAGCGTAAATTCATTGTCGTTAAACCCGGTGCGGTCCTGATCGAGGATCTGAATGCGCTGCGTCAGCGGCAGGTCATTGCGCCGGCGCACCACCCGCTCGATGCGGTAGCGCAGCTCGCTGGTGTCGGGGTTTTCCCGCTGCAGATGCATCATATAGGCCAGATCGATGGGCTCCACCAGGAGGTCGCGGAGCAGGATGCTGTCTTCATGCACGGTCGTATTTCCCGCTTCGTCTGCGGATTCCCAGCGCACCCGCACCCGGATAAAAGTGGGGTCGGGCAGGCGATCGAAGAGCCAGCGGTTGGCTTTGGCGCCGATCAATGCGCGCGGCGACAAAGGAGCGCTGCCGGTCGTCGGCAGGGCGCGATCCGGAAACAGCACGCCCATCCGGAAGGTGAGCGGCAGGCTGCTGCGGGGGATCTCCACGATTTCCGGACGCGTAAGTTGTTCGCCTTCCGTCATGGCGTCGAGGGCGGCTTTCGCCCGGTCCATTTGCCCGTCGACGAGCTGATACACGCCTTCGGCAGCCAACAGGTCCTTGACGCTGTCGAGGTTGCCGTCGAGTGCAGCCAGCAGCGCTTCCATGGCTTCGCGCTGCTCGGTGGAGAGGGGCGTCGTCAGCTCGTCCGCCCAGTTCGCGCCCGCTTCCAGCAGGTCAATCGCATTGATGACCCGCTGCGAAAAATCCTCTTTCACCTCGGCGGGCGCGCTCTCGCCGGCCGTTTCCAGCGCGTTGACCCGGAACGGGTAGATTTCGCGAAGGTCGTAGATCAGTTCGGCCAATATGGGTACGTCGCTATCGTCGCGGTATTCTTGCATAGCCCGCTCCAAGCGGTAGCCGAGCAGCGCGGAGAGGTCCTGACCGTTGCGTACGCCTTCCAGCAGGAATAAAGCGTCTTTGACGCGGCTGGAACTGAGGTTGACGGCAAACAACCCATCGCCTTCTTCACTGCTAAACCGGTTGGCCTGGTACCCGCTGCGCAGTACGGCCGCCGCGGTAGCATGCCGCAGCGAAGGTGCGGGAATAAACTCGCCCCGTTCCAGCAGGCCTTGTTTGGGCTTCACGGATTCCAGGTAGCCCCAGGCGCCGATGTGCACGCCCTGGGATCGTTGTTCCCGGAGGCCCGTCAGTCGGCGCCCCGCCAGCCCGCCGATCCAGGCGTCCAGTCGGTAGGTGCAACAATCCAGGTGCTCCTGCACGAGCAGCCGCAGATCGGCCACGGGCATGGCGGCCAGCTTGGCGATGGCCGTCCTGACCGCTTCGGCTCCGTTGCTCTGCAGCAACCGGTAGCGCAGTAGCCGGTACAGTACAGCTACAGGCGGCTCTCCGCCTCCCGGCAGGTTCTCGTCGCGCACCTCCGTCAGTTTGGCGCTGGTGTCGGCGCCGGCCAGCCATTCCAGGTAATTTTGACCGGAATCCCCCAGGGGCGGAATGACGTCGCCCTCGACGCCCAGCAAGACATCGACCTCCTGGCCGGCCAGCGGATAGGCGCGATTGTCGAAAAACAACTGGTCCAGGTTATCCGGTTGGGCGAAGCCGGCTCCGGTCAGGGTGTTCTGGATATCGATCATCCGGCCGGTATCGGATACTTTGTCTTTCAGGGAGTCCAGCTCGTCCGGGAGCTCGGCTTCCGGGGTGTCGAAGAACGACCGGTCGAGCGCAAAGCGCTGCCGGAAATCCACCCCCATGGGATGGTGCTGCAGGATCTCCAGCAAGGTAGTCTGGGCCCGCTCCAGCGGCAGGTTGCGCCGGATGCGGGGAATGCGCTCATTGGCCACCTGATCGGCGAACCAATCGTCGAGCGGATTCAGGATGTTGGTCCACAGCTCTTCCAGGAAGGTATCGCCGATCAGGCGCGAATTCGTCTTGAAAAGAGAGAACGGCAGCGCCGGCAGGAAGGCGTAAGGCTGGTTGTCGATGCGCAAGGCCGGCAATAATCCCCGGCCCCGCACCCATTGTTTCATATAATCGCGCAGCGCCCGGCGACGGTTATCCGACAGATCAGGCTGCCAGTAGTCGAGGGCCTGCCCCAGGGTGGCGTCGAACAGCAGTTCGTGCACCTCGGCCGGCGCCTGGATGGTGCTGAGCTGGCTGTGATCCAATCCGGAAAAGACCGCTTCCGGCAGTCCGAGCGCTTTTGCCAGCTGTACGGGATCGTCGCCGTCGGCTTCCTGGGCCAGGGCCAGGCTTTCCTCGGCCGGACGTTCGTCGGGCCCTTCCGGCACGGAAAACTCGCGGGTGTTGTTGGTGGCCGTACCCGGCGGCGCCAGGTCCATGCCGCCTACCTTGTAGCGGTGGTTGTCCAATAATTGCTGCAGCCGTTCCACGGATTCCTCCGCCCCCGCCAGCGGCAGCCAGCCCAGCACGTAGAGGCGATCGAAACCCTCGGTTTGCTCCGCCGCTTCCGTCAGCGGGATGCGCATCCCCATACCGATCTCCACGGCGCGTTCAAAATCGGTCATCCAGCGGATCTCTTCGGGCAGGTTGCGGCCGGTGGCGGTATCGGTAAATTCTTCGTCTTTATTCGGATCGATACCCAGGATGAGGGCCTCGTCCTCCTTCTGAATGGCGTTGCCCACAATTTCCCGCACAGCGCCGCCGCGCTCCAGGCGCGCGACGAATCGCTCGGGCAGCAGATAGGTGCGCGGCGCTTCGTTCCAGGGACCGGGCGTCAGTTCCAGGTCGGGAAACTGGAGTACGGTTTCTTTGGGCGGGAATCCCTCAGCGTCAATCCCGGTAACCGGTTCGGAAACGCGCAGGATGTAGCGCGCCCGCACCGGTCCGAAATCGTCGGCCAGCGACTGCCAGGCGCCGGCCCGCACCCGTGCGCGTTCGGCGGCCGACGGCGGCGGAGCGGACTGTAACGCTGTCCACAGTTCATTCCAGTAGGCTTCGGCGGCCGCCATCTCCTCTTCGCTGAGTTTTTCCTCGTGAGCCTGTACCAAGATATCGTCCGGATAGATACGCACCCAGAGTTCCGAAGGCGGATCGCCGCTATGGTCTTCCTGCATATTCCCGCTGCCCAGGGCGTCAACCATAGCGGGAGTGGCGAAGCGCACCTGGAGGCGCACCGGAAACAGGGCTACGGGCAGTTGGGGGTCCAGGTTTTGAAATTGTTCCTTGAGTTCGGCTATTGAAATATCGGCCATTATTCAGGGAGTTTTATCATGTCGGTAGCGTGTACGGCTACCATAAAAGGCAATTGGAGCAGGATGCCGGCCATGTGGGCGCCGTTTCGGCCCCAGGTGTAGGCATCGGCGACGCCGGCTTTCGGCGGCTTGGTCAGTGCGGAAGCTTGGGTTACGCGCAGGAAGTGCTGATCGTCGGTGGCGACCATCGGCCAGGCGAGGTCGTTCCATTCGCCGATACTATCGAAGTCATCGCCGGTATTTTCGGCCTCGATATCCAAGCCGAAGCGCGGCTCTCCGGGGCGTTCCTGCACCACGAAGAACCAGCCCGGATCATCTTTGTCGCCCGTCGCCTCGTCCACCGTGATCGGGAAGCCGAAAAAGGATACTTCCGGATAGATGCTGGCCTTGAAGATGGGCATGATGCGCTGTCCGGAAGCCACGTTGCCGTTGGTGAGCAGGCGGGGAGCTTCCTTATCCGTATCGAATTTTGCCTGCTGCATGTATACCAGCGCATTGGGAAATTTCTTCAGCAGCTCGCTTCGGATGACGAAGACGACGTGCGGATCGTCGGGATCGGGAAGCGGGATGCCGCGATCGGCGGGCATGTTCTGCCCCAGCGGATGGTCGTTCAATTCGGTGAGTATCTTGATATCCGGCGGCGGCGGCGTAGCCGGGTCGTTGTCGAGGTCGTCCCAGAAGCGGCGGAAGTAGCTGCCCCGCTGGTCGGTCGGATATTCCCGCCACAACAACTCGCGGGCCATCTCGTGGTTGAGGCCGATGAGGTACGATTCGATGAAGCGCTGATTGACCTCCAGCAGGGAAAAGGTATCCATCGGAATGAGCTGCACGTTGGGCAGCATCAGCTCCGACGAGATCTCGGCCAGGGCGGAATATGTCGCCTCCTTGAATTCGGGATAGGTGATCAGCGGTTTAGGCGTTTGTTCGGCTGCTTCCTCGGCGGGGGGGTCAGCGGGTTTTACCGCAAATAGATTTTGGGTGCGCTTGTTAAGCGCCGCCGCCGCCCTGATGTGCCGTTGTATCGTTTGGGTAATGGTATTGGTGGAGGTGGTGACGATATTTTCCACTACCGGGACAACGGGGGCCGGGGGGTCCTGGTACAATGCCGATCCCCAGTCGATGTCCTCCCACCGGACCTCACCCAGGCCCGGGGGAACGTCTGCTTCCGTTGTTGCGGCAGTGACGTTGATCAGGGTGGTGAGTTCGATCAATACGTCGGGGGTCGGCGCTACTCCGACCACGCGGCGCAACAGGGGGCCGTTGGGGCGGGCGGTTTTGCGGTAATCCTGCCGCAGCGCGGTGGCGGGCAGGTTGAGGCGGGTGAGGCGGTTGATCACCCCGGTCACCCGCTCTATCTCCGACTCCAGGTGATCGATCTCCGCTTCGACCTCGGTCAGTTCGTCCTGCAATGCCGCCAGTTCATCTTGCTGCGTTTGCAGGAGGTTCTGTTCTTGGGACAGTTCGGTTCCTTTTTGTCCCTGCAAAGTTTCTTTATCATCTTGCTGCGCAGCTTTCGCATCCCGTTGGTTTTCCAGCGCCAGTTTTTCCGCGCGGCGAAGGTCGAGTTGTTCATTCAGGTCTTCGAGGACGTCGGGATCATCTTCATCGGCGATCTGCGCTTCCAGGGCCTCGATCTCCGTTTGTTTGTCACCGATATCCTGGTCCAGGGCCTGGATTTCCTCAATGAGGGTGTTGATTTCCTCGGTCAGGTCGGCGATAACTGTTTCCAGGTCGCTGATCCGGCCCTGGGTGGCGGCGATTTCGGTTTCCTTGGCCTCGATCTCCTGCAACAATTGGCTGCGCCGGGCTTTGGCTTCCTCCAGGGCGGTTTTCAAGTCCGCCAGCTGGGCGTTTTGGTTTTTAAAGAAAACGGCCGTACCGAAAGGCTGCACCCGGCGTTCGCGCACCACCTGCAATACGGTGCTGGTGGAATCATCCGAATCTTCATCTTCGGCAGGCTGGTAGCGCGAACGGTCGTGGAACGAAGAAGAGAAAGCCGAGAAAGAAGCGTCATCCATTTTTTCGAAGTACGCAGTCTGCAGCTTGCGTCCCGCCGTTGCGGCAAAGCGATCGAGGCGGATGCGGCGCATGGCCTCCAGTACTTCGCCGACCTGTTCCCAGGCGCGGTCCATATAGGCGTCCTGGTTTTTACGCACTACCAGGGTGCCGAAGCCGGCGGCGGTGCGGTTGCGGGGGTCGAGGTTGAGCTCATTGAACCAGTTGCCGGGGTCGCCGGCGTCCGCCCGGAATTTCCCGGCATGCCATTGCCCGTAGAGCGGCGGCGTGATGATGGGGTCGTCTTTTCCGTCATCGTCGAGGTAGAGCGTCTGGTTGACGGGCGCGTCGCCCGCCAGGCCTTCTTCCAGGTCCGTATTGAGGTTGATCAAAGTCTGCAAGTCGCCGATGAACGCATCTTCCGTATCGCCGCCGTTGAGAAAATCGAATCGCCGGCCGGGCTCATTGGCGTCGATGAGCTGCAGGGCGCCTTCCAGGAGCAGCGTTCCGTCGCCGCCCTGGTAGCGCAATTCGTAGCCGGCTTCCTGCAGGTCGATCGGCCGGCGCCCCACCGGTTCTTCCATTACGCGGGCCTCGATGCGGCGCACGAGGTATTCGAAGTCGGCCAGGTCGCCGGTGCGGAAGTTCCACTCGTAGTACACCGGCCAGAGGTGGGCGTATTCGTCGGAGGGGTGCGGCTCCCAGGAGGAGGCCTGGCTGACGGCGCTCAGTACCCGCTCGGCGGGGGCGCCCAGGCCGGCCAGGCGTCCCTGCTCGAAAGCCGGCAGGAGGAATCCGGTATAATTGGTATTGGGTTTGAGGCGGCGCGGGCAGATCAGGCGCGAAGAAGCGAGATTGGGCTGGGAGTCGACCAGTTCGCGCAACGCTTTGGTGATCTCCGTGATATTGCCGTCTTCGGGCAGCGGCTGATTGACGTGCACGTGAGCCCAGGCCCAGGTTTCCGTTTTCGGCGGGAAAGCCACCGGTCGCGTACCGTTGGTGATGGCGGCAAGGGGGGCGCCGGGAAAGAAGCGGCGCTCGAATTCGTCATCCTCGAGCACGACCAGCACCAGCCAGGGCCGGAGTTTGTCGCCGGCAGCGGAGGCCGGGGTGTAGCGCCACGGAAAATCTTCTTCGTAAAATTCGATATACGGCAGGTAGTTGGGCTCGAAGGTCCCGACCCCGGCCAGCGGTTCCGTTTTGACGACGGCGCCCGCTTTGATCCCCGTGATGTCTCCGGGGCCGGTCAGCTGCAGCGTTTTGAAAACGGGCTTGTCCGAGCGATCCGGGTTTTCGGCGACGCCGGTGACCTCCTCGATCGCGAAGGTGTTTACCGGTATACCGACCACCGACAGGCTGATGTCGACCGTCGGGCGACCGGTCTGGTCCGCCGGTCCGCCGAGCGTGTCGGTCGCATTGATCCGGTCGCTGATGCCCTGGCGCAGCCAGGGTAAAAATCCGTAGCGAGCTAGGCTCATAAGTCTTGAATTTCGTAAGCCGGCACCACCTGGAAGCGGCGGGACAGCTGTGGTTTAGCATTTTCTATGGCGCGCAGCACCTGCACCGCTTCGGCCTGCGAGCCGTAAAGCAGCGATTTGTCGTTCATTTCCACGATGGTCAGGTCGGCCCTTTCCACGATCCCGTACTGCGCTTCCCGTCGTTGCACCGGTTTATCGGCGGCGGGTTTCAGCGCATTCCGGCGGCCCTGCGGCGAGCGGGCTACGGCGTTGCCTTTGGCGAAAGCCTCGTAATCGCTCTGGTCGAGTTGGATGCGATCGGCTTCGGCCGGCCTGCGGGCAAAGAAGTCGGGACCGTCCAGGATGAGCTGCTCGAACTCGTAATCGCGCCCTACGTAATCGGCCGAAGAGAAAGCGTCGCCGCCTTTTGCGGTACGTCCCGACGGCATGCGTTCGAACGAATTGCGGCTGAGGCGCTGGCTGTCGGAAAGCAGGAGGTATTCTGCCGGCGCGAAAAAGTCGCGCAGCTGATCAGCCTCGCTGTATTGGTCAATGGAGAAGTTGAACGCCTGGTAGTCCGACGTCCGCTCATTGCCCACCTTTTCGAAGCGGAAGTTCAGGGGGATGCGGTTCTGGTTGATCGAAAGCACGCCCGCCGGATGCAGCACCAGTTCTTCTTCCGGGATCTCGGCCAGCGTCACCTGGAGCTCGGTAAAGCGCGGCAGTGCTGACTGCCAGTTGCGAACGTCGCGCAGTACTTCCAGGAGCAACGGCAGCATCGGCCGGGGCGGCAGGATCTGCTTTTTCTCCCGGCCGAACCGCTTGCTGACGCGCACTTTGACCTTGATGAACAGGATGCGGAAGCTGGCCGACCCCTTGATGTGCCAGGGCGTGGGGCCGGAGAGCGACCCGCGCAGGTGGATGCCCAACAGCTCGGAACCGCCCAGCATCACCGACAGGCCGGCGCCGATCTCGACGATGAAGAAGAAAGGATTGAACTGGAAAAGCGCATCCAGGTACAGGTAGCCGACCACTTTGAACTTGCTGACCTTGAAGTAGAAATCGACGCTGGCGCCGAATTGCACCGTGTTTGAAGTGACGGCAAAGTAGGCCTGTACGGTGAGCCGCGGGTTGTCGGTCGGCAGCAGGTTGATGGTGATGCGCTTGAGCGAACCGCTGAGGTTGGGCAGAGCCGGCGGCCGGAAAGCGGGGTGGAAACCGCCTACGGTGAACAGGAAGTTGGGCCGGTCGCCCCAGCTGACAGTAAAGTACATCTCGCCTTCGATGCGGTACTGCACCAGCCGCGATTCGAAAAGCGCGGCGAAGAAAAACATATATCCTTCCTCGAAGTCGACGGCGCCGATAAAGTTCACCTGCAGGCTGAGGATGGGCGCGGCCTTGTCGGGCAACTGCACCCGCACCACACCTACGATTGCCAGGATCACCGGATCGGGCACCTGGATGATGAGCCCCATCTCCACTTCGATGAGCGTCGGTGTGCCCCAGCCGATGATGGCCATCAGTCCGAAAGTATAGCGTCCTTCCGCGATGGGGAAAAACTGGTTGAGGTCGGCGATGATGCGCGGAGCCTCGGCCACCGGGTCGTCGGGAAACATAACGGCGTTGATGGCGTTGGTGCGCACGCCCGCGGCCAGCGCTTCCAGGTTCATGCCCCGGTTAATGGCGATGAGGCCGCCCACGCCGTTGAGCGTAAAGCCGAAGCCGAGCTGAATGGGCTGGAACTCGGCGGTAATGATCAGCAGGAAGGAGAAGCCCGGGCTGCCGTCCGGTTTCTTGGTATTGATAATGCCGATGGCTTTGACCGCCACCAGTTCTTTGATGACCAGTTCCGCCACCCCGGCGTATTCGCCCTTGTCGAAATCGAAGAAGAGGTAGCCGCCGCCGCGGATGGTCGGCGTTTGCAGCGAGAGGCCCAGGCCTTTGGGCGGTTTGAAGTCGACGTCCAGATCGAAAGGCCCCAGGATGCCGCCGCCTTCGTTATAGCTGAAGAAGGTCCGGATGCCCATGTCCTGCACGATCGCGGTGAAGGGCCCGAGCAGCAATTGCACATCGGCGCCCACCGGCAGGTCAAAACCGGGCAGGTCGCCGCCGGTCTGGGGCAGGATGCCGAGGCTGATGCCGTGGATCTCGATGGGCCCCAGCTCGATATGGGCGGGTATTTTGATCTCCAGGCCGGCGCTGCCGTCGAAATAAACGCCCTGCAGGTTCGACCAGCCCACTTTGACGTCAAACTGGGCCACGATGCCGTCTTTGGGCAGCAAGCTGTTGAGGAAGCCGTCGCCGCCCGCTTTTTTGATCACGATGCGGCCTTCGGTGAGGGTGAGTTCACCGAGAAACTCCATGCGTTCGCCGGTAGCGACGCGCAGGCCGACCTTAGCGGCCACCGATTTCAGGTCGACGCGGTTGCCGTCTGCAGTGCCCAGCAAAAGGATGCGATCGGTTTTGCTGACCCGCAGGCCGGTCATTATCCGGGCTTGTACCTGCGGCGCTTCCGGGCTGAGGGCTACGCCGTCCGGGCTGATCTCGATAACGAAGCCGCCGGTGAGCGCGATCTCCGCTTCCAGCAACAAGGTGATCATAGCCGTCAGCGCGATGTCGACATTGCGCTGCAGGCTGGCTTCCGGCCGGGCCGCAATGCCGTTGTCGTCAAGGCGGGAAAGCCGAAAACCGGCCGTTTCGGAAGTGACGGGAATATAGAGCGTCGAATTATCGGGCGGATCGTGATCAAAAGTGGTGGCGGCGATGGGGAAACCGGTATTTTCGTGCGACCGGTCCAGTAGCTTACCCAGATGGTAGAACAAAAACGGATACTGCTTTTGAAAAGCTTCTTCCGGAGGGGCCGATTTTCCCCATCCGTGGCCGGCTTTGGAAAATTCGGCGGACGGATCAGTGAAAAAGGCCGGAAGGCTGTCCCAGGCCATGGGCGTCTCACCGTAAATGGGGGGGTCCGTATCGAAGGCATGCTCATCGTTGAGCGAAAACCGGATCCATCCCAGGAGGCTCGCCAGGTGGTAGAAGGTCGTCCGGTGCACCCGCAGGTAATCGGCGATGAGATAGTCGTTGAGCCGGCGGGAAAAATTCCCGATATCGGCGGCTGCCTCCCCGGCGTCGAGGCCTTTGATGGCGTTGTAGAGGGCTATTATCTTTTGCCGGGCGTCGTCGATCGCGGCGGCGCTGGTCAGATCCGTCAGTGCGGGCAGGTCATTAACCTTCGCTTGCAGATCATCCAATGCGTTTTGGGGAATGGAGCCGCCGGCGTCCATGCGTTCCAGGATGCCGGACAGATCATCCATCAAAGGCCGGTATATCTTCAGCAGTTCCTCCAGCAGCAGCTGAAAGGTGGATTTATCATTAGCCATGGGCCTGATTTACGCTTGATGATAATGGAAAAAAACAGAAAAACGGAGTAGCGGAAGGGATGGGAATGGGTTAAGGCGATTCATGGATTTTGGACTTTGGTGTTCGCTCATAAATATATTATAAAAATTGGCACATTCAAATCAGGACCGGAAAATTATTTCGCGTAAACCGATCACAGGCCTTACCGAATTCGCCCATTCGTCTGTTATCCGTTTTATTTGCAGCAAATTGTCAACTACATGCGATCCGGTTGTCGGGCGCCGTAAGAGAATGAGTTTTCTCCCTGTTTTGCCGGCGCCGTTACCGTAAATAGGAAAATGATCTATATTTTTGGCGGCCAATCCGAGCGCTTAGTAATAGACTGGTTGCGCGGGGAATTTTTAACCCGGATGATTCATCAGTTACCCTCCCTGAGCAAGCAGCCTAATAAGTGGAAACCAGCAATGACCACCGCAGCCATTATTACCATCTGCATCATACTGCTGGCGATCGTTCTTTTCGCCACAGAGTTGATTCCCATCGACCTGACGGCTTTGTTGATCGTGGTCAGCCTGACGATTACGGGCGTCATCACGCCCGAACAGGGCGTTGCCGGGTTCAGTAATAAAGCGACGGTCACGGTAGCATTCATGTTCGTGCTTAGCGCCGCGCTCCTGAAAACCGGGGCGCTGCAGGTCATGGCGCACCGGTTGGCCACTACTTTTCGCTACAACTTCAACCTGGGCATCATCGCCATGATGATCCTGATCGCCCTCATCTCGGCTTTTATCAATAACACGCCGGTGGTAGCGGTCTTTATCCCGGTGGTGATCCAGATCGCGCACTCCTCGGGCCAGAGCCCCTCCAAAATGTTGATCCCGCTTTCCTTTGCCTCCATCTTCGGCGGCATCTGTACGTATATCGGCACCTCCACCAACATACTGGTGAGCGGGATCGCCGAAAAGTCGGGAGCCGCTCCTTTTTCCATGTTTACCCAAACACCCGTGGGGCTGGTCCTCCTGGCGGCCGGCCTGGCCTACATGCTGTTCATCGGCATTCGCCTGTTGCCGGAACGCCAGTCGGAAAAAGACCTTACTGCCAAATTCGGGCTACGCGACTACCTCACCGAGATCGAGCTCCTCGACAACGGAGATTCGGTGGGTAAAAAGATCATGGACGCCGGGCTGGTTCGCGAGTTGGAGATGGATATCATCGAAGTGCGGCGGGGCGATAATTCGTTTATCCTGCCGCCGGGCGACATGGAGCTGCGCGCCGGCGACGTGCTCAAGGTGCGCTGTGACGTACAGAAGATCAAACGACTGAAAGACCGCGCCAAAAACCTGGTTGTCTCGCCGGTCCGAATCGGCGACGACGACCTGCGCGGCAAATATTCTACCCTGGTGGAGATGGTCATCACCGCCAACTCCGACATCGACGGCAAAACCTTGAAAGAGATCGATTTTCGGCGGCGCTACCGCTCGGTGCCCCTGGCCATCAAACAACGGGAAGGCATCCAGCACGAACACCTCTACACTGTGCCGCTCAAAGCCGGCGACGTCATCCTGGCGGAGGTCAAAAAACACTTCATCAAGGAGCTGAAACGCATGGAGAACGAGCAGGAGGCCCCTTTCGTGCTGCTCTCAGAAGACGCCATCACCGACTTCAACCGCAAGCAGTTCGCGCTGGCCTGCGGCGTCATCTTCGGCATCGTCGCGCTGGCGACCGTCGGCTGGGTCGACATCATGATCGGAGCGATCGGCGGAGTGGCCTTCCTCGTGCTGATGCGTTCCCTGACCATGAAAGAGGCCTACGAAGCCATCAACTGGAAGATCGTCTTCCTGCTGGCCGGCGCGCTGAGCCTGGGCACCGCGATGAACAACACCGGCCTGGATGCGCAGATCGCTCATCTGCTCGTCTCCAACCTGGGCCCGTTGGGACCGGCGGCCGTCGTTTCGGGCCTTTACCTGGCTACCTCCCTGCTCACCGAGATCATGTCGAACAATGCTGCGGCGGCGCTACTGGCTCCGATCGCCCTTTCTACAGCGAGCAGTATGGGCCTGCAGCCTACGCCCTTCCTGCTGGCGGTAACCTTTGCGGCCTCGGCGAGTTTTATGACGCCGGTAGGCTATCAGACCAATACAATGGTCTACAGCGCCGGGCAGTACCGCTTCGCCGATTTCACGAAAGTAGGAACGCTGCTCAATTTGTTGTTTTGGCTATTGGCGACCTTGTTCATCCCGCTTTTTTATTCCTTTGAAGCCTCTTGAAAATATCGCTCCGGCCGGTGATCAAAATTTGGAGAAGCTTGTTTTTTCAATAAAATCGCTTGTGAAATTACCTTTCCTGACGGCCAGGCGAAAACACTGATTTTCATCTAAATAAAATATCCGTTTTATGAAGGTTCATTTTTCAGTTTTCTTCGTTCTTTTTGTTTCTAATCTTTTATTTGCCCAGTCTGCTGCAATAGACAGCCTGTTCCGCAGCGACGGGCAACTCGAATTGGTGGTCGTAAAGGAAGTCAGGGATGATCAGATCGTTTTTCAATACCCCGGCGAATCCATCCCTTATAAGATCAGCCCCCAGGAGATAGACCGGATCGTTTTTCGCTCCGGGCGCACGCAGGAGTTCAACGCCGCCCTCGCCAATTACGAGCCGGTAAAAAGTGTGCTGGACTGGGAAAAAGTGGTGGTGATCGACCGGGAATCGGAGGTCGCCGGAATGGAAAGAGTGGACATTGTCGCCGCCTCCCGAACGGGCGCTACCGTCTTTTCGAACAGTGCGGCTTTGTACGAAAAAACAATGGAGATGATGAAAAAGCAAGCAGCCGGGATGGGGGCTAACGTCATTTTCCTGAGAGATGATCAAATGGAATCGATCAATGTGTTTCAGCGCGCCAAGGCAGGGGCTTCCGGTACGGCCTATACGACCGAGCTGCCGGATGCACAACAGATCAAACCGGGAATTTACCGAACCAAACAGGCTTATGTCATTCCCAAAAACAGCCCAAACTTTTTTCCCTATTCTGATTTTCCTATCCGGACCTTGAAACTCGGCCCGGATATGCTGCAAAAACAAGGGGATTATTACTATCTCACTTTAAAAGGACTGATCCGCAATAATATTCTCAAGCACCGCGTCATCTCCGTCGACGCGGATGTGGTGGTGCTGCAAGCGGAAAATAAAAATGGATCGCGCCTCTACAACATGTTCCTGGAGTTGGAATAAACGATCCGCTTAACCGGTATTATTCGTAGCTTCTACAATATCCGGTCCCGGAACAAGTTGCTTTCTGCTTTTCCCAGCATCACTTCCTCGATCTCTTCCGGCGTCATGTAATATTTGTTGATCCGGTTGAGGTAGACGTCAGGGACGTTGGATTTTTTGAGAATGAATCGCTTGGTGGCCTGAATGGCTTCCACAAAACCGTATTCGATGGCGAAAAGATCAGCCCGGCGCTCGACGCCGGCCCGGTAGATGGGAGAAAGCAGATAGCCGATAGCCATGCCGACCAATTCGCGCCAGGGTCGCTGGTAATAGTCCATCAAATGCCCCAGTTCGTGAGCGAACCAGCCGGCGATGACGGGTTCCGGCAAGCCGGCCAGTTCGAATTCGCCGTCAATGGTAATACGCCGCCGGATTTCAATTTTGTAAGCTCGTTTTCGCCGGAAGAAAAACCGGTGATCCGTTAACGGTTGTGCCCGCATGGTCATGTTTTTCATATTGCCATACTGCAACTTGAGCGGATGGTCGTGTAACGGTTCGTAGGCTTTCCACACCTGGTAAAAGATACGTTTCAACCGGGCGGGCAGTTGCTCATCAAATTCAATATTATACTTCACTTAGTGGTGTGTAACACAAGTTCCTTGTAAAAATTTTTGCTGAGTGCTCAATT
>CAYQQU010000014.1:2499-90204 GCA_964419545.1 uncultured Saprospiraceae bacterium | reverse complement strand
GAGGTTGGCCCGGTCGAAATCGAAAGGCTCCAGGCTGGCGGGCCGCAGCCGCTCTACGTTCCAGGCGTGGAAAAACTCGTGCGAGATGGTGCCGATCAGCCGCTCGGCATGGTCTTTTAGGTTGCTCTGGCTGGTGCAGACGGTACTGTTGCGGTGTTCCATGCCGTCGCCGTATACATAAGCGTTATAAGCACAGAGGAAAGTATAGCGGCCGAAGTCGAAGTCGGGCAGTTCGCCGTATATTTTTATCTGCTCTTCAACTACCCGTTCCACCATTTGCTGATAGGCATCCAGTTCTGCTTCCGCGCCTTCGTGCATCACCGCCAGTTCGATGGTGTAGTTGCGGTCATTGGAGCGCACAAGCCAGCGGCGCCAGTCGATCTCGCCGACCAGCGTCGGGCTGTCGTAAAAGTAGTAGTAGTCGAGAGCGCGAAAGCGGTGCTTGCCTACGCGGACGAGCTGGGTCGCGACGTCCCAGCCGGGCTGTTCTTCCAGCTCAAAGACCAGCTCGACGGGGCGTTCCGGCAGGTCGGGGGCGTAGACGAAAGCCGCGGGCATATTCAGGTGCAGCTTACGGTTGTCGATGCCGACGTAGGTGCCGTCGGCATGATCGCCGAAGAGGATATAGCTGAAGCGGACGGAACCGCCGGCGACGGGGATGCGCCAGGAGGCCAGGCCGTTGCGGATAAGGGGTAGCGGGTTACCAGCCTCGTCGGCCGCGCGCAGGTCGTAGATGTTTTTGGCAAAATGGTGCACCGCGTAGCGCCCCGGCGAGGCGTTGGGCATGCGTATCTCCAAGGTATCGACGGACAATTCGCGAAACTCGGCGGTAATTTTTACTTCGTGTTGCTGAATATTGTGCAGCGTAACGCGGTACAGGACGGGGGATTGTGCAAGAAGTTAAAAAATGCCGGCGGCGAAAATCAGGGCCGGCAAAAGGGCTTTGTTCATTGTGTTCGGATTGTCCTGGCAAGATAACAAAATATTGGCAGGGGGGAATGCCCTTTCCGCCATCCGGGCCGATTTGGCCGCCCTTTTACCCTGCTACCCGATCGGATGTGTCCCTCATCCCGGAAAAATGGTTATTACTTATGCCCCGCCCCGGACGCCATCTTATTTCCATCCATTGATCCAATGCTCACCCAAAGGCGTACCCGTAATCGTTCGGTACAACCGGTCCGTCTTCCAGCGGGGGCCGCTCGACCGTTGTCCGCCGGTGCTTTCGCCTTCCAGGAAGGCCGTTTTTTCGGGATAGGCCAAGTTGGCGAACCCGGCGGCGGTGAGTGCGGCGTTGGCCGTTTTCAGTTCTTTGCCGAGGAAAGCCTCGATCTCCTGATCCAGTGCGATCATTTCCTGTTCGAGGGCGTCGGTGCGGGCCACCTGGGAGTCTGACGGGCGACCGGGAAAACCGCTTACCAGGCGGTACAGGTTGGAGATGCGTTCGTACAGCTCTTCGCCGTCGGCGACGTAGCCGTCGCCTTCCAGGGAGACGAAGCGCGCGATGAGGGTTTCGGCTTTTTCGGCCAGGGTTTCCATCTTTTGGCGCAGCGCTTCGTCATCGCTCTCGACGGCGCGCGCGCCTTGCGCAATGCCGTTCAGCAGGGCGTAGCGCCAGGCGCTGTGCTCGCTGAGGTCGTAAAGCCGCATGGCGGTGGTGCGCTGCAGCTCGCGGCCGGCGAGTTCGTAGGGCGAATCGGGATCGTATTCCAGTACGAATTGCGTTTGGAAGGTATCGCGTCCTTTAATGAGCAGCACATCGTAGGCGCCTGCCTGTAGGTTGGGGCCGAAGAGGGAACCGAACAGGGCCTGCGTATTTTTGGTCGGCGGCGCTTTGGGTTTGGGCAGCGCCGTCGGCATATTCACCACGTTGATACCTGCACTTTTTCCGGCGGGCAGGGTTTTCAGGAATTCGCCGTCTTTCCACACTTCGATAAACATCTTTCCGAAGGTGTGGCGGCGCTGCATGTAATAGACGATTTGCGCAGAGGTGCTCGGATTGGGCCCGCGGAAGTTGCCCGACCCGCCGAACCAGCTGCCCCCGGCGCCGGGATCGCGCAGCACGGTCGGCTCGGTAGCGAAGAAGTGCAGCTTTTGCTCTGCAATTTCGGCGGTCATCTGGCGCAGGGGCGTAATATCGTCGAGGATGATCACGCCGCGCCCGTGGGCGCCCATCACCAGCGCGTGATCGCGGGGGTGGATCACCATATCGCGTACGCCCACTTTAGGCATATTGTTCTTGAAGCGCGACCAGCGTTCGCCTCCGTCGGCGGAGATGTACAGCCCGAATTCCGTGCCGAGAAACAATAGGTTCGGATTGACGAGGTCTTCGCGCACACAGAGGGCGTAGCCGATATCCGTAGGGGTGTTGAGGCGGCGCCAGGTCTGTCCGGCGTCGGTGGTGCGATAGAGGTAAGTGGTCATATCGCCCGTGCGGTGCCCGTCGAAGGTGACGTAGGCGGTACGGGCGTCGAAGTGGCCGGGCTCGACGAAGGTGACCCAGGTGTTGGCGGGCAGGTCCGGCGCGTTTTCCGCTACATTGCGCCAGGTTTTACCGCCGTCGGTGGTCACCTGCAGGTTACCGTCGTCGGCGCCGGCCCAGATCGTACGCTCGTCGACGGGCGATTCGGCGATGGTATAAATGGTGCAGTGGTTCTCGGCGGTGGAATTGTCGATACTTAATCCGCCCGACTCCTCCTGTTTTTGTTTTTCCGGATCGTTGGTCGTCAGGTCGGGCGAGAGGCGCCGCCACGAATCGCCGCGATCGTCGGAAACGAAGAGGTACTGCGCGCCGAAATAGAGGCGGTCCGGGTTGTTGTTACTCAGGGCGATGGGGGCGTTCCAGTTGAAGCGGAAGGGAGCTTCGCCTTGTTCGGGGTAGGGCTTAATGTCTTTGGCCTGCCCTGTCTTTTTGTTGTAGCGCACCAGCTGGCCGCCCTGGTATTCGGCATATACCACATCGGGATCGGTGGGATGGGCGAAGGAGTAGAAGCCGTCGCCGCCGTAGGTTGCTTTCCAGTCGCTGTTGCTGATGCCGCCTGCTTTGCGGGAAGGTGCGTACCAGGAGCCGTTGTCCTGCAAGCCGCCGTAGACGTTGTACGGCTCTGCCATGTCGACGCTGACGTGATAGAACTGCGAGATCGGCAGGTCCATCATCATACTGAAGGTGTAGCCCCGGTCGAACGACTGGTAGACGCCGCCGTCGGTGGCGACGATGATGTGTTTGGGGTTATTGGGATCGATCCAGGCGTCGTGAACGTCGGAGTGTACGCTGCCGTCAATGCTGCGGAAGCGGTCGCCGCGGTCCTCGCTGATCGTCGCCGTAAGCCCGCATTTGATTACGATGCTGTCGTTTTGGGGATCTACGATGAGGTTGGAAAAGTAGAAGGGGCGCACGGTGCTGTTGAACTCGTTATTGACCAGCGACCAGGAAGCGCCCGCGTCGGTCGACAGGTAGATGCCTTTGCCGTCCTGGTCTTCGCATTCAACCGAGAGGTAGACCACATCGCCGTTGCCGGGGGCCACGGC
Organism: uncultured Saprospiraceae bacterium; assembly: GCA_964419545.1. Lineage (GTDB taxonomy): Bacteria > Bacteroidota > Bacteroidia > Chitinophagales > Saprospiraceae > CAYQQU01. Next base: position 86,679 of record CAYQQU010000014.1, on the reverse strand, counting down.
GACGGCCAGGCGCCCGAGTTTTCCTTCCGGCAGTCCGTTGCGCAATTCTTTCCAGGTAGCGCCGCCGTCGGTCGATTTAAACAAGCCGCTGCCGCCGGTAAATCCCGAGTCGAAACGCCAGGGCCAACGCCGGAAGCTCCACATGGCGGCGTAGAGAACGTCGGGATTGCGCGGGTCCATGGCGAGGTCGGCGGCGCCGGTATTTTCGTCGATATAAAATATTTTTTCCCAGCTCTGCCCCCCGTCGGTGGTGCGAAAGACGCCGCGTTCCGGATTGGCGTTCCACAGGTGTCCCAGGGCGGCGACGTAAACGGTGTTGGGGTCGTCGGGATGGATCAGAATATCGGCGATGCGTTCCGTTTTTTCGAGGCCCAGATGCTCCCAGCTCGTACCGCCGTCGGTGGTGCGGTAGATGCCGTCGCCGACCGATACGGAATTGCGGGGCCAGGGTTCGCCCGTACCCACCCATACGGTGTCGGGATGCTGCTGATCGATCGCGACCTTGCCGATCGACATGGTGTGATCGTCAAAGACGGGCCGAAAGGCGACGCCGCCCGAAATGGATTTCCAGACGCCGCCACCGGCCGAGCCGACATACAGGATCTCGGTTTGCCGGTTGACCACATCAATGGAAGAAACGCGGCCGCTCATCACCGCGGGGCCGATCTGACGGGCGCGCAGTGCGCCAAAGAGGAAGTCCCCGTCGGGGATCTGGGTATGACCGAGGGTGACAAAAAAAGATAAACCGATAGAAAAGAGTAAAAGGCGATGCATTGCTCAATGGTTGATTTCGATAGTAGGAGAGAAAGTGAAAATCAAAATGCCGGCGTCCGCGCCAGTAAGGGTTTATGGGGTTTTGGTCTTTGGTCTTTGGACCTGAAACCAAAGACCAAAGACCAAAAATCAATTTCCTTTTCCTTCGCTCGTTTCCTTCTGCTCTTCTTCCGCCATTTCGGGGAACGCGAAGAAATCATCCTCGTAAGCGAAGTTCAGTTCGATACTGTCGATGGTAATTTTCTGAAAAGATTGGCCGCCAATTTTCGATTCGATGAAGAACGGGAACATCATGCCGTCCACTTCCTGATAATCGCTGAAGAAGGTTTCCGACTCCTGGCCTTTAGCCTGGCCCGATTTCAGGGTAGTTTTCATCATGATGGGTACGAAGTATTCCTGATCGAAGTAGTAGTAATAAACGTCGCCGTCCTCTTTCTCCAGTTTAATCTCAAACGTTTCCGCCCCTTCGACGGTCTTGGGGCCTTCCAGGCTAACGGTGTATCCTTTTTCCTGGTAGTTGATGAAGTCGATCTCGAACTCCTGCCTGGTCATTTCTTCGGCCATCGCTTCGGGCATCTTTTGCGGTTCTTCACTGCCCATGAAGGGATTGATCCACCAGGCGGTTTCCCCGTCGTAGGCCTGGATCAGCTGCTTGCCCTGCAGGTTGACCTCTACCCGCTGTTTGTTGGGCCGGGCGGCGAATATCGTACCCGGGAACTCCATCTGCTGCATGTTCATCGTACTGGTCATCTTGGTCGATTCCAGTTGTTCCCAGGCTTCCCGGCCGCCGATATTGTCGAAGTAATTGGCCAGGATCTCGTCTACGGTCTGGGCGTTTGCGGCCAGTGCGGCCAGGAACAGGAACAGCGTTAAGCAATACTTTTGCATTGGTCAATCGAATTTAGGTTTGGAATAGTAGGTTGAAAAATTAGCGCTTATTTGTACAAGCGCGAAAAACATTCGATAAACGAAGGATAGATTTCGATATTTTGGCGGTATTTAAAAACCCCATCTCCTCAACAGAAGAAACGGGGTTTCTGACGAAGCGCAACGGCGTCTCTTAGCTGCCGAAGTCGTCAAAAGCAATGTTCTCTTCCGGCACGCCCAGGCCGTCGAGCATTTTCATGACGGCCTGCAACATGAGGGGCGGTCCGCAGAGGTAGTATTCGATCTCTTCCGGCTCGGGATGATCCTTGAGGTAATTGTCGTAAACCACCTGGTGGATAAACCCGGTCGGGCCTTCCCAGTTGTCATCAGGACGCGGATCGGAAAGGGCGATGTGGTAAGAGAAGTTCGAGAAGTCCTTTTCGATATCGCGGAAGTCTTCTGTGTAGAACAGTTCGCGCAGCGAGCGCCCGCCGTACCAGTAAGATACCTTGCGATCCGTCTTCAGCGTGTGGAAGAGGTGAAAGACGTGCGAGCGCAGGGGCGCCATGCCGGCGCCGCCGCCGATGTATACCATTTCCTTGTTGGTCGGCTTGATGAAGAACTCGCCGTAAGGGCCGGAGATGGTCACTTTATCGCCCGGCTTCTGGGCGAAGACGTAAGACGAGCAAACGCCCGGGTTGACCGGCATCCAGGTGTTGTTCTTGCGATCCCAGGGCGGAGTGGCGATGCGGATGTTGAGCATCACGATATTGCCTTCCGCCGGGTGGTTGGCCATGGAATAGGCGCGGAACTGCTCTTCGTCGTTCTTCATTTTAAGGTCCCACATCTGGAACTTATCCCACTCTTCCTGGTAAGTATCCGGGGCTTTGTCGGCCATCCGCGGGTGCGAGGTGATGTCGAAATCTTTGAAATCGACTTCCACCTTCGGCACGTCGATCTGGATGTAGCCGCCCGATTCGAATTCGAGGAGCTCTCCTTCCGGCAGTTTGACCACAAATTCCTTGATGAAGGTCGCCACGTTGTAGTTGGAGACCACTTCGCACTCCCACTTTTTGATACCGAAAATTTCTTCCGGCACCCGGATGTGCATGTCGTTCCGCACTTTTACCTGGCAGGCCAGGCGCTTGTGTTCGGCTACTTCTTTGCGCGTGAGGTGGTTGAGCTCGGTGGGCAGCACGTCGCCGCCGCCTTCGTCGATGTGGCATTCGCACATGGCGCAGGTGCCGCCGCCGCCGCAAGCCGAAGGTAGGAAGATGCTTTTATCGGAGAGCGCCGACAGCAGGGAAGTGCCCGGCTGCACCAGGAGCGGGTTTTCTTCGTCGCCGTTGATCACGATCTTCACGTCGCCCTGCGGCACCAGTTGCTTCCGTGCAAAGATCAGCATGAAAGACAGGGCGAGGATGACCAGGCTGAAGACCAGGACGGCGAACAATATCGTTTGAACGCTTATTGCCAGTAATATCATAGTGAGTATATTGAGATTATTGGTTGTTTAATTACTTGCGCTTGTGAAAGCCGAGGGATCGATGCCCATCAGGCTCATGAACGCGATGCCCATGAGGCCCGTCAGAATGAACGCCATCCCCAGGCCGCGCAGCGCCGGCGGCACGTTGGAGTAACGGATCTTTTCCCGGATCGCGGCGATCGCAATCACGGCCAGGAACCAGCCGAAACCGCCGCCCAGGCCGAAGGCTACCGACTCGCCGAAGTTATACTCCCGCGACACCATGAACAGCGAACCGCCGAGAATGGCGCAGTTTACCGTGATCAGCGGCAGGAAAATACCCAGCGCCGTGTACAGGGCCGGAGAGACTTTTTCCACCACCATCTCCACCAGCTGCACCATCGAAGCGATGACCGCAATGAAGAGAATAAAGCGCAGGAAGGTCAGGTCGATACCGAAAAGACCGCTCTCGCTGAGCAGGTATTCCTGGATCACCCAGTTGATCGGCATGGTGATGCCCAGTACGAAAATGACGGCCAGACCGAGACCGAAAGCTGTATTTACGGTTTTGGAAACGGCCAGATAAGAACACATTCCGAGAAAATAAGCCAAAACCATGTTTTCGATGAACGCGGCTTTGAGAAATATATTGAATAACTCGCCCATGGCTAATTAATTTTCAGATTGACAATTGATTTGGTTTAGGATACGTCGACCAGCTTGGTGTTATAGCTGCGCTGGATCCAGATAAAAATCCCGATGATGAACATGGCCGCGGCGGGCAGCACCATGAGATTGTTGTTGGCGTACCAGCCGAACAGCACACTTTCGGTGGTGTTGATGAAGTAGTCGGCGGTGGGGCCGATGATCTTCATCTCGATCGGGCTGCCGGCGAAGAGGCTGCCTTTGCCGAAGATCTCCCGCACGACGCCGACGACCACCAGGATGTAGCCGTAACCCAGGCCGTTGCCCAGGCCGTCGAGGAAAGAACGCCAGGGCTTGTTGGCCATGGAGAAGGCTTCCAGGCGACCCATCACGATGCAGTTCGTGATGATCAGGCCGATGTATACCGACAGCTGTTTGTATACCGGATAGTTGACCGCCTTGAGCGTGAGCTCGACTACAGTTACCAGGGTGGCGATGATGACCAGCTGCACGATCATCCGCACCTGCTTGGGAATATAGTTCCGCAGCAGGGAAGTGAACAGACTGGAAAATGCGGTTACGAAAACGACCGCAACGGCCATGACCACCGAGGGATAAACCAGGGAGGTGACGGCCAGCGCCGAACAGATACCGAGTACCTGTACCGTAATCGGATTATTGTCGTTTAGCGGATCGGTAATGAGCTTGCGCTCTTTTTTCCCGAATAAGGGTTCTTTTTCTACTACCTTTGGTGCTTCTTGCGTTTCAGCCATGATGGAACTTTTTTTCTATTGAGCTCCGAGCAGCGGTCGCCGATGCTCTTTTGATTTGGTCTAATTAAAAGGATTTTTATTCTATCAACAACCCTTCGGCCTTGTTTGATTGCCGAATTTCGTTAAAATACGGTTGATAATAAGCGATGCCGCGTTTCAGCATTTCGGTAACCCCGTCGGCCGTAACCGTAGCGCCGGAAATGCCGTCCACTTCGTGATCTTCGTCGCGCGCGCCGCCCTTGCGCACGACAACTGAAACGTATTCTCCTTCTTCGTTGTAGATTTCCTTGCCTTTGAATTGGGCGGAGAAAGCCGGATTGTCTTTGATCTCAGCGCCCAGCCCCGGCGTTTCGCCTTTGTGGTCGAAGGCAGCGCCGGCAATGGTATTGAGGTCGCTCTTCAGGGCGATGTTGCCCCAGATCTCGTCCCACAGGCCGTTGCCCCGCACGGAGATGATGTACAGTTCCTCGCCGTTGGGGCCCCGGTAATTGAACAGAGGCAGCATGCGTTCGGCTTCAGGCTTTTTGCGCTCTTTGGCCATATCGATATTTTCGGCTTTCATGTCTTCTTTGACCTCCCCGTTCATGTCGAGGACGATCTGGTCGACTTGCTGGTTGAAGAGATCCAGTACCTGCTGGTCGCTGAGCTCGCTAGCCTTCTGTCCGTTGGGCAGGTAATCTTCCACGGCCGAAAGGATGGCGCGCTTGTTGAAGATGTCTTCGTTCTGTACGGCTTTTCCTTTCGTAGCCTCGCGCAGGCCGGTGAGGGCCACAGCTACGGAAGCGGTCAGGATGAGGATGAAGATGATGATATAATTGGTACTGTACTGCACAGCTTAGCGTTTTAAAGTTTAACAATCAGGCTTTTACTGTCGAGCGCTTCAGGCGGCGATTCATATTGGCCTGCAGCACATAGTGGTCGATCAGCGGTGCGAAGACGTTCATAAACAGGATGGCCAGCATCCAGCCTTCGGGATAGGCCGGGTTCATCACGCGGATGATCAAACCGACCATACCGATGAAAAAGCCGTAGATCCATTTACCCATCGGTGTCGATGCCGCAGTTACCGGGTCGGTGGCCATGTAGACGATGGCGAAGAGGAAGCTTCCCATATACAGCTGGTAATACCAGGGTACTTCCATGAAGACCGTTGCGCCCCAGGCATTGAGGATCATGCCCATCACAATGAAGCCGAGCAGGCCGGAAAGCATGATGCGCCAGCTGGCGATACCCAGTATGATCAGGTAAACGGCGCCGAGAATGATGAGCGGCTTGGATGTTTCGCCGATTGAACCGGGAATATTGCCCCACCACATCTGCGAGACGCTATAGGTGTTGGTCACGTTTTCCCATCCTCCCTGAAAAGCGAGAGACAGGGGCGTGGCGCCGGTATATCCGTCGACCACCGCTTTGCCGCCTTCTCCGAAAGTCGTCCAGCCGAAGCTGTTGAAAATACTGTCGAAGAACCCATACACCGCACCGTAGGTCTGACCGACGTAAGCGCCGGCGCCCGACTTTTCGATGCCGGCGATCCATACTTCGTCACCGGCAATGGTAGTCGGGTAAGCAAAAAAGATGAACACGCGGGCCAGCAAAGCGATGTTGAGCACGTTCATGCCCGTACCTCCGAAGGCTTCCTTGCCGATCCAAACGGCGAAAGCAACGGCAACGGCCAGGATCCAAAGCGGAATATCCGGCGGCATGATCAGCGGGATCAAAGCGCCGGAAACCAGGAACCCTTCCTCGATGGCGTGCCCTTTTTTAAAGGCGTAGTAAAACTCGATGCCGAGACCTACGACGTGGGTAACGATAAAAATGGGAATCAGCTTGACCAGTCCGTAAACCAGCTTCAGGTGCAGCCCTTCCAGTACGCCGGGATACAGCCCCAGCGAGGTGAAGTGCTGGTGGCCGATGTTCCAGGTGCCGAAGAGATAACAAAGTTGCAGGGCGAGTACGACCTGCACCATGGTGCGCTTCAGGTCGATGCCGTCGCGGATGTGTACGCCTTCCTTGGTGACCATGTTGGGCGTGAAGGCGAACGTGAAGAATCCGTCGAACAACGTATGCAGAAAGGGCGACTTTTCTTTATCCGGTTCGATCCGGTGAAAAAAATTAAGCAATGCCTTTTTCATATATCAATTCTATATCGTGATCAATGAGTTTTTACAATCGTAAATCGGGTCCCCTACCCTTGTTCGCGCATCAGGTCGAGCCCTTCGCGCAGGATGGCCTGCAGCGGTTGTTTGGAAGTGCAGGCAAATTCGCATAACGCGATGTCTTCTTCGACGAGTTCGAAGATGCCCAGGCCTTCCATCCGCTCAAAGTCTTTGATGAGAATGGCTTTCATCAGGTGCTGCAGATAGACGTCCATGGGCAGCAGGGCTTCGTATTGACCGGTAACGACGAACGCGCGTTTTTCTCCGTGCGTATTGGTTTCCGCCTTGAACCTCAACCCGGAAAGGAATCCGGTGGGAATGGCGCGCGATACGCTCGGGGTGCTTAAAGTCGGCAGCAACCAACCGAAGAGCTGGTAATCGTCGCCTTCCTCCACCACGGTGAGCTGATCGTCAAAGAAATTCAGGAACTGCTTTTGCGTCTTGCGCTCGCCGGAGAGCACGTCGCCGGAGATGAAGCGCACGTGATCGTTGGCCAGGTTGCCTTTGGTCAGTTCCTCGATACTGGCGCCGACGTAGGTGCGCACGTATTTGGGCGTTTTCAGTTCTGCTCCGGTGAGCGCCAAAACGCGGCCGGCGTCGAAGCGCTGCTGCGTGAAGAGAGCGCCGATGGTGATCACTTCCTGTACGCCCAGCGTCCATACCTTATCCTGTGCGGCCATGGGCGCGATGTTGTGGATCTGAACGCCGACGTTACCTGCCGGGTGTTTGCCGTGGAACCAATGGCGTTCGACGCCCCGGGCCTCGGTGAAGGCTTTGGACGGCGGATTTTCGCTTTTGGCGTCGAGGCCGAGGTATACCTTGCCGTCCGTCAGTTTGCTCAGCGCATCGAGCCCCCGCTGGAAGTCCTGCTCCCGACCGGCCACCACCAGGTTCAGATCGGGCGCCAGAGGAGCGGTGTCGAAAGTGGAGATGAAGATATCGCGGGGCGTCTCGTTCTCTTCCGCCACCACGTTGTAGGGCCGCTGGCGGATCATCGGCCAGGCGCCGCTTTCGAGCAGGAAGGCGACCAGTTCTTCGCGGCTGCTGTTATCCAGGTCGAAAGCATCGTACTGGCGGTACTTCATATCGGCGTCGGCCAGGATCACCACCTCCGAGATGGCGCGCTTAGCGGCCCGGTTGATGGCGACGATCTCCCCGCTTACGGGAGCGACGTATTTGACGTTTGGCGTTTTTTTATCGAAAAAGACCGGATCGCCGGCTTTGACCTGATCCCCTACGCCCACCAACATTTTGGGAATGGGCATGACGCCGGTGAAATTGGGCGGCTGCAAGGCAAAAGTGCGGACCTGCGCATCCGTGATCGCTTGTCCGGCCGGTTCGCCCTCGAGCTTGATGTTATGGCCGCGCCGCAGGTAAGTGAGGCGGTCATTTTCTTCTACGAATTCCGGCCGGCGCGGGGTGAAGAGTTCTCCGACGGTCGGCCAGATGGAGAAGTTGGCGCCGGTGCGGTCTGCGCCGATCCGCTTCGCTTCGATGGCCAGCAGGTTGTCGGAGACCTGCAGCACCAGTCCCAGAAAAAGCACAGCTGCTACGGCCATAATGCCGTACAGCAGATAGCTGGACCCGTTGCCGTTGGCCTGCGACCAGGCCGGGAGGGCGACGGTCATCATTACTGTGAGGTAGGTAATTTTGGCTATTCCGCTTTTCATTTTTGTTGTTTATAGTTGACGCCGGGCAGAATACCCCGCAACAAAAACGGTTTCATTAATTGATTAACTTCCTGATTATAAGGTGTTAAACTATCTTGAATCGCGCAAATTAGTCCGATTTCAAAAACACGGCAAAGATAAAAACCTTTTCACGTATAAAGCAGGTGAGGTTTGGCAAAGTTTGAAGGGGGTAATTATTTAGATTAAATCTAAATAAGTTTTTGTTTTTTGTGCAAATCCTTGGTTATCATTCCTTAACAATGGCGAATTTTTGTTGGTCAAACGCCCTGCAGGCCATACGCTCTACGCCAGCGAAAAAAGGCGAATGCAGCGATGATCACGTAGACCGCCATGAGGAGCGCGAAGAGCAGGGCGCCCCGGCTGGCGTACAAATAGGCGTAAACGGCGTCGACTACGATCCAGTACAGCCAGTTTTCCAGTACCTTTTTCACCAGGATCAGGGTGGCGATAACCGAAAATACCGTGGTAAAAGCATCCAGGTAGGTTGCCGCCGCCGGGGTGTATTCATCGAAAAAGTACCCAAACAACAAGGACGCCGCCAGCCCGCCCAGCAGCAGCCAACCGTGCTGAGCGGGGCGCAGGGTCTGTATGGGCATCGCCGAGCCTTCTCGCCCGCCGTAGCGCCACTGGTAGATGCCCACAACGCCCATCGCCACGTAAAATAGCTGCAGCAGACCGTCCAGCCACAGTTCGTAGAATACGAAGGAAGCATAAGCCCAGAGGCTGCAGCTGATGATGCCCCACACCCATCCCCAGATATTGACGCGGGCCGCCAGGATGACGTACAGGAGGGCCGTCAGGGTGGCCGCCCAGTCGATCCAGCTCAGCGCCAGCGCCTCTCGGATGATTTCCCGGAACAGGTCCGTAAGTGTCGGTTCGATGCGCTTGTGTTTTTTCGTTATTGCGATAAAATTTATCTTGCCGGCGCGCAATTTGCGGATTTTTACACCATATCCACAAAACTCATGTCTTTTAAAGGTACCGATACGTACGTCGCTACCCGAGAGTTACAAGTCGCGGTCAACGCCGCTATTCACCTCCGGAAACCGCTGCTGATCAAAGGCGAGCCCGGCACCGGCAAAACGCTGCTTGCACACGAAGTGGCGCGGGCTATGCACAAGCGCCTGATCACCTGGCATATCAAATCGACCACCCAGGCGCAGCAGGGCCTCTACGAATACGACGCCGTTTCCCGGCTGCGCGATTCCCAGCTGGGCAACCCCAACGTCGACAACATCGCCCACTACATCAAAAAAGGCAAATTGTGGGAGGCGTTCGAAGCGGAAGAGTCGCTGGTGCTCCTCATCGATGAGATCGATAAGGCGGATATCGAGTTTCCCAACGACTTGCTGCTCGAACTCGACCGCATGGAGTTTTACGTCTATGAGCTGCAGCGCAATATCGCGGCCCGACACCGTCCTATCGTCATCATCACGTCAAACAACGAGAAGGAACTGCCCGACGCTTTCCTGCGCCGCTGCCTTTTTCACTATATCCGTTTTCCGGATCAGGAGACCATGCGCCGGATCGTGGCGGTGCACTATCCGGATATTCAGGAGTCGCTGGTCAGTGAAGCCCTCCGCATCTTCTACGGCTTGCGCGAAGTAACCGGCCTGAAGAAGAAACCTTCCACCAGTGAAATGCTCGACTGGCTGAAGCTGTTGCTCTTCGAAGACCTGACCAGCGAGGGGCTGCAGGAGATCCAGTCGTTCGAAGAAATACCGCCCCACCTTCACGCCCTGCTGAAGAACGAGCAGGACGTGGAATTGCTGGCGGAACTGCGCAAAGGCTATCGCAGATAATATCTAATCACCCGGCGATCAATTATGGAAATCCCAAACTCAGGTTATCTTTACCACCGGTTCTAACTATCCGAAGCATGGATTTACTTACCGTCGTTACGATTTTGGTCGTTTTCGCTGCGATCTTCGGCTACATCAACGTGCGCCTGCTCAGGTTGCCGGTCACCATCGGGCTGATGGTCGTATCTATTCTTTTCTCCGCGCTGGTGCTCCTGGTGGGCCGGCTTGCGCCTTCGGTGCTGGAAATGGAAGCCGAGCTGATCGCCCAGATCGACTTTGAGCGGGTGCTGCTCGAAGGGATGCTCAGCTTTTTGCTTTTTGCCGGTGCGTTGCACGTCGACTTCCGGCAGCTGAAAGCGCAGCGCTGGCCGATTCTGTTGTTCGCCACTATCGGCGTGCTCACTTCCACTTTCCTCGTGGGCTTGCTGGTGTACTTTATCCTGCCGCTCTTCGGGCTGGGCATTCCTTTTATTTACTGTTTGCTTTTCGGCGCCCTGATATCGCCTACCGACCCCATTGCCGTTTTAGGTATTCTGAAAAAGGCGGGCGTGCCGAAAAAACTGGAGACGAAGATCGTCGGCGAAAGCCTGTTCAACGACGGGATCGGGGTCGTCATCTTTTTGACGATCTTCCAGCTGGCCAAAGCCGGTGAGGGGCGCATCGAGTGGAGCGAGATCGGGCTCCTGTTCCTGGAAGAGGTCGGTGGCGGCATTGCCCTTGGGCTGGCGCTGGGCTACGTTGCCTTCCGGCTGATGCGCAGCATCGACAACTACGAAGTAGAGGTGCTCATCACCCTCGCCATCGTCATGGGCGGCTATCTGCTGGCCAGCCGGCTGCACTTTTCGGGGCCGCTCGCCGTGGTGGTGGCCGGTCTGATGGTGGGGCACGAGCGTTTCCGGACGTCTACCATGTCCGAAGTGACCGAGACCTACGTCGATAAATTCTGGGAGCTGATGGACGTCCTGCTCAACGCCGTCCTCTTCGTGCTGATCGGCCTGGAGATCGTGCTCATCAAGTTCGAGGGGCCTTTCCTCTTCGCCGGCCTGGTGCTCATCCCCGTCGTGCTGCTGGCCCGCTATTCGGCCCTGGCCGGGCCGATCGCCCTCTTTCGGCGCCGCCTGGAATTTATACCCCGCACCAACCTCATCATGACCTGGGGCGGCCTGAGGGGCGGCATCTCCATCGCACTTGCCCTGACCCTGACGCCGGATATGCCCCGCGACCTGATCCTGACGATCACCTATATCGTTGTGGTCTTTTCGATCGTGGTGCAAGGGCTTACCGTCGGCAACCTGGTAACCGGTATGCAGCAACGCCGGGCCCTGGAGTAGCGCGAATCATCCGCTCCCGAAACCTGGCAAAAAGGCATGGCAAAGAGCCAGCGGCTTGAATGTCAATCGTTTTTAGTCCTGAAAACTCCGATTGGCAACCCGTATTTTTACACTCGTCACCAAAAAATAAATTGATTTTTTTCTCATGGGTTCCCACTTATTAAAAATTTCCCATATATTTGCTCCTGTTCCGATCAAAACTTACCCAACCAAAAGCCTTCATCGGTAAGGCAATCCCATCCCCCCGGTAGTGTATTCTAACCCATACCAACATCACCGGTCTATACCAACTTTTCGCAAAAGGATTTAACCACTTAGCGTCTGTTTCTGGAGGAACGAGCAATGGCGTCGGCTCTTCGCCGGCTGGCTTCCCGTTGCCGCCGTTCCGGGCAGCAGGCGTGTAAAGAGAAGAAACATCGTTATGCCGATTTACCGACTTGTGCTTGGTAACAAAAGTTGTTGCCGCGGATTTCGAGGCTATTTTGGCTGCTATCGAGGCGCGACAACCGCCCATAGCCTGAGCTACCGAAGTGCGGAGCAACGAAGAGAACGGCCAAAAGAGGCCGTAATTACTGTTAAGAATTTATGTTGCAAAGCGCTAACCTTCGTGTTGCTGGCGGTGTGGCCAGGATTGGTATTATCCCAAACCGACTACCGCATTTTTCTTGCGGGAGACACGATTTTCCCCGCACAATTACGTCAGCCCGACGCCATCCCTGCCGCCGAGTGGCGAGGGCACACTTTCGCCGGGCGGCGATACGGGCTGGTGCAATTTGACAAAGTGCTTACGCTCCGGCGTCGCGAGGCGTTGCGAGCCCAAGGAGTAAATATTGAGAGCTATCTACCCAATTTCACCTACCTCGTAAGCATACCGGCGAGCCATACCCTGGCTCTGCCGGGCTTACGGGGGCTTTTTTTACCCGAAGGCCGGCACAAATTTTCGGCCGCCCTGGCCCGCGGCGCCCGGCCGGCCTACGCTCAGCACCCGGCCGGGCTCTTGGTCCGGGCTTTTCCGCATGCGGATATCTCGTCGGAGGCGCTGGCGGCCGCGTTGCCGCCGGGAGCAGGTGAGGCCATCCGGCTCGACAAACACAGCATTACCCTGGCGGTCCCGGAAAATGAACTGGATTCCCTCGCGGCCCATCCGGCCGTCGCGCTGCTCGACCTCGCCGAAGCCCCGCCCGTAAAAGAAGGCCTGCGGGGGCGCACCCTCAGTCGCATCAATACCGTGAGCAGTGGCCCGGGTACGGGGCTCGACGGGGCGGGCGTCCACCTGGCCATCGCCGACGACGGCTCGGTCAGCCACATCGACTTCACCGGCCGCCTTCACGATTTTACCCTCGGCGACATCGGCAGCCACGGCGATATGACCGCCGGACTGGCCGTCGGCGCGGGCAACCTCGACCCGTTGGGCGTCGGTATGGCGCCGGGGGCCGAGCTATCGCTTTTTTCCATCAGCCAGTATCCCCATCTCAATAACGCTCCCGTTCATTACGCCGACGAGCAGATCGTCATCACTTCCACTTCTTACGGCGAAGGCTGCGGCGGCTGGTATTCGCCTGAAGCCCGGGGGCTGGATGAGCAGGTTAGGCAAAATCCGGCGCTGCTCCACTTCTTTTCCGCAGGCAACAGCGCCGGCAATTACTGCAACGACTACGGCGCCGAAGCGGGACCCAACGGCGAGCGCTACGGCAACATCACCGGCGGGCGCAAAACCGCTAAAAATACCCTCACCGTCGCCAATTTGTATTACAACGACAGCCTGCGCTTCTCCAGCAGCCGCGGCCCTACTTTCGACGGGCGCATCAAGCCGGACATCAGCGCGCAGGGGCAGGGAAGCTACACCACCGGGCCCGACAACAGCTACCTCTACGGCAGCGGCACCTCGGCCGCGGCGCCGACCGCCGCGGGAGGAGTGGCGTTGTTGTACCAGGCCTACCGCAGCCTGTTCGGCCAACAAGACCCTCCTTCGGGCCTGATCAAAGCGCTGGTGCTCAATACCGCGGAAGATCTGGGACGGCCGGGCCCCGACTACGAATACGGCTGGGGGCGGATACACGTTGCGCGGGCGCTGGAAAGCCTGCAACAGCAGCAGTATTTTACCGGCGCGGTGTACAATACCGGTACGTCGGTCCACCAACTGACGGTCCCCGGCGGCGTCAAAGCGGTGCGCTATATGCTCTATTGGACAGACGCGCCGGGCGACCCGGCCGCCGCGAAAGCCCTGGTCAACGACCTCGACTTTACCGTCCACAGCCCCGGCGGCCTACACCGGCCCTGGGTGCTCAGCCGGGCCGCTTCCATCGACAGCCTCACCCGGCCGGCCTGGCGCGGCGTCGACCGGGTAAATAACGTGGAGCAGGTGGTCATTGATGACCCGGCGGCCGGGAATTACCAGCTGCGCGTCACCGGCTATCAGGTGCCCCTGGGGCCACAGCCTTACTTTGTGGTTTACACCTTTGAATACGATGAAACCCAGTTGACCTATCCCGCCGCCGGTGACGCCCTGGCTCCCGCGGAATGGCAAACCGTTCGCTGGGACGCCTACGGTGAAGACGGCGCTTTCGCCCTGCATTATTCTACCGACAGTATGAACAGCTGGCTGCCCATCGCCGCGAATATCGACGGCGGGCAGCGGTATTACGATTGGCAAACGCCTACGGCGCCGGCCCGGCAGGTTTTCCTGCGCCTGCAGCGGGCAGGGCAGCCGCCGGTCTATTCGGGGCCCTTCTCCATCCTCGCAGCACCAGCGTTTTCGGTCGCCTACGCCTCCGATGCTACCGCCCTGCTTTCCTGGACGCCGGTGCCGGGCGCCGACCGCTACGATATCTACCGGCTGGGCGACCGCTTTATGGAGCGGATCGACAGCACCGATGCGCTTAGTTACGAAGCGCCGATCGCCGCCTCGGAAGAAGCCTGGTACAGCGTTCGGGCGCGCCACAGTGCGGGCGGACAGGGCCGGCGCGCATTGGGGCAATGGTACCGCCACCTGCCTTGTAATACCGAGGTGACGCTCCAGTTCCAGTTCGATCAATACCCCGGCGAAACGTCCTGGGCGATCAAAAACTACGATGGCGAAGTACTGGCCGCGGGCGGTCCCTACTACGGCCAGGCGCCGCATTCCCAACTCGCGGTCGCGCAATGCCTGCCCGACGGTTGCTACGACCTCTACGTTTACGACCTTTACGGCGACGGGCTTTGCTGCCAGAACGGCGACGGCAGCTTTCAGCTTCTCGGCGCCAACGGGGAGGTGCTGGCCGCCGGCGACCTCTTCGGGGAGGTACTGGTGAGCAACTTTTGCCTGGAGCCCGGCGCGAGCGAACTCGGGCTGCATCTCGTAGCCGTCGATGATGTAAGCTGCTATGGCGGCAACGACGGCAGCGCCTTCGTGGCGGCGGACGGCGGCGCGGGCGGTTATACCTTCGCCTGGAGCGACGGGCAAACCGGCCCGACCGCGCATAACCTGGCGGCAGGCAATCATTCCGTTACCGTCACCGACGGCGTCAACGGAGCGAGCCTCACGGTTTATATCGCCGAGCCCGGCCCGCTGCAACTCGACCTTTTCGAGACCGACGCCGGTTGTTCGCCCGACGGAGAAGGCGCGGCTAGTGCGATCGCTACGGGCGGCACGCCGCCCTACCAGTACCAATGGAGCAACGGCGCCAACGGGGCGGCGGTCAGCGGGCTGACTAGCGGGGATCATTCCCTCACCGTAACCGATGATGCGGGTTGCGTTATAACCCGGTCATTCGAGATCGAAAGCGGCGAGCCCCTTCAGCTGGCGGTGACCAAACAGGACGTCAGCTGCGCCGGGCGGTCCGACGGCGCGATACAGACGCAGGTCAGCGGAGGCAGCGGCGCCTATCAGTACCAATGGAGCAACGGCGCGGGTACGGCCCAGCTCGACCAGTTGCCGGCCGGCCTCTATCAGCTTACCGTCACCGATGACGGTGGGTGCGTCGCCGGCGCTACCGTCGCCATCGACGCGCCCGATCCGCTGGGATTGACCATTTACACCAATGCCGTGCGCTGTTACGGGGATAGCGACGGCGCAGCGACGGCTTTCCCCGCAGGGGGCACGGCTCCCTATCAGCTACACTGGAGCGACGGCGGCGCCGGCGCCGGCCGCACTTACCTGGCGGCTGGGCTTTACACCGTCACCCTCACCGACGAGAACGGCTGCCAGCTCAGCCAGACGGCCACCGTGGCCGAACCGCCGCCCCTGGCCCTTTCGCTGGTCGGCGACGGCCCCGCCGGGATCGACCTTACGGTGAGCGGCGGCACGGCGCCCTATGCTTACCAATGGTCGCACGGCGTTGCGGTGGCCGACCCCTCCGGCCTCAGCCCGGGCGATTATACAGTCACCGTGACCGACCATAAACTTTGCACCGCGACCGGCAGCTGGACCATCGCCGGCGACGATAGTCCGGACTACTGCGTTACCGCCGGCAGCAGCACCAATTTCGAATGGATCGAAAGCATCGGCCTCGAAGGGCAGGTCCACCAGAGCGGCAACGACGGCGGCTACGGCGATCATACAGCGACGAGCTTTGATTTGGAGCCCGGGCAGCTGGTCAGCCTGGTGCTTACTCCCGGCAGTATCGGGAGCCCTTTCCCCGAGAATTGGAACGTCTGGATCGACTTTAACCGGGACGGCGACTTTGCAGATACGGGAGAGCTCGTCTTCGAGGCCTTACAGATCAGCGGTCCCGTAAGCGGTGCTTTTTACCTGCCCGGAGACCTGCCGGCCGGCGGTACGCGCCTGCGCATCAGCATGCAGTACGGCGCGCCGCCTCCCGCCTGTGGTACTTTCGGCTACGGCGAAGCGGAAGATTATAACATCCACATATTGGGTCCGGACGACAACGCCCCGCCGGCTGATTATTGTGCTGCCGGCGGACTCACCTCCGCTTTCGAGTGGATCGAGGCCGTCACCCTGGGCGACCTCTCTCATACCTCGGGCAATGACGGCGGCTATGCGGATTATACCCATAAGATCGCCGCCGCTACGGCCGGCGAGGCGCTGGATGTTTCCCTTACGCCCGGTTATCTGTTCAACCCGCAAGGGCAGACCTGGCGCATCTGGGCCGACCTCAATCAGGACGGCGACTTTTACGACGCCGAAGAGCTGCTGTTCTCTACGGACGATGGCGCGGACCTCGTCACCGGCCTGCTTCAGATCCCCGAAGACGCCCTTTCGGGCCTGACGCGCCTGCGGGTGACCATGCAATGGGGCGACCCGGCCGACCCCTGCGGAGATTACGCCTGGGGAGAGACGGAAGATTACGGGTTGTTTATCAGCAAATCATCGGGAGGAATGCAGGGCTTTTCAACAGGCCCCTTCTATACAATAGTGGATACGCCCAAGCCCTTACGGTCCCCGGAGCTATTTCCCAACCCTACGTCGGGCCCGGCCACCGTGAGGCTCCACATGGAAGCACCGGGGAAGCTGCTTTTACGCCTCACCGACTACAACGGCCGCCCAATCTGGGTAGAAAGCTATGCCGTCGAGGCCGGTGTATTCGAGCACCTATTGCCGACGGCGGCGCTCCCGGCAGGCGTGTATCGTCTGGAAGTGGTGAAGGGGAAGCTGGCGGAAGTGCTGCGGTTGTCGGTCAAGTGAGCTGCAACCTTTTTATCAGCCTGCTTCTGAACAAGTGTTGGGCGCGCTTCATATGACTACCCAAAATCATCCCGGGCTTAGGTAAAAAGGTCCTTATTGAGGCGTTTTCTAAGAGTGAACCCATTACGAGTTCAGTATAAACCGGGACTTCTTCAGGGCATCCGCAAACAGGAGAGATCAAACCGGAAGCCCGGCATAACGGCCTCTCCGTTCAGGGGTTGGTGTAAACCCGATATTTTTTCCGGATCCCGGCCGGTTCGGTAAATGAATACCTGCCTCTCCTCGACGTCGATCAGCCATCCCGGCCGGGCGCCGTTCTGCATCCATTCCTCCATTTTGGATGGTAGGTTTCGGAGCTTATCTAAGGCAGATTTTATTTCGACCACAAAATCGGGGACGATCGGTAGAAGTTTTCCTTTTTGTTCCCTGGTCAGCGCACGCCAGCGTTCTTCACTCACCCAGCTTGCGTCAGGCGCGCGCATCGCGCCGTTCGGCAAAAGAAATCCCGTGGCCTTCTACGATCAGCATAGCCGTTTTTTAGGACCCATTGCGGTCGTAATAAAAATGATTTCCTCGAAAAATGGCAACCTGAAATTAGGATTAAATACTTCACTTCGCAATAGAGGTAAGCTCCGGACAAGCTCTTCACCTTTGTTATCTTTGGCCGTATGCAGCAGGGGCGCAACCGGTGGAGCAACCACCAGCATCTATTGGCGGCCGTACTCGTTTTCGTGGGCGCCGTCTTTTTTTCCAGCAAAGCCGTACTGGTCAAGCTCGCTTACCGGTACGAGGTCGACAGCATTTCTCTTTTGGCTTTGCGCTTTGCTTTCTCGCTTCCGTTTTACGCCTGGATCGCGTGGCGCGGCGGTTTGCACAAAAGCAGCGGCTACCGGCGGCCAAAAGGCAAAGAATGGTGGCAGATCGGCCTGTATGGGGTGGCGGGGTACTACCTGGCCAGTTTATTTGATTTCATCGGATTGAATTATGTGACGGCCAGTTTGGAGCGACTGATCTTGTTTCTCTATCCTACGCTGGTGCTATTGCTCTCGGCTGTCTTTTTACACCGCCGGGTTACCCGAGTGCAGTACCGGGCGGTGTTGCTTACTTACGTCGGCATGGCGATTGCGTTTTCGGAAAACCTGCTGGGTGGAGCGGGCCAGGACCTGATCTTCGGTTCGGCGCTGATCTTCCTGGCAGCGCTCACTTATGCCGGCTATCTGATCGGCAGCGGGCAGTTGTTGCCGCGTCTGGGCACCTGGCAGTACACCTCGCTGGCCATGTCGGCGGCTGCGGTAGCCGTACTCGCTCACCACGGACTGACCCACGGTTGGCAGCTGTTCCACTTCGCCTGGCCGGTATACGGCTACGCTTTTCTGATGGCGGTGATCGCGACCGTTCTGCCTTCGTTCATGATCGCGGAGGGTATTCGCATCACCGGCGCGGGTAACGCCGCCATCATCGGCAGCGTCGGGCCGATCAGCACCATCGTCCTGGCTTATATCTTTCTGGACGAGCGACTGGGATGGCTGCAATGGGGCGGCACCCTGCTGGTGATCGCAGGCGTATTGCTGATCTCTTTGCAAGGGCAGGGGCGGTAGTAGCAGGTATTGTCGGGCTGAAAAAATACACTTACGATATCTGGGGCGATACGGTGAATATCGCTGCCCGTATGGAAAGCAAGGGTAAGGTCGGGAGGGTGAACATTTCCGGGGCGACTTACCAAATGGTCAAGGACCATTTCATCTGCTCCTTCCGCGGGAAAATACCCGTAAAACACCAGGGTGAGATCGACATGTACTTCGTGGATACCTACCGCGGCCCTTCCTGCGACTAAGAGCTTGTTTGGAGGTAGTCATTTTGGCTGCAAAACCCAGCTTTTGGAACCTCCCTGTGGCATTTTTCCGGCCCGTAGCGCTGCTATGAGCCGGAAAAATCCCTTCGGGAGAACCCAAAATCTGAGTTTTTCGCTTCAAAAGCACTACCTCCAAACAAGCTCTAAGCCGGATTATTCATGGATCCATCTATTGCCGCAGGCCACTCCGCCCCCTCCTGAACCTGAACCTCAACATAACCCTACAAAACCACCTCCGTCTCCAGTTCCCCGATCGGCGTTTGATGTTGTCGCCAGAAAAGGTCGGCCACGGCGGTTGGGGGGTGGGTTTCGCTTTCCGGGTGTACGAAGCCGGCGACGGTTACGGTGCCCACTTTGATATTTTCCGGTCGCAGGGCGGCGGCCAGGGAGAAGGCCAGGTTGCGCAGGCCGGCTTTGCCGATGGCGAGCGCGCCGAGTTCGGGAGAAGGGTGCAGGGCCAGTCCGCCGCCCGTAAGCAAGACGGTGCCGCCGCCCGCCTCGCGCATGCCCGGCAGGACGGCCTGGACGCTGGCGAGGGCGCCGCCTACGCTGACGCGGAAGCCGGCGACCAGGTCGTCGACCGTTTCTTCCAGTATGTTTTTCTTGCGCCAGGCGGAAGCGTTGTACAATAAAACATTGGTGGGGCCCAAGGCTTCGTGGATCGCAGCAAAGGCCTCCCGCAATTCAGCCGGGTCAGCGGCGTCTGCCGTAGCGAAGCGCGCCATGATGAGCTGGTTCCGGAACAGCTCCTGGAACATTTGCAGGCGCCTTTCGTTGCGCCCGATCATCGCGATGGCGTAGCCTTCTTTCGCAAAGCGTTCGGCGGCGGCTTTGCTGATGCCCGGCCCCATGCCGACGATGGTCATTACCTGGTTGCTCATACCTTTTCGTTTGAGGTATTTTTCGATTTTCAAAAGTAAGAATTCGGTCAGGAAAACCATTCTTTATTTGTGGCGGCCGTTTATTTCTCCTAAACCTTTAGCCCACTTCGGTTTTCCGCAAAAGTTGACAATAGTGAAACATTGGGCGACCTAAACAATTAACAGATACTTAACTGAGAATTAAACTGGTTTCCTCTGCGGAAAACCAAAATATGCTCAATTTCACAATCGAGTAATCCCGCAAGCCTTGGTATGAAGGTCGACATGCTGCCCTTAACCAACGATAAAGACAACCAGGTACCTGAAAAATAAGGCGGAAAATAATCCCGGAATGGGCTCTAAAAAAGAGCAAGCCCAAATGACGGTCTGGTGCTTGCTCCCAACTATTTAATAACTTAAATCTTACAAATTTATGAAACTAGCCTACCATGCGCAAATGCTGCCTCAGTATTTTGCGAAACTGCGCCTGGCTTTCGTCGCGGCGCTGTTCTTGCTACTCAGTTTCCCGGTGCTGGCTCAGATGACGGTTTCCGGTACGGTCACGGAAGCCGCTACGGGCGATCCGCTGATCGGTGTCAACATCTTTGTGAAAGACTCCGACAAGGGAACGATTACCGATGTAGACGGTAAGTACGAGATCGAAGTACCGGGAGAAGAGAGCGTTCTGGTGTTCTCTTTTATCGGTTACGCTACGCAGGAAGTACCGGTTGCCGGTCGTTCGATGATCGACCTCGACCTGGAAGAAGGGATCAACCTGGACGAAGTTACCGTTACCGCCCTGGGCATCCAGCGCGAAGAAAAATCGCTGGGCTACGCCGTACAGGAAGTGACGGGCGAAGACGTCAGCGAAGCACCGGGCACCAACCTGGTGAGCACCCTCGCCGGCCGCGCCGCCGGCGTACAGGTCGTTACCAACGGCACCGGCCCCGGCCAGTCGGCCAGCGTCATCATCCGCGGCTATTCTTCGCTGGGCGGCGACAACCAGCCGCTATTCGTCGTTGACGGTACGCCCATCAATAACAATACGGATACGCGGACCAATACCAGCGGCATCGCCAGCAACATGAACGTCGATTACGGCAACGGCGCCGGTGAGATCAACCCCGACGACATCGAGTCGATCAGCGTACTGAAAGGCGCCAACGCCACCGCCCTCTACGGCGCGCGCGCCGCCAACGGCGCCGTGATCATCACCACCAAGTCGGGCAAAGGCAAAAAAGGCATCGGCGTTTCGTTCGATTCCAAAACGACCTTTGAGACCATGCTCGCCGGTCCGGAATACCAGCGCGTCTACGGCCAGGGTAAGAACTTCGACTTCGGGTTCGTCGACGGCTACGGCAGCGGCACCTTCGACGGCGTAGACGAAAGCTGGGGCCCCCGCATGGACGGCCGCCTGATCGCGCAGCACGACTCGCCCACCGCCAACGGCCTGCGCGGCGGCGACGTACACGGCCTCGACTTCGTACTCGGCGCCAGCGGCGTCGACCTCAACCGCCGCGGCGCCATTACGCCGACGCCTTTCGTCGATCCGGGCGACCCCGTCGAGAACTTCGTCGAAACGGGCCGCACCCTGATCAACACCCTGTCTTTCTTCGGCAGCAACGATAAAGGCAACTTCCGCATCTCGGCCACCAACCTCGACAATACGGGCATCCTGCCGAATACGGACCTGCGCCGGAACACCATCGCTTTCTCCGGCGACTACAACCTCTCCGACAACCTGGAGGTATCCGCCAAAGTGAACTACATCCGTTCCGACAGCGACAACCGCCACGTAAACGGCTACGGCACCGAATCGGTGATGTACCTCTTCATCTGGTGGGGCCAGCAGGTGAGCACCCAGAGCCTGCGCGACTACTGGCAGAACGGCCTGGAAGGCTTCCAGCAGTTCAACTACAACTACAACTACCACGACAACCCGTACTTCACTATGTTCGAGAACACCAATGCTCTGCAGAAAGACCGCATCATCGGCAACCTCTCGGCGAAGTATAAATTCACTCCGGAACTGAGCCTGATGGTGCGCGGCGGCCGCGACTTCTTCTCGGAATACCGCTACATCCGCCGGGCCTACTCCACGCAGCGCTTCCCCAACGGCCAGTACCGCGAAGACAAGATCAACTTCAGCGAGACGAACCTCGACTTCCTGCTGAACTACACCAGACGATTCGGCGACTTCGACCTGAACGCCAACTTCGGCGGTAACCGCATGATCCAGGAAAACCACTTCAACGTCGTCGCCGCCAACGCCCTGCTGATCCCGGGCGTATACTCCTTCTCGAACGCCAGCGGCCCGCTGATCCAGGCCATCGACCGCCCCGAGCGCCAGATCAACTCGCTCTACGGCTTTGCACAGATCGGCTGGAGAAATATGGTTTACCTCGACATCACGGGCCGTAACGACTGGTCGTCTACGCTGCCGCAAGACAATAACTCTTACTTCTATCCGTCCGTTTCGCTCAGCGCCATCCTGACGGATATGTTCGACGTGCCGCTGACCAGCCCGCTTTCCTTTGCCAAGCTCCGCCTCGGCTGGGCGCAGGTGGGTAACGATACCGATCCGTTCCGCCTCAACGACTTCTTCGTGTTCAGCGATACGCCCTGGGGGGATAACGCCATCGCTTCGCCGACCAACACCCTGCCGCCGGCCGACCTGAAGCCGGAGGAAGTGACTTCTTATGAGATCGGCGCCGACCTGCGTTTCTTCCGGAACCGCCTGGGTGTCGACCTCACCTATTACGAGTCGAACTCCAAGAACCAGATCCTCGCCATCGAACTGCCGACCACCTCGGGTAAAACCTCCCGCATCATCAACGCCGGCGAGATCCAGAACCGCGGTATCGAGCTCCTGCTGAGCGCTACGCCGATCGAATCGAGCACCGGCCTGACCTGGAACACGATCTTCAACTTCTCGCGCAACGTCAACGAGGTGATCTCCCTTCCCGAAGGCGTGGACCAGTACGTCTACGGCGGCAACGGCATCACGCTGGTCGCTCAGGAAGGCGGCGCCCTCGGCGATATGTGGGGCACCGGCCTGGTGACCGTCGACGATCCGAATAGCGAATTTTTCGGCCAGGTGATCTTCAATAACGGCCTCGTCCAGCAGGACAACACGCTGCGCAAGATCGGCAACTTCAACCCGGACTTCAACCTAGGTTGGTCGAACGAATTCTCCTACAAAGGCTTCTCGCTGCGCTTCCTCTTCGACTGGCGCCAGGGGGGCGAACTGCTTTCGCGTACGCGCCTCATCGCCGCTACTTCGGGTAACGTAGTCGAAACGCTCTGGGGCCGCGATCCCGAATTCGGCGGCGCCCACCCGGGTATCGCTGATTCCGGCCTGACTTACATCGACGAGACAACGGGCGAAACGCGCACCGACGGCGTGATCGGCGACGGCGTAAAAGAGGTGGTCGGTCCCGACGGGGAAGTGACCTACGTAGAAAACGACATCATCGTTCCGGCCAACGCTTACCACAACAACCGCTACCGCCGCCAGAACGAGACGGAAGGCATCTACGACGCTACCTTCATCAAGCTGCGCCAGGCCAGCCTGAGCTATACGCTGCCGAGCGAGCTGCTGAAAAATACCTTCATCCGCAAGCTGAAGTTCTCGCTGATCGGCAACAACATCTGGCTGTGGGCCAAAGATTTCAACCACGGCGACCCGGAACTGCTGTCGTTCGGCGGCGGCCGCTACGTGCCGGGCGTGGAAAACGCAACCGTACCCTCGGTGCGCAGCATCGGATTCTCCGTAAACGTGGAATTCTAAGTGAAGCCACCTTTTGTTGACTAAAAAAATCAATCGCAATGAAAAAGATCCTCTTCATATTGGTCCTGGCGGCTTTTGCTTTTACCGCCTGTGACGACTTCGACGTCAGCAACCTCAACCCGGACGTCGCCCAGTCGATCGACAACAACCCGGAACTGCTGCTCACCGGCGTAGAACGCGATGCGATCAACCGCATGGTCGGCGCTTCCTGGAGCGAAGGCAACCTCATGGCGCAGTACGGCGCCCGCATCGTATTTACCTCCTTTGACCTGTTCGACTGGGGCGACCAGTCAGGCCACTGGGATCGCCTGTACCTGTCGATCCGCGACGCCAAAGTGCTGGAAGATATCGCCGTCAGTAACGCCAACCCGAGTTACGAGGCCGTCTCCCTGATCCTTCAGTCGTGGATGTTCCAGATCCTGACCGACATGTGGGGCGACATCCCGTTTACCGAATCTTCTCAGGCATTGGGCGAAGAGCCTGTCTTCGGACCGGCCTACGACTTCCAGGGCGATATCTACGATAAGCTGCTGGCCGACCTGGAGCAGGCCAACACCCTGCTCGAAGGCGCCAACCTGCCGGCGATCAAAGGCGACATCATCTTCGGCGGCGACCTCGAAAAGTGGCGCAAATTCGCCAACTCGCTCCGCCTGCGCGTCGCGATGCGCCTCAGCGAAGTGAATCCCGGCAAAGCAGAAAGCGAAATTGCGGCAGTCTTCAACAACCCGGGCAAATACCCGATTATGGCCGGCAACGAAGACAACGCCGCTTTGGTGTACCTTTCTTCTTTCCCGAACGCCAACCCGATCACGGAAGCCAACCGCTACCGCGTAGGGTCTTACAACGAATACCGCATCTCCGAAACGCTGGAAGGCGTACTGCGCGACTACAATGACCCGCGCCTGGATTTCTTCGCCGACCCAACCGCCAACTCCGTAGCCGAAGGCAACCCGATGATCTCCGGCATGCAGAACGGCATCGTCGACGGCCCGGCCTACGAATACAAGGGCGGCGACGCCTTCCTGTCGAAGTTCAACATCGAGTTTTTCCACTTCAGCCCCAACGCCAACGAAGGCCGCCTGATGATCTTCTCCGAATTGGCCTTCATCATGGCGGAAGCGGCCCAGCGCGGCTGGATCGACGCCGACGCCGGCGAGTGGTACGACATGGGCGTTACCGCCAACTTCGACTACTGGAACGTGGAGATGCCCGACAACTACCTGACCGAGTCGGCGCCTTATGACGGCACGCTGGAAATTATCGGCAACCAGAAGTACATCGCGCTGTTCTACACCGACTTCCAGGGCTTCATCGAATACAAGCGCACCGGCTTCCCGACGACCATCGCCCCGGGCCCCGACGCTTTCTTCAGCGAATACCCGAGCCGCTTCGAATACCCGTCGAAAGAACAGGCCCTGAACGCCTCCAGCCGCCAGTCCGCCATCGACCGCCAGGGTCCCGATGAGATCACGACGCCGGTTTGGTGGGAAAATTAATCTGGTTTTAGTTTACGCGATAATCTTTACCACATATAGATAGATTGACGATTGAGGGTGCAGCCGACGGTTGCGCCCTCCCTTTTTTACCCGGATGATTCTCCATAACAATAAGCGGAAAAATGAAATTTACCCAACCACATTTCCTCGTCCTCCTTTTCTTCTTTATCCTCGCCGTGCGGGCCGCCGGTCAAGGGGGCATCCGCACGCTGGCCTTCCCGGAGGAGGCGCAGCTATCCGAAGAGGGGCGCGACCTCTGGCAGCGCCGGCAGGCGCTCGAAGCGCCCCGGTTTAGCGGGCAGCCGATCGTACACTGGCAGTATTCCCGGGGAGATAGTGCGGAAGGGCTGCGGACGCCGTTTGCCGGGAATGTATCGCCAGACAGTGCGGTGAGCATGCCCCATCGCGTGTTGCATCCCAATACGCCGCTCTGGTACGCTGCCCGGTTGCCGGCGGGAGCGCCCCGTATGTTGCATCTCAATGCCGACGACGGCGCCCAGGTGTACGTCGACGGGAAATTTTTACCGCAATCAGCGCCAAACTTCTGGCGCTTGCCGGCCGCCGCCGACAGCCTGACGCTTACCGTTCGCGTGCTCAACAACGCTATGGCCGGCGGGTTGCGCAGCGCTCAGGTGGCGGACACGGCGGCCTATCGGCGCTTTGGGGAAAAGCTGGAAAATTACCGCCGCCTGCAGTTGCTCACCCTTCTCGGGCTGAACTACCCCGCCTCGGCCGAACGGCGGCAGGCGATACGCAACGCCTTGCAAAACCCGGAAACTGCGCTCATCCGCGAGGCGCTGTCCCATTATGCCGACAGCGTATACTTTCTGGTGTCGCCCTTCGCGCAGCAGATAGCGCCGGGGCGCTACCGCGTCGTTTTTCGCACCAATCACCCAGCGCCGGTGGTCGTATGCCACGGCGCGGATACCCTGCGCTGGTCGCGTTGCGATACGCTCGACGCGCCGGTGGCTTCCTTCACCGGATTACCGGAGGATACGACCTACTACTACCAGTTGGAACAAGCAGGCGCGCGATCGGCCGTTTTCGCACTGCGCACCCTGCCCGCCCGGGCGCCTTTTTCGTTTGCCGCCTGGGGCGACAGCCAGGGCGGATGGGCTACCTTCCAGGCGCTGACCCGGCGCATGGCCGAGCGCCCCGTGGATTTCACCATCGGGCTGGGCGACCTGGTGGGCGACGGCTCACGGCAGTCGCAATGGCTCGATTTTCTGCGGTGCTTGCAGCCCATTGCCGACCGGCCTACTTTTCCCGTTCCCGGCAACCACGACTACGACGGGTACTACGACGATCTCTATCCGGCCTGGTACCACCATTACCTGCGCGCAGAAAACTACTTCGCCTGGACGGCCGGCAACGCGGCTTTTATCGCCCTGGACGCCAATGCCGATTTTCCCATCGGCATTAAAGGACAACAGGAAAAATGGCTGGCGGAACAGCTTCAAACGAACGCCTGGCAATCGGCCCGCTGGCGCTTTATCCTCATCCACCATCCGCCATATTCCCAGGGCTGGCCCGGCTACCGGGGCGACGATTTTATCCGGGAATGGATAGAAAACCACGCGGCTGCGGCCGGCATCGACTTCGTACTTTCCGGGCATACGCACGATTATGAGCGCCTGACCCGGGTCTACGACGGACAAACCGTAAACTACTTCATCCTCGGCGGGGGCGGCGGCAGCCTCGAACCGGAAGCCAATGAACCGCTCCCGAAAATGGACCGGCTGATCAACGCGCACCATTACGGACGCTTCGAAGTAAGCGAAGAACAGGTGCAGGTAGAGGTGATCGGGCCGGACGGAGAAGTGCTTGAGAAGGTGGTTTTCGGGAAATGATATGGGCGGGATGTGCTCGTGACCCCATTTTAGAACGGAATAATGTAAAAGCATGTTTGAAGCTTGCTTCTGTTGCAAATCAACAGGTTTTCCGCTTCAGAGAAATACCGAAGGAAGCCGCCAGATCGTCCAGCTTGGCTTGCAAAGCCGCTTCCAGCCCCATTGTTTTGTGGCCGATGCTGCTGAAAGAAAAGTTTTGCGGCGGCTTTCCGGCACTTTCCCGAAATAGTCGTCTTCGCCCCCCGTAGGCGTTCATGTGCAGGCAGCTTTTTTCATTAGCTCAACGGTAAAGAGCTTTGGATACAATATCCGGTTCACTTTTTCCTCCTCGGCAGCACTTGTCCTTCGATCCACGGCGCACCGGCCGCCATCAACGCTTCCGAAATACTGCGCATTTCGGCCCGGGCGCTTTCCATTTTCTGTTTGATCCCGGCCAGTTCGGTGGTGGCGATTTCCAGGCTTTGCCGGTGGGTGGGCGTCGGGCCGTAAGTAGAGCGACCCACGCCGCGGCTTACGGCAAAGAGGCGTTGGCCCACCGTGGGCTTCGTCTTTTCGCCGGGTTCCTGGCGCGAGCGCTTGCCGTTGAGTTGTTCGTCGATGTCAAGCAAGGTGGTGCGCAGGGCGTGCAGGCGCTCGTCCATAGCGCCGGCGGGCGCGCCCGAGCGGGCGAGGGCGGTCTGCATGGCGCCGAGTTGTTCCATGGCGTGGTTCAGCGACAAGCCGACGGCCGAGGCCTGGCGCACCGCGTCTTCGTACGACCGCCAGAAGGCGGCGACAGCTTCCGGCCCGGCGCCGGCCAGCGCGCCTTTGTACAGCCGCTTTACGGAGAATGCGCGGGGCGCGCACAACTCGGTGACCTCGCCGCCGACTTCCTGCGACAAGGTGACGGTGTATTCGCCCGGCGCCGCCATCAGCCCGGTGGGTTCTTCATCGCCTTCGTCGGTGTCCTGCTCCAGGCGCAGGGCGGTGGGCGCCGGGTAGCACAGGTCCCAGGCTACCCGGTGGAAGCCGGCGGCAACGGGACCTTCCAGGCGGCGCACCACCTGGCCGTCGTCATCTTTGACCGTTAGCCAGATCTTGGGGTCGCTTTCCCGGCGTTCGGCCTCGACGGCTTCCCAGCCCGGGAAGGTGACGGCCTCGCCGGCTTCGCGTCGTTCTTTTTCGCTTTCCCGGCGTACTTCTTTCCGGGTCTTCAATGTTTCCCGGAGGTGATAGGTGAAGACGGCGCCGAAGGGCGGGTTCGGCGCTACGTAATGCGAGGCTCCCTGATCGCCTTTTACCTCGTCGAAGCTGAGGTGCGGGCGCGGGAAATACCACCAGGCGTCGCGGATGGGGTAAAGGGCGGCCGCTTCGGCGAGCTTGGCTTCCGACACTTCGCGCAGGGCGGAATAATCATCGAGGATATAAATGCTGCGACCAAAGGAGGCGCCGATCAGGTCATTCTCCCGCCGGTGGATGGCCAGGTCGCGGAAGGAGATGGTTGGTACGCCGCCCGTCAATTTGGTCCAGCGCTCGCCGCCGTCGACGGTGAAGTAAATGCCAAACTCGGCGCCGGCGAACAGCAGATTGGGTTTGACGTGGTCCTGGACCATCCGCCACACCAGGTTTTTTTCCGGCAGGTTGCCGGTAATGGATTGCCAGGTGCGGCCGCGGTCGGTGCTCTTCAGCAGATACGGCTGGTAATCGCCGTATTTGTGGTTGTCAAGTGCGACGTAGACGGTATTGGCGTCGTGCAGGTCGGCTTTGATGTCGTTGACGAAGGCCGTCTTGGGGACGCCCGGCAGCGTGCCTACTTCGATCTTGCGCCATGCTTCGCCGCCGTTTTCGGTGACCTGGATGATGCCGTCGTCAGTGCCGGCGTAGATCAGGCCTTCCTGTAGGGGCGATTCGGCCAGGGAGGTGATGGTGTTGTAATTCGACATGGCGGAGACGTCCCAGGCGGCGTCCCAGCTCTGGGTTTCGCCCATAATGGGCAGTTCGAACCGCTCCTGGTTGCGCGTCAGGTCGTCCGAGATAGCCGTCCAGCTGTCGCCGCGGTTGTCGGAGCGCCAGACGCGCTGGGAGGCGAAGTAGATGCGGGTGGGTTGGTGCGGGCTTACCAGGATGGGCGAGTCCCAGTTGAAGCGCTCGTAGGGCTCGCCGGGGCCGGGCTGCGGCTGGATGTCGACGACTTCGCCGGTGGTCAGGTCGACGCGCGAGAGCGTACCTTCCTGGCGTTCGGCGTAGAGGATATCGGGATTGCCGGGCTCGGTGGCGGGCTGATGGCCGTCCCAGTCGAGCACCACCCGCCAGTCGGAATTCTGGATGCCGTGCACGTTATCGGTGCGCGAGGGGCCGCCCTGGGTGCTATTGTCCTGGGTGCCGCCGTAGATGTTGTAGAACGGCTCGCTATCGTCGACGGCGATTTTGTAGAACTGGGTGAGCGGCAGGTTGTCGAAGAAGCGCCAGTTCCGGGCCAGGTCGAAGCTTTCGTAAAGGCCGCCGTCGGTGCCGACCAGCAGGTAGTCGGGATCGTCACTGCGGAAAGCCATGGCGTGGTTGTCGGAGTGTTTGTGTTCTTCCTGCAGCCGCCGGAAGGTCTTGCCGCCGTCATCCGACACCTGGATGCGGACGTCCATGAGGTACAGGCGGTCAAACTGGTGCGGCGAAGCGTACAGCTCCTGGTAGTAGTGAGGCCCGGTGGCGCCCGAGACGGCGTCGGAGCGCTTTTCCCAGGTCGATCCCCGGTCGGTGGAGCGGTAGACGGCGCCGGTGCGGCGGTCCAGCTCGATGGCGGCGTAGAGTACGTCGGGCTGCTGCGGCGAGATGGCCAGGCCGATCTTGCCCATATCCGATTCGGGCAGGCCTTCGGTCAGTTCTTCCCAGGTCTCGCCGCCGTCGGTGCTGCGGTGAAGGCCCGTGCCGGGGCCGCCGCCCATATAGGCGGCTACGGTGCGGTGGCGCTGCCAGGCAGCGGCGTAGAGGCGGTCGGGATCGCGCGGGTCCATGACGATGTCGGTGACGCCCACCCACTCCTCATCGCCGAGTACTTTTTTCCAATTTCGGCCGCCGTCGGTGGTCTTGTACAAGCCGCGTTCCCCCCCTTTGGTCCAGAGCGGCCCCTGGGCGGCTACCCAGACGATGTCCGGGTTTTCGGGATGAACGATGATCCTGGAGATGTGTTCCGACTTTTTCAGACCCAGGTTTTCCCAGTTTTGGCCGCCGTCGGTGCTGCGGTAGACGCCGTCGCCGAAGCCGACGTGGCGGCCGCCGACGTTCTCGCCCGTACCGACCCATACGGTATGCGGATTATTCGGGTCGATGGTCACGCAGCCGATGGAATAGACGGGCTGCTCGTCGAAGACGGGCGTCCAGGTCACCCCGGCATTGGTGGTCTTCCAGACGCCGCCCGAGCCGACGGCAACGTACCAGACGTTGTCGTCTTCCGGGTGGATGGCGATGTCGGCGATGCGGCCCGACATAAAGGCGGGGCCGATGTGGCGCAGGGCGAGGCCCTCAAAAGTCGCTTCCGTAAAGCGGTTGTCATTTTCGGATTCCTGGGCGAAGAGGATAGCGCCCAGCAGGCAAAGGATTAAGGTCAGAGTGGATTTCATGCTGCTGTGTTGCGTTTTTTCATACGTTTATCCGGAAAAGATACCGAAAAAGAGGAGAATAGAAAAAAGGTGTAATGAGAAATGAGGAAAGCTATTAACCACGGGGATTGACCCGGATTATTCATCGATTCACCTATTGCGAAGAACCCCTGAATAATCCGGGTCAGTTCCCCACCGTCACCTCAAAAGTCAAATCCACATCCACCGCGCCGGAGGTGCAGGGCGTCGCCGCGTTTTTATCGGGTAAAAAGCGCAGCTGGACGCGCAGGTCGCCCGCTCCGGGGCCATTGGTGAGGAGTTCGCTTACGAGCCCCAGCGGCCGGCCGGCGGTATCTTCGTCCAGCGGTATAGGGAGGGGCAGATCGCCCGTCGTCTCGAAGCACACCAGGTGGTCGTCGGGCTGGTCGGTGACCGCAGTGGTGAGCACGGTGACGTCCCCGCCTTGTTCTTCCAGAAACGAAAGGCGCAACTCATAGCGGCGGTCGGGCCGCAGGGCGACAGGCTCGATCTCCGGCGCATCGGTATCCAGATCGCGCGCCGTGTACAGGCTGACTTGCTGGTCGTCGCCCTCCACGATCAGCACCACCGTGGTGACGCGCTTGTTGCTGCTCGGCCCGTCATCGTCGGCGCAGCCGCTGGCCAGGCTCAGGCCGAGGAGGCCGGCCAGGAGGAAAAGGCGACAGGGTTGGAGCAGGTCGTTGGGCATGGGTACGTCATCATTTTAGGTTGTTTCGGCAAACTAATTTAAAACATCCCTCCGAAAAATCCTGCCTCTCCCCTTCGCAATACCGGTTTGCAGACAAAAATTCAATCTTTTTCGCAACGATGTTGCAAGTTTACTATATTTGCAATATTGTTGCATAAAAGAACATAACAATGAAACGTTTTACTTTTTTAGCCTTTTTGCTGGCCGCTGCAACCGCAACCGTTTTCTTCACCGGCTGTAGCGATGATGATGACGAAACGTCGATGGGCAATCAAATTACCATCAACATCCTGGAACCGGCGGACGGGGAAGTCATGGCCGACGCTACTATGGTGCACGTGCACGTCGAATTTGAAGCTACCGACGAAAACCACAACGTCGAGATCCTGATCCACAAAGAAGGGGATGTCAGTGACGTCGCTTTCGAATGGGACAAGCACGAGCACGACCAGAAGATCATCTTTGAAGAAGACATCGATCTGTCGAGCTATCCGGCCGGCACGGAATTCCACATGGAAGTGGAGGCCTGCATCGATCACGATTGTAACGAAAAGGAATTCGCAGACGTCGAATTCTCCATTTGATCAACTTTTATTTTTAGGATGAGTTTCGGGAGATGGTGTATTTCATCTCCCTTTTTTTTTGCGAGGCTTGCCAAAAGTATCTTCTGAAACGACCTCGCCATCATCTGTCTTATTTCCGCCAGCCTGTCGAAAACGGGATTTTCACCGAAAAAACCACGTTGCGCCCCTGCTCCGGCACGTTGATGATGCGGTAGCGGCTCAGGTGGTTCAGGTAGCGCAGGTCGAACAGATTTTGCACCTGGATGCTGAAGCGGGCGTTGGGGTTCCAGGCGGCTAATTCAAAGCTCAGCGACAGGTCGATCAGGTTGTAGGCGGGCGTTTCTTCTTCGAATTGGGCGATCGTATTTTCTGTTTTGGCGAAAAAATAATGGTTACTCACCGCCAATTCCAGCGCTTGCAGGATGGCGATCCGGGGCAGTTGGTAAGTGAATTCTGCGAGTACGGAAGGCGGCGGCGTAAAGGGCAGCGGTCGCCGGTTATCGAGATTGATGTTGTAGACGTATTCTACGTTGTTGCGCAAGGTAAACCGTTGCGAAAGCCGGTATTCCCACTCCAGTTCGAAACCGGTGTAGATGGCGTCGTTCTGTACGTACTGGTAAGTCTGGCCGGCGTCCTGCCGGAAGACGAAGCGCCCGGTGGGGTTCAGGTAGATAAAATCCTGAAAGAAGTTGAAGTACCCGGCCAGGTTGCCGCGAAAGCGGGGCAGGTTCCAGTCGATGCTGGCGTCGGCCTGGTAGCCGTGTTCCGACCGGAGGTCCGGCGTGCCGAGTTCGTGGCGGAAGTTGCCGTGGTGCACGCCGTCGGAGGAGGTTTCGTTGGGGTAGGGCACGCGGAAGCTTTTACCCAGGTTGGCCTTGAGGAACCAGCGGTCGGGCGAAAGGGTGTAGTTGAGGCCGATCGAGCCGGAGAAGTTGAAGAAGTCGTTATCGGTGGCGACGGCGCCCTGATAGTCGAGGATGTTGCCCTGACCGTCGAAATAGGGTTGCTCGAAGGCGACGGTCTGGTTGCGGCCGTAGTCCAGGCGCAGGCCGCCCGTGATACTCAGGTCTTCGCGCCATTCGACCTCGGAGATGGCGAAGAGGCCGCTGCGCAGGGTCGTAAAGTCGGGGATCAGGAATTCGAATCCGCCCCGCTGGTTGTCCTGGTACTGGGCGGTAATGCCGAAGACGTTTTTCCAGCCCGGTCGCGGGTGGTGTTCGTAATGGAGGTTAGCCGACCAGGTTTGCAGGATGAGCTCCAGGGCCAGCCGGTCGTTGGGGTCTTCCAGGAAAAAGCGGTTGTGGTTTTCGGGGAAAGAAAATTCCCGGCGGTGGTTGTGCTGGTAGCCGAGGTTAAAATCGAGGTGGTCGTCGCCGAAAAAGAAGGTCTGGCTGTAGGATACCTTTCGGTGCGTCACTGCCTGGCTGGGCACGCCGATGCCGCGGTTGTCGGCTACGGGATTGAGGGCGTAGGCGCGGGGGATGCCGATGGCGCCCGGGAAGAGGCCGGCCTCCAGGTCGTAATGCGTATACACCAGCCGGGCGATGGTCCAGTCGCGTTTGAAACCCAGGTTGAGGCTCAGGTTTTCCTCTTCGCCGGCGGTATTTTTCAGGGTATTGTCGAAGATGGGCAGCGCAAAGCCGTTATACACGAAAGTATCCGCCGGCACCCGGAAGCTGGCGTAATCCTGCCGGCTGTAGCGGGCGGTGAGGAAATAGTTGTCGACGTTCACGCCCAGATAGGCCGAGCCGCCGTAGTGCTGGTTGTTGGTCTTGTAAATGCCCTGGATACTGCCCGTAATGCCGTCGGGCTGAGGGATCTTGCCCGGCATGATGTTCACCACGCCGCCCAGCCCGTCGGAGCCGTATTGCAGGGAAGCCGGCCCTTTGATGATCTCGATGCGTTCTACTCCGTACTGGTCGATCTCCAGGCCGTGGTCGGCGCCCCACTGCTGGCCTTCCTGCTTGATGCCGTTGTGGTTGACGATGATCCGGTTGAAGGACAGCCCGCGGATGACCGGTTTGGCGATGCCCAGGCCGGTGGTGATGGTGCTGAGGCCGGGCAGTTTTTCCAGCGATTTGGCGAAGGAGCCCTGGATGTTCTGTTCCAGGTAACGCTCTGAGAGGTGCACCGTCGCCAGGGTGTTTTCCTGCTTGGCATGCTCTTCGGTGATGGTGACGGCGTCGAGCAGGACATCCGTCGGGCTAAGTTGGAAATTGAGTTCGCGGGGCTCGCCCGGGCGGTAGTCGAAGGTGCGGCGCCGAGCTTGGAAGCCGACGTAGGTGACGGCCAGGGTGTGCTCTCCGGTTGCAATTTTCGGGAAAAAATACCGGCCGTCGATATCGGTGG
Organism: uncultured Saprospiraceae bacterium; assembly: GCA_964419545.1. Lineage (GTDB taxonomy): Bacteria > Bacteroidota > Bacteroidia > Chitinophagales > Saprospiraceae > CAYQQU01. The sequence goes on along the minus strand of CAYQQU010000014.1, from coordinate 52,493 downwards.
CGGTGGCCTGGGAGTCGGGCAATAGTTGTACAGTGGCGCCGATCAATGGCTCGCCTAAGTTATCCGTGACCCGGCCGCTGACCTGGGATCGGCCCCAGCCGGGGAGCAGCAGCACGAAAAAAAAGAACAAATGGCGTGAGGTGACTTTCATCCCGTAAAAGTAGTTTATTTGCAACATCGTTGCACTATAAGCGTTATCTTTGCAAACAAAAACACCAAAATGAGTCGATTGGGTTTAAATCTATTGCTGGCGGGATTTGTCCTTTTCTTTACGCAATGCGTACAGGACAGCCCGGATAACACGCCGCCCGCCGTGGAATTTCTGAGTTTTACCCCACAACCCACCGCCGACGAGGTTTGCGGAGCGACGGAGCCGACGGTTTTTCACGTGCTCTCGGGCGACACCTTGCGTTTCCGCGCCCGCTTCACCGACGATGAGGGACTTTCCCAGTACAAGATCGACATTCATAGTAATTTCGACTGTCACGGCCATAAGGATCTGACCGAAGAATGGTCGGTGCTAGACATCCAGGACCTGCAAGGCCTGGAACAGACCGTCGAACGCGGGCTCCCCGTGCCGGATTACGTCACCGCCGGCGCTTACCATTTCCAGATCCAGGTGATCGACCAGGCCGGCAACGAAGATCCCTTTGCGTCTTTTTTCAGCATCAAGGTGCTCAACGACACCGATACCATCCCGCCGGTCCTGACCCTCAACGAGCCGAACATCGGCAACGGCTCGCTCAATTGGAACAAAGGCGAGACCATCACTTTCCGGGGGCGGGTGACCGACAACTTTTCCTTATTCGAAGGCGGCAACGGGAAGTTGGTTTTCACCTATCGCTCCGAAAGTTCGGGCAACCTCTTTACCTGGGATGAACCTTTCGCTTTTCCGGAAACGGCGGGCAAGGACTACGAATTTGCGGTAGACCGCGAGGTCCCGGCTACGGTTCAGCCCGGCGAATTCACCATATTCATCGACGCCTTCGACGGCGTCAACAATGCCGCAGCGCAACTCGAATTCAGCGCCCGTATTTCTAACTGACCAGTTTGCAGAAAAGCAGAAAAAAGCCCATTTTAGCTGGGATAAAAGGAGAAGATGGACGAACGAATTTTCAATTTACTGAAAAACCACAACCTGCGTAAAACCGCCATTCGCAAAGAAGTACTTTCCGTCTTTTTACAGCACGACGAAGCGCTTTCCCACGCCGATATCGAGGGGTATTTCGAAGAGATCGACCGCATCACCCTCTACCGTACGCTGAAGACCTTCGAAGAACGCGGCCTCATCCACCGCGCCATCGACGGCGGCGATAAAGCCAAATACGCCCTCTGCTCCGAAGGATGCACGACCCACCACCACGCCGATCACCACGCTCATTTTCACTGCGACGACTGCGGCAAGACCTTCTGCCTGGAAGGCGTGGAGCCGCCGCAGGTCAAGCCGCCGGAAGGCTTCGAAGTGACCGATACGCAGCTGGTGCTGCGCGGGCATTGCGAGGCTTGTTCGGGGGCGTGAAGTTGCTTGTCCAAATATTAACCCGGATTATTTGCGTTGATTAATTGCAACGTTGTTGCATAGTTGTCGGCCATTGATTAAGTTTGCAACAATGTTGCATGAATAAATCAAGGTCGATGATTCGCATTCAAAACGCAAGCAAATCATTTAAGGGCAATCCAGCCGTCAGGGATTTAACCCTTGCGGTGGATGAAGGAGAGATATTGGGACTGCTCGGGGCGAACGGGGCCGGAAAAACGACAAGCATTCATTTGCTTTTGGGCTTTATTCGTCCGGACAGTGGTGAGGTTTTGGTCAACGGCCGGGATGTTGCCGACCAACCGGCTGAGGCCCGAAAACTAATAGGCTATATCCCTGAAAATGTGAATCTGTATCCATATCTGTCCGGTTTGGAAAACCTGGATTACTTTTGCCGCCTGGCCGGCCTGAGATACCGCAAAACGGAATTGGCTGATTTTCTTACCGTTTGTGGCCTTCCGAGCGAAGCGCATCAAAAGAGGTTAGCGGAATATTCCAAGGGAATGCGTCAAAAAGTTGGCGTGGCCATAGCTTATGCCAAAAAAGCAAAAGTTTATTTATTGGACGAACCCGCCAGCGGGCTCGATCCGGTAGCCAGCAATGAACTTTCTGAAATCCTGAAAAGGCTGGCTGCCGAAGGAGCAGCGGTACTAATGGCTTCGCATGATATTTTCCGGGTGCGAGAAGTATGCCATCGGATCGGTATCCTTAAGCAAGGGCAGTTGGTTAAAGAATTGAAAGCCGACGAGGTGACCGCCGACGAGTTGGAACGGCTCTATCTTCAATTTATGCAAAATTGACAAACGATGTGGCGAATCCTGCAAAATGAATGGCGGTATTTACTGCGAACCAAGTTGTTCTTCCGTATTTCACTTGCTTTCATTTTGGCCTTGGGGGCAGCGACGAGCCTGGGGAATTGGCAAATCCAAAAACAACGACACCAAAGCGAGCAGGCCGGCCGGCACCTGCGCGAGCAATGGGAGAGCATCGATGCCATGAACCCCCATAGCGCCGCTCACTTCGGAACTTACGTATTCCGACCGGCTTCGTTGATGAATAGTCTCGATAAGGGCGTGTACGGGATAACGGGCAATGTGTTGCGGGTCGAGGGGCACGTTCAGAACGAAATCGTCTATTCGGAGGCCTCACAAATGAAAATGGCGTCCAAATTCGGCAAACTCGATAGTTCGCTTCTACTGCAGTACATCGTTCCATTATTATTGATCTTCCTGGCTTTCTCGTCACTAACTGACGAAAAAACGAGCGGCCGGATCAAATTGCTGATTTTACACGGAGGTCGTACTCAGCAACTCCTATTCGGAAAAGCCCTGGCCGTGTGGTTGTATGGGCTGACGTTATTGTCGGTAGTGGTGTTGTTGCACGTATTTCTAAATCTCGCGAATCTGACCGGGGACGAAATGCTCCGGATGCTTTTGCTCTTTTCTTCCTATGCCTTGTATTATTTGATCCTTTGTGGATTAACCGTCTACTTATCCGCCCGATTGCGAAACCCGACTGCTTCCCTTACCGCTATGGTGGCCATTTGGGTGGTTTGGACCGTCTTTTTACCTAATATTCTCCTGAGTGTTGTTGAGAAAAATCACCCTCTGCCAAGCCGGAAAGATTTCAGGACCGCCATGCGGGAAGACCGGTCGCAGGGGGTGGACGGCCACAATCCCGCCGACGAAAGAAAAAAAGTATTAGAGCAGCAAATTCTCGAAAAATACGGCGTAGATAGCCTCTCCCAGCTTCCCATCAATTTCGACGGTATTCTAATGCAAGCCGATGAAGAATACGGCAACAAAGTGTGGGATAAGCACTTCGGCCATCTCCGCACCATACTGTCCAGGCAAAAAAATATGATGCAGCTGGGCGGTCTGGTCAATCCGTTCATTTCCCTGCAAAATGCCAGTATGGGGTTTGCGGGAAGTGACAATTTACATCATCAGCAATTTTTGTTGCAGGTGGAAGATTATCGAAGATCGTTTATTGAAATGCTGAACCATAAGCATGCTTACGGCGGTTCAAAAACAGGCGACTGGGGCTGGAAAGCGGATAATGCATTTTTCAGGTCTGTTCCAGATTTTCAATACCGCCCCGTATCCCTTTCATCGGTTTTCAGCTTGTATATTAAAGATCTGGCGCTATTAATAATCTGGGCGACTTTCACCTTTTTGCTATTGCTCTCGGCAGCCAGGAAATTGCAGATAATATGAGGAGCTTACTGACATTGCGCTACGAATGGAATCATTTTATCCGAACGCCGTACAAGGTAGTGTCGCTTGTCTTGTTCGCTGCTGCTGCGATTTACGGTTTGCATAACGGCAAACTCCTTTTCGATGCTCGGTTGGGGGAGATCAATAAAATCAATGAGGGGGTAGAAGAAGAACTGCAGGAAACTTTAGCCTACTACGAAAGAGGAGAAAAAGGCCCTGCGGATCGCCCCTGGGTAGATTTGAATACTCCTTTCTGGGCAATATGGTACACGCCGACCTATTGCGTGAAGACGCCTTCTCCGGCAATCGTGTATGGCGTCGGGCAATCTGAGCAGTTTGGTTATTACAAAAGGATTACCACGCATAGCACCCCTTACGATGCCGATTTAACGGCGGAAATCGCCAACCCGGAACGTTTGCAAACCGGAACCCTGGATTTTTCATTTGCTGTTTTGTTTCTGATGCCTTTGTTGCTGCTGATCCTGCTTTACAACCTGAAAGGAGAGGAGGCGGATAAAGGCTTTCTGAATCTGATTTACGCGCAAACGGGCCGAGAAACAAGTTGGCTGTTATCCCGCATCGTTTTTTACGTGCTGGTGACGGCCTTCGTCCTCTTGGTTTTGATGTTTTACGGGGCCATGCTTACCGGCGTATTGGCTGCGAAAGCCGGCACATTTTTCAGCATCTATTTCTGGTTGATTTTATACCTGCTTTTCTGGTCAGCTCTTTACTTGCTGGCTATTCAATTTGGGCGGGGAAGCGTCAGCAACGCACTCATCATGGTAGGCCTCTGGCTGCTTCTAGCGTTCGTAACGCCGGCCGCTGTTCATCAATGGGTCAGCATTCAAAAGCCTGCGAATCTGATGCTAGGCTTTATTGACGCCCAAAGAGATGATCGTCAGCAGCTTTTCGACGAGCCGCTCGAGGTATTGCAAGCAAAGCTAAACGAATTGTACCCTGAAATAAAAGATAGCCCCGTTCTGAAAGATTCTATTCGTCTGGATATAGCCAGAAATCAATCGTTAAGGGGATTGGCCAATGAACTTACTAAAGCCAGCATTAAACTGGTTGAAGCAGAGAACGCCGGCCGGAATGATCTGATCTCAGCTTCTTTTTGGGTGAACCCTGTTCTTTTCTTCCAAAATAAGCTGAACCAACTGACGGAAACGCATTATCGGGACTTTTTTAAATACCGGTCCGATATTCAAAGCCTTATCGATCAACGACTCAAGACTATGATATCAGATATTTGGAATGAAGTGAAGGTTGACCAAAAAAAGTATTTAGAGTATCACCATAAACTTTCGCAACCATGAAAAACGCATCTTCCCTTCTCCTCATCTTGGGCTTGGCCGGCTTTTTTATCCTGCCTTCCTGCGGCGGCTCCGGAACTCAAAAAGAAGCTGAGGCGCAGGAAACCCCGGCCGCCGGAAAAACGGTCAGTCCTATCGACCTGTTTGAAAACGATTACGCCAAGGTCGTCAAAGTAAGCCTGGCGCCGGGAGAAGCCCTGAAGGAGCACAAAGCCGGCGCTCGCCTGATCTACTCCCTTTCCGACTACACCATCGACTGGGTTGAGCAGGGCCAGGATCAAGGCGCCAAAACCTGGGAAGAGGGCGCGGTGCACGTACACGAAGCCGGCTCCCATTCGGCGGTGAATAGCGGGGACAGCCCGGCTGAATGGCTGGCTTTCATCCGTAAAACCGAAGCGCTGCCGGAATGCGGCGACCATACCCTGGAGGATGACGTCAACGCTTTTTCGAATGATTTCGCAAAGATGCGGTTCGATAATGACGACTTTCGGGTTACTGAGGTTTCCCTGGCGCCTTCCGAAAACATCCCCATGCATTCCGGCGTCAATCGCGTCATCTATTCCCTGTCGGATTATACCATCCGCTATCGATCCGACCAAAAGGACGCCACGGAGAAAACTTTCCGCGCCGGGGAGGCGCACTGGCATGACGCTTGTGAGCACGCTGTGGAAAACATCGGGGAAACCGAAGCGCGGTTCCTGGTAGTAGCATATAAAAAGCATTGACTTTGCTGCGTGGGTGCTGGATTTACACCTTCGTTGCTTGTTTGCTGAATACGGGGCTTTGCGGGCAAACCTCCGGCAACTTTCCGCCTCCCGCTCAGCCGCCCCGCGTGCAGGCCGTCCGCGCCGAAGGGAAAATCACCGTCGACGGCGAGCTGCGGGAAAGCGATTGGCGGAAAGCGCCGGTCATTGCCGACTTTTTCAGAATGGAGCCCCGGCAGGGCGGAAGTTACCTTTATCCTACGGAGGTAAGACTGCTCTATGATCAAAAAAACCTTTATATCGGTGCTTTTTGTAAAGACACACTAGGCAGGAAAGGGGTTAGGGTGCAAGACCTGCGCAGAGATTTCGCCTGGGGAGAGAATGACATTTTCGGCGTCCAGATCGACGCCCAGAACCTCAAACAATATTGCGTTTCCTTCCAGACCACCCCTTACGGCAATCAGCGCGACCTGCAAAACTTCAATGACCGCAATACCGATAACGACTGGAACGCCTTGTGGTCGGTGCGGACTCAGCAAACGGATACCGGGTATTACGCCGAGTTCGCCATTCCTTTTAAATCCATACGATACGATCGTCCCGAAAGAACGGATACGGTTAAATGGGGAATAACGTTCAACCGACTGGCGCGCCGGGATTATGAACAAACCGTTTTCCCCGCTATTCCACAGTCCTTTTCCCCTTACCGCATGACTTATGCGGCCGAACTGAGCGGGCTGGAGTTACCCAAGCCGAGCGCAAATATTCGCGTCGAGCCTTATGCCTTGTACCAATACGATCAAGTGGAGTCCGGTCGTTCAAAAGAAGAAAAGCAGGACGTAAAGCTGGGAGGAGATGTCAAATGGGCCGTCACGCCCCATTCGGTGCTCGATCTGACTTTCAATACCGACTTCGCGCAGGCGGACGTCGACCGGGCGGTCAATAACCTGGAACGCTTCAATATTTTCTTTCCCGAAAGGCGGCAATTCTTTTTGGAGAATTCCGGGATATGGGCCGGCGCCAACAACCGTTCGGTAGTCCCATTTTTCAGCCGGACCATCGGTCTGCAAGGAAATTTCAACGCCGAACCCGCACGGCTCAACGCCGGCGCCAGATATACCCTGCGCAACGAAAAGCGCGCCCTGGCCGGTTTGTTGATTCATCAGGCGGAAACGCCCAACTCCCCCGCCGCTGCGTTTGCCGTAGCCCGCTATCTGCACAACTACGGTAAAGAAAACAACATAGGCGTAATGCTCACCCATCGCATGGACGAAACCTCCCGGGAATTGAAGGTCGACGAGAGCCACAATACCACACTGACCCTGGACGGGTTAATACGACCGAAGGACGAACTGACAGTTTCCTATTTACTTTCCGGCTCCAGGGATAATGCCAACGACACACTGGGCCTGGCGGGAAGGCTTTTCGCCGGCTATTCCACCAACAAGTTCTATCTCGGTTGGCTGACCAACTTCGTAACGGAGAACTACAATCCGGATATGGGCTTCGTCTTTCAGAAAAACGTGATCCAGCATAATCCGGGGGGCTATTTCATCTGGCGGCCGAAAAATATCCCCTGGATCCGCCGGTTCGATCCCGGCGCTTTTTTCAATTACTACCATGACGCCGGCGATCCGGGGCGCTTCCAACAAGGGAATATTTACCTCTTTCCGGTGTATCTGATTTTCACCAACGGCAGTTTTTTGCAGTACGCTATTTTTCCTACCTGGCAAAACATCAATTTCGATTTTGCTCCTCTGGGCCTGCCTATCGAGCGCCGCCGCTATTTTTTCACCCGGCAGCAAGTTAACTTCAACACCGACCAATCCGCCCGCCTGTCCGGATCGGGCAGCGTCAACTGGGGGCGGTTTTACAACGGCCGGCGCACAACGATCAACGCCGGGCTGCGCTTCGCACCTTCCGTTCACGCCGCCTTTACGGCCGATTACGAATACAACGATCTGCGAGACCTCGGGGCGGATCGCCGGGACTTGCAAACGCACCTGACCACCCTGGGGGCCCGTTTTGCCCTGAATCCCCGTTTGCAGCTTTCCGCTTTTTATCAATACAATTCCTTCGACGAACAGGGCCGTTGGAACATCCGGGCGAGTTGGGAATACCGGCCGCTTTCTTTTGTCTATCTCGTTTTCAATGATACGCAGATCGACGGCCTGAACGAACCTTTCCAGGAACAGCAGTTTATTTCCAAAGTGACCTTGATCAATCAGTTTTAGCAATGAACCATTGCCGTTTCTATTGTCGGCCATTTAAGTCGACGATCCAGTAAACCGGGAGGTGGTGCCTGGCGTAGATTTCCGCTTTCATAGTTTTTTCTCCAGTACGACCCGGTCGTTTTTATTCAGGCGTAGTGATTTTGTGAATGCACGCAAGCCCTCAGGGGTAGCATTTGCTATTCGCTTTTGAAAAAATCCGGATTGAAAAAGTCAGGTCAATCGGTCAGAATTGTCAATTGCGAAAAATATGGGAGTTCCCCCCCTACAACACACCAGGAATAGGCGATGCCGGTACAGCCCTGCTCTTCGTTTTTCAATCCACGACTTACCTTTTGTGGTTTAACCAGGCCTTCCGATCTGAAGAAATTCAAAACGGCTACCCATCCCCAGAAGTCCGATAATCCGGGTTAATCCACCAAATCTCTCCCGTATTTATCCATCAGCTCCTTAAATTCCGGCTGGGTCGTCAGAAAAGGATATGGCGGCAGGGAAGTGTCCAGGTTTTCGGGGCGCAGGCCGAGGCTAAATGCTTTGTCGAGGAAATACCAGCAGCTGTCCAGCTGATCAGTGAAGGCGTAAGTTTCGGCGAGGGTGGAATAGGGATAACCAACAGTCGGATCGACCCGGATGGCCCGCCGGACGAGAGCAAAAGCCGAATCGTGGCGGCCCAGGTAATTGAAGGCCATAGCCGCCTGGTTGGTGACCTGTTGAACGTGCCAGGGGCCTTCGTCATAGGATTCGGCGCGCCGGTAAATTTCGATCATCTTTTCATAATCACCGGCCCAAGTGGCGGCGGTCATGCTGCCGTGGGTAGCGCCGGGCATGGAGGGGTCCAGCTCGAATGCCTCGTAAGCATTCCGGACGGCAGCCGCGGTATCTTTGGCGGTAAAGGCGATCATCGCTTTGGCGAGGTAGCCGATAGCTGATTGTCCGATGTCTTCCCCGTATTGTTCGACGATCGCGTTGGCGCCCGAAAAATCGTTCTGGTTGATTTTCATTTCTGCCCAGTTGAAGCTGATCCCGATGCGTTCTTCGGTAGTGCTCGCCAGCGAGAGGGCCTGGCGAAAGGCGCTGTCCGCTCCATTGTATTCTCCATTATGGGCCAGTATCCACCCCAGGCTATTGAACCGCCAGGGGTTATTGGGCTCCAGGGCGACCACCCGGCGCATGGCGGCGACGGCTTCATCTATTCGGTCCACGTTATCCAAGGCCAGGGCCATTCGCAGCCAGCCGAGGGAGAAATCCGGATTGACCTCCGTAGCGCGGCGGTATTTTTCCACGGACGCTTCGTGCCGGTTTTGTCTTTCCAGGATATTGCCCCAGGCCAGGAAGGCCCAATGTGCTTCTCCCGGGCGGTTGCGGAGCATTTCGCGCACGAAGTCGATCCCTTCTTCGTAGCGCTTCTCTTTTGTGCAGATCAAAGCCAGGCGATAAGGATCGGTATTTTGCAAAATCTTCTCTCCGGCCAGGCGAAAAAGCCGATCGAGGGTCTCGCCTTCCTCCATCGAGTCGACGCGAAGCCGGATGGTTTTCGTGGGGTAGTTCGTCATCCGCAGCTTCAGCTCGTAGCGTGCGCCCAGGCGGGTGATCTCACCTTGCACGGTCTGGTTTTGCCGGCCGAGGATAGCCCGCAGATGGTACGTGACCGATCGCAGAGAAAGGCCGAAGCCGAGGACATCCAGCTTCAGATCTTCCTGCACCCCCTGTAAATCCAGGGAATCGTCCTTGATGGAGCCGGCCAGCTCTTTCAGGGCCGCCACTTCGTCCTGGATGCGCAAGGCCACTACCCGGCCGTTGTACCCGGCTTCTTCCAGCTTTTTGGGTACGCTGAACGACTCCAGGACGTAGCCCTGGTCCTGGAACAAGCGCAAGATGAAAAGGACGAGAAAGACCAACAGCACCAGCGTGCCGATGCGCAGCAGGAGGCCCACCAACTGCTCGAAGCGCGTGGCGGCGGCGCTCAGACTGAATAATCTACGGCGGAAAAGCGATCGCAAGGGTTCCACGACGAAGCGCCGAAAAAAACGGCCCAGTCGCCACCATCCTCGTTTTAGCAAATTCTGCAATGGTCGACGGTTTAATAAGTAAATTAGCTATAAATCGAGAATTCCCCAAACGGAAAAATAAGCAACTTTACTTACCTTTAACTTTTCGGCTTTGCGCCATCTTTATCCTGGAACCCGCAATAGGTTCACACGAAAAACGCGCCACACTCCGGCGCCACATTGCTAACCAAATCGATTTACCGGAAATGAAAAAAGCCTGCTTATTTCGACAAACGCTATTGCTACTGACCGCCTTGCTGGTCGCCATGCCCGCTTACAACCAGAAGAAGAAAGCGGAAAAGCAAGAAGAAGAAGAAACGCCCAAACACTATTTGGACACCCTCTCGCTGGGGCTCTCCTTCCGCAGCGTCGGCCCGGCCCTCACCTCGGGGCGCATCTCCGACTTTGCGGTGCATCCCGACGACCGCAGCGTCTATTACGTAGCCGTCTCCTCCGGCGGCGTCTGGAAGACGGAGAACGCCGGCACCACCTATGAGCCCATCTTCGACGGCGAGGGTTCCTACTCCATCGGCTGCGTCACCCTCGACCCCAACAACCCGAACGTCGTTTGGGTAGGAACGGGCGAAAACAACAACCAGCGCTCCGTAGCCTACGGCGACGGCGTCTACAAGTCGGAAGACGGCGGCAAAAGCTGGAAAAATACGGGGCTGAAAACCTCCGAACACATCGGCTCGATCATCGTCGATCCGCGCAACTCGGACGTCGTCTACGTCGCCGCCATCGGCCCCCTCTGGAGTGCAGGCGGCGAACGGGGCGTCTACAAAACCACCGACGGCGGCGAGACCTGGGAAGCCGTACTGACCATCGACGAGCATACCGGCGTCAACGACATCGTCATGGACCCGCGCAACCCCGACGTGCTGTACGCCACGGCCTTTCAGCGGCGGCGCCACGTCTTCACCTACGTGGGCGGCGGCCCGGGCAGCACCATCTACAAGACCACCGACGGCGGCCTGAACTGGGAAAAAGCCAACCAGGGGCTGCCGGGCGTCGACCTCGGCCGCATCGGGCTGGGCATCTCGCCGGCCAACCCGGAAGTGATCTACGCCATCGTCGAAGCCGCTCAGGGCAAAGGCGGCTTCTACCGCTCCACCGATCGCGGCGCCAGCTGGGAGAAACAAAGCGGCTTCAACACCAGCGGCAACTACTACCAGGAGATCGTCCTCCACCCTACCGACCCCGACGTGATCTACGCCATGGACACCTGGATGCACTATAGCGTCGACGGCGGCAAGACCTTCAAGATGGTGGGCGAAAAATGGAAACACGTCGACAACCACTGCATGTGGATCGACCCCGAGGATACCGATTACTTCCTCGTCGGCTGCGACGGCGGCATCTACGAGAGCTTCGACGCCGGCAAAACCTGGTCGTTCAAAGCCAACCTGCCCGTCACCCAGTTCTACAAAGTAGCTGTCGATAACGACCTGCCGTTCTACCACATCTACGGCGGCACGCAGGACAACTTCAGCATCGGCGGGCCCGCGCGTACGCGCACCGCTCACGGCATCGTCAACTCCGACTGGTTCATTACCCACGGCGGCGACGGCTTCGAATCGCAGATCGACCCCAACAACCCGGATATCGTCTACGCCCAGTCGCAGTACGGCGTATTGGTGCGCTACGACCGCGCCAGCGGCGAAGAGACAGGCATCCAGCCCAAACCCCGCGAAGATGAAGACGAATACCGCTGGAACTGGGACGCGCCCCTGGCCGTCTCCGAACACGTCGACACTCGCCTCTACTTCGCCGCCAATAAGCTGTTCCGCAGCGACGACCGCGGCGACAGCTGGGAGGTGATCAGCCCCGACCTCACCCGCCAGGTCGACCGCAACCAACTCCAGGTGATGGGCCGCGTACAGAGCATCGACGCCGTGGCGAAAAACCAATCCACCTCGCCCTACGGCACCATCGTCGCTTTTGCGGAAAGCCCGCTGAACCCCGACTTACTGCTGGTCGGCACCGACGACGGCTTTATCCAGATCACCCGCGACGGCGGCGAGAACTGGACGACAGTCGACGTCAATAACATCCAGGGCGCGCCCGAACGCACCTACGTCAACGCCCTGCTCGCCTCGCAGCACGACGAGAACGTGATCTACGCCGCTTTTAACCACCACAAATACGGCGACTTCAGGCCCTACCTGTTCAAGAGCACCGACGGCGGCGCCTCCTGGAAGGCCATCGCCGCCAACCTGCCCGAGCGCGGCTCGGTCTACAGCATCGCCGAAGACCATGTCGATCCCGACCTGCTCTTCGTCGGCACCGAGTTCGGCTGCTTCTTCACCGTCGACGGCTGCGCCCACTGGAAGCAGATCAAAGCCGGCCTACCCACCATCGCCGTGCGCGACCTGGCCATCCAGCAGCGCGAGAACGACCTGGTGCTGGGCACCTTCGGCCGCGGCTTCTACGTGCTCGACGATTATTCGCCGCTGCGGGAAATGGGCGAAGCAGAACTGCAGGCGGAAGCCAGGATCTTCCCCGTTCGCGACGGCCTGGTCTACATCGAGAGTACGCCCTGGGGCCTGCCCGGCAAAGCCTTCCAGGGCGACGGCTTCTACACGGCCGAGAACCCGCCGGTGGGCGCTACCTTTACCTATTACGTCAAAGACGAAGTGAAAACACGCCAGGACCAGCGCCGCGAAAAAGAAAAAGAACTGGTCAAGGAAGGCGAAGATACGCCCTATCCCGACTACGCCGCCCTGGAAGCAGAGATGCGCGAAGAGGAGCCCTACCTGCTGTTCACCATCCGCGACCTGGCCGGCAATACGGTGCGCAAGCTGAAAACAGACGCCGGCAAAGGGGTAAAACGCATCAGCTGGGACGGCCGCTATCCCTCCGTGCGCCCCATTGAGCTGAAAGGACCGGCCTTCTACAACCCCTTCGGCGGCGACGACGAAGGCATCCTGGCTATGCCGGGCGAGTACACCGTCTCACTGTCGCGCTACCACGAGGGCGAGCTGACCGAACTGGCCGGCCCCGTCCGCTTCGAGCTGAAGACCCTGGGCGGCGTCACCCTGCCCGCCGAGGATCGCGAAGCGCTGGTCGCCTTCCAGCGCGAGGCGCAGCAGCTGCAGCGGGCCGTCTCCGGCGCTTCCGATATGCTGCAGGAGATCAGCAACCGCCTACGCCATATCGAAAAGGCCGTCTACGCCGTACCGACGCCCCAGCCCGAGCTGGTGGCCGACTTGCAGCAGATCGAAAACCAATTATACGCCATCCGCAAGGAGATGTACGGCGACCAGGTGGCCGGCCGCCTCGACCAGCCCAGCCCTATGGCGCCTGCCGCCCGCATCAACTGGCTGACCTACGAGATGTGGGGCTCCACCTCGGCGCCCACGGAAACGCAACGCGAAGCCCTCCGCATCGCCGACGCAGCGTTCCGCCCTATCCTCGACCGCATCCGCGGATTGATGGACGAGGAGCTGACAGCACTGGAGGCGAAGCTGGAAGAAGCAGGCGCGCCGTATACGCCGGGAAGGCGGGTGGAGTATGGGGAGTATTGATTGAAAAACTCAGCATTTCTATAAAAATGCCGTTCGCAGATGTTGCTGCGAGCGGCATTTTTTTCTTCTCACCACTCCTCCCCCGTCCGATAAACCACCCCTTTAAACAACGCCACTTTACCCCCGTCTTGATTCACCACCGTCACCCGGTAGAACGCCATGCGGTTGCCCAGGTGGTCTTCTTCGGCAGTGGCGGTGAGGACGTCGCCGGCGCGGGCGGATTGGAGGTGGGAAATAGCCGTATCCACGCTTACTGCGCGGCGGCCCTGTGCATTGGAAGCGAAGGCCAGGGCGCTGTCGGCCAGGCTGTAGGTGATGCCGCCGTGGGCAATGCCGAAGCCGTTGGTCATCTCGGGGCGTACGGTGAGGCGCAGGACGCAGCGGCCGGCGGCGACTTCCAGGCGCTCGATGCCCAGCCACCGGCTGAATGCGTCCTGGTCGTACATGCGGGCGACGATGCCCTCGGGAGAAGCGGATGGTTCCATCGGGTAAATGTAGGAAAGGGAAAAGGCAAAAAGAAGCGGAGAGCAGAAAAAACAGGCCAATCCGCCGGAGGGGGAATGGCCTGTTGACGTAATAGATTCCTTTAACCGCAGCCCATCAGCCGTTGACGCTGATATCGGAAAGCAGCAGGCGCTCCTCATTGAGGTAGACGACGACGTGGTAGTCTTTGCCTTCGTGGGAAACGGTGAACAGGTAGCGGCCCGGTTCCATCCGGGAGAAGTCGAACTTCTGGCGGTAGCCGTTATGGGCTTTTACGGATTTGGCGAAAAGGGTCGGGCCGTTGAGCTCGGCGATGCGGAGGAAAGTCTTTTTCTGCTGCAGGTTGACCAGTTGCACCAGAAAGGCTTTGTCGTCCACTTGCTCGGTGCGCACCAACGGGCCGTCAACGGGGTCGGCGCCGGCCATTGCCGGCAGGAAAAAAGCGGCCAGGGCTAAGGCATACAGTAATCGCTTCATGAGTTTTAGGTTTTTGAGTGAACCCGTTGCGGGTTCCGTACTCGGGTGATGATTATGGATAAACCTATTACAGGTTTCATAAAAAGACAGTGGCCGGAAGCCAGGGTGGCTTCTCACCGGAGGGTTTAAGCTTTTTTTAACAATTCATGGTTCCTCTCAAGACCCGGTCAAAAGCGATGCCCCACCAAAATAAACGTTTTCAGGCCCTGGTCGATGTCTTCCCCCGCTGCGAAGGGGTAGCTGAAGGTGATCTTCACCGGCCCCAGGAAAGAGTTGTAGCCGACCGTAAGGCCGCCGCCGAGCAAAAACTGGTCGGGCCGCAGGTCGCGCGCCGCCTCCGTGTCGGGCTCGGCGAAGACGCCGGCGCTCACATCCAGCGAAACCATCCACTTGTCGCGCAGAAAATGCTGGTAGCCCAGCCGGCCGCCGGCCGCCACCTGTGCGATCAGTTCGTTGGTGCGCAGGCCGTAAAAAGGCAGCGAACGCCGGGTGAGCACCTCGGGCGAGCCGGTAAAGAAGAGGTCGCTGAACGGATTGTCGGTATTGACCGCTACCCCGGCGAAGGGCGCCACCACCAGCGAAGCCCGCGCATGCAGGGGGATGAAGTGCCGGCTTTGCAGCGTGAACTTGTGGTAGGGCGTAAAGGCCAGCGAATCGAAGGGAGGCGGCGCCAGGTCGTTCTCTTCCACGCCCAGGTGGTTGTTGCTGAGGTATTTGTACTCGAAGTGCAGCAGCGTCCCCCGGCTGGGCAGGACGTTGCGGTCGAGGGTGTTGACGCCCAGCCGGCCGAAGAGGTTGTAGTTGCGGTAAGTGACCCGGTCGAACGCCAGGTCCTGGCCGGCGGTGGGGTTGAACGTCAGCACTTCGCGCTGCAGGCCGGCGCTGAGCAGGACGTTGCGCCCGAAGCGCCGCTGCAGGCCCAGGTCGATCGGGAAGTCGATGAGGTTGTACTCCTCCGAGATCACGCCGCGCCGGAAGATGGGCACCTTATCGCGGTTGAGCTGTATGGAAGCCAGGAGGGCCCATTGTTGCTCGCGGTCGATATACTGTAGGTAGTTGATCTGCGCGCGGTATTTCTCGGCGATCTTGCCGCTGATCATCAGGCGGGAGGCGGGCGTCAGGAAGTTGCGGAAGGCCAGGTTGAACAGGAAGCCGGCGTCGAGATAGGTATCGTAGTTGAGGGCGCCCCGCAGGATGATGGGCGGCTTTTCCGCAACTCGCAGCTTGAGGATATTGACGCCGTTGACACGCTGCAGGCGGTAGCTGACCTTTTCGAAAAAATTGGTGCCGTACAGCTTGTTGACGCCCCGCTCGATATCGCTGAGGTGCAGGTGCCGCCCGGGCAGCAGCTCGGCGCGCCCCACGATCTCGGCGCCCAGGAACTCCTGGTTGCCGGTCACTTCGATCTGATCGATCCATATCGAGTCGATGGCGGACAAAGCCGGTGGATCGGGCGGCGGACCGAGTGCGTCGAGCGAATCGGCGAGGCGCCGGAAAGCGTCGAACTGGGCGCGGGCGGCCCGCTCTCCCCTCATCACGATCGAGTCGGCCCGCTTGAAATCCTGGGAGCCCAGCCCGGTGAGGTCGGGCTCGATATAGCGGTTGCAGAGCGGCTTCTGCGTCTTGGCGTCCTGGACGCTCATCAGGAAGAGCGTCTGGGTGAGGATGTCGGGGATGGTCCGTACCTCTTCGTCGCGGTCCAGCGGCCAGCCGGTATAGACGCCGATGATGTATTCGGCGCCGAGGTCGATGGCTTCCTGGACCGGAAAGTTGTGCACCAGCCCACCGTCGACCAGCACGGCGCTGTCGCGTTTGACGGGCGTAAAAACGGTGGGGATGGCCATGCTGGTGCGCATGGCGTCGGGCAGGTAGCCGTCGCGGATTACGACCGCCTCGCCGGTAGCGATATTGGCGCCGACACAAACGAAAGGCGTGGGCAGCTGCGTAAAATCGTCGATCGGGAAAGCCGGCGCCGCCAGGCGGGAGAGCAGCTTTTCGATCTGCTGCCCGCGGATGAGGCCGCCGGGCGGCTCCACTTTTTGGTTGCGGTAATAGATCTCGAGGAGCTGGTTTTCGAAGAAGTCCTTTTCTTCAAAGATCACGCGGTTGAGGGGGATGCGGTCGCTCAGCACTTCGTCCCAGTCGAGCGAGCTGACGAGCCGGTGCAGCGAATCCGGAGAGTAGCCGATGGCGTAGAGCCCGCCGATGATGCTGCCCATACTGGTGCCGGTGATGATGTCGGGTTGCAGGCCGGCTTCCTCCAGTACTTTGAGGACGCCGATATGGGCCAGCCCTTTGGCGCCGCCGCCGCTGAGCACCAGGCCGAGCTTCGGCCGTTCCTGCCCCCAGATAGAAAAAAACAAAAACAGCGATAGTACCGTCAGGCAGATTTTTCTCACAGCTCGGGGTTTTTGGGTCAGGTCGAGACTCGGCCTCCCGCTTCGAAGCACCGGCTTGTTTTCGCAAGCCGGTGCGCCCGAAAAGGCTGGTCTCAAACTGATATTAAAATTAGCATGCCCCGAAAACAATCACAACTCTTATCGACGAACGCCGCTTTCGCAAGCCCGGATGATTCATGGGTTCTGCGTCATGACGGTGGTTGGGCTTGCGTTCGCACAGGCGGGCGACACGCAGGCGCCTGCCAGATCACCATGCCATTTTGAAACAGCAAAACAGAAGCCCGTCTCCTCCGCGAATGCAGTCCGGAAGCCCCCCGGCGCCTACTCAAAGACCACGCGTCCGGTATGCAGGCCGCCGTATTCATCTTCGATCTGGTACAGGTATACGCCCTGGGGCAGGCCGTTGCGGTTGAAGGTCAGCTGATTGCTGAGATCGCCCCGCTGCCGGGCCACTACTCTGCCGACGGCGTCGAACAAGCGGAAGCTGCGCCACTGCCGGCCCTCCGCCAGGCGAAAGTTGATGTGGTCGCCGGCGGGGTTGGGGAAGGCCGTCACGTGGGAAGCCGGGCGGTCGATCTCCCGCAGGTCGGAAACGATGCCGGTGGTATCTTCGGTATACATCAGGATGATCACCATCATTTCATCGTCGGAGGTCGGGCCGAAGTTTACGGGCGACGGGCCGTCGTTGATCCATTGCGCTTCGTGGATGAGGCCGCGCGACGGGCTTATCGTGATGGGCAGCAGCGGATCGAAATAGCGCATGGGGATGTGCTGGTAATCGAAAAAGGGCGCGATGCAGCCCGGCACGCCCTGGGCGCAGGACGCATCGTAGATCAGGTCGCCTTCCACGCCGCCGGGCAGCCGTTCGAATACTTTGTAGGCCATGCCGTACTGGTGGGTATGCCCCATGATGCCCCACAGGAATACATCTCCAAGCGGGAAGTTCAGGTGCTGACGGTGGGTGATCAGGTCGCCGTTATTGGGGATCGGAATATCGAAATTGGCGATGAGCTCGGTCTTCATCTCCTGGGCGGCCGTACCTGCGGGCTGGGTGTAGACGTTGACGTACGATTCGGCCTGGTAAACGTGGTCGGGCAGGTAATTGATGTAGTGCGAATTGAGGTCGAGCACCAGCTGGTTGTCCCAGATGAAAGCGGAACCTTCCGGCAGCCGCAGGTCGGTAGATTCCTGGACGGCGGCGACGAGGCCGATGTCGTTATGCAGCGAATTGAGGCGCAGGCCGTGCGGCACGGCGCTTTCGCCGCCGTTATTGAAATTGTAAATGATGAAGTGATGCGAGAAGGTGCCCATCATGATCTCCAGCCGGTTGACGTCCACGTTGGCCGGCAGGTCGAGGTGGTAGCGCTGGAAATATTCCAGCTCACCTCCCGGCTCCACGTAAAACGGCCCCATCTTGATCTGGAACCCTTCCCCGGGGGCCGGCGCGGGCGGCGGACCGTCGGGGAAAGCGGCCATGCTGTTGCCTTCGTAATAGCCGATCACGTCTTCTTCAACGACCAGGTCGGAAGTGCCCTTGGCGCCGAACAAGATCCACTGGCGGATCATCTCTTTCTCGATATCGGATAGCTGCGGGTGGTCGGTAGGCGGCATGGCCTGGCCTTCGCCGGCCGCGAGCTGGTAATACGCATCAAAGTCGCCGTTGATTTTCCGGAACAGGAAGCTGCGGTCGGGGCGACCCGGATAAACGTAATAATCGCCGCTTTCGGCCGCGTCGGCATTCGCCGGTATTTGGTTGTACAGGTTATTGCGCACTTGCAGAAAGCGCGAAAATTCGCTGGTTCCGCCGCCCTCCAGGTCCAGGCCACTTTGCGGATTCGCGTTGCTGTGGCAAGTGGCGCACTTTTCCTGAAGGATCTGGTAAACTTTCTGGCCCGTAGACTGAGCGGTCAGTACGGAACTGAACAACAACAGAATAAAAACGGAAGTAAAGGATCGCTGCATGAGGTATGGGTTTTAGTCAATGGATGTCGGTTAATAGATGAGAAAATCGGAAGGATACCCCCAATACTTTTTCCCAAAAGTAACTGTCGGTAATTCCGAGACAATGTACGAATAAGTCAAAAGCCTGCCGCCGGGAATCCCGTCTTTAGTCATCCTCATTGTCTGACCACCATAGCGGGGAAGAAGCCCCGATCAATGATCGGGCTGAGGTTTTCTTTTATCGTAAGACTTGATGTACTCCGCCACGATCTCGTCGATGATGTTGCGCAGGTAGGTGCGTTCCTGCCGGGCGATCTCCTTGAGCTTTTCGAGTTTCTCCTGATCGAGCAGCAGGGTGATGCGCTTGCCCAGGCCCTTGTGCGGATTTTCGGGTTGCTGTTCGGCTTTGTCGACGGTGCGCTGGATGAGCAGGTCGAGGCCGGAGGGCCGGTGGCGGCGTTTCTTGTTGGCGGCTTTCGGGGTTTTTTCTTTTTCTTTGAGCTGGCGTTCCAGCGATTCTTCGAAGGAAGTTTCCAGGAAGCTCTGCAGTTCGGAAGTAAAATCCTTACCCGACGACGGCCGGGCATCGGAAGCTTTGGCGGGCCGGGTTGCGGCCGGTTTTTCCCGTCCGGACAATAGCGGATTCTCTTCCGGAAGCGTATCGTTGGAAGCGTCGCCAAAAAGGCTTTCAAGTCCGGCGGTGAATTTCTTTTTACTCAAAACTGCTATGCTTAAACGCTATTTATTCATCGACTTCGAAGCTACGGCCGCCATTTTATCCACTCGCGCCAGGATTTCCCGGGACAGGTTGAGGTAGTCCTCTGCGCCCGAACTGTTGCGGCTGTAGTCGAAAATATCCTGTCGCTGGGCCGGCGCCTCCGCCAGGGCCACGGTATCGCGGATCATGGTCTCGAACACCAGCTCGCCGAAATACTTTTTGATCGTCTCCACCACGTCGCGGTTGAGCACCTTGCGCGCGTCGTACATCGTAGCGATCACGCCGCCGATCTGCAAGTCTTTGTTCAGGCGCACCTTCACTTTCTGGATCACTTGCTTGATCTTGGCCAGGCCCTGCATGGCCAGGAATTCCGTTTGCAGGGGAATGTAGACGAAATCGCTGCTGGTCAGCGCATTCAGGGTCAACAGGCCGAGCGAAGGCGGACAGTCGATGATCACGTAATCGTATTCTTCCCGGATGGGCGCGAAGAGTTCCTTGAGGATAAACTCCCGGCCCGCCTCGTTGATCAGCTCCATCTCCGCCCCTGAGAGGTCGAGCGTCGACCCCACGACGTCCATATTGTCTTTCACGGTGTACGGAACCAGTTCCGCTTCCCCGCGGATCGCTTCGTAGATGCTGGTCGGCTGGCGCGGCACGCCCAGCGCCAGGGTGAGGTTTGCCTGCGGGTCCAGATCGATGAGCAACACTTTTTGCCCGAGCTCTACCAATCCGGCGCCGATATTGATCGCACTCGTGGTTTTTCCGACTCCTCCTTTATGATTGAGCAGAGAAATAATGTATCCCATAAAAAGCAAAAAAATTGAAAGCCGCTTCTCGCGTACTTTTTCGAAAAAGCACTAACAAACAAGCTGATTTTTCAAGATAGCGTTTTATTTCGCAAAGATGCAATCTTTTGTTGAAAAGGTTTGGGTATTTTGGCCTTTATAGGTTGATCGTCTGCTGCTGCTTGCGTCGCATCGATGGGTACGGTCGTAGTACAGTGGATGAAGAGATAGCGGTTGATTGGGCGAATACCAAAAAATAATCGCCTCAACCCAACGGACAGGCGTTTCGGCGCTGTCTAATCTCAAAAAACAGGACATGAGAATCTACCTCTTCATTTTTATACTGTGCCTGCCGGTTCGACATTTCCAGGCCTGTTCTTGTCATTTCATCGACAATTTCTGCGGCACCGTCACCGATGAGAACGGTGAGCTCCACGAAAACTTGGGTATCGTCTGGGGAACGGTTCAGGAAGCCGGCCCGGCAGGCGTTTGGATCGAACCCAAGGCAAGCTTGAACAGCTATTCACCGGCAAGTCGTTTTTTTGTTCACAACGGCAATGGCGCGACTTGTACTGTTTCCACCGGCGCCTGGCGGGTAGGAGATGAATTTGTCCTGGCGATCCCTTCTGCCGACTCCCTCTACCTGAACAGTTGTGGCGTCTCCTTCCTACCCGTAATCGATGGGCAGGTTACCGGCTCCGTCAGCCCGGGCATATCTCGCATTGCACCCGACCAACTGGCCCGACTCAGTGAGTGCGGAGGACGGCGTCCGCTCTGGGATGCAGAAGTGCACCTGTCCCCCAACCCCGTCATTTCCAAGCTGAAGGTTTCCGTGATCAGCGAAGAACCCCTGACGGGCGCCATTGCCGTTTTCGACGCCGCCGGCCGCAGGATACAAGGCGCGGCCGGCCTGGATTTTAATCAGTTTGAGCTTGACGTCACGCATTGGTCCGCCGGCGTCTACTCCTTGGAGTTATCCGCCCTCGGCGAACGGAGGCTGGTCCGTTTCGTGGTGATGAGCAATTGACCCGGATTTTTCCTTCCGTTCCCTGGAAATTTTATGGCAATTGAGAGGTAGCATCTTTTAAATGCGATTGCCCTGCGTGCATTATCCGGGTAAAAAATTTCGGGCGCAGAACTGGCAAATTTAAGGGGAAAGCGCAACCTTTACCTACGTAATGCGAGGATTCACTTTCAGAGAACTGATGGGCTTTTCGGAGCAGCGCGCGAGCCAGGCGAGCTACAGCCGGCTGGACGCCCCGAGCCTGCTCTCCACCCTCGATAAGCTGGGCGAACGCATCCGCGATCGCTTTCCGGACTCGGGACTGAGCCACGTTTGCGACGAACTGCTTCAGGAAGGGCAGCGCATCACCTCTTCGCTCTACCGGCTGGAACATCCGATCTGGCCGGTGCGCATCCTGGTCATCCTCGCTTTTGTCGCCATCCTGGCCATCTTCGGCGCCGCCTTATTCCTGGCACTCCAGCTCCAGTCGGACGTCAGTGGCCTGACCGACCTGGTGCAGACGACCGAGTCGGCGGTAAACGACCTCATCTTCCTGGCCATAGCCGTCTTTTTTCTCTTCACGGTGGAATCGCGCCTGAAGCGCCGGCTCGCCCTTTCCAACATCCACCGCCTGCGCAGCATCGCGCATGTCGTCGATATGCATCAGCTCACCAAAGATCCCGTCATTTTACTGGGTAAAGGACCGACAACCGCCGCTTCTCCGGAGCGCCGGCAGATTTCCGCCTTTCAGATGAGCCGGTACCTGGACTACTGTACCGAATTGCTGGCCATCACCAGCAAGCTGGGCGCCCTGCACGCCCAGTACCTCAACGACCCCGTCGTACTCGAAGCCGTCAACGACCTGGAATCGCTCACCGACGGCCTGTCCAACCGGATCTGGCAAAAGATCATGATGCTTAACCGGGAAGCTAGATCAACCCCAGGCAGCGCCCGCGCCCCTTTCCGAAGGGGCAATCCTCACTGCCGCACCACCGATCGTACGGCCATTCCTTCCGTCGTAAACACCTGCAGCTGATAGAGGCCGGCCGGCAGCCCGGAAAGGGAGATCACTCCCTGAGGTCGATCTATCGACCGGACCAGGCCGCCGCGGGCGTCGTGCACGATGATCCGTTCGACGGTGCAGTCCGTTGCGTTGCATTGCACCTCCAGCGGGCCGCGGGTCGGGTTGGGAAAAGCGCTGATTTGCGCAGCAGCCGGATCGGTTTCCCGGGTGTGCAGGATCAACTCATCGCATTGTGAGGAAGTGCCCATGACGATTTCTAATTCGCCGTCGACCGCGTACCAGTTGCCCCACTCGCCGCCGGAGGCCGTTTGCCAGTCGTTGAGGTCGAAGGTATGGGCGCCGTCGACGGTAGCCGGCGTGCGGTACACTTTTACGGCTGCGCCGCTACGCAGCCAGGTGAGCGGTTCACCGGCCGTAAGGGTTTCCGGCGTGAAGTCGTCCAGGCAGTTGGCTTGCAGAAAAGTGACGTGGTCTTCCGGAAATTCCGGCCACTCGCCGTAGGCGTGCGCGATCCCGTTCTCGTCGATACAGACCGCCGTATAGTCATTGGCGGCGATGCCGAATACGCGCTGTCCGGTCTCGGCGGTAAGGCGGGCCAGGAAGGTAAACAGGCGCCCTTCTCGTTCGCGATCTTCGAAATGGGTGTCGGTGATGACGCGGTCCATCAGCGGATGTTGGATGAAATCGCCGTTGCCGAGCACATCGAGATAGGGATGATAGGGATCGCCGAGCGCTTCTTCGGAATAGACGCCCAAATCGGAAGGTGCGTAATAAGCCTGCCCCAGGATGGCCATGCCGGCGCTGGTGCCGCCCACCGTTATTTGTTTTTCGTTGATGAGGTAATTGATAGCGTCCTCGACCGGCGTGTCTTTCCAATACTGGTAATAATCGTACTGGTCGCCACCGGCGATGAAGAGCACCTCGGCCTTACGGATCTGTTGAATGACGTAATCCTCCTCAGCGGCGGCCGGGCCGTCAAAGCGGATGGTCTCCACCGAATTGACCGTCACGCCCAGTTCCTCGAAGAAATAATCGTTGTAGCCGTCCGACTGGCTGGCGCGAATGACGACCACGTCGCCGCCGGCGGCGCGTTGCAGCATCCAGCGCATAGCGTCGTCATTGTCGGCGCCCCCGCCGGCCAGCACCAGCCCGTTCAGGGGCGTAGTGACTACGTCGGCCGTATCGCCGGTAAACCAGCTGGTATAGTCTGTTCCCTGGGCGCCGGCGCCTTCCGTCCGGAACAGTAGGAGTAGTAATGGCAATAGTACCCGTATCATGTTTTTCCCGGGAAGTTAATCAATGCAGGCCAAATAAGCAGCGGGACATTACCCGAAATAGCAGCTTTCTACTATCTTAACCCAGGCATAGCGAAAAACCACCTTTAGGGCGATGAATTTCACCTTATACCTCATCGGGCAGCTCATCATCGTAGCGCTCACCTTTGCGTTGGTCAGTGCAGTGCGCGGCGGCCTGA
Organism: uncultured Saprospiraceae bacterium; assembly: GCA_964419545.1. Lineage (GTDB taxonomy): Bacteria > Bacteroidota > Bacteroidia > Chitinophagales > Saprospiraceae > CAYQQU01. The sequence goes on along the minus strand of CAYQQU010000014.1, from coordinate 28,613 downwards.
GCTACGCCCTGGGGCATTTGCGCATCGCTGCTCCGAAGCGCCGGCTGCTGGTGGGGCTGGTTACCGCCAGCCTGATCTTGTGGCTCGCCATCCTGGCGTTATCGGCTTACCAGGGTTTCTTTTTTTACTGGGAGACCTTCCCGCCGCGAGTCGTTTATACGTTTATCCCTCCGCTCATCGTCATTATCGCTTTGCTTTTTTCCCGCCTTTTCGGTTTAGTGCTGCGGGTTTTGCCGGCCGCCTGGCTGATCTACATTCAGGGGTTCCGGGTAGTGATGGAGCTTTTTTTATGGCTGGGGTACCGGGGCGGTTACGTTCCGGTACAGATGACTTTCGAATGGCTGAACTACGATATCGTGGTCGGCATCACCGCTTTTATGGCGGGATTCGTTTTTTTCGGCAGGGGGCGCCGGCGGCGATTGGAAGGGATCATCTGGAACGTTTTCGGCATTTTGCTGCTGGTCAACATTGTGGTCATCGCTGTCTTTTCGGCTCCTTCCCCGGCGCGGGTATTTACCAACGAGCCGGCGAACGTCTTTGTGGCCCTGGCGCCGTTCATCTGGATACCGGGTTTTATTGTGCCTTTTGCCCTGGCGATGCATTTGTTTTCGCTGAAACAGCTTTTGTTTTTCCGGCCGAAGCGAAAAAAAAGACCGTCGGTTTTGTAAGATCCTGGTGTTCTTCAGTTCGCATTCCCTGCTAACCCGGGCAGCCGCTATACGGAAACGACCATCCCGGTCAGGGCATCGGCGATATTGCGGTCGTTGCTGAGGCGGGGCACTTTGTTTTGTCCGCCCAGTTTGCCCTGGGCCTTCATGTAATGCCGGAAGGCGTCGCGCTGCATTGGCCGGATCACCAATGGCCGGAGGATGCCCCCGCTGATCAGGTCTTCGTAGTAGATGTTCTGACGGACCATTTCTTCGTCCAGCCGGCGGGCGAAAGCCGGTAGGTCGGCGGGCGGCTCGTCAAATTCCACGAACCATTCGTGGTAGGGCGTTCCGCCTTCCGGTGGCGTCACCTGAGGAGCGACGGTAAATTCGACGATGCGTACGCCCATCTCCCGGGCCGTCTTTTGCATAGCCTCTTCCACTTCTTTACCGATGACGTGCTCGCCGAAGGCGGAGATGAAGTGCTTGACGCGCCCCGTCACGCGCAGGCGCGGCGGTTGCAGGCTTTCGAAAGCCACGGTATCGCCCAGGTTGTAGCCCCAGAGGCCGGCATTGCTATTGATGAGCAAAACGTAGTTGACGCCGGTTTCCACATCCCGCAGCGAAAGGCGGGGTGGGTCCTCCTGATGGATGGCGTCGAGCGGAATAAATTCGAAAAAGATCCCCGAGTCGGCGTTGAGCAATAGTCCCGGCTGACCGGGCTGGTCCTGAAAAGCGATAAACCCTTCGCTGGCCGGGTAGGTCTCCACGCTGGGCAGGCGCTCGCCCACCAGTTGTTCCAGTTGATCGCGGTACGGTTCGAAGTTGACGCCGCCGTAGACGAACATGCCGAAATTGGGGAAGATCTCCTTGACGGTTTGCTTGCCGGTGCGCTCCAGCAGGCGTTCGTAGTACATCTGCACCCAGGGGGGAATGCCGCTGATGAGCCGCATATCGGCCTGTAGGGTTTCGTCGACGATGCGTTCCAGCTTTTCTTCCCATTCCTCGATGCAGTTGGTCTGGTAAGAGGGCAGCTGGTTGGTTCGCAGCCAGCTCGGCACCTGGTGGTTAACGATGCCCGAGAGGCGGCCGGTGGGTATGCCGCCGACCTGGTCCATCTCCGGGCTTCCCGACAGGAAGATCATCTTGCCGTCGATCCAGCGGCCGTTGCCGGTGCGGGCGTAGTAATTGAACAAAGCGTTGCGGGCCGTGCCGAAGTGGTTGGGCAGGCTGTCTTTGGTGAGCGGGATGTATTTCGCTCCGGAAGTAGTGCCTGAAGTTTTGGCAAAATACCTGGGGCGCCCGGGCCAGAGCACGTCCTTTTCGCCCTCTTTGATGCGCTCCACGTATGCCCGCAGTCCTTCGTAATCGCGGATGGGCACCTGCCGTCGAAACGCCTCGTAGCTGTCGATCCGGTCGAAGTGGTGGTCGCGTCCGAAAGCCGTACGGCGGCCTTTGGCGATCAGCTTCCGGAAGACGCGTTCCTGCGCCCCGACGGCGTCGGCCGACCAGCGGTCGATGTCGCGGGCGATTTTTTTGGCGAATGGCTTGATGACGGCAGATTTGAATCCCATAGCGAGTAGGTTGTGATGGCGCAAAAGTCTGAAATAAGGCAACCCCAAAGGCAAAAAATCCTCTTCATCGACGATTTTTTGCCTTTGGCGTAAACCTCAAAATAAAAGCTTTTGCGGAATTGCCGGGGGTATTTTCAGCCGCTATTCTCTCAGGTCTTCGACGTAAAAACCAGGGTAATCGCTTTTGTCGAAGGTGAAATAACCGGCGGGAAACGACTTATTGGGGGTCGTTTCGGTCATTTTCAGCAGATAGCGCGAGCCGTCTTTGGCAAACGCTTCCACGCTCATCACCTCGGCGCTGTTCTTATCGGCCGTCAGCCGCAGTTTGGAATAATCCGACATCTCGTCGAGCGGCTTGAACTCAACCTGCTGCAGCGTGCGGCCGCCTTCCTTGAATTCGTTGGTGATGGCGTATACGAAGTCGCCTCGTTCGTAGATGGCGAAGAGGGCCTGCGGGGAGAGGATGGAAAAATCGTCGGTCTCCTCCGGCACATCGTTGATCTGCACCTCTTTGTTGCTGTTCATGATCAGCCAGATCGTCTCGCCGTCGGAGATCGCTTCGTAAGAGCTGAGTTGCATGCGATATTGGTCGCCCTGGCGCGCCAGAGACCCGCGCTGCTGCTCCGCCGGTTGATCGGGCAGCCGGATCTCGAGTACGAAATTGGCTTCCAGCGAGCGGTAGCCTTCGTACTTATCGCGGATCTTTTGCAGCAATGCTTTGGCTTTGGGGTCGGAATCCCCGGCTGCTGACAGGTAGTTGTTCTGAGCAGGGAGGCTGCCGGAAAGCCAGGCGATACTTAGGAATAATGCAATCAATTTTCTCATCATGGTTTTCGTTGCTTTTGCTTAAAAACGCCGCTGCCGCCTGTTTTATTCACCGGACCCGGCGGCTTTAGGAAAATTTTAATTCCCCGTGACCGCAGCGGCCGGCTTTCCGCTTCGTTTGAACCGGGAAGTCCCACCCACGATAAATGGCGGCATCACTTATTCAAAAAATAAAATTCTTTTTTTATCCAACCAAAGGAAACTATTTTCGGGCGAGTCCGGTTTTTAAGGATGTTCGGTTTATTTTCCGGACACCCCCTAGTCAACACCCCATTACCCTGTCATACTAAGCTCTTTTTCTTCACCAAAAGCTTGTCAACATGAGAGAAGCCCTGCAAAAGCTATGTGAACAAATAAGCCTGGAATCCGTTCAGCAGCACCGGAATTTAACGGTGCTCCCCATCCTGGATGGCCCTGAAAACGGCCTGGCGTACCTGAGCCTGAAAGAAGCGCTGGCCCGCGAAGCGGCCGAGATCACGGAAGTCAGCGAAGCCGGCTCGGTGCCCAATCTGAAAGTAATCAACCGGGCCGATCAGCCCGTTTTGCTCATCGACGGAGAAGAGCTGGTGGGCGCCAAGCAAAATCGCATCGTCAATACCAGCCTGTTGCTGGCGGCGCATTCCGAGACCGTCATTCCGGTGAGCTGCACGGAACAGGGACGCTGGCGCTACGCCCGGCGCCAATTCCAGGACTCCGGGGTGGTCATGTCTTCCAAGTCGCGCTATCGCAAAAGCGAGCGGCTTCGTAAGAAAGTCATGGCGGAGATGCGCTACGACGCCGGCCAGTCGGAAGTTTGGGGCGACGTGCGCGCTTTCCACGCCAAGCTGGGCACCCACTCGCCGACCCAGGCCATGCGCGACGCCTATACGCAGAAAGAGGACGACCTGGCCGGCTACCTGGCCGCCTTCCCCTTGCTGCCCGGACAGAAAGGCCTGGTGGTCCTGCTCAACGGCCAGGTGTCAGGGCTTGATTACATATCGCGGGCCGACGCCTACCGGCATCTGCACGAAAAACTCGTGCGCAGCCACGCGATCGAAGCGATCGGGGAAAAAGAAGAGGCAGCCGGAGCTAATGATCCATTAACCGAAGGCCGGACCTTCCTGGCGTCGCTGGCGCGCACCCCGGAAGTGAGCCGCAACCAGCCGGCCGGTATCGGGGAAGACCTGCGTTACGATAGCGAGCAGCTCGGAGCAGCCTTGCTTGCAGCGGAAAACAGCCCGGTTCACCTCACCGCTTTCGCCAAACAACACCTCGGAACAACCGAAACGCGACAGCACCGGCGAGCGCAACGCTGGGGACTGGGTGATCACCTGCGGCGACGTTTTGGTCACGCGACCTGATCCGGGTTAAACAAAAGGCAAACGCCCCTGGTTACCTATGCAAAGACCAGGCTATGATCGTCGAAGAACACAACGTCATCACCATCACCTACGAATTGCGCGAAGGGGGCCCCCGGGGAGAACTGATGGAGCGCATGGACGTCAACTACCCGTTTAAGTTTTTGTTCGGGACTGATAAACTGCTGCCGGCCTTCGAAGCCAATCTCTATGGTCTGGCGGCCGACGATTCTTTTGCCTTCACTCTCCCTCCGGAAGAAGCTTACGGTCCGGTAGAGGCCGGTAACATCATCGATGTGCCTCGCTCCGCTTTTCAGGGGCTGGGCGAAAATTTTCTGATCAAAGGCAACTGCGTCACCCTCACCGACGACCTCGGCGAAGCCCATAACGGCCGCATCCTGAGCTGGGACGACCATGCCGTCAAGGTGGATTTCAACCACGCCATGGCCGGCAGAACCCTTCATTTTGCCGGCACGGTGCTCCATATTCGCAAGGCGACCGTCGACGAACTGGTGCGCCGGCATTACATCGAAGAAGACGGCCTGCGCCGGCCCGACTTCGGCGAGGAGAACGATCAATGGTGGCGCAGATGATATCCCTTCTTCGGAAAGAACCGCAATATTCCTGCCCTTGCCCGGATTATTTTGCGAAAGGGTCGGGTAAAGCTGCCTTTCTTCGCCTACCAGTGCGGGAGCATCAGGAAGCATAGGTAATTTGAACAATGCGGCTGCTCAGGCATTTTGATTCAAAAGCAGCAACATGCAACGCTGCCGGGAATAAACTGCATATGAGCACCACCATCGATATTTCAGTACGCAACAAAGTGGAAGCGCTGCTCGCCGGCCTGTGCCGGGGCCTCTATGAACGCGAGCAGGCTGTTAAGTTGGCCTTGCTCAGCGCCGTCGCCGGGGAAAGCATCTTCCTTCTGGGCCCCCCCGGCGTGGGCAAGAGCCTCATCGCCCGCCGCCTCAAGTACGCTTTTCGCGACGGTACTTCTTTTGAATACCTGATGAGCAAATTCAGTACCCCCGACGAGATCTTCGGGCCTATTTCCATCAAGAAGCTCAAGGAAGAAGACAAATACGAACGCCTCACCGATCGCTACCTGCCCGGGGCCAACATCGTGTTCCTCGATGAGATCTGGAAAGCCGGGCCCGCCATCCAGAACGCGCTGCTCACCATCCTCAACGAAAAAGTCTACCGCAACGGCGACCAGGATATGCGCGTCAATATCCGCGGCATCATCACCGCTTCCAACGAACTGCCGCCCCGCAACCACAGCCTCGATCCCATCTGGGACCGCTTCCTCCTGCGCCTGGAACTAGGCAACATCCGGCAGTTCAAAAACTTTCTGGAGATGATCGTCGATACCAATGACGTCTACCAGGACAACCTCCCGGAAACGGCAAAGATCAGCGAAGGAGAAATGAACGACTGGGACGAGCGCATCGATCAGGTAGCCGTACCCGCCGAAGTACTCAACACCATCCAGGTGGTGAAGATCAGACTCGACGAGCACAACCAACGCCCCAACAACGCCGACGACCAGATCCGCATCTACGACCGCCGCTGGAAAAAGATCATCCGGCTGCTGCGCACCTCCGCCTTCCTCAACGGACGCCGCCAGGTCGACCTGATGGACTGCTTCCTGATGATCGAATGCCTGTGGAGCAAACCGACCCAGCGCGAGACCATCCAGCACATCGTCAACGAAGCCATCCGCAAACACGGCTACTCCATGGCCGTCAACCTGCAGATGCTGCGCCGCGAGATCGAAGATTTTGAACAGGATGTGGAGGAAGAGATCAAAGTGAAGCATACCGTCACCGGAGAACGGCCACTGCCGATCAGGGATGAATACTACCAGTTGCTGAAAGAAGATAACCAGTTCGAAGGGCTTTACCTGCCCATCAAGCAATTTTTACAGCTCAATACCGAGTCGCCGGCGGTGACCAACCTCTACGACGCCGACTTCAACCTGGTCAACCGCCTGCAAGTCCAGAAAAACCCCGCGGAACACACCGTGGACGTCTTTTTTAATTCCATCCAATACACCTACCGCCTGCGCACCGAGAAGACGGAACGCACCGAAGTGATCTACAAAAAACCGCACCGCATCGTCGCCCAACACTGGGACGAACGCTACCAGCGCCTCGAAAAATACATCGACCAACAATTGGCGGGCGTACGCGAGCACGCGCCCAGCGAGCTAAACCATCTGGATGAAAACCTGTTCGTGCTGCGCCGCCACAGCGAGATCGTCAAAGCGAACCTGAATGAGGTGAAGGAGGCGCTGAATGGGCTGAAGCTGCGGCTGGAGAAGGTGCAGTATGCTTATGCGAGTTTGGAATGAGGCGGTGCGCGGTGCAAGGTATACGGCTCGGGGCCCCGATGCAGGGTCGGGAGGGGATGTCAGCTTTTCTTTGGGAAGGTCTCCCAGTGAAGTACCAATGATAATTGACAAACATTTGGTGGGTGAAGCAGCGAAGCAGCCCGAGCGACTGCTTTGTAGTTTGGAGGTTCGTCGATTTTACCTGCCGAAGCTTTAGCGTAGGTAGGTGTCATTCGTCCTTTTCTGTACCGGTCAGACCGGTAAGCGGTCAAACGGGAACTGTGGTATCGAAACACCCCTCTCGAATTAAAATAAAAAGTTTGAACTATTTTGTTTTAAACAGGATTTTTATGTATCTTGCTGGGAAATCGCGCTCATGGTCAGCAAGGACACCCTCTGGAAAGCCATCATCGAAGACCTGATCGAAGAATTCCTTCGGTATTTCTATCCGGATTTGGTGGAGCGGATCGATTTTGCAAAGGGCTTCGATTTTCTTGACAAAGAACTGGATCAGCTCTCGCCACCCTCGGAATCCGGCCGGCGGCACGCCGACAAACTGATCAAGGCGTGGCTGGTGAGCGGGGAAGAGCAGTGGTTCCTGGTCCACGTAGAAGTGCAGGGGTACAGTGATCCGGGGTTCGCTAGGCGCATGTTTCAATATGGGTACCGGATTTACGATCGATATCAACAACGCTTAGCCGCGCTGGCCATTTACACAGACGCCGATCCGAACAACCACGTTTCGGAATACCGGGAGTCGTTTGTGGATACGGCATTTTATTACAAGTTTCGCGCTTTTTCTTTGGTGGGAAAAGGGCGGGAAAAACTATTGCAAGAAGACAATATTTTCGGTCTCGCTTTGGAAGTAGCCCGGCGGGAGTTGGTAGATAAGGCCAAAAGCGATTGGGACTTATTGGCGGTGAAAACGAAGCTGGTGCGTTATTTGTTTCAACAAAACATTGGCAAGGAAAAGGTCAGGAAGCTGTTGAATTTCATAAAATTTTACACGAATTTTGGAGAAGAGTCATTTTACAAAAGATTTGAAGAGAAGGTTCAGGTTATCACTAAATCTCGTAAAGCCATGGGAATCGAAGAAGCTATTTTGCATGAGGTGAAGACAAAGGCGGAAGCGAAAGGTCGTGAAGAAGGTCGTGAAGAAGGCCTGGTAAAAGGCATGGATAAAAAAGAGCATATTGTCGTCGCTCGCGGCCTAGAACGGGACCTGTCCCCGGAAGACATCGCCTTTCTGGCTGATATGCCGCTGGAGAAGGTGCTGGCGGTGATGGCGGAAATCAGTGAGGAGGAAGAGGAGTAAGAGCAGGTTTGGAGCTTGCTTCTATTGCAAATCCACTTTGGCAGTAAGTATTTTTTAATTCGCAGCGCCGGAGGCGCAAAATGTTGGTAGATTGTTTCGAAAGGTTGGTGTGTAACACGAGTTCCTCATAAAAAATTTCTGCTGAAAACCACATTTAAGCAATTGACCTTCAATACAAAACAGGAGTTACACACCATAAGGGACTTCCGTGCCGGCAGTACGGAGTATACGCTCCATCCTTGCCATCTTTCCTATTCCGTACCTCCGGCAAGGCAATCACTGCGTGCAAAATATTCTACCGATAGTTTATCCTGCTAGGACGTGAACACAACAATGTTTCAAACCCAGAATCGCTGGTTTCCCATTGAGAGCTTGTTTGGAGGTAGTGCTTTTGAAGCGAAAAACTCAGATTTTGGGTTCTCCCGAAGGGATTTTTCCGGCTCATAGCAGCGCTACGGGCCGGAAAAATGCCACAGGGAGGTTCCAAAAGCTGGGTTTTGCAGCCAAAATGACTACCTCCAAACAAGCTCTGAGAAAATGGATAAGGTATTAGGAGTCAGCAGCAGCGGCTACTATAAATGGCTGAAAAGTGAACCGTCCAGACGAATTATATAGAACGAAGCGTATACCGAAAAGATCCGCCGCATCCACCAGCGAAGTAAACGTACGTACGGTAGTCCTCGCATCACGGTAGAACTTCATCCAGAGGAACAGGCGAAGGGTGTGATAATGAGGTTCAAGTTATCACTAAATCAAGAAAAGCCGTGCATGCTAGTGCTTTTCCACCCAATAAAAATTCTCTGCTATTATCTTCTCCTTTTCAGAGCGGACATACTCCAAAAAGGCCAGCGCCACCGGCGACAATTTTTTAGCTTTCAGCCAAATAAGATTCCAATGGGTGACGATAGGGAGCCCTTGGAAGGGCGTGATCTCCAGGTCGCCGTTGCGCAATTCGTTCTTAATGCCGATCAGCGGCATGATGGAATAGCCCAGGCCGGCGATCACCGCCTGTTTTAAGGCTTCGTTAGAGGTGAGCTCCATCTTTTTGTACGTCGGCAGGTCGTTGGCCGCGATAAATGTTTCCATCGCGTGGCGGGTAGCAGAACCAGGTTCGCGGTAGAGTAAAGGATAGGTTTCAAAAATCTTGCGCACCGGGACATCCTTCCCCAAACTAAGCTTAGGGCTACCGATCAGGAATAATTTATTGGCTAACAATTCTACCCGGTTCGTTTTTAACTGATCCGGCACCACCGAGACCAGGGAAAAATCGACCTCGTTTTGTTCCAGGCTCTTTACCACAAAAGTTTTATTGGTCACGTCCATACTCAGGTCTACGCCGCGGTTTTTGCGCATAAATCCCGATAAAAAGTAGGGCATCACGTATTTGCCGGTCGAAGCGACGGATATCCTCAGTCGTCCCGCCAGCTGGTTTTTGTAGGCCAGGGTTTGGTAATTGATCGCGTCTACTTCGTTCAGGATGCGCTGCGCCGCTTTGGCGATCTCTTTGCCAAAATCGGTGACGTATAACGTCCGACCGATCACCTCGGTGAGGGGAATGGGAAATTGATCCTGCAGTTTTTTCAGCTGAATGGAAACGGCGGGCTGAGTGAGATTGAGCTCTTCCGATGCCTTCGTAATACTCTGGTTTTCTATTACTTTAAGGAAGACCTTCAATTGGTGAAGCGTAAAATCCATAAACTTTCATTATGCTTATCATTGTAAATATAAATAAAAACAAATGAAAAAATTATTTCACTTTTGACCGGTCAAAAAAGATAAGCATGTCGAAAGCAACAGAGCATAATCCGCCCGACCGCAGTCGGGCCTTGCGGATCGGTACGAAGGTGGAAAGGTTTCCGGAGAATGCCCGGGAGCGCCCGCAAGATTGGAAAGCCTGGTTTTTTCCGGCTGCGGGGCTGGGACTTTTGGCGGGTTGGTTGCTGCTCGACGCGGCGAACGGCTCGGTTTTCCGGGATCAGATTTTTTCTTCCGGTGCGATCATCCTCTTTTTGCTGTTCCTGAAGACCCAGGATCATCCCGGGCGGCGGTAGCGCAGCTGATTGGGTTGTAACGGTGGCTGCCGCTTCGAAGCGGCGCCCGGAGCTGCAACGAACAACTCCGGGCGCAACTTTGAAGCTGCACCCGGAGCACCATTCATTCATATGGTTTTTTGATGCCCAAGCAGTCAATTGCTACGGACAAGGATCAACCGTCGTATCTACCAGCACGCCGCCGATGACCTTATTATTCTCACCACACTTTTTGACGAGATAGTCGCTGAATTCACCTACGGTGATAATAGTATTTTCATAAGTTGTCGGGAATAGGATGCTCCCGTCAGGGTTCAGGAAAGGGCCTGTCACCCAGATGTCATAAGCGCCATTATTATCCGACCGGTTCTGCACCACCAGGTTTTTGAAGGAACCGTCCTGCAGCTGATAACCGCTGTTTTGATTACCATAGGAGTTATTGTCGGTCACAACCCAGTCGTTAGCGGCCTCCGGCGCGACTACCGCCTGACCGCTGGGTAAAAAGTTGAATTGGGCGGTGCACAGAAACATGCCTGCGACATTATCGTGCGCTTCATTCTGATAGGCGGCCCCGCGCTTGTCGCTCAAGAAGTAGCCGGTCCAGAAGAAAGACGATTCATTTCCTCTCACCACTGCACCGATCCCTTTTTGTACGACGATGCCCCACCAGGAGCCGGTGCCCAGACCGATGGCGACGTTATCCAGGATGCGAACATTATCGCCGCCGTACACCCAGATGGCGAAGCCGAAGCCTTCAATGTGGTTGTTCTCGATACGCGTCCTTCTGCCGTCCTCAACCAAAATCCCCGTGTTGCCAACGCCGCTTTCCGAGCGGATCTCCAGGCCGGTGATGCGCACGTTATTGACGTCTTTGACGTGCAGGGCCGGGTCCATGTTCCAGCCCTGATCGCTGACCTCGGAGATCAGTACGGCGCCCGGCTCGCCTTCTATGCGCACCCGGGTGCTGATCACCACGCTGCCCGACTCATAGTGATCGCCGGCGGCCAGAATGACCCGACCGTTGTTACCTGCCTCATCGATAGCGTCCGCCAGAGCGTCGACGGAGCCGGCCGGCACCACCACCGTCGTGCCGCGGAATTCCACTTCGACGGCTTCCTGCGCCAGCATGGCTTCCACTTCGTCAATGTGGTCGCCGACTTGTTGTAAGGTTTCTCCAGCTTGCGGAGCAGCACTTTCTTCTATTCCGGCGTATTCCTCGGAACATCCCCAGAGTACGATACCCAGCGCTAATAGGGCTACTAAACTTAACTTGCTCATGATTATTGGTGTGTAACAAAAATTTTTGCTGATCCTTTCTTGAAAGGAAACGCTTTTAATTACTGAAAATCAACTTTTTAAATTGAGCACTCAGCAAAAATTTTTACAAGGAACTTGTGTTACACACCATTATGGATTTGGATTTTAAAAAGTTACGGTTCGCACGTAAATCAGGGGACTAAGGAACTCACTGGCCCGTTTGCTTCGCATCCAGGTAAAACTTTAGCATCCAGAAAATGCCAAAAGCCCCATTACTGATTTGATTTCATATATCCTCAACACTTATATCCCATGCTCCAAATGTATTACCGGCGGCAGGAATTTAGCTTCGTTATCGTTCGCATCTCCTTCGTTATCGTTCAGTAACCACGGAAAAGCGGTAAAAATGGGTGAGGATGGCAGAGAAGGGCGTCTGGAGAAAGTCAAACAGGTGAGTCTCCCCCTCTACCGGCCGTATGGCTGGAGGGGATGGGGGGAGGGCTGGAAATAAAATTTTGCAGCTACCTATCCGCTCAGGCCGTCGGCTTGCGCCAGGCGGTGGGCGGTGCTTGGAACGCTTCCTTAAAGCAGGTAGAAAAATAGTTGGGATTGCTGAAGCCCGTAGCATAGGAGATCTCGGACACCGACAGGGAGGTTTCTTCCAGCATCCGGCGGGCTTCGTAAAGGCGGACGGCGCGGATGTAAAGGGCGGGCGACCGGCCGGTGAGGGCTTTCAGCTTTTGGTAGAGGTTGGTGCGGCCCATATTCAGGGCCCGGTAAAGGGTGTGCATATCGAAGTCGGGATCGCTGAGGTTGTCCAGGATCAGCCGGCGCACTTTTCGTAGGAAAACGGCTTCGGGATCGGCGGGTGCCTCTTCCCAACTGGTATCGCCCAGTCGGCCGTATCGTCGACGCAGGGTCTCGCGCAAAGCGAGCAACTGTTCCACCCGGATCAGCAGCTCACGCCGGTCAAAAGGCTTAGTCAGGTAGGCGTCGGCGCCGTGCTCGAGGCCGGAAAGGCGGTCCGACTGTTCAGCTTTGGCAGTCAATAAAATAATGGGAGTATGGCTGGTCCGCTCGTCCTGCTTGAGCGTCCGGCACAATTCGAAGCCGTCTTTTTTCGGCATCATCACATCGGAGATGATCAGGTCGGGTGACAGCGCCTGCGCCTGCCGGATACCGGCCTCGCCGTCGGCAGCCTGCTGCACGCGATAACCGCCCCTCAGTTGTTCCGCGATGAAGGCCGCCATATCGGGATGATCCTCGACGATGAGCACGAACGGTTGCTCGATGCTATCGGGCGCCGGGAAAAGCGGATGAGCTGCGGCCTCTTCTTCGGCCGCGATCAGGTTTTCGGTGAATGGCTCTCCGGCCGCCACGGGCTGCAGTTTCGCCGTTTGCCGAATGGGCAGCCGCACGCCAAAGCGGGCGCCCTGCCCGACGGTGCTTTCCACCTCCATCGTACCCCCGAGCAGCTCCACCAGTTCTTTCACCAGCGCCAGGCCGATGCCGGCGCCCTCCCCTTCCCGGGTGGCGGAATTATCTACCTGATAAAACCGGTCAAAAATATGCGGCAGCGCCGCCGCCGGTATCCCCACCCCACTGTCCCTGACCACGAACACCAACCACGCTCCCTCAACTTCAACCTCAACCTCAACCTCAACCTTCCCCCCCGCCGGTGTAAATTTCAACGCATTGGAAACCAGATTCTCCACGACGGCCTGCGTCTTTGCCGGATCAAAATCCATGACCAGCGCCGGCTCGGTGATATGCACGACGTACTCGACGCCCTTCCGCCGGGCCGCGGAATCAAAGGCCGCCGCCAAGCCGCGTAGGAAGGGAATGATATCCGCCTGAACGTAGTGGAGGTCCAGGCGATGATCTTCCAATTTAGATAAGTCGAGCAACTGGTTGACCAGATGCAACACCTGCCGCCCCGAACGGGCGATCAACCCCAATTCTGCCTCTCCTTTTTGCCCGAATTTTTGTCGCAGTTGGTCGCTCACGCCCAGGATGAGCGTGAGCGGCGTGCGGAATTCGTGCGTAATATTGGCGTAGAAGCGGGATTTGAAATGATTGAGTTCCTGCAAGCGGAAGGCTTCCGCACGCTCAGCCTGCCGCCGCAATAAAAAGCGGTAGGTCAAAAAGAGCAGCACCAAACTCGCCGCCACGAAAAGCAGGCGCGCCCAGGTCGTTTGATACCAGGGGGGGCGCACGACGATCCATAAGGCGGCGCCTTGCTCGTTCCGGACTCCGTCGCTATTCGACGCCTGCACCTCGAAACGGTATCTGCCGGGCGACAGGTTGGTGTAAGTGGCGGTGCGTTGCGCGCCCACCTCGTTCCAGCGGTCGTCAAAATTGACTAGTCGGTAGCGGTAGGTATTAGCTGCGGGCGCTTTGAAATGCATGCCGGCATAACCGATAGTAATGTCGTTTTGGTCGTGTAGCAGGGTTATTTCATCGAGATAAGCGAGGGGCCGGGGCAGCAGCGGGTCGCTCCCCGGCTCCAGGCGGCGCCCGAACAGCGAAAAAGACGTCAGCGCAACTTTCGGGGGGAAGCTGTTGGTGCGCACGCTGTCGGGATGGAAATAAAACAGCCCGTTCGGACTGGTGAAATAGAGCTCCCCCGAGGAGAACTTGCCCGGCGGCGTGTTCCAAAACCAGGGATTATCCGCGCTTTGCCAATACCGGTAACTGAATTGGCGCACCACTTTCCGGGTAAGTGGGTCGAACTCCGTTATCCCGTTAGCCGTCATCAACCAAAGGCGCCCCCGATCATCCATCTGAATGCTGTGGGCCATACCGATTTTAGCTTGTTCTTCGGGGGCCAGAGGAGTCAGTTCGTTGGTTTCCGGGTCGAAAAGCTTGAGCCCGGAACTATGGGTAGTGATCCACACTTTCCCCTCCTGGTCGAAAGCGATGCCTTTTACCCCATAAAAGCGGAGTAGCAATTCAAAGCGATTGCAATCGGGATCGACGCGGAGCAGCCCCAGCTGGTTCGTCCCGAGCCACAATCGTCCTGCACTGTCTTCTTTCAGGGTGTGTAAATCCTTCAGGCGCCAGTTGATATCCTCCAAATTACTCCGGCAAGGAATAAAACGGGCCGCTTCTTCATCTTCCATCCGGAAGATACCTTTTCCATGATACGTCGCCAGTACCGAACCGTCCTGCAGCCGGTACAGCCGCTCGAACTGGTATTGTTTGCCCAGAAACTGGGTAACCTGGCCGGTGGGTAAGTGCAGACGATCCAGGCCGACCGACGTTGCCACCCATAAATAATCCTTTTTTCCCCGGACCAACCATTTGACGCTATTGTCGGACAGGCTATTTTTCCTTCCCGGTTCACTCCGCCAATTCTGTATGGCTCCACCACGAGGATCCCAACAAAAAAGACCGTTTTTGCGGGAAGCCAGCCAGCGACGACCGGAAGCATCTTCTTCGGCACGGCTGATCAGGGGGGCAACCGGATCGGATGTTTCCCCAACATCAGTCATGAAAAACTGGAAGGCCTCTCGGTCCGGATTATGGATAAAAAGGCCGCTATGCCAGCTGCCCACCCAGATACTACCCGTATGATCCCGGCTAAGAGATGTGGGGTTTATCAAGGTGCGGGTCCCGGTTCCCCTCCGGCGCTGGTTGCGGATCACCTGGAAGGTTCCCGTATTCGGGTCGAATCGGTAAAGATGTCGTCCCAAGATCAGCCACAGATGCCCTACTCGATCTTCGGTGATCGCAGGGATGGTCCTGCCTGGAATATATGCCTCAAATTCAGGGAAATGCGAACGGCGAAATTTCTGTTTCTCCAGATCAAACTCCCAAAATCCGCCATCGTAGGTCCCAACCCAGAGGCGGCCGCTATGATCCCGAAAAAGGGTAAAACAGCTGTTGGCGCCCGCAGTGGTGTCGGGTGAATAATGGTAGGTTTGGAAACGGCCGGTTCCCGGGTCGAATTCGCACAACCCTGCATCGGTGGGAATCCAGCAATGGCCGCGGTCGTCGTTGACGATGGTGTTGCCGAAAAAATGGACGGGCAACGCATCCGCCCGCTCCGGCCGCGCCGGATAGACCCGATAGGGCAGATCCGCCGGGGCTACGCCTTCCTTTGCTTTTTTCACGTCGATGGAAAACAGTCCCTGCCGCTCCACCGTCACCAGCAAGTTGCCACTGGGGTCTTCCCCCAGAGCGAAGACGGCCCCCTTGATCGGATGAATATTGCGCTCCGGGTCGTAGAGGTAAGGAATAAAATCGTCCTGTTCAGGATGGTATTTGTACAATTTGGCCGGGGCGAACCAGAGCGCTGCCCAGATGCCGCCTTCCTGGTCCAGGTACAGCGAAGGACGATCCCGCAAACTCAGGCTATCGGGAATTTCCTTCGTCAGGGGATATTCCACGATCTCGTAGCCGTCGTAGCGCACTACCTTCGTCGGGGTGGCCAACCACATGAAGCCTTTGTCGTCCTGCAGCACATCCAGCACCGCCGGGTTGGGCAGACCGCCTTCAACGGAGAGGTTGGTAAAGCTCAACGACAGCGACTGGCCAAAAAGACAGCCGGTGGGCAAACTGTACAGGAAGAGAATTAAAAACTGCCGCAACCAAAAGGTTCCGTTGAGAAAAAAGGGCTGGGTTGCCATAGGTGTTTTACTTTCGCCAGGAACGCGTTTTTTCTTGGGCAAGATACAAAGGGTACGGGTTATATGAAAAGGATGGGCGTTGTCACTCCGAGCGCATCTTCGAAGTTGCACCCGGAGTAACCGCAACCTTAACCTCCTCCTCCTGTTATTTTAGCATGCAACCATCCATCACCGACCAGCTGCAACAAGAATACGACCGCTTCGTCGAATTCGGCAACCTGCTCGATCGCCGGACACGTAAATATCTGGTGGAATACCTGCATCATCAGATCGCCCCGGACGAAGTAGCAGCCCCCGAACGGTCGGAGCTGGAAGAACTCAACGATCGATACTTCCAATACTTCCGGCAGGCATTGAACGAGCTCTTCGCCCTACAGGATCTGCTCGACCTCTGCCGCGGCAACCAGCGCATCTCGCAACAAGTAATATTGGATACATTGTACTGGCTGCGCAAGATCTACGATAAGGTACAGACGAAAAACCCCTACCAAAAGGAAGCTGACCTGCTGGAAAACTACGCCGTCACGCCCCTCCACGTCTTCATCAGACGCTGGCACGTACTGGTCAATTTCCTACAGCAAAACTACGCCCGCGAAGACCTCGACACCTACTTCTACCGCGACCGATTCCAGACGCTGATCACCACCCAGGATATCGACGAAGTGCCGCCTGAAAACCGCGAACGCCTCGAACTGCTCCTCACCGACCTGCTCTCCCAATGGGACGCCCGCCTGCAGGCCAAGATCCTGGATCACCAACTCACCAAGCTGGAAGAGGAAAAAGAGGAATACCTGGAGCTGATCGCCCAGAAGGTCAAAGAATACAAGCGCCTCATCGACCTGGTGGCGCCCTTCTCGGAATACCTGGGATGGGACCTCTCGCGTGAACTCTGGAACGATACCTCCCTGGATATCCTGCAACGCTACGACGACCTGCTGCAGGACGAACGCTCGGTCCAGGAACTGGCCGACCTGCTCGGACGCATGCGCGAAGCCGAGATCGAGATCGAAGAAGAAACCTTCGAACGCACCATCATCCGCCAGGAGTGGATCAACGACGAGACCGCCAAAGCGGAGATCGTCGGCGTCCACGGCAGCGACGACCTCAACAACCTGCTCAGCTCCGAAGCAGGCCTGCTCAGCGACGCCGCTACGGAAGACCTCTTCCTCCAGCGCTTCGCGGACAAAGGCTTACTCACCTTTCGTTACGAGGATAAAAAACTGGTAAAAAGCGAGAACCAGGTCACCGAGGTCAACCAGCGGATACGCCAAAAAGAAAAAGGCCCCTTCATCGTCTGTGTCGATACCAGCGAAAGCATGACCGGCCGGCCCGAACAGATCGCCAAAGTGCTCTGCCTCGGCGTCCTCAAGATGGCTATCCGCGAAAACCGACGCGCCTTCCTCATCAACTTCTCTATCGGCATTCAGACGCTCGACCTCTACGATATCGCCAACTCCATCGACGAGATCGCCCGCTTCCTGCGCCTCTCTTTCCACGGCGGCACCGACGTTAGCCTGGCCCTGCAGGAGGCCGTCCGCCAACTGCGCTCCAACGACTACGCCGAAGCCGACGTGCTGGTCGTCTCCGACTTCATCATGCAAAAGATCGATAAGGACGTTTTACAGGAGGTCCGCCATTTCCAACAGAATAAAGAAACCCAGTTCCACAGCCTCACCATCGGCGAAAACCCGAACGACAGCATGCTGCGCATCTTTGACACCAACTGGGTCTACGATCCGGAAAAGAAAGGGGTGATCAAGGAACTGACAAAAGGCCTGCAGGCCATCGGCGAGAGGAAGTGAGGGCAAGAGGTTTGCCAGGCCGGGTTATTCATGGGTCCTTCGCAATAGATGAACCCATGAATAATCCAGGCAAGCCTGGCAACCGTCATGACGAAGAACCCACGAATAATCCGGGCTATACCGTCGTTTCCGATCCCAGCACCGAGCTCAGGTACTCCCGGTTCATCAGGGCGATATTTTCAACCGAGATCTCTTTCGGGCATTCTGCTTCGCAGGCCGTCACATTGGAGCACATGCCGAAGCCTTCTTCGTCCATCTGCTTAACCATGGCCTGTACGCGGCGTTTGGCTTCCACCTTACCTTGCGGCAGCATGGCCAGGTGCGCTACTTTAGCCGAAGTGAACAACATCGCGGAAGCGTTCGGGCAAGCCGCTACGCAGGCGCCGCAACCGATACAGGCCGCAGCGTCGAAAGCGTGGCCCGCCGTTTCCTTTTCGATGGGAATAGCGTTGGCGTCCTGCGCCTGGCCGGTATTGATCGAAACATAGCCGCCGGCTTCGATGATGCGGTCGAACGAAGACCGGTCGACCACCAGGTCGCGGATCACCGGGAACGCCTTGGCGCGGAACGGCTCGATGGTGATGGTGTCGCCGTCCTTGAAGTGGCGCATGTGCAGCTGACAGGCCGTGGTGCCCTGCAGCGGGCCGTGCGGATGGCCGTTGATCACCATCGAACAGGTGCCGCAGATGCCTTCGCGGCAGTCGTGCTCGAAAGCCACCGGCATTTTCTTTTCGGCGATCAGCTGTTCGTTGAGTACGTCGAGCATTTCCAGAAAGGACATGTGCTCGTTGGCCTCTACCTGATAGGTCACGAACTGTCCTTTTTTATATTCTCCTCCTTCTCTCCAAATTTTGAGTGTGAGCTTCATTTCGTAAATTTTTTTTCGCAGGTGCAGGGTACCCCTGCTTTCCAAAATAGTGAGGGCTGAATAGTGCGCGCAGTCGCCCTTTTACAGCCTCACCGTTCAAAACTATTACTTATAAGACCGCGTCTTGAGCTCTACGTTTTCGAAGACCAGCTCTTCCTTATTCAGTTCCGGGTCTACCCCCATGCCGTTGTAGGCCCAGGCGGCGACGTACGCGTACTCATCGTCGCGGCGCAGCGCTTCGCCCTCTTCGGTCTGGTGTTCTTCGCGGAAGTGGCCGCCGCAGGATTCCTCGCGATCCAGCGCATCGATCACCATCAGCTCGCCCAGTTCCATGAAGTCGACGACGCGGTGGGCTTTTTCCAGCTCGGGATTGTATTCTTCATTGACGCCGGGTACGTATACGTCGTTCCAGAATTCTTCGTACAGCTCGTTGATCATTTTGCGGGCTTTCTTGAGTCCTTCGGCATTACGCGACATGCCGCAGTAGTCCCACATGATCTGGCCCAGTCGGCGGTGGAAGCTTTCGACCGACTGGGCGCCGCCGACGCTCAGCAGCTTGTTGAGGCGCTCGCGTACGGCATTTTCCGCTTCTTCGAATTCCGGCGTATTCGGATCGATGCTCGGCGTGCGGATCTCGTTCGACAGGAAGCTGCCGATCGTATAGGGCAGCACGAAATAGCCGTCGGCCAGGCCCTGCATCAGGGCCGAGGCGCCGAGGCGGTTGGCGCCGTGGTCGGAGAAGTTGCACTCGCCGGCCGCGAAAAGGCCCGGGATGTTGGTTTCCAGGTTGTAATCGACCCACAGGCCGCCCATCGTGTAGTGTACGGCCGGATAGATCATCATCGGCGTCTTGTACGGGTCTTCGCCTTTGATCTTTTCGTACATGGCGAAGAGGTTGCCGTACTTCTCGGAGATCACTTCCTCCCCCAGCCTGGTGATGGTCGCCTGGTCCGGATTGGCGATGCCTTTGGTATTGGCGCGGGAGCGACCGTAGCGTTCGATGGCCGAAGCGAAATCCATAAATACGGCCAGGCCGGTAGGCGCCACGCCGAGCCCTTCATCGCATACCGCTTTGGCGGCGCGGGAAGCCACGTCGCGGGGCACCAGGTTGCCGAAGGCCGGATAGCGGCGCTCGAGGTAGTAATCGCGATCTTCCTCGGGAATATCATTGGCCGTCTTGCGACCTTCGCGGATCGCCTGGGCGTCTTCCTGTTTTCTGGGCACCCATACCCGGCCGTCGTTGCGCAGCGATTCCGACATGAGCGTCAGCTTCGACTGATAGTCGCCCGAAACGGGAATACAGGTCGGGTGGATCTGCGTGAAGCAGGGATTGGCCATCAGGGCTCCGCGGCGCACGGCGCGCCAGGCGGCGGTGCCGTTGGAGTTCATGGCGTTGGTCGACAAGTAGAAGACGTTGCCGTAGCCGCCCGTACCCAGCACCACGGCGTGAGCTGCGTGGCGCTCGATCTCGCCGGTCACCAGATTACGGGTGATGATGCCGCGCGCCTTGCCGTCGACGATCACCACGTCGAGCATCTCGTGGCGGTTGTAGATCTTGACGCTGCCCAGGGCGGCCTGGCGGGCCAGCGACTGGTAGGCGCCCAGCAGGAGCTGCTGCCCCGTCTGGCCGCGTGCGTAGAACGTACGTTTCACCTGCACCCCGCCGAAGGAGCGGTTTTCCAGCAAGCCGCCGTACTCGCGGGCAAAAGGAACGCCCTGGGCGACCGCCTGGTCGATGATCTCGGCGCTCACTTCCGCCAGCCGGTGTACATTGGATTCGCGGGAGCGGTAGTCGCCGCCTTTGATCGTATCGTAGAACAGGCGGAAGACGCTATCGCCGTCGTTTTGGTAGTTCTTGGCGGCGTTGATCCCGCCCTGCGCGGCGATGGAGTGCGCCCGGCGGGGGCTGTCGTGAAAGGTGAAGACCTTGACGTTGTAGCCGAGCTCGCCCAGCGTAGCGGCGGCAGCGCCGCCGGCCAAACCGGTACCGACTACGATGATGTCAATGCGTCGTTTATTGTTCGGAGCCACCAGCGGCACCGTGGAGCGGTAACGCGTCCATTTCTCTGCAAGGGGGCCGGGTGGTGTTTTTCCTTCTAACTTATTCATATCGTGAGAATTTTAAATCGTGATAATTACTTGACGAAATACATGTACAGGGGAATGACGGCAAAACCCAGCGGTATCAGAATAGCGTAAGCTTTGCCGACGGCGTGAATAGCCGGAGAATATTTCTTATGATTTAACCCCAGCGTCTGGAACGCACTCTGAAATCCGTGCACCAGGTGATAAGCGATCACTACCATCGAGACGACGTAGAAGATGACAAATCCCAGGTTTTCATAGGTTTGGGCGACGATCAGATGTAAGTCATCTACTTCTTTGCCGTCGTAAATCGCGGCCGGCACTGCGCCCAGTTTCATCTGCAGCCAGAACTGATACATGTGGATGGCGATGAAAACGAAGATGATCGTCCCCAACCACCCCATATTCCTGGCGGCGAAGCTGCTGGTATTGGTCGTACGGGTTACCTTGACGGCGTATCCGGCGCCGCCGCGAGCAGCCACGTTCTTCCGCCAGAGCAGCCACCCCTGCACCGCGTGGATCACGATGAAAGCGTAGAGCAGGTAAGAAACCGTCTTGATCAGCGGGTTTGTCGTCATAAACTCAGCATACAAATTGAAACTCTTTCCGCCGTCATCGTACAACAGCTTGAGATTCCCGATCAGGTGTACGACGAGGAACAGGATGAGGAACAGGCCGGTAAGGCTCATAACCAGCTTACGACCGATCGATGAGGTTAAAAAACTGGTAAACCAACTCATGTTTCTGTTTGTTTTTTTCGTTCTTTTCTTGCAATATTATTACTGCTTTTCGGGGCAGACTTTGAAAAAATTGCAATACCAGGTGGGCATCACAAATCTATAGTATAAAGCGGATATGCCCAACACAGGTTCGAGCTATGTTAAAACCGGAAAATTATTTAGAACCATTCAAAATAATACCCGGGGTTTATTTTTTACCCTTACTTTTGAACATGCCCCGGGCGGGAACGCGGCCATTCCTGAAGAGGGTAAATATCGGCAGTTGGGGAAGAGTAAGTGTAAATCACCGTCATGAAAGCATCAGATAAGATCGACTTTGCGGATTTCCTGGAAAAATTTCCGGTGCTGGAACTCCCGGTAACGCTGCGGGAAGAAGCCCATCTCGACTTCAGCCGCCACAACGACCCGCTCCGTCCTCCGGAAATCAGCCATTTTATCCTGCCTTACGAAGATCAGGCGCCCGACGACCTGACCGAGTTCATCGCCTGCTTCCGCATTCCCGATACGCACGCCTTCCACGCCATCGTCTACTGGCGCGCCGCCCTGATGGATTACCAGTACGTACTGGCTACGTTTACCAAAAAAGGAGAATTGATCGACAGAAGGGTCATCGCAGGAACCATTTCCGATAACCAATCGTTAACCTGGTCAGTAGCAACTATTGAAGAAGACTGGGAAATCATTATTGTTTCCGGCCGCAAACGAGCTCACCAGCCCGGCTACGACGCCGCTTCCAGCAAAGCAACCCACCTCGAATTATTACCCGATGGGAAGATCGTTAACATTTAACCGTTCCGCCGCGTTTTACTACTGTATTCGATATCTTTGTTCGGTCGCGCAATTCACCTTTTCGAAAAACCAAAAAACATTGTGCCGCACTTACGTAAATGACTATGAGTAAAAAGAATAAGATCAAAGGCAAAAAACTGACCTCCCGCCATCTGCAAACCGAAATCCTCAAACTCTTCCGGCGCCATCCCAAAAAGCGCTTCAACCCCAAGCAGATCTCCAAAAAACTCCGGGTAGAAAACAACCGCGACTCCATACAGTACGCGCTGGATCAACTCGTGGAAGAAAACCACCTCGCGCCCCTCGGCGACTACAAATACAAGATCAACCGCAGCGCGGAAGACGACAGCTCCGGCAACCGCTCCCGCGAAGTGCTCGAAGGACGGGTGGACATGACCCGCACCGGCTCGGCCTACATCGTCGTGGACGGGCGCGAGGACGACGTGCACGTTTCCGCCAAATACATGAATACCGCGCTGAACGGCGATCGCGTGCGCATCCGCGTGTGGACGCCGCGGGGCCGCCGCCGCTCGGAAGGCGAAGTGGTGAAGATCCTCGAACGCTCCACCGAACACTTCATCGGTACGCTATGGCGCAACGAGAACTACGCCGTCGTGAGCCCCGACGCCAATATTCCGCTCGATATCTTCGTTCCCCTGCGCGACATCAACGACGCTAAAGACGGGGAAAAGGTGGTGGTCAAAGTAGTCAAATGGACCAATACGGCAGGCCGCAACCCGCAGGGGATAGTGACTTCCGTACTCGGTAAACCCGGCAGCAGCGATATCGAGATGAAATCCATCCTGGTCAATAACGGCTTCCTGCTGGAGTTCCCCGAAGAAGCGACCAAAGAAGCGGAAGCCATGCCCGACCAGGTGCGCGAGGAAGACCTGATGCAGCGCCTCGACCTGCGCAGCGTGCCCACCTGCACCATCGACCCCGAGACGGCCAAGGACTTCGACGACGCCCTTTCGCTGCGCCGCCTCGACAACGGCGATTACGAAGTGGGCGTCCATATCGCCGACGTCACCCACTACCTGCAGCCCAACTCGGCGCTCGACCGCGAGGCTTACCTGCGTTCGACCTCCGTGTACCTCGTCGACCGCGTGTCGCCTATGTTGCCGGAAAAGCTGTCCAATAACCTGTGCTCGCTGCGCCCCAATGAAGACCGGCTGGCCTTTTCCGCCATCTTCGTGTTCAACAGCAAAAATAAGATCGTCAGCCGCTGGTTCGGCAAGACGGTCATCCACTCCGACCGGCGCTTCACCTACGAGGAAGCGCAGTCGGTGATCGATGCCGGCGAAGGGGAGTTCGCCGACGAGCTGACGTTCCTGAACCGGCTGGCCGACAAACTGCGCCGCCGCCGCTTCCAGCGGGGCTCCATCGCTTTCGAAAGCGACGAGGTGCAATTCCGCCTCGATGAAGACGGCGTTCCGGTGGAACTGTACGTCAAGGAACGCAAAGAAGCCCACTTCCTCATCGAAGAATTTATGTTGCTGGCCAACCGCGAAGTGGCCACCTTCATCGCCAAAAAAGGCAAAGGGCAAGAGATCCCCTTCGTCTACCGGGTGCACGACGAGCCCGACCTCGAAAAGGTGGAAGAACTGGCTGCTTTCGCCCGCGAAATGGGCTTCAAGATGGACGTCAGCAACCCGAAAGCCATTACCAATGCGTTCAACGGATTGGTCAAAGCAGCCGCCAACGACCCGGCGCTCAAACTCCTCGAACCGCTGGCCATCCGCACCATGGCCAAAGCGATCTACACCTCCGAAAATATCGGCCACTACGGCCTGGGCTTTGAGTACTACACCCATTTTACTTCGCCCATCCGCCGCTACTCCGACGTGCTGGTGCACCGCCTGCTGTTCAAAAACCTGCTCCCGGGCGAAACTTTCCGCACCGATAAGGGCAAACTCGAAGAATCCTGCAAACACATTTCCCTGCAGGAACGCAAAGCCCAGGAAGCCGAACGCGCTTCGGTGAAATACAAACAGGTGGAGTTTATGGAAAAACACGTGGGCGAGAACTTCTACGGCTACATCTCGGGCATCTCCGACCGCGGCATCTTCGTACAACTGGCGGCCAACTACTGCGAAGGCATGGTGCCCTACGAACAGATGGACGAACCCTACGTCGCCAACGGCAACCTCCGCATCAAAGGCGCCCGCAGCGGCCGCGAATACAAAATGGGCGACAAGATCCTCGTCCGCATCCTCCGCACCGACCGCGAACGCCGCCAGATCGAAATGGCCCTCATCCCGGAATACAAGACCGTGGAGGTCTATCAGGAAAAAGCGGGCTGAAAAGGGAAAAGGATAGACTGAGTACGTACTCTGTGCAATAAGAAAAATGCCGCCGGCTCCGGATGCCGGCGGCTTAATGAAGGAAAACGTGGTGTAAATATCTTCGAAGCAGTCGTCGGGCCAATCTCATGGTGCAACCGTACCGACTTTTTCAATTCCCAGGCAACATTGGTGGGTCAACTTCCGGCTACAACGCCTCCAGGCGTTCGATAATCTCCGGCAGCGGCAGCGGCTCGGGCGTCATCCACTCCAGCTGGACGCCGGGCGGCGGCGTCAGGTCCTGCTGCTGGAAAAAGAACGCGCCGGCGGCCGTCGCCCGGATGACGATCAGGGAGAGCGGCGTTCCGGCCGGCAGCTGATCACCGCAGAAGCGAACATCGGCAGCCGCGGTATCGCGCAACAGGGGAACGATGATCGGCTGGTCGCGATAAACGGCAAAAGCGACGGTATTGTCTTCGTCGTGGCCCTCCGGCAGGACGATACAGATATCCGTCTTTTCGGCGGGCGCCGCCGGTTGCCCGGCCAGCAGCCATCCGGTAGCGGCGCCGGCAAACCGGATAGCCGGCAACCAGGTTTCGGTGGCTTCGTTAAAGACTTGCCAATACGACAAAGGGTTGGTCGGCTGAACGGCAGACCAGCCGAGCGGGCCGCCTCCGTCCGGTTGGCTCCAGAACAGGGCGGGCGCCTCCAACGAATCCAAAACGGGGATCGCAGCGGTAAAGGACTGTCCGCCGGCGACCGACAAGCGTTCTTCGCCCCGGTAGAAATTCACCTCGATCGCCGCCGCTATTTCCAGGAAGCCGTCCTCGTAAACCGACGACAAATGCGCCCGCAGCCAGTCGCCGCGGCTGTCCGCCTCGCGCACTGTGAGCCTCACCGTACCGCTCACCGGATTGCCGGTGGCGTCCAACAGCGCCTGGGGCGGTATCGCCAGCGTTCCCCGGGAAGCCAGCACCACCGTCCCGCCGCTATCGGCATTGATCTCGAATTGCTGCACTTCCGGCCCGGCGGCCTCAAAAAACTGATCCACTGTTTTCACCTGCACCGGACTGGTCGCGTCGGGTATAAAAACGTCAAAGTCCTTTTCGCAACCGGCCAAAAGGAGTAGGAAGAGTAGTATGCCTGTTAATTTCTTTCTCATGGCGGCGTCGTTACCTGTCATTTAGATACGGCGGGAAAGCAATTCGTTGCCTGAGGGGGTATTTTTTCTGGTGGGGTTTGGTCGTTGGTCTTTAGTCTTTAGTCTTTAGTCTTTGGTCTTTGGTCGTTGGCATCGTAAACTCGTAAAGTGCACACCGGCAAGTACTTTAGCTCCGTCACGAGCACCCGCGGAGCCCTCAACCTCAACCTCAACCTTAACCTATTAGCCCGTCTGCTGCTCATCCGGGTAAATCTTTGGCAGTTAGTCTTTGGTCTTTAGTCGTTGGCGCCCTAAACTTGTAAAGTGCTCACCAGCAAGGACTTTAACTCCGTTGGAACCACCCGCGGAGCCCTCAACCTCAACCTCAACCTTAACCTGCAAGCCTTTGGCAGTTAGTCTTTGGTCTTTAGTCGTTGGCGCCCTAAACTTGTAAAGTGC
>CAYQQU010000014.1:0-2399 GCA_964419545.1 uncultured Saprospiraceae bacterium | reverse complement strand
CTTTGGCAGTTAGTCTTTGGTCTTTAGTCGTTGGCGCCCTAAACTTGTAAAGTGCTCACCGGCAAGGACTTCACCTCCGTTGGAACCACCCGTGGAGCCCTCAACCTCAACCTCAACCTCTCCTTCACCATCGAGAAGCCCCTACTCCCTTAACCGGCAATACTCTAAATCGACTTACGCAGCCCGATGAATATCCCGCCGGTGGTATAACGCTGCGTCAGCGGATAAGCGTCCCGGGTAAAAGATTTGGGATTGATGCGCAGGTGCGGTTCCACGAGCAGGCGCAGCTCGGGCGTCAGCTCATAGGTCAGGCCCAGGCTGCCGTACCAGGCGAAGCCGACGCGATCGTGGAAGGCGGGAAAGGCGTTGGGGTTGTCCGAGGAGAAGTTGACCGGTTGCTGGTCGGCCGGCGACAGGAAATCGCCGTACTGCCGGAAGAGCATATTGACGAATACGCCGCCGTTGACTTCCAGGGCGAGCTTGTCGAGCGCCAGCTCGTAGCCGACCAGTAGCGGCACGTCGACCAGCTGGTAGTGGTTGGTAGTTTCTTTGATGCGGGCGCCCGTCTCGGTGAGCGTATCGGTGCCGACGATCTCGCCGTTGGGGCCGTACTGGTTGGTGATGGTGATGCGTTCCTCCGTTTCGTTGACGTAGGCGAAGCGCTCGTTGATCTGGCTGTAGCTGAGCCCGCCGCGCAGCGCCAGTCCGAAGTGGCTGGTCGCGGAAAAGCGCACCATTGCGCTGAAGCTCAGGTAGGGCGATTCGGTATCGTCCCGGGCGTCGGCGTAGCTATCGTACTCGCCGTCGCGGGCGTCCAGGCGCCGCATATTCCAGTCGGGCGAGGCCGCCGCGTCGAGGTCGAAGCGCCAGGCGAAGCGGCCGAAGCGAGCGCATTTCGGGTCGTGCTCGAACAAGCGCACCGGTGCTTCCCAGGCGTCGTAGGCGACGCCCGCCGGCGGGGCGGTGGGGAGCGTAGGCGCAGCCGTCAGCTCAGCGCGCCTCGTCTTCGGAGTTGCCTTTGCACTTTTTACCGGCAACGGTTCCACGGCCGCAACCGCCTCATCTATCCGGTCAGGCAGCGCGCCCGTCGGTTGCCGGCCGGCGGCCGGCGCGGGCGGAGCAACAAAAGCGCCGGCCACTTGCAAAGGCGGGGCCGGCGGCTGGGAATGGGAAGATAATTGTTGAACGGGGGGTAAGGTAGCCGTGCGCGGCGCGCGCGGTGTATCGGGAATTGGGAAATACCCCAATTCTTGCGTAGAGGGGGGGAATAGCAAAACGGCAATCAGCACCGGCACAGCCAGTGCGGCGGTAGCTTGCAGCCAGTGTCGCCGCAGGAACAACCACCAGCGGCGGCGCGCAGGGCGGCGCCGGTCGATCGCATCCCAGAGGTGCGCCGGCGTCGCTTCGGACCGGTCGGCCAGTCCTTGCCGGAAAGCTTCGTCGATGGGGTGGCGGCGCTTCATACGGCGATTTTCTGCAATTTTAGCACCTCGGCCTGGAGCATCTTGCGGGCTTTCACCAGCTGGGAGCGCGAAGTGCTCTCCTGGATGCCCAGGGTGTCGGCGATTTCTCTATGGCTAAATCCTTCGATGGCGTACAGGTTGAACACAACGCGGTAGCCGTCGGGCAGCTGGTCGATCAGCTTCAGCAGCTCCTGCTCGTGCAGGCTGGCGTAGACGGTGGGCGCCATGGGCGGATCGTAGCCCGGATCGACGCCGATCTGCTCATTCTGGAAACTTTTGCGACTGTAATTTTTGAGGGCCGTATTGATCACGATCCGCCGGATCCAGCCCTCGAACGACCCTTTGAACTTGAAGCTTTCGATGCGGTCGTAGACCTTGATAAACGCTTCCTGCAGGATATCTTCCGCTTCCATGCGGTGACGGGCGTAGCGCATACATACCGCGAGCATCTTTCCCGCGTAGCGCCGGAAAACTTCCTGCTGGCAGTGCCGGTTTTCCCGGATGCATCCCTTGATCAGGTCGTGTTCTGTCACCTTTGGTACGTTGCCTGTGAAATGAAGACTACCGCAAACGCCGTTTCGCTGCCCGGCCGTCGCGAAAATGTTCTTTCTTAAAACTCTGTAGGGGCAAAATAATTGTATTTGGGGGGAATTACAAGGTTGAGGTTGAGGTTGAGGTTCAGGTTGAGGTTGAGGGGCTCCGCCGGTCGCTCGACGGTGCGGAGGGTAAAACATCGGTGAGTGATGGGTTCGTTGATGCTGGAGGGCTTTGGTCTTTGGCGCCTCAACCTCAACCTTTTAGTCTTTAGCAGTTGGTCTTTGGTCTTTGGCGCCTCAACCTCAACCTTTTAGTCTTTAGCAGTTGGTCTTTGGTCTTTGGCGCCTCAACCTCAACCTTTTAGTCTTTAGCAGTTGGTCTTTGGTCTTTGGCGCCTCA
>CAYQQU010000013.1:0-92088 GCA_964419545.1 uncultured Saprospiraceae bacterium | reverse complement strand
TAGTTCGTCCCGCTGGGACGTGAGCATAACCATGTTTCAAACCGAGAATTGCTGGTATTAAATCACTATTATTCCAATAGCGCGTATGTATTTAACCTTATCCCGTTTTCCGGCCTTAGCGTTCGTCTTCGTTCTCTGCGCTTCGTTTTTGCTGACGCAATGCGGGGAACCTTCCTTCACGCCGAAACCCCGGGGATACCCTAAGGTGACGTATCCGGACAAAACCTACCGGTCGTTCGATAAGGATTTTTGCGCTTTCACTTTCGAATACCCGGCATACGCCCGGATCGTAAAGGATACCAACTATTTCGAACAACAGCCGGCGCATCCCTGCTGGTTCGACATCTATTTCCAGGATTTCGACAGCCGCATTCACTGCAGCTATTATCCGATCGGAGCAGATAAGTCCTTAGAAGAACTCAAAGCCGATGCGTTCGAGCTGGTTGACTGGCATCAGAAAAAAGCCAACTACATCGAGGAGCGGGCGATTCAAAAGCCGAACGGGGTAGCCGGTTTTGCATTTGATCTGTCCGGACCCGCCGCTTCTCCGTTCCAGTTTTTTCTCACCGACAGCACCGACCACTTTATGCGGGGCGCGCTCTATTTCAACACACAGACAAGGCCCGACTCGCTTGCTCCGATCTCGGAATTTATCAAGGCCGACATCTACCAGCTGATCGAAACATTCGAATGGCGGGAAGGCGGCGAAGCAAACCCTGAAAATTGAGCCGCCGGAGCCCGGCAGAACAGGCTCGACCCTCAGAGCTTGTTTGGAGGTAGTGCTTTTGAAGCGAAAAACTCAGATTTTGGGTTCTCCCGAAGGGATTTTTCCGGCTCATAGCAGCGCTACGGGTCGGAAAAATGCCACAGGGAGGTTCCAAAAGCTGGATTTTGCAGCCAAAATGACTACCTCCAAACAAGCTCTCAGTTGATCCGGGTAACCTTTGCGCTACCTATTTGCTCTTACCCGGCTTGGCTGTTTCCTGGTCCTTGTCCGTTGGTTTATTATTTTTCTGGGAACGTCCGGGAGATTCGCCGGTT
Source organism: uncultured Saprospiraceae bacterium (assembly GCA_964419545.1). Classification (GTDB taxonomy): domain Bacteria; phylum Bacteroidota; class Bacteroidia; order Chitinophagales; family Saprospiraceae; genus CAYQQU01. The sequence goes on along the minus strand of CAYQQU010000013.1, from coordinate 91,047 downwards.
ATTTTCTCTTTGATTTTCCGCTCGATCTCCAGGGCCACTTCCGGGTTATCTTCGAGAAACTGTTTAGCGGCTTCCCGTCCCTGGGCGATTTTGGCTTTATCGTAGCTATACCAGGCCCCGCTTTTCTGAATGATATCGTGATCGACGCCCAGGTCGACGATTTCACCCACTTTTGAGATCCCCTGGCCGAACATGATGTCGAAAGTAGCGACCCGGAAGGGCGGCGCCAGTTTGTTTTTCACCACTTTGACTTTGACGTGGTTACCCACGACGTTCCCTTCTTTGTCCTTGATGCCCGATCCCGTTTTACGGATATCGAGGCGGATCGACGAGTAGAACTTCAGGGCGTTGCCCCCGGTAGTCGTTTCGGGATTGCCGAACATCACGCCGATTTTCTCCCGCAGCTGGTTGATAAAAATACAGCAGCAGCCCGTACGGCCGATGGTGCCGGTAAGTTTACGCATCGCCTGCGACATCAGGCGGGCCTGCAGGCCCACTTTGCTGTCTCCCATTTCCCCTTCGATCTCACTGCGGGGCACGAGCGCGGCTACGGAGTCGATCACGATGATGTCGATGGCGCCGGAGCGAATCAGGTTTTCGGTAATTTCGAGGGCCTGCTCCCCGTTATCTGGCTGAGAGATGAGCAGATTGTCGACATCTACGCCCAGGCTTTTGGCGTAAAAGCGATCAAAGGCGTGCTCGGCGTCGATAAAAGCGGCAATCCCTCCTTGTTTTTGACACTCGGCGAGGGCGTGGATAGCCAGCGTGGTTTTACCCGAAGATTCGGGTCCGTAAATCTCCACCACGCGTCCGCGGGGAAAACCGTCGATACCGAGAGCGACATCCAGCCCCAGCGATCCGCTTGGAATGGAATCGACATCGGCCACCGTCTGGTCGCCCAGTCGCATAATGGTGCCTTTCCCGTAGGTCTTTTCCAGACGATCAACCGTGAGCTGTAGCGCCTTTAATTTTGCTTCTTTCTCTTGTTTGTCGGCCATGCTTTAAGGCTTTAAAGGATAAACTTTTTGTTCTTTATAAAACAAAAATAAATACTTTGTTTTAAAAACCCAACTTCGGTTCAGCTTTTTTTCGGGCGGTCTCAATTTAGCACATTGCAGCGCTCCGGCAAAGCGATCAGCCAGGTCGTTGGTTGAAGAAGATGGGAAGGCCGGCAGGAAAGATGGAATGAGCCCTTGGCAATGATTTGCCAAGGGCTCTTTTTGGTGGTTTGCGAATTGGCTTTAGTACTGCTTCTCCAGAGCAGTTTCCTCACTGTAAGTCATGATGCTGCGCAGGCAGTCGCCCGACGGGCGGAAAGAAACTTTCGGCAATTGCCGGAAGGCCTTCAGCAATCCCTGGTATTCAGCAACCAGTGCGGGATCTTGTCGCAGGGCCTGCGTAACGGCAGATGACTCGGCGGCAGAGGTTTCGCGATACAAAAGTTTGACGAGGAGATTCGGTGTAAACGGTTGCGGCATACGCGTAATTTTGATTTAGAAATAGGTGCAAACTCAGAAGAATCAATTTTTTAACTAGTAAAAACTGATAAATATTGTTTGCCCTTTCGGTTTTTTGCCCCAATTCCTAAAACAAAGCGCAACTCAACCGTTTTTCAGCTATTTTCCGGCTCCATTCACTTCACCCGGTACCAGGTCTGGGTGCGGTAGATGCCCGTCCAGTGCCTTCCTCTGACCTTCAGTTCGTCGGGTTTTCCTTCTTCGAACCAGATGCTGCAGGCGTAGTCGTTGCCCGTTTCGGGGTCCATTATCCGTCCGCCTTTCCAGTAATCTTTGTGGGTCTCCATATTCTCGATGACCAGCATCCCGATCAGCGGCTTATCTTTTTTATCGCCTTTGCATTCTTTGCAGCGTGTGTCGGGTTCAGCTTCCAACAGTTTGACGATTTTCCCGAAGTACTGGTTGCCTTCTTGGAAAATTTCGACGTGCGACTTGGCTTCTCCGGTCTGGTCGTCAACTGATTTCCAGACACCGACGGGTGACGACTGGGCCCGACCGGCTGCGCCGACGATCAGGAGAAAGACAAAAAAACACCATTTTTTCCAGTTCATAGCTATTCTAATTTTGCGGTTAAAACAAATCATTCGCTTTCTTCAGCCGGATGCCAGAAGAGGTTTTCGAACTCGACTACTTTATGATCAACCACTTTTACCCCTTCCTGTTCGAGCAGTTCCTGCATCATGGTCGGCGTCGGAAAGTGGTTGCGGCCGCTGAGTTCTCCCCGCCGGTTCACCACGCGGTGCGCCGGCACGTCGCCCATGCCGAAACTTTTGTTGAGGGCCCAGCCCACCATGCGCGCCGACCCCAGCGCCAGCGCATCGGCAATGGCGCCGTAAGTGCTGACACGGCCGCGCGGGATGCGCCGGGTAGCTGCGTAAACGCGTTCGTAATAATTACGTTCCGCCATAAAATCCATTATTTTTGCACGGCATTTTAAAACGAATTCATGCTCCGTACAAAAGTAAAAGCCAGTTCGATCACCAACCTCACCGACGCCCGATATTTTGCTGCTTTCGAAGTAGAATGGATGGGCTTCTGCCTCGATCCCAGCGACGGCAGCTATCTGCAGCCGCAAATGGTGCAGGCCATCAAGGAATGGGTGGACGGCCCCAAGTTCTGCGGGGAGTTCGGACTGCAATCGGCAGGAGAGATCGCCACGGCGGTCGACCTGATGGAGCTCGACGCCATACAGGTCGCCCCGGTTGCTGACCAGGAGCTGCTCGCCGAACTGCATGGCAAAGCTCCGCTGATCCGCGAGCTGGTCATCGAACGAGACGCTGCTCCTTCCGCCATTGGCGAACAAATGGAAGCCGAGAGCGCCCTGGTTGCCGCTTTTCTCCTCGACTTCGAAAAAAACGGCATCACCTGGGCCGATCTGGAAACCGAAACCAAGCTGTCGCTATCCTGGCTGCGGGAGATCGCTCAATCCTTCCCCATTCTGATCAGTATTGACCTAAACCCTTCCCAATTGAACCGGTTGCTCGCACAGGTGCAACCGCTGGGGCTCAGTTTGCGCGGCGGCGCCGAAGAAAAGGTCGGCTTCAAGTCTTTTGACGAACTGGACGAACTCTTCGAGCAGTTGCAGCTGCTGGAATAAATGCCTTTAGTAGGTTAATTTCAGGTAGCTCATGTTGGTGCTGAACAAGGCCAAACCCGCAATGGGTTCAAAAGTAAAACGCCAAGCCGGCGCGGATGCCGAAAGGCGAGGCCTCGGGGTTGTCGAGGTAGCTGAGGCGCCACAAAGCATCGATGCGGACGATGCGCAGGATATTCTCGATGCCGACCCCTGCTTCCAGGTAGGGCCGGTTCGGCGCGCGAAAACCGCTGTACACCTGGGCGCCCGCCAATTCCGGGCGGAAAGCGTTCAGCCGGTTGGCCGAACGGTTGCGATCGCTGATCTCGCCGATTACGCCTTTAAAAGACAAAACGGTGCGAAAACCCAGCTTTCGCAGCAGGGGAACGCGGTTGAGCAGGAACCCGTCAAAATGGTGTTCTACCATAAAGGAAGCGTAGGTATCGCTTGCAAACTCGTAGCGGTTGATCAGGTTGAAGATGCTGCGACTCATAAAGAAAGCTTCGTTGCCCGGATGTACTTCCATGAGTAAAAAAGGAACGTCGCCGAACACCTTGCCCATTTTAAACCGGTAAGACGTCCATCCCATGGGATTGAGATAGAACCAGTGGCGATAGTAGAGCGAGAGTTTGTGATAAGTATAATCGCTCTCCAGCACGCCGTCGACGCCCAGCGTGTATTGCAGCTCGATGATCGGCTGGTCGGAACCGGTGCTGGCCCGGGAAAAGCCCAGGTCGATGAATTCTTCTCCTTTTGCAAAACGCGTCTTCAGGATCAGCTCGGTCGTTTTGATGGTGGTGTCCACATCGGCTTCAGACCCCGGATCGGTCAGATAGGCGTAGTTGAAGCCGGTATTCTCCTCGCCCAGGTTGCCGTAGGGGTCCATTCTTCGGTGCAGCAGAGTAACGCGGTTAGACAGGCCGTTCTTCCAGAACCGCTCGTAGTACAATTTTCCTTCCGTCACCCGGATCAGTTTCATGGGGATATCCCGGCGCAGCGAGCCGGTCAGCAGGTCGCTTTCGCGAAAATCCTCGCTGCTTTCGCTATTCAGGCTGATATCGTTGAGGAAAGCGGCGCCCATGAGCGTGCGGGGCCGGCGCCGGATCAGCCACTGCAGGTCGGCGCCGTATTTGAAGGTTTCGTCTCGCAGTCCGTAGGCCAGGTAGCCGCCGAAGCGGTAGGAGCTACTGAAGTCGGTATTGGTGCGAAACCCCATCCGAAAGCGGCTTCCTTCCACGGGGTTGACGCTGAAAACCGAGAGGTAAGGGCCGAATTCCCATCCGTTTTGGGTAACGAAGTAGCCTTTGAATATGGTTTCCAGCACCTGGACGTAGGTTTTGTAGATCGGCACGTTCTGGATGCTGTCTACCATTTGGTAGATCGCCGCCTCGTTATCGGTAAGCGGTTCGTGCCGGGCCTGTTCCCAGTAGCTGTCGTCGCGTTCCAGTTCGTCGTCGAAATAGTAAGTATCGCTTTGCTCGTAGCGGTTGTTGATCTCTTCCTGTTCGATGCGAAAATGGCGGAACGTTTCGGTACGCCGGCCGATCATGCCGGGGGCTTCTTCCGCCGGCCGGAAATCGACCACCATCTTTTGCTTAGCGGGCAGCCAGTGTTCGCCCCGCCGGCTCAGCTCCTGGTAGATGATGATGCGGCTGACCAGGTTGATATTGACGTTGGGGCTCATCCGCATGCTGAGGCGCTGAACGGCGAAGGTGGAATCGGCCACCCAGAATTCGCCGTAGAAGGTATTGTCCGCCCGGCGTTTGGGTTTGAACTTCAGCTTGCGGCTCCACACGCCGTCGATGAAGGTGCTGTCGATGATGTAGTATTCGTAATAACCGAGGCCGGAATTGGAGAACGGGCTCACGAACGGCTTTTCGAGCACGTAGATCCAGTCGTCGTAGATGCTGAAATCCTCGTGGATGCGTTGGATGAAATCGATGACCGTCTGGTTGTCGATGCCCGAGGTTCGCTGGGCGCGGGGCACCTGCTTCGGTTTTCCTTCACTTTTGACGTAGAAGACGTCGGAAACGGTTTCGTTGAGGTAAACCGGCAGGAAAGGACGCTCATCGGAAGTGCTGTCGATATTGTCGAAGATAAAAGCGAACGGCTTCATGAGCTTGCTGTTGCGCAGCCGCTCCGGTATGTTCTCCAGGTCGAGTTCTACTTTGGCGTAACTTTCATATTGGAAGGAGTTGAACCCTTCGATACGGTTTTCGGCTTTGTGTTCGATGATACCCCGCACGATGGCGTTGGCCGGGTTTTCGCCGGCGATGACGACCACTTCGGAGAGGGTCAGTTCTGAAGAGGAGAGGTAGAAATTTATGGTTTGTACCGAATCGGGCCCAAGCGTTTTGGTGACGCTCCGGTAACCGATGGCCGAAGCGGTGAGGCTGTCGGCGGCTCCCCGCAGCACGAGCTCGTAGTAGCCGTCGACATCGGTGGAAACGCCTTGCTGGGCGCCGGGGCAAAAGATATTGGCGAAAGCGAGGCCTTCTTCCGTATCCGCGTCGATAGCCCGTCCGCTGATGATCCGGACTTGTGCTTGTAAGGCGATGGGCAATAGACAAAACAGTACCAGAAAATAACGGTACATAATGGTGACTAGTATTTCTGAGAATGCACGTTCGGGGCCGGCCCGCTCTCTTGGAAAAATAGTTTGCTGTTTAACGGTTTATAGCAAGGAGGTGTTTCGTCTTGTCTGTTCGAAGGAAAAAATCAATGCTTTTCCCCTACTTTTGAGATAGAGCCCATTGCGGTTTTGGTCTTTGAGCCGAAAAACATTCCTTTTTTGATAAGACGGGCGCGAAAACCGGATTTTAGCCTGAGCTAAATGCGGGTTTTTACAACAAAGTGTAATCAAAAAAAGGCAGTTTGCAGGCCGATCACCAACCCGCACCGGGTTCATGAACAATCTATACATTTTCGAGCAGGAATAAAAGGTTCCCCATCATGTTAACACCTTTTTTACACCGGGGTATTATCGAAGCGGGCTGTGACGAAGCCGGCCGCGGGTGTCTGGCGGGGCCGGTTTTTGCGGCGGCGGTCATCATGCCGCCCGACTTTCGAAACGAACTGCTGCGCGACTCCAAGAAGCTTTCCGCAAAGCAGCGCGACCGGGCCCGGGCTGTCGTGGAATCATCGGCGCTGGCCTGGGCGGTAGCGAGTGTTTCTCCGGGGGAGATCGACCGGATCAACATACTCAAAGCTTCTTTTACGGCGATGCACCGGGCCGTCGAACGGCTGGCGGTCGTACCGGAATGCCTGTTGATCGACGGCAACCGCTTTCTGCCATATCGCAACATCCCGCACCATTGCATAGTCAAGGGAGACAGCAAAATGCTGTCTATCGCGGCGGCTTCTATTCTCGCCAAGACCCACCGCGACGATTATATGATGCAGATCGCAACACAATACCCCCAGTACGGCTGGGAGAAAAATAAGGGTTATCCTACTGCGGCTCACCGCCGGGCCATTCGTGCTTTCGGCCCTACGCCCGAGCACCGGCGTTCCTTTAAATTATGAACCCATTGCGGGTTTTACAGAAACGGATTGTTCTGACGCTCGAAGCCGATATTGGTCGCAGGGCCGTGGCCCGGATAAACCCGCACGTCGTCGCCCAGCGGAAACAGCTTTTCCTTGATGCTGGCAATCAGGGTATTGAAATCGCCCCCCGGCAGATCGGTGCGCCCGATGCTGCCGTAAAAGAGAACGTCGCCGGCGATTAAAAACCGGTCTTCCCGGCAAAAGAAGGAAAGGCTGGCCGGCGAATGTCCCGGCGTGAAGAGCACTTCGAGGCGCGTCTGTCCGAATTGAATCACTTCGTCCGCTTCGATAAAACGCCCCGGGGCGGGAGAAGCTTCCGGTACGGGAATGCCGAACATCATCGCCGCCTGCGGCAAAGACTCGAGTACGGGCAATTCGCCGCGGTGAATCTCCAGGGGAAGACCATAGCGCTCGGCGACAAAGCGGTTGCCGAAAACGTGATCTATGTGGCAATGGGTGTTGATCAGGCGTACGGGCCGCAGCTGCAACGATTCCACTTGTCGCTCCAGCTCGCGCTGCTCGTCGCGGTCGTAGCAGCCCGGGTCAAAAATGATGCACTCGCCCGTCTCATCGTAGACGAGAAAGGTATTTTCCTGAAAAGGATTGAATGTTAAACCGACTACACTAGCCATGCTTTTTTTCTTTTTGTCTGGTGTTTCTTGGTATAATCGTTTAATTTAGAACGATGCTACGAACCAATGTTCTCGTTTTGTACGGCGGCCGCGCAAACCGAACAGTTTCCAAAACTATGCTTTAAGTCAATCTGTTGAATGGTTATCGTAGCCATTCCGGCTGTTTTCGCGAAAAAAATAGACATGCAGAAAGCTATTTTACTGATCTCTTTCCTGCTCTTCAGCCTGGGGCTGACGGCTCAGGGCACCCAAACGACCTTCGGCAAGAACCGGGTACAGTACCATCGTGACTTCGACGAGTGGATGCAATACGAAAGCGACAACTTCATCACCTACTGGTACGGGGAAGCCAGGCTCATCGGACAGTCGGTGGTCCAGCTGGCCGAATACGACTTCGCCGAAATCCAGAACATCCTCGAACACCGGATCAACGAAAAGATCCGCATCATCGTTTACACCGACATCACCGACCTCAAACAAAGCAACATCGGCAGCGAGGAAGCTTTTACCAATACCGGCGGCCAAACCAAGATCGTCGGCAACAAAGTTTTCGTTTATTTCAACGGCGACCACAACCACCTGCGCCGCCAGATCCGCGAGGGCATTGCTTCGGTTTATCTCAACGCCATGCTCTTCGGCTCCAACCTGCAGGAGATCGTACAGAACGCTGTGATGATGAACCTGCCCGACTGGTTTAAGGACGGGCTGGTGGCTTACGTCGGAAAACGCTGGAACACCGACCTGGACAACCGCCTGCGCGACGCCATCCTCAGCGAAGAATTCGAAGGTTTCGACTGGCTGGCGGAGCAAGACCCCGAGCTCGCCGGGCAATCCCTCTGGTATTTTATCGGCGAAAATTACGGCTTTTCTACCGTTTCCAACCTGCTTTATCTCACCCGCATCAACCGCAGCGTGGAAAGCGGGTTCCTCTACGTACTGGGCAGCTCCTACGAGACGATCACCAGCAGCTGGTCCATCTTCTTCAAACGCCGCTACCAGTCGGAGACGACCGTCCGCCAGGCGCCGCCGCCTGACCGGGCCGAGTTCAAAAACAAACGCAACCTGCCGGCCAGCCAGCTCAAGATCAGCCCCGACGGACGCAAGGTCGTTTATGTACTCAACGAGATCGGCCGCTCCAAGGTCTATCTGCAGGACGTGCAGACCGGCGAGCGGGAGGTGATCCTCAAAAACGGCTTCCGCAACGCTTTCCAGGCCACCGATTACAACTACCCACTGCTGGCCTGGAACCCCAATAACGTAGAGGTGGCCATCATGTACGAAGAACGCGACGTGATCAAGCTGATGCGCTATGACATCACGACCGGAAAGTCGGAAGAAGAAGAAATGGCGCCTCAGTATCAGCGACTGTACAGCATGGATTACATCAATCCGATCACCATGGTGCTCTCCGGCGCCGTACGAGGACAGTCGGATATCTTCCTGTACTATACCAATACCCGGCAAACGCAACGCATCACCAACGACTTCTACGACGACCTGGACGCCGCCTTCGTCACCGTCGACAACCGCAAAGGGATACTCTTCGCTTCCAATCGCCCGGATACTCTACTCGAGAATCTGAAGCTGGACACCATCCTGCCCATCAACACTTTTGACTTATTCTACTACGATCTCGACGCCGACGAAAAAGAACTGGTTCGCGTTACCGATACGCCGCTGGCCAACGAGCGCCAACCCGCCGGCGTGGATACGACTCATTTTCTCTACCTCACCGACCGCAGCGGCATTTACAATCGCGAAGGCGGATACCTGGAAGCGTATATCCACCACTACGAACAGGAAATCCGGCTGAACGACGGCTCGGAAATCGTCATGCACGCCGATTCGTCACTGGCCAGCCTCGACAGCACCGCCATCGACACCATCATCATCCGGCCGGTGATCAAAAAGCGAGCCATCACTTTCAACCTCAGCAATTACGACCGCAATATCGTCGAGCAGCATACGGCGCCGCGCATGGGCAAAGTCGCGGAGCTCATTTTCCGGGACAACACCGACCAGATCTTCGTCCGCAACCTGGAGGTCGATCCGGTCAATCCGGCGGAAATGACTCGCTTCCAGAGCCGGCGCGTAGGGTTCAACCGGACGAAAACCGTGCCCGAACTGCCGCAGAATACCCTGCTGCAGGAAGTCGAGGAACCTGCTGTCGAAGAAGAAGATCTCCCCGTCGAGAAGCTGGACACCGGTAAGATCGACATCGACAATTACCTTTTCCAGAGTGAATTTGACGATGAAGAGGTGCCGCCGACGGTGTTGCCCAAGCCCGAGGCCGCAGAAGAGGAGGCGGAAAAAGAATCTTTTACGTTTATTCCTCCGGGCTTGCCTACCGACCCCGAGCCGGCGCCGGCGGTCAAGCAAAAAGAAGTTTACGAATTTCGGCAGGCGCGCATCGTTCCGTACCGGCTGCAGTTCCGCACCGACTTCGTGACGACGCAGCTCGACAATAGCCTGTTGTTCGAAGGGCTCGACAACTTTGCCGCCAATCCCGACGGCTTCAACTACCCGCCCCCCGGCATCCTGCTGAAAGCCAATTTCAAGGACCTCTTCGAAGATTACGAATTCGAAGGCGGCATCCGGGTGCCGACCACCTTCAACGGGGCGGAGTACTTTCTGACTTTTGAAGACAAAAAAAAGCGGCTCGATAAGCGCTACGCCGTTTATCGCCGCACGCTGCGCCTTTCGGCCGATAACGAAAATTTCGTGACCGTCCCCAGCCGGCGGGAAGTGGATATCGTCCTCGGCCAGTTCGGCGTCAGCTATCCTTTCGATATCTTTCGCAGCCTGCGCGCTACGGCGACGCTGCGCCGCGACCGCAGCACGCTCCTGGCCACCGAGCGCGTTACCTTCGATCAGCCTACCCTCACCGAACAACGCGCCGGCCTGAAACTGGAATACGTATTCGACAATACGCTCGACGTGGCCCTCAATATCAAGAACGGCTCCCGGTACAAAGTTTTCGCCGAGTTCGTCAAGAGCTTCGACCTTTCCATCTTCGACGAGTTCAGCCTGCGGTTTGACGAAGGCTTTATGACCATCCTGGGCGTCGACGCCCGGCACTATCAGCGTTTGGGCAAGTATCCGATCTTCGCGGTTCGCCTGGCGGCGGCCACCTCCTTCGGCTCCGAACGCATGTTGTATTACCTCGGCGGGGTCGACAACTGGCTTTTCTCCAGCCAGAACAACGATATTCCCATCCCGACCAACGTCAACGACTTCGCATTCCAGACGCTAGCCACCAACATGCGGGGTTTCCGCATCAACATTCGCAACGGCAACTCCTACGCGCTGGTCAATTCGGAACTGCGCCTGCCGGTCTTCCGCATGCTCTCCAACCGGATACGGTCGAGCTTCCTGCGCAACTTCCAGGTAATCGGCTTTTTCGACGTCGGCACTGCCTGGACCGGCCCCACGCCCTACAGCGATGAGAACCCGCTGAACACGACTTTTATTCAAAACGGCCCCTTCGTAGAAGTAAAAGTCAACTACTTCCGCGATCCCATCGTCGCCGGCTACGGCGCCGGCATCCGGACGATGCTCTTCGGTTACTTCGTACGCCTGGATTACGCCTGGGGTATCGAAACGCGGCAGGTGCAGGATCCATTGCTGTACATCTCTCTGGGGATGGATTTTTAGGGGTGTGAGTTTGAGTGTGGGTGTGGGTGTGGGTGTGGGTTAGGCCAGTTCGCCTTCTTTTAATTTTTCGGCGTTTTCGGCGACCTGGAGCGCTTCGATGATCTCTTCGATGCTTCCCTCCATGATGCTGTCCAGATTGTAGAGCGTGAGGTTGATGCGGTGATCGGTTACCCGGTTTTGTGGATAATTGTAGGTGCGGATCTTACCGGAGCGGTCGCCGGTGCCGACCAGAGACTTTCGCTTCTGGGCCATTTCGCTTTGGTGCTGCTCCCGTTGCATTTCCAGGATTTTGGCCGACAGGCGCTGCATGGCGATCTCCCGGTTTTTGATTTGGGAGCGCCCGTCCTGGCTTTCGGAGACCACGCCGGTGGGCAGGTGGGTGATGCGCACTGCCGATTCCGTCTTGTTGACGTGCTGCCCGCCGGCGCCGCTGGCGCGGAAGGTATCGATCTTGAGGTCGGCTTTGTTGATATCCACATCTTCCGGTTCGAGCTTGGGGATGACGGCGACGGTAGCGGCGGAGGTATGCACGCGGCCCTGGGATTCCGTTTTGGGGACGCGCTGTACGCGGTGGGCGCCCGATTCAAATTTCAGCTTGCCGTAGACGTCCTCTCCGCTAACTTCGAGTACGAGCTTGTTGTACCCGCCGACGGTGCCTTCGTTGACGGAGATGACCTCAGCTTTCAGCCCGTTGTTCTCGAAGTAGCGCGAATACATCCGGTAGAGGTCGCCGGCGAAGATACTGGCTTCGTCGCCGCCCGTACCGGCGCGTATCTCGAAAATAACGTCTTTGCTGTCTTCCGGGTCTTTGGGGATGAGCAATACTTTGATGCGTTCTTCGAGGGCTTCCTGCCGGGGCTCCAGCTCCTCCATTTCGGCTTTCGCCATTTCCTTCATTTCGGGGTCGGCGAGCATTTCTTTCGCCGTTTCGATATTTCCGAGCAATTCTTCATATTCCTCATAGGCCTTGACGATCGGCTTGAGATCCTTATATTCTTTGCTCACCTTTTTGTAGCGATTCATATCGGAAATGATCTCCGGGTCGGCCATTTGCTCTTCGAGATAAATATAGCGTTCTTTGATTGCCTCGAGTTTGTCGATCATAATGCGTAGCAATTTAACTGAACTTCAAAAATAGGATTTCTTTTCCGGCCCGAGGAGTCCCGAAGCGAGAGCATAGGATAAATCTTCCAAACCATCTATCTTTACCTTTTATGGCGTTATTGCTACATATCGAAACGGCGACGGAAATCTGCTCGGTAGCGCTCAGCGAAGGCGACCGGCTTCTGAGTATCTCCGAAGCAGACGCCCCTTACACCCACGGCGAGAAGATCAACCTATTGATTCGGCGCTGCCTCACTGAAGCCGGCCGGCGGATGGCCGAGCTCGATGCCGTAGCGGTGAGCAGCGGCCCCGGTTCTTATACGGCGCTGCGCATCGGTACGGCCACCGCCAAGGGGATCTGCTATGGCCTGCAGGCGCCCCTGATCGCCGTCGACACCCTGCGGGCATTGGCCCGGGCCGCCTTTGAACGGGAGGGCCGGCCTGCTCTGTACATACCGATGATCGACGCCCGCCGGATGGAGGTGTACACGGCCGTTTTTGACGAGGAGCAGCGCCCGCTTACAGAGGCCCAGGCGTTGGTGATTGAAGCGAACAGCTTTTCGGCCTACCGGCAGGAGGGGCGCGAGCTGGTGCTTTGCGGCAACGGGGCCGAAAAATGCCGCGAGGTGCTGGGAGCGCCCGGCATCCACTTCAGCGAGGTGCGGTGTTCGGCCCGCCACCTCATTTATTGGGCAGCGAAGCACTATTCGGAGCAGGCATTTGCGGACCTTGCTTACTATGCTCCCTTTTATTTAAAGCCTCCAAACATTACGCGCCCCAAAAAAAAATTGTGAAAACGCTGTAATTCACAATTAATAATCACCTGAATATCAGACACTAAGCCAAAATATCAAAAATGATATTTTCCGATATATTTTAATTCTGTCAATATTTTATTAGCTTTGTAAGGAAAAAAGTACCACTGCCGGTTTAAGTAACCCATCACTTTGGTACGATCTTTGAAACATACTAGACAGTAGACGTTTATCCATCGTAAAAACATCATTATGAGAAAGCAAAAAAATGAAACCGTAATGCTAAAGAAGGGAAAAAACAACATCCAGTTGGACTATGCGGAGCTCCGCAAAGCCGTTTTGGTATTGCGTGCTGTAAATCATAAGCTCCGTCAGCGCATCATTGACCTGCTGGAAGAGAACGACAGCATGAACGTTACCGATATTTACATCAAGTTGCGGCTCGAACAGTCGGTAGCCTCACAGCACCTGGCGATCCTGCGCCGGGCCGGTATTGTGGAAACCGAGCGCGAAGGCAAATTCATCAATTATTCGCTCAACCGCGATCGGTTGTCCCAAATTTCCCGTCTGGTGGAAGAACTGGCTGCCTGATTTTGCATTCTCCATAGTTGCATTTTCTCTTAAAATGCTGTGAATCAATTAGATTAACAGCATTTTTTTTATGCCCTTTGAAAAAATCACCAAAAAATGCATATTTGCTAGGATAATACGGGAAAACTAAACACAAACGTCTATGAGAAAAGCTAAAGTAAACATCAACAAGGAGAAGCTCCTTGTATCCTCAGAAGTACTCCGCGCACTAGCCCATCCCCTCCGCATGCAGATCCTGGAGTTTATCGATCAGAACGAGATGATCAATGTGAACAAGATCTACAATACGTTGAAGCTCGAACAGTCGATCACGTCCCAGCATCTGCGCATCCTGCGCCTGGCGGGCCTGGTGGAAACCGAGCGCAACGGCAAATTCATCCACTACAGCATCAACTACGATAAGGTGGGAAATGCCGTGGAGGCGATCAAAGGGTTTCTGGAAGAAGCGGATTATAACGAACACGACGATCTGGACTGACGCACGCCAACCTTTGAAAGGGAAGAAATTCACTTTTCTTCCCCTTCCTCTTCTTTTGGAGCCTCTTCCGCCGGCGTTTCTTCCGGTTGCCGGTCTTCCTCTTCCTCGTCCTCGCTTTTACTCTGATTACTGAAAAAGCTGCGCTGAAAAAGCAGAATGTTGATCACCCCGATGGTAATCGACATGTCGGCTACGTTGAAAACCGGCTTGAAGAACAGGAAATACTCGCCTCCCCAGATGGGCACCCAATCCGGCATGGTGCCGCGGATGATGGGGAAATACAGCATATCCACCACCTTCCCGTGTAAAAAACCGGCGTAGCCGCCTCCGGGCGGAAACAGCTGTGCGAGGCCGCCGTGGTAGGGCGATTCGGAAAAGATAAGGCCGTAGAAAGCGCTGTCGATGATGTTCCCGACGGCGCCGGCCAGGATGAGGGCAAAGCTGGCCAGCAACCCGAAAGAAACCTCTGATTTGATCAGTTCCCGAATATAATAGATGAGAAACACGACGGCCAGTATCCGGAAAAGGCTGAGGGCCAGCTTTCCGTATTCGCCGCCCAGAGTGATGCCGAAGGCCATGCCGTTATTTTCGACGAAGTGGATCAGCGCCCAGTCCAAACCAAAAATCTGTATTTCCTCCCCGTACTGCAGGTGCGTTTTTACCCAGATCTTGACGGCCTGGTCAATAAAAAGCACCAAAAAAACAAGCAAAAGCACCTTTCCTGTCTTTTTCAAAGCGTCCAATGATTTTCGGTGAGTAAAAGGGAGTGCAATTTAGGGTCAAAAAAAGCGGCTTGCCAACAACTTCTGCCAAAAAAATCGACGAAAGTCCGGTAGATAAGGAAGGCGGGGCGTCGGCCGGAAGGGGCGGGCGCAGGTTGAGCAAAGCGCCGAACCTACGCCCGGCCGGTCCCGGATACACTCGTTTTCGGTAATCCGTGCGTCATACGCGCTTGCGGCCTTGTTTGGCTTCGATACTCAGGGTGGCGTGGGGCACGGCGCGAAGTCGCTCTTTGGCGATCAATTTGCCGGTGATGCGGCAGATCCCGTAAGCTTTGTTCTCGATCCGGATCAGCGCATTTTCCAGGTGCTGAATGAGCTTCTTCTGGCGGGCGGCCATCGTCGTGATCCGCTCGTTCTCCGCCGTTCCGATCCCATCGTCCAGGCCCTTCACTTTCGAATCGCCGTTATCGGCGATCTCGGAAAGTTGGTGCAGGTAAAAATCCAGTTGTTCTCTGGCTCTGTCCAGTTTCGCTTCGATCAGTTCCTTGAATTCGTTCAACTCTTCGTCGCTATACCGGCTTTTGTTAGCGCTAAGATTCATAGTTTAAAGGTTTTGGAGCATTCGCGATTGCGGAATCCATAAAAATTTGGCGCAAAAATACGGAGAATCCAATTTATAAGTTAGGAATAATTAAACATTTACAACTTATTATCCAAAACAATACAATCAGCCAATATTGTTTCGCCTGCATCTTGCGGCTCCGCAAAAAAACGATAAAATTTTCGTTTTTCCACATGGTTTTCCACATCAAGCCGTGATTCGACCTTTCGACAGCTGATAATACACGAAAAGTACGCTGGTAAGCAACAATAAAGCAAAGGCCTGATGTAAGACTCCCCAGTCGACCGGAATCACGCCCACGCTATTGATCACCGTGATGATCCCTAAAATCACCTGAGTTATCAACAAGGTTACCAACAGGGTCAGCCCGGTGCGGAACCGCGGGTTGTTGCTCGCCTGGCGCGCGCGCCAAGAAAACCACAAAATCATGACAGTCAATATATAAGCAGTCGTTCGGTGCAACAGCTGAATCAGCGCCGGCATGAAGGCGCTCGCGTCGTAATCCACAAAGTTTTTCACATTCCAGGCGGATGCATCCAGCAAAACGGCCGGCACTCCCTCGCCGTTCATATCGGGCCAAGTGGGATAAAATAAGGCTGCTTTCATACCCGACATGGTGCCGCCGAGCAGCAGTTGCAGGGTTAAAACCGCGGTGATCGCCATTATCCACTTTTTTAACGAAACACTGTGGATAACGCCCCCGCCGGGCTGAACGACCCGCATGGTTGTCCAAAACAGATAAGCGAACAGCAGGAGGGCCAGCGACAGGTGCATCGTCAGTTTGTAAGCGTTTACCCAAGGCCGCTCGATCAGGCCGCTCGCCACCATGATCCAGCCGAAGGAAGCCACCAACGCCGCCAGCAGAAAAACGACTACCAGCCGGCGGAACAAGTAGCGGTCAAACCAGCCTTTAGCCCAGAAAACCGCGAACGGCACGATGAACACGAAACCCATCAGCCGCGCCCAGACCCGGTGAATGTATTCCCAGAAATAGATAAATTTGAACGCCCCCATGCTCATCCCCTGGTTGATCTTCTGGTACTGGGGGGTCGCTTTGTAGAGATCAAACGCTTCCTCCCATTGCTGACCGTTGAGCGGCGGAAGCGTTCCGGTAACGATTTCCCAGCGCGTAATCGACAGGCCCGATCCGGTGAGGCGGGTAATACCGCCGACGACTACCTGCACGAAAATCATGACCAGCCCGGCGATCAACCAGGCCTTGACGGCAAAGGGATAAGTCTTCGTCGCCGGCTGCTTGTCTTGCGTCTGTACCACCAAAGTTGATTCCATTGCTCTGCGGATATTTTTTGCCCAACCAATATGATGTTGTTTCTCCGGATCGCAACCAAAACGTTCTGTTTACTTCCGGATAACACTGGCTTAACAAAAGCCGTTGGTGTATTAATGATTATTTAAAAAAAAATTTTCCAAAGCCCCTCATCATTAGGGGTGTTAATATGTAGATAACATTAGACCGAAAAGTTTGCATCGAGAGTTGTTCTACTTAACACTGAGTTAATCCACAATCCTTCCACCGCCCCTTTAATTCGTTCTCAATTGCTTATATAAATTATGCACAGAGGGGGGAAAAGTTTTGCAGAGTAAAACTTTTTTAAACCCGGCAGCGGAAATATGACTTAACCCTGTCAGTTACGCCCGGGGATTTCCACGGAAATCTTGCGGTATTAATGTTTTTTCATATTACATAAAACTTGATTCTTTAAGACTGTGCACAACCTCGCAGGTTTTTAACGGGTTATCCCATACCGGGCTGTGGAAAAGCGGAGAGGATTAATCTTTGGTTTACAGGCGTTTGTCAAAGGAGCAAATTTCAGATGTTGAAAAGCAGAAATAAACATTTGTTTGACCGTTTTGTTGTGATTAATCGGTAAAAAAAAGCAAAGGTCTTGTTACCGGGGTTTTGCCAAACAGATGGGTTGAAACATGAGCCAACGGATAAAGCAACACTAAATTATGAGGATTGTCATCCAGCGCGTAAGTCAGGCTTCCGTGACCATCGACGGCCGGGTTAAGTCGAGCATCGATCAGGGATTGCTCCTCTTACTGGGTATCGAAGACGAAGACAACGAAGAGGATATCGAATGGCTCTGCAACAAGGTCGCCAAACTGCGCATCTTCAACGACGCCGCCGGCATAATGAACCAATCGGTACAGGATGTGCGCGGCGAGCTCCTGGTGGTCAGTCAGTTTACCCTGCACGCCAGCACCAAAAAAGGCAATCGCCCTTCTTACATCCGGGCTTCCAAGCCTGAGTTCGCCGTGCCCATGTACGAAAAATTTGTGCAACGGCTGGCGGCCGTATCCGATCTGCCCGTTCAAACCGGTACTTTCGGCGCGATGATGCAAGTTGCGCTGATCAACGACGGTCCCGTCACCATCATCATGGATTCGAAAAACAGAGAATAACACCACATGACCCTGCAAGAAGCCCAACAAACGGTCGATCACTGGATCAAGACCATCGGTGTGCGCTACTATAGCGAGCTCACCAATACCGCCGTACTGATGGAGGAAGTCGGCGAAATGGCCCGGCTGATGGCGCGCCTGTACGGCGAACAATCCTTCAAAAACAAAGAACAGGAAGCCACGGCGGCCGAGGACCTTGCCGACGAAATGGCCGATGTGCTGTTCGTTCTGATCTGCCTGGCCAATCAGACCGGAGTAGACCTGACGGCGGCCCTGGAAAAAAACCTCGCCAAGAAAACGCAGCGCGACGCCGACCGGCATGCTTCCAATGAAAAACTGCGCTGACCAGCTTTATTTGAAAGGAGAATTTTCCTGGTGTTTCCGGATCAGGTTTCTTCCGTAAAAAACGCCTACTACCAGGCTGACCACCGCCAGGGAGGAGAAGCCGTCGTAGACCTCCTGCAGGATGAAAAAGTCATAGATGCCGTGAAAGGCTACCGCCTGCGCCAGTCCGACGATCAGCAACTTCGCTTTCCGGCCTTTCGAAAACTTGGCCAGCCCGATGTAATAACCGAGGACTACGGCAAATATCGCGTGGGCGGGAACGGCGGTAAAGGCGCGGAGCAGCGTAGTCTCCAGCCCAAACTGATCCGCGTAGACGAGGTTCTCCAAAGTGGCGAACCCCATAGCGGTCATCACGGTGTAGATGATGCCGTCCATCGGTTCATTGAAAAAACGATAGCCGAAAGGAAAGGCCAGTACAGCGAGCAGCTTGATGAGCTCTTCGCTCAAGGCTACGATGAAGATGGACGAAAAAAGGGTGAGCAGTAAATTGTAAGGATCTTCGATATGGAAATGCAGCAGCCATTGTTGCAGTTTCATTACCGGGTAGGTGATCAGGACGCCCAACAGGAAACTCAGCCCGAGCGGCAGTTTCTCTTCCCTTTCGTATTTGTCGAGGTAGTAGATATACACACAAATAGCGATGCCCGGAAGAATAGCCAGCACGATCAGAAAGGGAGTCATTCCGGGCTGCTTTAGGTGTTGTTTTGGACGCGGAAGCAGAAATAGGCAAATTGCCGGACGATGCGCTGCGTCTTTTTAGGCGCCTCGAACATGCCCATATGTCCCACCTTTTCCAGGATGTGGATTGACGCTTGTGCGGGGAGGTGAGTCGGCTCGATGCTTTTTTCCGGCGCGATGACGCTATCCTCCTTGCCGATGATAAACAATACCGGGCAGGCGATGGCCGAAAGGACTTCCGAGCGGTCGGGCCGGTTCATCATGGCGTTCAGCGCGCCGGTGATGCCTTCGCTGGGGAAGTGCGCAGCCCGGTAAATGAGTTTATCGACCAGGAACGCATTGCTGCGGGCGAAGTGGTCGGCAAACAGGTTGGGGAAAAGTTGCTTGAGGTAAATGACGTGCCCCTGCCGGTTGATGAAATTGACGGAGCGCCGGCGATCCTGCTTTTTCTTGTCGCTGTCCGCATAGGGATGGGAGTGAAACAAACCGAGGCCGGCGAGTTTCTCGCCGTATTTTTCACCATAAGCCAGGGCGACGTATCCGCCCATGGAGTGGCCGATGAGGATGAAGCGGTCCAGTTGTAATTGGTCGACCACGGCGTTCACTGCTTCGGCCATCGTTTCGATGCTTACTTCCGGGAGTACTTCCGATTGGCCGAAACCGGGCAGGTCGATGCGAACGACCCGCAGGTTTTCTTCCAGCAAATCGGTTTGAAATTCTTCCCAAACGGTGCGGTCTTCTCCGAACCCGTGCAGCAGCACGATGGCCGGCCCCTTTCCATTGGCGTCGTAAGCAATGGTTTTGCCTTCGTAATTAGCGGATTTCATGTAGCGAATTTTTCAAAGTGATCGTCATATTGCTTAGCTAAAATACTCCAATCGTACTTAGCTACAAAATGCCGGTAGGTGCGCTGACGCACCGATACGATATTGGTGACCAGGTGGCGGAGGCGCCGGTAGAGGGTTGCTTCGTCGGCATAAAGGTGTTCTGCCCGGCTCGCGGCGGGCAGGTGCTCGGGATAGCTGAGGCGGTCCGGGAGCAGGGGATAGCAATCGGCGGCGATGGCCTCCACTACCCCGGCCCCGAAAAATTCCTGTCGGCTCGTTACCGGCAACAGGTCGGCGGTACGTAGCCAGCGCCGGTACGTTTCTTGGTTTTCGGCATATCCCCAATGAATGATCTCCTCTTGCAGTTGCTCGCGGGCCGCTTCGAATACGGGGGGCGCCGTCAGGTATTTTTCGCCCAAAACCACCAAGCGGAACGGCAGCCCTTCTGCTTTGAGGCGAAAGAGGAGTTGAAAAAAGGTATCGGGATCCTTGTCGTATTCCCAGCGGTGATTCCACAAAATGACCGCTTCCGGCGGTTTCGGAAAAGGCCGGGCTGCTTCGATGGCTTTCAATTCGAGTCCCAGCGGCAGTACGTCGCTTTTGGCTTCGATCCGGTCGATGTTGTCCAGGTCGCGCCGGTCGGGAAAGCGTTTCAGGAAGGGGGCGAGTTGTTCCAGGAAGACCCGGCGGTGAAAGCCGGAATTGAAGAGCACGTGATCGGCGGCCAGCGCGCTGGTGTAATTCAGAAAACCGTACTGGTGATTGCGTCCGAGCTCCGGGTCGGCGTCGTTGGGCGACCAGGGGTAGGTGATCTGATTTTCGTGAAAATACAGGGCGGCGGGGCAGTCGCCGAAGCGGCGGCGGGTGAGCGCCAGAAAAGCAGTGAGGTCGAGCATGTCGGTTGCCAGCAACAAGTCCGGTCGCAAAGCAAGAGATTCCGCTTCGCGCGCCAGGTGAACCGCGCCGCCGAACATGCGCCATTTCCAGTGGCGGCCGGGCAGGGTGAGCAGGGTGAGCTGATGCCGGGAATAACGCCGGTATTGCTCCGCCCACTGGCGATGGCTGCCGGCGAAGAACGGCTCGATGAGCAGCATTTTTTTCATAATCGGGAGAACGATCAGGCAGTATTCGGGTATCCTGCCGTGGTTTTGCGATTTTAGGGGCCCGGGTTATTCTTTTTAGAAAAGTACTTATTTTTTTGTAAACACATTTTCAGGTGACCTATCTTTATCGTTCGGTATAATTGAACCCAATGCGGGTTTGGTAACTGGCCTGCGAACTGCACTTTTTTGATTGTATTTCGTCGCGAAAACCCTCATTTAGCTCAATCGGATTTTCGCTTCTCGTCTAATCAAAAAAATGCTGGTTCTCGGCTCAAAGACCCAACCCGCAACGGAGTCATTAGAAGGCACACTTATCTTACAATATGTCCGGTTTCTCTGACATAAAAAAAGGATTGTCAACTATAGCGGCCCTGGAGCGCGACCTGAACCTGAAGCAGCTCCAGATCAACCGCCTGTTAAACATCACTCAGGCCATCAACAATAACGTCTCGGCGGAGGGGCTCTACGAGATGTACCGCTCTTTTCTGAGCTGGGAGATCGGCGTGAAAAAGATGGCCCTGTACGTACGTGAAGAAGGCGAATGGCACTGCGCCAGCTCGATCGGCCTGACGGAAGAACAGCTCGCCGTCGATATTTCCGGGCAGTTGCCTCGCTATACGCGCCTCAACAATGTTGAAGAGCCCGATCATCCGTTGATTCGCGAATTTGACGTCGTCATTCCCGTTCGGCACAAAGAGCAGTCGATCGCTTATGTTTTCATCGGCGGGTTCGGGGAAGATGAAGACATGTACAGCAAAGTGCAGTTCATTACGACGATCACCAACGTGATCGCCGTGGCCATCGAGAACAAGCGGCTTTTCAGGCGGCAGCTGGAGCAGGAGCGCCTCAAGCGGGAGATGGAGCTCGCCAGCGAGATGCAGCGCATGCTCATTCCCAAATCCCTGCCCCGCAAGTCGAGCTACGAGCTGGCCAGCATCTACAAGCCTCACCTGGGGGTGGGGGGCGACTATTTTGACTTTATTGAATTTGACGACAGCAAGATCGTCTTCTGCGTCGGCGATATTTCCGGAAAAGGAGTTGCCGCTGCTTTGCTGATGGCCAATTTCCAGGCCAATTTCCACACCCTGATCAACAAGCGGACCGATCTCGACGAGTTTATTCACGACCTCAACCAATCGGTTAACCTCATCACCGAAGGCGAGCGCTTCATTACGTTTTTCATTGCCGAATACGACATCAACGCGCGGCAGCTGCGCTATGTCAACGCCGGCCACAATCCGCCCGTGCTGGTCGACAACGGTCATCTCTTTCTCCTCAAAAAAGGATGCACCATTCTCGGTTCTTTCCGGGAACTACCCGAAGTGGAAATCGGCGAACAAACCATCAAAGGAGAGGCCGTCATCGTCTCTTTCACCGACGGTTTGACCGATCTGAAGAACCGTGCGGGAGAATACCTGAACGAGGAGCTGGTTTACCGCTTCAGCACCGCCAACTACCGGCTGCCGGCCGACCGCTTCAACGGTTTACTGATGGAGGACATTGAAAAGTTCAGACAAGATCAGGTTTTCCCCGACGACTTCACGCTGCTGACCTGTAAGATCTGGCCCCGGGAAGACTATTCGCGGCAGTAGGGACCGTCGGGAATCTGAAAAAACATTAGTCGATCGAAAAACCTTCGGGCCTGGTCGATTGGCATGGCGCCAGGGTTTGCTTTTGCTGAAATATTGGGGATATTGCAAATGGATAGTGGATAACGGAAAGCTCCGCGCCTCCACCTTCTCGATTTAATAACACGTTTGGCAACATAGAATGAAAGAAAAGAACGTCGCGGGTATATTGGCTTTGTTTTTAGGCGGATTTGGCGTACACCGGTTTTATCTCAACCAAACCGGACTGGGTATCCTTTATCTCATTTTTTTCTGGACGCCCATCATGTGGATCATCGGGCTCATTGACGCGATCGTCTTTCTTTCGATGTCCAAAGAGGATTTCGACTACAAATACAACCGCCGGTTCATCGACCTGGACGAAGCCGACCGCCGCTACGAACGCCGGCGCGACTATCGCGAACGGCGGCACGAATACCGCCGGGAGCGCCGGGATATGCGCCGGCGCGAACGACCGGCGCCGCGACCCAGGCCGGCCCGCCGCACGCCTCCCCCGCCCCGCGCCAATCCTCACAAATCCAGCGGCATCAGGAAATACAAAGACTACGACTACGACGGCGCCATCGTCGATTTCCAAAAAGCCCTGGAGATTGAACCCAAGGATGTGGCCGTCCATTTCAACCTGGCCTGCGCCTATTCCCTGAATGAAAATACCGAAAAGGCCTTTTATCACCTCGACAAGGCGGTCGAACTCGGGTTTGATGATTTCCAGCGCATCCGCGAGCACGACGCGCTGGCTTACCTGCGCATCCAGCCGACTTTTGAGTCGTTCGAGGAGAATGGCTTCCGGCTGAGGCCTCAGTTGGAGGCGCCGAAAGAGAACCTGTTGGATACGGAATCGCAAACCGAGGCCGGCACGGCGGCGGAAAACCGGCAATCCGACGATCTGCTGGCGCAGCTCAAAAAGCTGGGCGACCTCCGCGATAAAGGGCTGCTGACGGAAGAAGAATTTGTCAGCCAGAAAAAAAAGTTGCTGGAAGAGAATGATTGACGGGTTTTTTTCTTCCTTACGTTAAGAAAACGTTTTTACCGTAAATTTTTCAACACTTGGTTACTTTGCTGCGTTTTTTAAGTAATCTGACATGTGATGATAGCAGACACGCTAATTTCAAACGAGATACTGCCCCTGCGCACTTCCGATACCGGGGAAGAAGCGTTGGGGATGATGAACGACTTTTACGTCCGGCATCTGCCGATCGTCAATAACGAACAATTGCTGGGGCTGATCTCCGAAGACGATATTCTCAACTTCGACACAGCCGAACCGGTAGGGTCTTTCAGCCTGTCCTTGCACCGGCCTTTCGCACGTACTCAGGACCACATTTACGAAGTGATGCGGCTTTTTGCCGAATACCACCTGACGGTCATTCCGGTAGTCGACGAAGCGGATAATTACGCCGGCCTGATCACCATGGAAGACCTACTGAACTACTTCGCGACAACCACGGCTTTTTCGGAGCCGGGCAGCATACTGGTGTTGGAAATGAGCCGTCGTGATTATTCCCTTGCCGAGATCGCACGCATCGTAGAATCCGAAAATATCGCTATTCTCAGCTCTTTTGTCACCACCCAGCCTGAGTCGGCGCGTATCGAAGTCACCATTAAGATCAACACCTTTAATATCCAGGCGGTGGTCGCCACTTTCGAGCGATTCGAATACCAGATCAAAGCTTCTTTCAGCGAGAGCGATTACCTCGATACCCTGCGGGAACGCTACGATTCGTTCATGTTCTACCTCAACGTCTGACCTTTCCTACCTACCGAAGCTTTTTGCCGGCTTCTTGCTTTGCGGCGCTTTTTTGCAGCAACATTCCCTTTTTTTTCTTAAAATTGTATGGCTTCGAGAACTATTCTCCGAATATGACCTAACCCTGGGGGTCCCGTCCCGTATCAAGTAATTGAGATCAGTCTGCATAGTCAATTTTCCTGCGGATAACAGGGGTGCGGCAGTGGTGAGAAGAAATTTCGAGGCGCGTTTGTACATTTAATATTTGCTGCATGAGACGGGTATGGGTGTTGTTTGGTTTTGGAAGAATCGATCGGGACGTCGGCGCCTTGCTGGCGGCTATTTTGTTTTGCTGCCTGGCAACCGGCCTGCAGGCGCAGGAGGAACACGTCATCATCCACAAAATATCGATTGCAGGCAATAAGAAGACCAAAGACAAGATCATCCTCCGGGAGCTGGCCTTCGGGCCGGGAGACACCCTGGCGGTGGCGGAGTTGAGCGACGTGCTGGAGCAGAGCGAATACATGGTGATGAACACCGGCCTGTTTACCTCGGTCACGATTACCTTCAAGAACTGGGAGGGGGCCACCGGGCGGGTGCACCTGCACATCGAAGTAATGGAGGGCTGGTACATTTTCCCGGTTCCTATCTTTGAGCTGGCCGATCGCAATTTCAACGTCTGGTGGGTAGAACAGAACCGCTCGCTCGATCGCGTCAACTTCGGAATGGAGTTTTCCCACACCAACTTCACGGGGCGTATGGATCGCTTGAAGTTGGAGGCGCAGTACGGATATACCCGAAAATATTCTTTCGGCTACAGCTTACCGTATATCAACCGAAGCAACACGCTGGGGATCTCCACCAACGTTTCCTTCTCCCGCAACCGGGAAATCAACTACAAGACGGTCGACAACCGCCAGGAGTTTTTCCAGGATGAAAGCGGCTTCCAATACGAGCGCTTCAAAGCCGAAACGGCCCTTACCTACCGCCCGGGACTGCGCGTTTTTCACAACCTGATCTTTCGCTACCACCAAAACCGGATCAGCGAAGAGGTGGCGCAGGATTTCAATCCCGACTTTTTCCTGGACGGGCGTGAGTTGCAGCGCTTTTTCTCCATGATCTACATTTTTACGCTGGATTCGCGCGATATCCGACCCTACCCCATCAACGGGAACTACCTGCGGTTTATCCTGGAAAAAGACGGCCTGGGCTTCTTTCCGGATCGCAACGCCCTTACCTTCCGGGCTCAGTTCGATCACTATTTTCCGCTCTCCGACCGCTTCAGCGTCGGGTTGAACACCGGCATGAAGGTCTCCCTGATCCGGCGCCAGCAACCATTTAACGACAACCGGGCCATCGGTTTCGGACCGAGCTACCTGCACGGCTATGAGTACTACGTCATCGACGGCCTGGATATGGGATACCTCAAGAGTAACCTCCGCTGGGAGTTGTTCAACGGGCAGATCAACTTCGGCAAGCTGATGCCGCTGCCGGCTTTTCGCACCATGCCCCTGAAGCTCTACTTCTCCGTGAACAACGATTTCGGCTACGCCAATGATCCCTTCCTCAAAGAGGTCAACTTCCTCAACAACCGGCTGCTCTGGGGGGGCGGTTTCGGACTGGATATCGTTTTGTACTACGACAAGGTCATTCAAGTGGAATACAGCTTCAATCAATTATTTGAAAATGGCTTATTTTTGCATCTCAACATGAATATTTGATGCAAGTCGTTGTTTTCAGTAAGCTTCTCAAGGAAAAGGACATTCCACACATTCAAAACCTCTTCGACGCCCTGCACCAGGAAGGCATCAACGCCTATGTCTACGGTCCTTATCTCGATCAGATCCGCAAGAGAATCAATTTTCACCGCGACGTCGGCATCTTCGAAGACTACCTCGACCTGAGCGTCAAAAAGCTCGATTTTTTTATCACCCTGGGCGGCGACGGCACCATTCTGGCCGCGCTTACCCATGTGCGCGACAGCGAAGTGCCCATCGTCGGGATCAACCTGGGGCGGCTCGGCTTCCTGGCGAGTATCGAAAAAGTAAGGATTTGCGAAGCCGTCAGCCTGCTCAAGCGCGGCATGTACCTGATCGAAGAGCGCAGCCTGCTCTACCTGGAATCCAACCTGCCGCTGTTCGGAGAGATCCCCTTCGGCCTCAACGACTGCACGCTCCTCAAGCGGGATACCTCTTCGATGGTCACCATCCACACCTTTATCAACGGCGCTTACCTCAACTCTTACTGGGCCGACGGTCTTATCGTGGCGACGCCCACCGGCTCTACCGGTTATTCTCTGAGTTGCGGCGGACCCATCATCTTTCCGAATTCCGGCAATTTCGTCATCACGCCGGTCGCGCCGCACAACCTCAACGTCCGGCCCGTAGTGATCTCTGACGATTCGGTGATTACCTTCGAAATCGAAGGGCGGGCCGAGAACTTCCTCTGCACGCTCGATTCGCGTTTTGAATCGATCACTTCCGCCCACCAGCTGGCCGTACGCCGCAATGATTTTACCATCAAGCTCGTCCAGCTGCACGACGTCGGCTTCATGGAGACCATCCGCAACAAGCTGGCGTGGGGCGTGGATACGCGCAATCACTGAACCGGTAATGGGTTCATTAAATCATATCAACCATGCAAATAGCATTGACGGCCGGCGCCGGCTTTTATCTCGCCGACCTGAGCCGGCCGCTGGATATTTCGATCCCCCTGCGGGCCGGACTGGAGACGGTAAACTGTTTCTACGCGCCGCCCATGGAAGCGGAGCCGGTAGTCGCCGGCGACTTCATCGGCTCGACCGAACGCGGCGGACCGGTCAATTTCCTCAACGTTCGCATCAACCCCCACGGCAACGGCACCCATACGGAATGCGTCGGGCATATTGCCGGGGGGCCGTTTACCATAAATCAGAGTCTGCGTCAATTTCACTACCTGGCCCGCCTTGTGAGCATCTACCCGGAAAAAAAAGCTGACGGCGACCGGCTGATTACGCTCGAAAGGCTAAAAGAAGCCCTCGCCGGCGAAGAGGCGGAAGCAGTGGTTATCCGCACCCTGCCCAATGACGATTTCAAATTGCGCACCCATTATTCCGGGTCGAATCCGCCTTACCTGGATCACCGGGCGGCCCAATGGCTGGCCGGGCGCGGCGTGCGTCACTTACTGATCGATTTGCCGTCGGTCGACCGCGAAGAGGACGGCGGTAAGCTGCTGGCGCACCGGGCGTTCTGGCAGTATCCGGAAGCGACTCGCGGGGACGCCACGATATCCGAGCTGATTTTTGTAAACAATTCTATCCGTGATGGTTTATATTTGTTGAATATTCAGGTTGCCAGTTTCGAGATTGACGTCAGTCCCAGCAAACCGGTACTCTATGAGCTCGAACCAGTTTAATGGCCTATTACCAGTCGACATATCACAGTAAGGTTTATCGCGACTTCAAAGAGATCGAAATCAACGATTATCGAAAGATCGTTCATTTCTACGAAGATCACGAAGCGAATATCCGTCGGCTGGATGAGCAGGAATATTTCGACATGCTGACGGCCTATGTCGACGCCCTTTTCGAGATCGGGGCCTACCAGAAGCATTTGTTGATGGTAGACCTCGTCATTGAAGCCGTCATTCAGCGCAACATCGTTATTTTTCGGGGGGAAGACATTTTCCGGAAGATGTTGTTTCGCAAAGCAGCTTCCTGCTATCAGACCCACGACTTTGACCGGGCGGAGTACATCCTCAAAGAGTTATTGCGTATGGATACGAGCAACTCCGACGCCTGTCTTTTTCTCAAAAAATGCCTCCGCAAAAAAGAGCCGGCCCTGTTGCAGCACGCCCGCGCCGTCAGTATATTCCTCTTTTTACTTACCGCGCTGGTTATTTCCATTGAGGTGCTCCTGGTTCGGCCTTTCTATCAAATGCACGCTCCTTTGGTTGAGCGCTCGCGCATCACCATCTTTGCTCTGGGTTGTGTGGTGCTGGTCGGCGGAAACCTCTTTCATCGCTGGCGGGTTGACCGGCAGGTCAGCCGATTTGTAGAGGAATTGAACAACCGTTGACCGTCGAATTCGAATTTTTTCTATTTCCATTTGCTTTAATTCGGCAAATATGCCAATTTTAGGGTCGCTCACCGGAGGCTACTCCAAAAATGCAATTCCCTAGCGCCTGGCATGGCCAACAGCATCTTGGGCTGATGCTTTTTCACAGGCGACCGGTATTCGATTAGGAAACATCTGTCATAAATCATTTGTCATTCATGAAACCAACGCTATTGATTCTCGCAGCCGGCATGGGCAGTCGCTACGGCGGCCTCAAGCAGGTTGACGGGGTGGG
Organism: uncultured Saprospiraceae bacterium; assembly: GCA_964419545.1. GTDB lineage: Bacteria > Bacteroidota > Bacteroidia > Chitinophagales > Saprospiraceae > CAYQQU01. The sequence continues at coordinate 62,790 of CAYQQU010000013.1, read as the reverse complement.
ACCCCACGACGAAGCCATTATTGAATATTCCATCTACGATGCGATCCGCGCCGGATTCGGGAAGGTCGTTTTCGTTATTCGCCCCGACATCGAGGATGCTTTCAAGGAAAAGTTCGGCGGAAAATTTGACGACCAGATCGAATCGGCCTACGTCTATCAGGAGATCAATACTCCGATCGAAGGCCTCGACAACATTCCCGAACGGCAAAAACCCTGGGGTACGGCCCATGCAGTGCTGGTGGCGCACGAAGCCATTCAGGAACCTTTTGCGGTGATCAACGCCGACGATTATTACGGCATATCCGGCATCCACGCCCTGGCCGATTTCCTGCGCGACAAATGCGCCCCCGATCATTACGCAATGATCGGCTACGAATTGTCCAAAACCCTTTCCGACGCCGGCCATGTCAACCGCGGCGTTGCGGCTATGGACGAAAACGGATACCTCACCGAAGTAGTGGAGCGCCATAAAGTGCGCTGGCAAGGCGACGGCGTCGCCTATGAAGAAGACGGCGAACTCAAACCCCTCGCCGTCGATTCGCTGGTATCGATGAACATCTGGGGCTTCCATCCGAATATCTTCGAAATCCTCCGCGAAGATTTCCTGAAATTCGTCGCCGAAAATCCCGACAACCCCAAAGCGGAGTTCTATATCCCGCTGGTCATCAACCGGCTGGTGGAAGAAGGCACCCACAAGCTCTCCGTACTGCCCAATTCCGAAAAGTGGTATGGCGTAACCTACCAGGAAGACAAACCCATGGTGCAGGACGCTTTCAAAAAGCTCACGGAAGAAGGGAAGTACCCCGCGCCTTTGTGGAAGTAGTTGTTTGTTTGGTTGGTTTTTGGTCTTTAGTCTTTGGTCTTTGGCGTCCTGAAATTGCTAAAGACCAAAGACCAACAACCAAAGACCAACCAACCAACCACTAAACATCAAACTTAATACCCTGCGCCAGCGGGATCTGGTCGCTGTAATTAATGGTATTGGTCTGTCGTCGCATATAAGCTTTCCAGGCGTCGGAGCCGGATTCGCGGCCGCCGCCCGTTTCTTTTTCGCCGCCGAAGGCCCCGCCGATCTCCGCGCCGCTGGTGCCGATGTTGACGTTGGCGATGCCGCAGTCGGAGCCGGCCGCGGAGAGGAAAAATTCCGCTTCGCGCATGTTGTTGGTCATGATCGCCGACGAGAGGCCCTGGGGCACCTCGTTGTGGTAGTTCACGGCTTCCTGTAGCGTACCGTATTTGATGAGGTACAGGATAGGCGCGAAGGTTTCGGTATGTACAATTTCGAAATCGTGCCCTACCTCGGCGATGCAGGGTTTGACGTAGCAGCCGCTTTCGTAGCCTTCCCCGCTGAGGGCGCCGCCTTCGACGACCATACTGCCGCCTTCGGCTTTGATCTTCTCCAGGGCGTCGAGATAATTCTGTACGGCTTCCTTATCGATGAGCGGTCCGACGTGGTTATTTTCATCGAGCGGATTGCCGATCCGGAGCTGGCCGTAGGCGTTGGCCAGTTTGTTTTTCACTTCATCGTAAACCTCTTCGTGTACGATCAGGCGGCGGGTAGTGGTGCAGCGCTGGCCGGCGGTGCCGACGGCGCCGAAGAGGGCGCCGGTGAGCACCAGGTTCATATCCGCGGAGGGAGTGATGATGATGCCGTTGTTGCCGCCCAGTTCGAGGATGGTTTTACCGAGGCGTTGCGCTACGGCGGCGCCCACGATTTTCCCCATGCGGATACTGCCGGTTGCCGAAACGAGGGGCACCCGCTGGTCGCCGGTCATGAACTCCCCGACCTCATAATTGCCGTTGATCAGGTTGACGACGCCTTCCGGCACCTGGTTGTTGCGCAGTACTTTGTGGAAGAGGTTCTGGCAGGCTACCCCGCAGAGGGGGGTCTTTTCGGAAGGTTTCCAGACGACGACGTCGCCGCAAACGAGGGCTACCATCGTATTCCACGACCATACAGCCACCGGAAAGTTAAAAGCGGAGATGACGCCGACGACGCCGAGGGGATGCCACTGTTCCATCATGCGGTGATGGGGGCGTTCGGAAGCGATGGTGAGGCCGTATAGCTGCCGGGACAGGCCGACCGCGAAGTCGCAGATGTCGATCATTTCCTGTACTTCCCCCCAGCCTTCCTGGAGGCTTTTCCCCATTTCAAAGCTGACGAGCCGGCCCAGGGCGTCTTTTTTTTCGCGCAGCACTTCCCCGTACTGGCGAACGATCTCGCCGCGTTTGGGTGCGGGAATTTCCCGCCATACCCGGAAGGCTTCGTCGGCGGTGGTGATGATCTGGTCGTATTCTTCGCGCGTCGTCCGGCTCACCTTACCGATCAGGCGGCCGTCGACGGGAGAGTGCGATTCGATGTAATGGCCGGAATCGCCGGAGCGAAGGCCGGTAGAAGAGCCGGCATTTTCCGGTTGCAGGCCAAGTTCCTCAAGAAAGTCGAGATTCATGGTTTAGGATTTGGTTTGTGGAAATTCGCCGCAAAAGTAAGGACTCAGGGCCAGCTAGCCCAGCATTTTTTTCACCACTGCGGAGATGGCTTTGCCGTCGGCGCGGCCTGCCAGTTCTTTGGAAGCCACGCCCATCACCTTGCCCATGTCTTTCATGGAGGAGGCGCCGGTACGGTCTACGATCTCCTTCACCTTGGCTTCGAGTTCGGCTTCGCCGAGTTGTTCGGGAAGGTAGCGCTCGATCACTTCGATCTCTTCGCGTTCCGTTTGAGCGAGGTCGTCGCGGTTTTCGCGTTCGTAGATCTCGAGCGATTCGCGTCTTTGTTTGACCAGCTTTTGCAGCATTTTGATTTCCGTTTCGGGGGAGATCTCGCTGCCGGCGCCGCTGGTTTTTTCCAGGAGGATGGCCGATTTGATGGCGCGGATACCGCGGAGCGCGGCCTGATCTTTAGCCTTCATCGCGGCTTTCAGGTCTTGCATGATACGTTCTTCCAGGCTCATAACTTCTGTTTTTTCTGCAATGTTATAAAAAAAGGGCTATGCATTTAGTTCCTTTTCCACGCGTTGCGCCAGTCGGACAAAATCCTCGACGGACAAGCGTTCGGGGCGCTGCTGGAAAAAGGGCTCCTGCAGCATGGCGTGGTCGGGCACGATCGACTTCAGGGAATTGCGCAGCATCTTCCGGCGCTGTCCGAAAGCTTGTTTGACGATGCGGCGAAATAGTTTCTCGTCGCAGTCCAGCTGGTAGTCCTTTTTGCGCGCCAGGCGGATGACGGCCGATTGCACCTTGGGCGGCGGATTAAAATTGCCTTTGCTCACCGAAAAGAGGTATTCGCCCTCGTAAAAGGCCTGCGCCAGAACGCTGATGACCCCGTAGGTTTTACCGCCGGGCGGCGCCACGATGCGTTCGGCCATTTCTTTCTGGAACATGCCCACCATCTCCGGGATCGCGTGCCGGTATTTGAGCATGTGGAAAACGATTTGAGAAGAGATATTATAAGGAAAGTTGCCGACCAGCCCAAAGGGAGCGCCGTTAAAAAATTCGTTCAGGATGGTTTTCAAAAAATCGGCGCCGACGATGCGGCCCGCGAGCCGGGGGTAGTGTTTTTGGAGGTAGAACACCATGTCGCGATCCGCTTCGACGACGATCAGGCTGAGGTCTTTTTCCAGGAGGTACTTGGTGAGCATCCCCGCGCCCGGGCCTACTTCCAGCAGGTTTTGGTAACGTTGGTCGGGCTGCAGGCTGTCGGCGATTCGTTGCGCGATGTGTTCGTTGGTGAGAAAATGCTGACCGTAAGATTTTTTCGCCTTCAATTTGTTAGTTTTTTGGCGAAGGTTGTAAACCTTTGCGTTGAGGTTGTTAATTTTGTTAATTTATAGCACAAAGTTCTTAAACCATCAAAAAATGGGTAAACCTAAAATAGGCATTAGTATCGGGGACATCAACGGCATCGGATTGGAAGTTGTGCTGAAAACCCTGTCTAATCCAAAAATACTGGATATTTGTATACCAATCATTTACGGGTCCTCTAAAGTTGTTTCTTATCACAAAAATATCGTCTCTATAGATTTTCAGTTTCACGGTACGCGCAGCTGCGACCGCCTGCATACCGACCGGGTCAACATCGTCAATTGCTGGCAGGAGAGCGTCAACATCACGCTCGGAAAACCCTCCGAACAAAGCGGCCAGTACGCCATCCTGTCGCTCGAAGCGGCGGTAAAAGACCTCAAGGCGGGGCTGATCGATGCGCTGGTAACCGCGCCGATCAACAAGAACGCCATGAAAATGGCAGACTTCCCTTTTCCCGGCCATACCGAGTACCTGTCTCAGTCGCTGGGCGGAGGCGAAAGCCTGATGCTGATGGTCAATGACGACCTCCGGATCGGTTTGGCGACCAATCATCTGCCGCTGGGTGAAGTGACGCCGACCCTGACCAAAGAACTGATCATCAGTAAGCTGCAGATCTTTGAACAATCGTTGAAAGCGGACTTCGGCATGGAGCGTCCTACTATTGCGGTGCTGGGATTGAACCCGCACGCCGGCGACGAAGGGGTGCTCGGTGAGGAAGAAGAAAAAATGATCCGCCCCGCGGTGGTGGAGATGAAGAAAAAAGGAATGCTCACGATGGGGCCTTTCCCGGCCGACGGTTTCTTTGGGTCGGGCCAGTACCGCAAGTTCGACGGCATCCTCGCCATGTACCACGACCAGGGCCTGATCCCTTTCAAACTATTATCTTTCGGGAACGGCGTCAACTATACGGCCGGCCTTTCCGCGGTGCGCACCTCTCCGGATCACGGTACGGCTTACGATCTCGCCGGTAAGAACGAAGCCGATCCCTCCTCTTTCCGCAATGCTTTGTTTACCGCCATCGACATTTCCCGAAACCGTCAGCAGTACGAAGAGATGACGTCCAACCCACTGGTCAAGAAAGAAAAAGCGCAGGATACCGAGAAAGACGAGGAAATCATCGAGGAGGAAGAAAACTCATAAGTATGTTCAACGATGCGGCCGGTGCGGGCGTTCCATTCCAAACCAAAGCGCTCCTATGCCGGTATTTTGGCTTTCTGAAGATGAACTAGCTTTTCCGCCTCCCGAGTTGGCCAACCCGGAAGGGGTGCTGGCCATTGGCGGCGACTTGTCGGCCGAGCGCCTGTTGATGGCCTACCAGCTAGGGATCTTCCCCTGGTTCAACCCCGGCGATCCCATCCTGTGGTGGTGCCCGGACCCGCGTTTCGTCCTGTTTCCTTCCGAGTTGAAAGTGTCGAAAAGCATGCGGCCCTATTTTAACCAGAAGAAGTTCGGTCTGACGCTGGACACGGACTTCGAAGCGGTCATCCGGGCCTGCCAGAAAGCGCAGCGCAAAGGCCAGGGCGGCGGTTCCTGGATTACCGAAGAGATGCTCGCCGCCTATTGCCATTTGCACGAGCTGGGGTTTGCTCACTCGGTGGAGGTCTGGAAAGACGAAGAACTGGTGGGCGGGCTGTACGGCATCGCCATCGGGAAAGTATTTTTCGGGGAATCGATGTTTACGCACGTCAGCAATGCATCCAAATTCGGCTTCATCAGCCTGGTCCGCCTGCTCGAAAAATGGGACTATTTTATCGTCGATTGCCAGCAGCGCACCGGACATCTGGAGCGTTTGGGCGCCCGGGATATTGACCGGTCGGACTTTCTGGAATATCTTCGTACCCATACCCGGGAGCCGACCATGCGCGGCAACTGGTCAGAGCTACCGTAGCTCCGCTTCAGCGGAGTTGAACCATCCCATGAACAAAAACCACAGCCGGATGCGCACCACACTACTTTTTCTTCTGATCCTACTTCTGTTCTCCGCTTTTTATTTCAAAGCACCCGTCGATTTTGCGGCGCCCGTCGCCGGCCCGCTTCGCCTGTCCGGCACTTTCGGAGAACTGCGGCCCAACCATTTCCATGCCGGGATCGATATCAAAGGATCGATCGGGGAGGCATTGTACGCAGTGGCCGACGGCTACGTCTCGCGCATCAAGGTAGAAGGAGGCGGTTACGGCAACGCGCTCTACATCGATCATCCCAACGGTTATACTTCCGTTTATGCACACCTCGACCGGTTTACGCCGGAAGTGGCGGCCTACGTGAAAAGCGTACAGTACGAAAAGGAATCATTCGCTATCGACGTGCAGCCCGAGCCCGGGCGCTTCCCATTTTCCAAGGGGCAGGAAATCGGGCGTATGGGGATCACCGGCAGCTCCTTCGGGCCGCATCTGCATTTTGAGATCCGCGATACAGAAAGCGAAATGCCGGTCAATCCCCTGGCGCTGGGCCTGGAAGTGGCCGACCGCCGTCCGCCGCGCATGCACCAGCTGCGCATTTACAGCCTGGATGAGGAACGACGCACCCTTGATCAGAAGACCTACAACCTCATCGGAAGCGGCGGCGACTACGGCGTGAGCGGCGATACGATCCGGCTGGCGGCCGAGGAGGTCGGACTGGCGTTGAAGGTGTACGACCACATGGACGGGGTGTCGAACTGGAACGGCATCTACGCCATGTCCTTATACGTCGACGATTCGCTGGCGTATGCCTTTTCGATGGACCGGTTCTCGTTTGCGGAAACGCGCTACATCAACGCCCACATGGATTTCGCCGCCCGGATCACCAGCCGCAGTTACTTCAACCGCATGTACCGGCTGCCGGGAAATGCCTTGTCTACCATTTATTCCGATGCGATCAACGACGGCGTCATCGCGTTGAGCGAGCGGCGCGCCACCAAGGTGACCCTGATCGCCCGCGACCTGGCGGGCAATGCGCGCCGCTTCGAGTGCTGGCTGCGCCGCGACGGCAACCCGCCGGAGGCGGATCACGGGGTTTACAACTATTTTTTGCCGTACGATGAGGAAAACCTGATCGACCAGCCCGGCATCGAGTTATTCTTTTCGGAAGGGACGTTTTACCAGGACCTTTACCTATTCCTCGAAGTTGCCGACGACCAGTCGGCCGATATCTACTCCGCCGTCTACCATCTCGGCGATCCGACGACTCCGGTGCACCATTCGTTTGAAATGGCGATCCGGCCCCGGCCCATTCCCGACGAACTGCGGGCCAGGGCCTTCATCGCCCTTTGCGAGCCCAACAACCGGGTAACCAACTACGGCGGCCGCTGGGGAAAAGGCCGGCTGAAAACCAAGGTTCGTACGCTGGGCGACTATTGCGTGATGATCGACACCATAAAGCCCCGGATCAGCGCCGTTGACTTCAACACCAATATGAGCGGCTGGCGGACGATGGCGTTCGTGATCTCCGACAATCTTCCCACCACCGGCCCCGGCCCGGAACTAGCGTACCGCGCCACCATCGACGGGCAGTGGATACTCATGGAATACGACGCGAAGAAAGATCGCATTACCCATTATTTCGACGGAACCTTCCCCGCCGGCAAGCATCAGTTTCGCCTGGAAGTGACCGACCGGCAGGGGAACATGCGGGTGCTGGAGCGGGAGATTTTGCTGTAAAAAGCGATCAATCGGCTTTGGTTCCGCCTTTTAACGCCCTTTTAACCAAACTTACCCCAACGATCACCCTCCGGCGGCCAGTCTTCCCTGGTGAATCAAAACTAATTTCACCAATGAAAGCATTGCTCATTTTCGCTTTGTTCTGGATTTGTTTGTTCGGGTTTACGGCTTGTCATGACGACGGTCAAACCGATATTTGCGTAGCGGACGGCTCGATGGCGGATTGTATCTGTCCGGAAATCTACGATCCGGTTTGCGGTTGCGATGGGGAGACCTACCCCAACGACTGCTACGCCGCCTGCCTGGGGCTGGAAGATTACACCCCGGGGCCTTGTCCGGAGAAGTAGTGCGGTATCCGGCCGGATCGACTGCCGGGAGGTAGTGAACCACTTGCCGCTTCCGTTGTTTCCATCGAAAACCAAAACAACCGCGAGCTATGTCACACCTTAAAGCAGGCGATCCGGCGCCGGATTTTACCGGTCTTAACGAGAAAGGCGAGGAAGTATCCCTTTCCGATTTTGCCGGTAAGAAGCTGATCCTATTCTTTTATCCGAAAGACAATACGCCCGGCTGCACGGCGGAAGCCTGCAACCTGCGCGATCATTTTGAGGAATTGAAATCCAAGGGCTTTGAGCTATTGGGCGTGAGTCCCGACAGCGCCAAGAAGCACCAGAATTTCATCAACAAATTCGAGTTGCCGTTTCCGTTGATCGCCGATACGGAGCACGAAATGCTGAAGGCCTACGGCGCCTGGGGTGAGAAGAAGATGTACGGAAAAACCTACGAGGGCGTACTGCGCACCACTTTCGTCATCGACGAGGAAGGTAAGATCGAAAAGGTTTTCGAAAAGGTAAAGACCAAAACCCACGCTGAGCAGATCCTGGCCGAAGTAGCGGCTTAACCCGGCTTATTCAATTGCGAAGAACCCATGAATAATCCGGGCTGAAGCCGGAAAGGTAAATCAATTCCGGCTGTTTCGTTCTTTACTGTTTCGGCGTACTGCTGAACAGAACGGCAAAGACGAGGCCTATTTTTACGGGTAGGGAGACCGACGCGTCGAGTTCATCGACGATGACCCAGTCGCGTGGGTCTCCTTCAAAAGTGCTGTACATTTCGAAAAATCCGTATTGCTCTTCGCGAATGGACCAGTAATCGGCTACGTTGCCGTAGCGGCTGAAGACGGTAATACGGACCCCGTCGCCTTCCACGCGCCATTCGCGAAAGTCGTTATTCCAGAGTGAGCGGACGGTGACGATCTGGTTGTCACCCCGCACTTCCCATTCGTTGGGATTCCCTTTCCATTTCATTCGGATGCGTCCGAACGCTTCTCCGAGGCGGTATTCCCAGTCGCTCCAGTCGTCGGGAAATTGCCACCGCAGTTTCAACTCCCCTTCCTGTTCCGTTTCTTCATCCATTTCGGCGTAGAGGCTCCATTCGGAGAATGAGTCGTCCCACCGGGTGCTGACACCATTGAGCACCTGGGCCTTGCCGTTCATCAAGAACAGGCATAAGAGCCACGAAAAAGCGTAGCGTATGATCATTGCGCACTGATTTTTACCCGTTCGTCAGAACGGCAGATCGTCGTCGGCTTCGCCGGCGGGCGGTTCGTCGCCGGCCGCGGGGAAGGAAGCGTCGCCGGCTGCGGGCGGGGCGGCTGCGGCGGCTTGCTGGTCCTGGGGTTTTTCCAGTCGCCAGGCGTTGAGGTTGGTAAAATACTTACCGTTCCATTCGCGGCCGCGCAGATCGAAATGCACTTTGATCATCTGCCCTTCTTCGAAGGGGTCGACGAGTGCGCAGCGGTCCTGCACCAACTGAAATTTTACAAACTGCGGATAGTTGCTTTCGCGGTCGATCTCAATCACGAACTCCCGCGCCTGGAAGGTATCCGTCTTCTGTTCGGTGTCAAACTTCTTGTGGAGTTTGCCTTCAACTTCAAAGGACATATTACTGATGTATTTACAGGGTGAAAATTGCTGTCTTCAAAATTAAGAAAAGTTAACCTTGGACGTAAACCACGTACTTCTCTTCGTAGTAAGTTTCATTAAAAAAGTTCGAAAGCGGAAAAAGTTCGACGTACTCTCCGGGAGATAGCGCATCGATTTCAGCTTGTACGTCGCCGCCTTTGAGGGTGAGCAGGCCGTTGGGCAGGCCGTGCTGTTGTTTTCGCTTGAGGAGCGGCCGGCTCCAGGCCACTAGTTTATCCAGGGCGGCGACGGCGCGGCACACCACAAAATCGTAATGGTGTTTATCCGCTTCGGCTCGCCGGTGGTAAGCCCGCACATTGCCGAGCTCGGTAGCGGCGATGATCTCCTCCACCACCTTGATCTTTTTGCCCGTGCCGTCGATGAGCACGAAGCGGGTTTCCGGAAACAGGATCGCCAGCGGGATGCCCGGGAGGCCGCCGCCGGTGCCCAGATCGAGTACTTCGGCGCCCGGCGCGAAGGCGATGACGCGGGCAATGCCCAGCGCGTGCAGGACGTGATGCGGATACAGGTTGTCGATATCTTTGCGCGAGATGACGTTGATCTTCTCGTTCCATTCGCGGTAGAGGGGTTCCAATTGCCGCAGCTGTTCGATCTGCCGGTCGCTGAGGTTGGGAAAATATTTGAGGACGCTTTCCATGTATTCGGTTTAACGCTGCCGGTCGAGGGTCATTCGTGAAAGCCGAAAGGCCGCCAGACGGGGTCGGCAGGGGGCCGGCATTCGAGGGTGACGGGTTCGCCCGATACCGGATGTTGGAACGTCAGCCTTCGGGCGTGCAGGTGTATCGAGCGATCGCGGTTGCCGCGCCGGAAGCCGTATTTGACGTCACCTTTTATCGGGCTGCCGACGGCCGCGAGCTGGGCCCTGATCTGGTGGTGGCGCCCGGTGATGAGTTCGATTTCCAGCAGGTGGTACTGGTCGCTATGTCCGACGACCCGGTAAGTGAGTTCCGCCCGTTTGCTGCCCGGTTTCTTTTCGGCGAAGGCCCGGCTGCGGTTGCTTTGGCCGTCTTTTTTAATGAAGTGGATCAGGGTTCCGGCTTCGTGGGGAGGAAGCTGACCGACCACGGCCAGATACGTTTTGCGGATCGTCCGGCTGCTGAACTGTTCGTTGAGCAGGCGCAGGGCGTTTTCCGTTTTGGCGAACAATACCACGCCGCTGGCGGGCCGGTCGAGGCGGTGCACGAGATGGACGGGGTGTTTGCAGTAAATTTCGGCAAAGTCGGCCAGTGCTTTATCGCCCGTTTTATCCGCCACCACGGGCAGGCCCGGCGGCTTGTTAAAAGCGATCAGTTGGTTGTTTTTTTCGATAATCAGGTCGCCGATTTGAACGTTTTCCAGCATCAGGGGTAAGTGTAAATGGTTTTTGGGAAGGGCTTTGCGTTATTTGAAAATAGTGCTTTTGCAGTTAAAAAGACTACCTTCAGGCCGGCGCTCAGTCCACTTCCTCATAATCGATGTATTCTCCTTCTTCATCCCGTTTGGTTTGCGAATCGGTTGATTGGCGTGTTTCGTCCGAAGAACCGGCGGGAGGAATAGCCGGAGTAGCGATAAAGTACCGGTACAGCAGATAAACGATTAGTCCGGTAAGGAGCCATTTGATCATAATGCGAATCGGGTTGTCGTTTAATTTTGGGAATATCTGCAAAGATTGTCGAATGAGCAAGGACCGGGATCGGATTGGCGGGTCACTTTTTTTGCAGCGGCGCCTTTTACAGCCTGAAAACTTTGGGTTTAGCCCGGGCCATAGGCCCTTGTCGATTGGCCGATTGCTGGTAATATTTTTTTACTTTTGCATTTCTGAAATCGCAGAGGAATAGCTTAAAACACAAAGAATGAATTCACCTAAGCGGATCATTGACTTCACCGGGTGGTTGGTTTTCGCCATCGCGGCTACGGTTTTCTTCTTTTCGGCAGAACCGACCGGGAGTTTGTGGGATTGCGGAGAGTTTATCCTGGGAGCCTATAAACTGCAGGTGGTTCACCCGCCGGGAGCGCCTTTGTTCCTGCTGGTCGGCCGGGTGTTCACCTGGATTGCCGATATCTTTTCCGACAATCCGGAGAATATTGCTTATTCCATCAACCTGCTGTCGGGCCTGTGTACAGCATTTGGCGCGATGTTCATTTGCTGGACGACGATCATGCTCGGTAAGCTGACGCTGATGAGCAAAGAGGAGACCCCCTCCTTGCCGCAGACGGTCGCACTGGCGGGCGCCGGCCTGGTCGCGGGCCTGGCCACGGCTTTCACCTCTTCGGTCTGGTTCTCGGCGGTAGAAGGCGAGGTTTACGCCATGTCTACTTTCTTTACCACCCTTACCCTGTGGTCGGTGATCAAGTGGTACATGCTGCCGGACAACCCACAGTCGGATCGCTGGCTCATTTTCGCGTTCTATGCCGCGGGCTTGTCCATCGGGGTGCACTTGCTGAGTATCCTTACTTTTCCGGCGCTCGCGATTTTCTATTACCACAAAAAATACAAAGACCATACTTTCCTCGGAATGCTGGCCTCGGCGGCCGTGGGGGTAGTGATCATCGTCGCCATTCAGACGTTGATCATTGTCGGTATCCCCAAGCTTTGGGGCGCCTTTGAGCTGTTTACCGTCAACGGCATGGGAATGCCTTTCCATTCGGGCCTGATCCCGACCCTTCTGGTCATTCTCGCGGTCGTTTTCTTCGGTTTGCGCTATGCGCACCAGAAAAAACTGGCGGTATTGCAATACATCATCGTATCGGCGATGCTGGTGATGATCGGCTTTTCCACCATCGGCGTCATCGTTGTGCGCGCCAATGCCGATCCGCCCATCAACATGAACGATCCGAGCGACGCCATGCGCCTGATCCCCTACCTCAACCGCGAACAGTACGGGGAGCGACCGCTGCTGCGGGGGCCTCACTTCAACGCACGCCCGGTCGATACGGAGACGAAAGACCGGTACGGGCAGGTAGACGACGGATACGATATTGTCGACTATAAAGTGTCATACGTTTATGACGATGCCGACAAAGTGCTCTTTCCACGGATGGGCGACTATCAGGAGACGCGCTACGGCCTGTACAAACAATGGATGGGGTTGAACCCGAACGAGCCCCTTCCCCCGGGCCGTCCCAACGGCTTTGACAACCTTCGGTTTTTCTGGCAGTATCAGATCGGCTGGATGTATTGGCGGTATTTCATGTGGAACTTCTCCGGGCGCCAGAACGGGGTGCAGGGATATTATCCCTGGGATAAGTCGAGCGGACACTGGATCTCAGGCATTCCTTTTCTCGACCGGATGCGTTTGTACAATCAAAGCGAACTGCCGGAGACCGCGAAAACCGACCAGTCGCGTAATACTTATTACATGTTGCCCTTCCTGTTCGGTCTGGTCGGTTTGTTTTTCCATTTCTCAAGGAGCCGGAACGAAGCGTACGGCCTGCTGGCCTTGTTCGTCATTACCGGTATCGGCATCATCATTTATTCCAACCAGCCGCCTAACGAGCCGCGGGAGCGCGATTATGTGCTGGCCGCTTCTTTCTTTACCTATTGTATCTGGATCGGGATGGCGGTGCTGGGTATTTTTGAATTCGTGCGTTCGCGTATGAATCAGGCCGGCCTGCCGGTCGCCGTCGGCGCTTCGGCCCTGGTATTGGTTGCGCCGCTGCTGATGGGCTTCGAAAATTACGACGATCACAGCCGCGCCGACCAGTACGGCGCCCGCGATTACGCCGCCAACTTCCTCAACTCCTGCGAGGAAAACGCGATCATCTTCACTTACGGCGATAACGACACCTATCCGCTTTGGTACGCCCAGGAAGTGGAAGGCATCCGGACGGACGTGCGGGTGGTCAACCTGAGCCTGATCGCTGTCGACTGGTACATCGACCTGCTGCGCCGGCAGTTGAACGAATCGGCGCCCATCAAGATGACCATTCCCCGGGAAGCTTACCGGGGCAAGAAACGCAATCAGGTTTTCTACTACAATCCGAGCGGCCAGGATAAGCCGATGAATCTGCAGGCGTTCATCAAGTTTATCGGAGAAAAACACCCCCTGCGCGCCGGCGCCGGCCGGGAGATCGAAAGTTATTATCCTACCAAGAACGTCTTCATTCCGGTCAACCAGCAAAGGGTGCGCGAGCTGGGGCTCTTTACGCCGGCCGATTCGGCCGGCATGGTCTCGCGTATTCCCGTCAAATTGCCCAACCGGGAATACCTCATCAAAGACGAACTGGCCATCCTGGACATCATCGCTTCCAACCTCTGGGAACGGCCTATCTATTTCGCCGTCACCACTCGCCAGTCGAAATTGTTCGGCCTCGACGATTATATGCAGCTGGAAGGGCTGGCGCTGCGCATCATGCCGGTAAAATCGGAGAGCGACCCGGTTTACGGGATCATCGGCAGCGGCCGGGTGGCGCCGGAGATCGTCTATGAAAATGTGATGAACAAGTTCCGTTGGGGCAACTTCGACAAAAAACGCCTGTACGTAGACCATAGCTACGCGCCCAGCATTCAGAGCCATCAGCTGGCCATCCGACGGGCGGCTTTCGCTTTCCTGAAACAGGGAGAGCGGGACAAAGCGATCGAGCTGGTCAACAAATACTTTGAGGCTTTCCCGCATATGAACTTCCGGTACGACTATCGCACGATGTACATGCTGGCGGTGCTCTTCCAGGCCGATGCCTACGAAGAAGCCAAACCCCACATGGAGATCCTCGCGCAGGAAACGACGGAATACCTCGCTTTTTACGATTCCATAGACCCTTCCATCATCGAATCGAGCTTCCGAACCGACTATGCGCTGGCCTATCAGACGATGGAAGACCTGATCCGGGAAGTCGAAAAAGCCGGCGATACCGCTTTCCTCGAAGAGCTGAAAGCGAAGTTCGCAGCCTATAAGCTGGATGTGCCCGAAGGGCAGGGCGGGCAGTCTTTCCCGATGGATTGATCTTTTTTTTGCGGCCTTGGTGTCGGGTTGTAAACGAATAGGTTTGTCAGCAGGTGTTGGCAAACCTATTCGTTTTAAGTAACTTTAGGGGTTAAAAATATTTTTTAAGAAATGGAAGTCAAAACCATTGCCGTCGGTTGCGACCATGCAGGGTTTCCGATCAAAGACAGCATCATCCATCTGCTGGAAGAGCGGGATATCGAGGTGCGGGACTTCGGTACGGATTCTGAGGAATCCGTTGATTACCCCGACTTTGTTCATCCGGTAGCGGAAGCGGTCGAAAAGGGCGCCGCCCAGCTGGGTATCGTAATCTGCGGTAGCGGCAACGGCGTGGCCATGGCCGCCAACAAACACGCCGGTATCCGGGCGGCTTTGTGCTGGAAAGAAGAACTGGCCGAGCTGGCCCGCCAGCATAACGACGCCAACGTGCTGGCGCTGCCGGCGCGCTTCGTCAGCGAAGAGTTGGCCTTATCCATGGTCGATGCTTTTCTGAACGCTTCCTTCGAAGGCGGCCGGCACCTTCGCCGGGTCGAAAAAATTCCCATAAGTTGTTAATTCGCTGACAAAATCAATCGATGTAAAATGAAGCAGTCCCCTTTCACCTACGCGCTGTTGCTGTTTTTTGTTTTGACGAATGGCGTCGTCCGGGCCCAGGGCCAGGATCCGGCGCGCAGCACCAGTCCGTCGCCCGAAGCGCTGGCTCAGTCTATCACTCAGGACGACCTCTATCGCCATCTCTCCATTCTGGCTTCAGATGAATACCAAGGCAGAGAAACCGGTACGGAGGGGCAGAAGCTGGCCGCCGAATACATCGCCGGATATTTTCAGCACCTCGGACTGCCTCCCATCGGCGATGAAGGGTCTTATTATCAGCAAATGCGGTTTACGCGCGATCGCTGGCAGGAAGTGGTTTTCGTCGCCGGCGGAGATACCCTGCAACACCTGAAAGATTTTTATGCTTTTCCCGGAGCCAATGATCCGAAGACGGAACTGACCGACTTCGACGATGTCGTTTTTCTGGGCTACGGGATCGACGACGAACGCTATAGCGACTACAAGAGAAGAAAGGTCGAAGGCAAAGCCATTCTCATCTATGCAGGGGAGCCTATAGCAGAAGGCGTCTCGCTCCTGACCGGCACGGAAACGCCTTCCGATTGGTCCGGCAATTGGCGGCGCAAGGTGCTGACGGCAAAAGAAAACGGCGCGGCGGCCGTGTTTTTCATCGACGAGCACTTTCGGGAAAACCTCCGACAGGCCCGCCGCTATATTCTCAACAGCCGGCTGCGGATGGAAGAACCGGGCGCCACGCAAAATGAAGGCCTGCCCAATTTTTGGGTTTCCACCACTACCGCCGCCAAGCTGATGGGGGATCGCTACGATAAAGTGATCAAAGCCCGGGACCGGATCAAAGAGAAAGGAAAAAGTAAAGCCGTGGCCCTGAGGACAAATATCGATCTGCTGGCGGAGAAAAGCCGCGACGGCGTCACCGGCGAAAATGTCCTGGGGTATATCGAAGGAACGGATCCCGAGCTGAAAGACGAGGTGGTGATCGTAACGGCGCACTACGACCACCTGGGCATGCGCGGCGAAGAGGTATACAACGGCGCCGACGATAACGGCTCGGGTACTTCAGTGGCTCTCGAAGTATGCGAAGCGCTCGCCAAAGCCAAAGAAAACGGGGCGGGCCCCCGGCGCAGCGTACTGGTCATGCTGGTATCCGGTGAAGAAAAAGGACTGCTCGGGTCGGAGTACTACGTGTCGCATCCAGTTTTTCCGCTGGAGCAAACGGTGGTTAACGTCAATGTCGATATGGTGGGGCGGGTCGATGAGAAGCATCAGGATGATCCCAACTACGTTTACGTCATCGGCGCCGACCGGCTGAGCAGCGAGCTGCACCAGATCAACGAAGCGGCGAACGCTAAATACACACAACTCGAACTCGATTACACCTATAATGCCGAAGACGATCCCAATCGCTATTACTACCGCTCGGATCATTACAATTTCGCCCGCAACGGCATTCCGGCTATTTTTTATTTCAACGGCACCCACCCGGATTACCATCGCACCAGCGATACGGTCGAGAAGATCAATTTCGAGAAAATGGTAAAAATCGGAAAGCTGGTATTTCATACTACCTGGGAGCTGGCGAACCGTCCGGAACGGATCAAAGTCGACAAGCCGCTGGATCGCTGATGCGCTTTCGTTTTACAGGATGGAT
This sequence comes from uncultured Saprospiraceae bacterium, assembly GCA_964419545.1. Taxonomy (GTDB): domain Bacteria; phylum Bacteroidota; class Bacteroidia; order Chitinophagales; family Saprospiraceae; genus CAYQQU01. The sequence continues at coordinate 46,223 of CAYQQU010000013.1, read as the reverse complement.
AAAAAAAAAGGCAGCCGCAACGGGCTGCCTTTTTAAAAACAGGAAGTGAGTGGAAAACCAGTTCTACCCCCCTTTGAACCGGTCTCACTCACTCCTGGGGTCAAAAAATGACCTAAGCCTCTTTAGTGATGTTCATCTAATCGGTGTTAAATATCGCCGCGGGTTGTCTTTGGGGCGAATATCCGCTTCGGCATCTGCGTTTCATAGTGTGTGTTTTCTGCCGGTTGACTTAGAGCTTGTTTGGAGGTAGTCATTTTGGCTGCAAAACCCAGCTTTTGGAACCTCCCTGTGGCATTTTTCCGGCCCGTAGCGCTGCTATGAGCCGGAAAAATGCCTTCGGGAGAACCCAAAATCTGAGTTTTTCGCTTCAAAAGCACTACCTCCAAACAAGCTCTTAGTATGCCTGTGAAAAATAATGTCAGTGGAACAAGTTGGAACAGAAAGGACAGTCTATCGGTATCGACCGAAAGGCGCATAAGGACGCTATGACGAAATCTTAGTCATAAGGATGACGCTAGTGGAATAGCGTTAACGGTAGTGACCCAAATGATCTCGACAAAGAAAAATCCAACTTGTAATTTATGGTATGTGAAAAGCCCTCAAGGAAAGAATGGAATTAGGACTTTTTGCTCTTTTGGAAGTAGGTTTATCTTTTCAATGCGATAGCAAAATAAATAAAACTATTTGAAATATCAAAGGGGCAGGCCGTAAAAAATCAATAACTATACCTTTTGGGGTAGAACGGGCCGCTCTCGACCGCCATTTTGGCAGGTTTTTGCGGTGGCACGTCTTTTGTTCAAAAAATGGCATAGTTTCAGAAAAACGCTTTTGAATATGCAGAAAGGTAACATTTCCGTACAAACCGAGAATATTTTTCCCATCATCAAGAAGTACCTTTATTCCGATCAGGAAATTTTCCTGCGGGAACTGGTATCCAATGCGATCGACGCCACGCAGAAGCTGAAAACCCTCTCAATGCGTGGCGAAGCCACCGGCGAGCTGGGCGACCTGACCATCGAAATTATTCTTGATGAAGAGAACAAAACCCTGACCGTCCGCGACCGGGGCATCGGGATGAGCGAAGAGGAAGTGCTGAAATACCTCAATCAGGTTGCGTTTTCCAGCGCTCATGAATTTTTGGAGAAATACAAAGACGAAAGTGCGATCATCGGCAACTTCGGCCTGGGTTTTTACTCCGCCTTCATGGTGGCCCAAAAGGTGGAAGTCGTCACCAAGTCGTACCGGGAAGATGCGCCGGGCGTGACCTGGACGTGCGAAGGCAGCCCCGAGTATACCCTGGATCAGAACGACAAAACGGAAAGGGGCACCGATGTGGTGCTGCACATTTCGGAAGACAGCAAGGAGTTTCTCGAACAATCCCGAATTCAGGGGCTGCTCGATAAATATTGCAAGTTCCTGCCGATCCCCATCCAATTCGGCACGCGTACCGAAACGGAATACGAAGGCGAAGGGGAAGACCGCAAGGAGAAAGAAATCGAGGTCGACAATATCATCAACAATACCGATCCGGCCTGGAAGAAACAACCGACCGATCTCACCGACGAGGATTACAAAGCCTTTTACCAGGAACTCTATCCGTTCAGTCCGGAGCCCATGTTCTGGATTCACCTGAATATCGATTATCCTTTCAACCTGACGGGCATTCTGTATTTCCCGAAAGTCAACAACACTTTCGAAGTTCAGAAGAACAAAATCCAGTTGTACAGCAATCAGGTGTACGTCACGGATGACGTCAAGGAGATCGTACCGGAATTTCTCACCCTGCTGCACGGGGTGATCGATTCGCCAGACATTCCGCTCAACGTATCCCGCAGTTACCTGCAAAGCGACAGCAACGTCCGTAAGATCAGCTCCTATATTACGCGCAAGGTAGCCGACAAGCTGAATGACTTGTTCAAGCAAGATCGCAAAGCATTCGAAGAGAAGTGGAACGATCTGAGCGTTTTCGTCAAATACGGCATGATATCCGACGAGAAGTTTTACGAGAAGGCGGAAAAATTCGCCCTCGTTCAAAATGAAAAGAAGGAACGGTTTACGGTAGAGGAATACGTCGAGAAAGTTAAGCCGGTGCAAACCGATAAACACAATAAGGTGGTATTGCTTTACGCCAATGACGCCACTGAGCTGCATGCTCCGATCGAGGCCTGCTACAGCCGCGGTTACGACGTGCTGATCATGGATAATGTAATCGACAATCACTGGATGCAGCAACTGGAATACAAGCGTTCCGACGTTACCTTCGTCCGCGTCGATTCCGATACCATTGACAATTTGGTGCAGAAAGACGAAAAGAAAGAGTCGGTGCTCAACGAAGAGCAGGAAAAGACGGTTAAGGAAATTTTCGAATCCATCACCTCCGAGTCTGGTGGTACGGTGATGCTCAAGCCGATGTCGCCGGAAGATCAGCCGGTGATGATCACGCGCCCGGAGTTCATGCGGCGGATGAAGGAAATGCAGGCGCTGCAGGGAATGCAGTTCGAAGGCATGCCTGATATGTACAACCTGGTGATCAATACCAATCACCCGCTCATTGCAGATAAACTGATCAATACGGAAGGAGAAGCTGAGCGCCAGGATACGGCGACCTACCTTTTCAACCTGGCGCGTCTGAGCCAGAACATGCTGAAAGGAAAGGCGCTCACCGACTTCATCAACAGGAGCCTGAGTTTCGTGAAGTAGCGTAGAGGTTGCCCGGAACATTGAGTAGGGTAAATCCAAACTTGTTCCGGGCCAAAGACTTATTAATCCGGGTCAATTTCCTGGCAGATCCGGACCGAGATCAGTCGTTTTCCGATTTCACGGTTTCTCCTTGTTGCTTTTTGGTCACTTCGGCTTGCAGGGAGGCCATTTCCTGATCGATTCCGCTCCACCCTTCCTGCAGGGCGCGGTGGTAACCCTCCAGCGCATCGCTGCATAGCGGGCAATCCAGCAAGTGATTTTCAACTTCGAACCGTTTTTCCACCGGGAGTTCACTACTGTAGTAAGCCTGTAGCATTTTGTAGGTCAGGCATTTTTTGGGATGCAGTAACGTTTTCATAAATTTTTTAACTGGTCTCCTGTCGGAGAATAAGTTTTAAACGGCGTTTGCCATTTTGCAGGTAGCTTTTTACCTGTCTTATTTCAAAGCCGGTTTCTTCCGCAATTTCCTGGTAGCTTTTTCGCTCGTAGTAAAAAAGGTAAATACATGTTCGTTGGCGCTCTGTCAATTGACGGAGGCCTTTTTCCACGAGGTCTTTCGATTCTTCTTTCGGGCTTATAATATTAAGACGCCGCAGGTTGGGAAATTCCACAAGTTCATCGGAAAAAATTGCGAAACTTTTTACTGCGGTTCTTCGCCGGCACTGGCGGCGTTGGGCATCGATGCACTCATTCCGGATAATGATATATAGCCAGTTGCGGAAGGAATGTACCGTTTTCAGCTTTGGAGCGTCCCGCAGCACTTTCTCAAAAATCTGCATGACGAGGTCGCGGGCGTCTTCTCGGCGCTTCGCGTATTTGAAGCAATTCAGGTAGACGAGGTGGACGTACCTGCCGAATAATTCGGCGAAGTAGCCCTGGTCATTGGTCTGTTGGTAGAGGGTCAGCAGCTCTTCATCGGAAAGGGCCGCCAGCTTGGTTGTTGTTGGTGTTTGTGATAAAAACATAGGTAGTGCAATAGAACGTTATCCTTATTGCATCAAATTACAAAAAATCCATTATAAAAGACGAAAAAAGACAATTCGAATTTCGGGTTTAACAAAAGTTTTAGAATTTCGTAGTGTGCAGGATGTGTTCCAGGTACAGCATGTAGTCGCGCTTATCTTCGCCCGGTGCATGGACGAACCCATCCACGAACAGGAGGTTTTCCTTATTGGGGTTATGGATCAGGTAGCTCAGGAAAGCTCCGCCCATGTAGTCGTTCTCCACTTCCCAGATCCCTCTTGCCTCCAGGGCGTAGTTGTTGTTGATGGAAGTGGTCTGGGTGAGCATCGGCAGGTCTTCGTCATTGATGCGCATGTAGGTTCCGGGTAAGGTGGAAGCGATATACTGTCGCCCGATGCTGTCGCGAATGGCTTTGATTCCTTCGTAGCTCAGCTGTTTTTGGTCGGTGTACTTTACGGTAGTCACCACGATGTTGCTGCTGAGCACATCGGTCTCTTTTCTCATCCAGATGACGTCGCCGTTGCTGATGGCCAGCTGGTAATCGTTGGGCACCCGGATGACGGCGTCCATTTCCTCCTGCACCTCGTCCATCAGTTTGCGGCTCTCTCCGTCGAGGTAGACGGTGGCTTCTACCTTTTTTTTGTCGGCCTGATAGAGGCGTTGCCGAATGGCGGGGAAGTTCTCTTTGAGGTTGTTGATGAGGGCGTCTTCGGAAAAACCGAATTGGTAGATGAGCAATTGCCCTCTCGCCCATTTGTTGTTGCCGACGGTAGTATTGAAAGCGGCTTCTTCTCCGGCCCGTCGCACTTTTTCCGTTCCCAGGTCTTTGGCTACTAGTTTGGAAGTTGGCGAATTTTCATCGTTGAGGTTGGCGATGATCAGATAGTTGCGCAGCTCCTTGCGCATGGGATCCGCATCCAGTTCTTCGGCGGTGAAGTGCCGGATGTCGAAGATCGGCTCCGGCTGGGGCAGAATGGGATAGGCGGCCGTATAATAATAGCGCAGGGTATCGCCGACGGGGCCCTCCCAAAGATCTTCATCGGCGATGACGGTGAGCTGATTGATTTTACCGAAAGCAGTGGGAACGGGTTTGAGGCTTTTTTGCACTTCTTCTCCGCATCCGAACAGGAGGAGGCCGATGGGAAGCAGCAGCAACCAAGGCGTGAAATTTTTTTTCAAATACTGGATATTCATTAGAATGGCGGTTTTTGACCAAAATTTACAATTGCGGATCGGCGCCTTCCCGGCCGGACAACGAGGGTAGCTCCGGAAAACGCCTTTCTTTTCCTTCTATTAAGATGCGTAATTTTAACAAATTGGCGTGCCGAAAGCGGGGAAAAAAGAAGAGCGGCTTTTACCTGTTCTCTACAGATAAAAGCCGCTGCGGGTCTTTGATCGCAATCTGCTGATTAAAGCAGGCTTTCGATGACATTTTCTTCGGAGATTCCTTCCGCTTCCGCCTTGTAGTTGCGGACAATGCGGTGGCGCAACACGTACTTGGCGATGGCCTGTACATCTTCGATATCGGGAGAATACTTACCCGTGATGGCGGCGTGGCATTTTGCGCCGAGCACCAGGTACTGTGACGCCCGGGGGCCGGCGCCCCAGGAGATGTATTCGTTGACCTTTTCGGTGGCGCGCTCCGTGTGGGGGCGCGTACGGGTAGCCAGGTTCACCGCGTATTCGAGTACGTTATCGGCAATGGGAATTTTGCGGACCAGTTGCTGGAAGGACAGGATCTGCTCACCGGTAACGATGTGCTTCAGGTCGTAGTTCTGAACGGTCGTCGTGCCTTTCACGATGTTGATCTCGTCCATATAGCTGGGGTAATCCAGCGGAATATTGAACATAAATCGGTCGAGCTGCGCTTCCGGCAGCGGGTAGGTGCCCTCTTGCTCGATGGGGTTTTGCGTGGCGAGCACGAAGAAAGGAACGGGCAAAGTATGCCGTACGCCGCTCACCGTCACCGAACGTTCCTGCATCGCTTCCAGCAGGGCCGCCTGTGTTTTGGGCGGGGTACGGTTAATCTCGTCCGCCAGTACGATATTGGCGAAGAGAGGGCCCTGGTTGAAACGAAAGTGGCGATCTTCGTCGAGCACCTCCGAGCCGGTGATATCCGAAGGCATGAGGTCGGGCGTGAATTGGATGCGCTTGAACTCCAGATCAAGTACTTCGGCAATGGTGCTCACCAGGAGGGTTTTGGCGAGGCCCGGCACCCCGACCAGCAAGCTGTGGCCGTTGCTGAACAGCGAGATGATAACGGCTCGCATTACTTCTTCCTGCCCGACGATGACCTTGCCGATTTCCTGGCGGAGATCCTGATAGGCCTGGGCCATCGCGTCAACTGCTTCAACGTCAGTTTTGTATTCAATCTGGGACATTTGTTCGTGGGTTTAATGATTAAACGTTGCCTCGTGCCGGCGAAGATGGGTTTCGATGAAGCCTCGTCTTTCAAACGGAAGGCAAAAATGCTTAATTTTTATGCTATTTACAAACGAGATAACGCCCTAAAGGATGCGTTTGTTTTTTTTATTGGATTTCCTGAAAAAAGGACGGGTATTCTCATCATTCCTTCTCCGGGCAATTCCATACCATGTCAGACAATTCCGCAGCGGCGGCGGGATAAGAGAAGTGCCACCATTCGGTAGTGATCGGTCGGAAACCTTCCGCCTGCATGGCGTTGCTGAGCAAGCGGCGCCGCTCCAGAATACTGTCGGGCAGGCCGCTGTAGCCGGGATGGGCTTTCGGCCCGAAAAAATCGAAAGCGGTTCCCATATCCAACTGCCGCCCGGCCGGATCGGTCAGGGTCAGGTCGACGGCGGCCCCGCGATTGTGCATAGAACCTTTGCGCGGATCGGAGACGTAGCGCGGGTCGGGTATTTTTTCCCACAACGCCCACTGCACGGGGCGTGGCCGGTAGCAATCGAACAGCTTGAGGCGGTAGCCTTTCTGCTGCAGCGACCCGTGCACGCGCGCCAGCGCCCGGGCAACGGGCGGGCGGAGGAAACAGCGCGGGCAATCGTAAAGCTGGGTATCTACGAAATTATTGGTCGTCGCATATCGCAGATCGAGTAAGAATGTTGAATCCAGGCTGATGAGCTCCGTCCATTGACTGGTGTCGTAATCCGGCGCCGGCGGCGCAACAGCGACCGGTTCGGGCGGCGCCGGCGCGGGGGCAGCCGCATCGGGCGGTGGGTCGGACTGCGGTTTGTCACCGGGCGCCGGCCGGCCACTGCAGGCGATCAAAAAGGCGAGAAGAGGAATAAGCCGGAGGGTCATGCGGAATAAATGATTACTTTTGCCGAAATTTCATCCAACCGGAAAATACGAAATTTCGTGGGGGTTCGTCGCAATTGGCTCTACCTTATCGCATTGATCCTTTTACTGCCCGCTTTGCTGATCAATCTGGGTATCCATACCTTCATTGATGACGAGGGCATCCGCGCATTGGTGGCGCTGGAGATGCACCTTTCGGGAAACTACGTCACGCCTACGCTCCACGGTGAGTTTTACTACAAGAAGCCGCCGCTGTTCAACTGGATCCTGTTGGCGTTCTTTTACGTGGCCGGCCATTTTAACGAATGGATCGCCCGCCTTCCGACGGTTTTCGCCACCCTGGGATTTGGTGCGACGATCTTTTATTTTTTGCGCAAGCATTTTGATCGGAAGACCGCTTTTCTGAACGCCATGCTCTACATCACCTGCGGGCGGGTGCTTTTCTGGGATTCTATGCTGGCGCTGATCGATACTACCTTTTCCTGGGTGACCTTCACCGTCTTTATGGTCGTATTTCACGAGTTCGAAAAGCAGCGGTGGCGCCGGCTTTTTCTGCTCACTTACCTGCTTACCGCCGCCGGTTTTTTGCTGAAAGGTTTGCCGGCCGTTGTTTTTCAGGGGATTACCCTGGTGGCGTACTTCGCCTACCGTCGCGAGTGGAAGCGGCTATTTTCTCTGTCTCATATACTGGGCGGTTTGCTGTTCCTGGCTATTGTCGGGGGCTATTACCTGGTGTATAATCAGTATAATGCGCTGAGCAATGTTTTCGAGACGCTCGTGACGGAATCCTCTAAAAGGACGGTCGTCAATTACGGCATCGGCGACACCATTCTGCACTTTTTCACTTTCCCGTTCGAAATGGTGTATCATTTTTTGCCCTGGTCGCTGATGATCCTGTATTTCCTGCGCCGCGACCTGTTATCGGTAATCCGGCAAAACCGGTTTGTTGAATTCTGCCTGCTCACTTTTCTGGCCAACATCATCATTTACTGGACTTCGCCGGAGGTGTATCCGCGCTATCTGCTGATGCTCGCTCCCCTGATCTTCGCCGCTTATCTGTATTTGCATCGCCTGCACGCAGAAGCGAACAGCTGGCAGTTCCGGTTGCTGGACCGGCTGTTTTTTGTAACTATTTTGCTGGTGACGGCGCTGAGCTATACGCCCCTTTTTCTGCCCTTCACGCAATGGCATGATTCTCTTACGTTGAAGACGCTGGCGGTCGCCCTGCCGATGACCGCCCTGGCCTGGTTGTACCGGCAGTGGCCCGGAGAGCGCTTGCTGGTTATGGTCTTGGTTTTGATCGTCTTTCGCATCGGCTTCGATATTTTTGTATTGCCCGACCGGGTGCGCAATGACTTCGGATCGGTTTGCCGGGTATCCAGCCAAAAAGTAGGGCGCAAATACGCCGACCGGGAAATGTATCTGTACAAGGATATTGATATGCAGCCGACCAACTCTTTTTACCTGACCAATACAAGAGGCGCGATCATCCCGCGCCGCCGGGAAGGCTTCGATACGACAGCCTTGTACATTATTTTCCCGGAAGACAATCGCTATGAGGTCGCTCCTTACCGGAAAGTCGACGCCTTCTGGGTGCGGCACGGGAAGCGTTACTACCACGTCGGGCAGTTATCAGAGGCCCGGTAACGGGTACATTTGTTCAATTGATGGCAAACCGGTAATTTGCTGTATGGATCTGAAATTATCCGTCGTCGTTACGGTCTACAACGAGGAAGAGAATGTCCGCCCGCTGATCGAGCAAATTTCGACGGCGCTCCGCGACTTCGAGTACGAGATCATCTACGTGGATGACGGATCCACGGATGGTACTTTGCGGGAGCTCTACGCCATCGACCATCCGCGGCTGAAGGTGGTGGAGTTTCGCAAGAACTACGGGCAGAGCCTGGCTCTGATGGCGGGTATCGACCAGGCGTCGGGGGAATACATCGTTACCATGGACGGCGACCTGCAGAACGATCCGTCCGACATCCCGACGATGCTTCAACTGGCGGAAGCGGAAGGTTGGGATATGGTGGCCGGTGAGCGCGTCAACCGGCAGGACGGAGTATTTCTGCGTAAACTGCCGAGCCGTATCGCCAACTATATTATTCGCAATACTTCCGGCGTGCAATTGCGGGATTACGGTTGCGCCCTGAAAATTTTCCGCAGCGAGATCGCCAAAGACCTGGGGATATATGGTGAATTGCACCGCTTCATTCCCGTTTTGGCGGTGTTGGAAGGCGCCCGCATCACTCAGATGCCTGTCAAGCATCACCCTCGTCGCTTCGGCAAATCGAAGTACGGCCTTAGTCGGACGTTCAAGGTAGTGAGCGACCTTTTACTCATGCTGTTTTTCAAGCGCTATCTGCAAAAGCCGATGCACCTGTTCGGCAACCTCGGCGTAGTGCTGTTTATCGGCGGCGTGGTCATCAACCTCTATCTTGCCTTTCTGAAGATCATTCTGGGACAGGACATCTGGGGAAAACCATTGTTGATACTGGGACTCCTGTTGGTTATCGGGGGCATCCAATTTATCACCATCGGCATCATCGTGGAGATCCAGATGCGGACCTATTTCGAATCCCAGAAGAAAAGACCTTATAAGATACGGCGGGTAAAAGTGGGTAAAGCGTTGACAGAAGCAGAACTCGATTAATATGCCTCGCCTCCTTTCCTTCCGCCAGGGCCTCCTCAGCGTCCTTTTTTGGTCGATCATCTCAGCTGCTTTCATTGGGCCGGGTACGGTAACGACGGCTTCGCGGGCGGGGGCGGCTTATGGGCTCGACCTACTTTGGGCGCTCGCCTTTTCCATCATCGCCACCATTTTTTTGCAGGAAGCGGCGGCGCGCATCACGATTGCTTCGGGCAAGAGTCTGGGGGAAGTCATTTCACTACGTTACCAGGGGCGCAGGCAGGTGTTGAAGATCCTGCTGTTTGGCGCAGTGGCTTTCGGTTGTGCAGCATATCAGGCCGGCAACTTGTTGGGCGCGCTTTCGGGCCTGGTTTTATTAGCTCCTTTTTCCAAAACCATCTGGACATTGGCGGTGGGCGCCGTTTGCGCCGCTTTTCTCTGGGTGGGTAATTTCCGAATCATCGCCAATTTGCTGGCGCTGGTAGTTGCCGGTATGGGCGTCGCTTTTTGTTACGTCGCTTTCTATGCCGAATTGCCTTCCGACTGGGCAGCCACTGCCCTGACTCCTCCCCTGGTACCGGCCGGCGGGGCGCTCCTGGTGATCGGGCTGATCGGCACGACCATCGTTCCCTACAACCTTTTTCTCGCTTCCGGGATCAGCCAGGGACAGCAGATCGCCGAGATGCGCTGGGGCTTGGTGACGGCGATCCTCATCGGCGGATTGATCTCGGTGGCGATCATGGTGGTCGGTACGCAGGTTGCAGGCGAATTTAGCTTTGCGACGCTGGCGGAAACGATGGCGGCGAAGCTGGGCGCCTGGGCCGTGGTCTTTTTTGGGATGGGCTTGTTTGCCGCCGGACTGAGCTCCTCGGTCACTGCGCCGCTGGCCGCGGCGGTGACAGCGCGGAGTTTGTTCGGATCAGAGCATGGAACCAACTGGGCCACGCAGTCGCGCAACTTTCGCCGGGTTTGGGGCGCGGTGCTTGGGGTCGGGTTGATTTTCGGCCTGCTCGATGTGCAACCGGTGCCGGCGATCATTCTGGCGCAGGCCGTTAATGGTTTGCTGTTACCGGTTGTAGCTATTTTTCTGTTGTTGGCCGTCAATGACGCGAAGTTGTTACCGGCCGGTTACCGGAACAGCAGGTGGGCCAACTGGGTGTTCCTGATCATCGTCGGCGTGACTTGTCTGCTCGGACTGACCAACATCAGCAAGGTGTTGATCCGCTTATTCCCCATTGCGGCTGCCTGGCCGTGGCCGGAGGTGAATGGTCTGCTTGCGGGTGGAATCAGTCTGGTTTTGGGGTGGTGGTTATGGCGATTGCGGGGAAGAACAAAAGGCTTGCCGGGGGCTCCGGATAAATAGGGCGTACTATGGAATTAACAATCCGGGCTAAATAAAAAATGCGCCTCCGGGAAGAGGCGCACCGATTTTCTAGTTAGCGTCTAGTTAGTTTATTACTGGATAAGGCTGAGTTCTATATCCTTTTCGTACTCACCGGCTCGCAATTTACCGGATACCGCGGAGAAGGCGTCGATGGTTACGCGGATATCCTCCTCGCTGTGAGCGGCAGTCGGGATGAGCCGCAGCAGGATGGTATCTTTGGGCACGATCGGGTAGATCACGGCCGAGCAGAAGATGTTGTACTTCTCGCGGAGTTCGAGCACCAGGTTTCCGGTCTCGAAAGGTGAGCCGTGCATAAATACGGGCGTTACGCAGCTGCTCGTATTACCGAGGTCGAAGCCCTTTTCGCGCAGCCCGGTTTGCAGCATGTGAACATTTTTCCACAGTTTTTCGCGTAGCTCCGGCATGCCGCGCAGCATCTCCAGGCGCTTGAGATTACCCACCGTATAGACCATCGGCAGGGATTTTGCGAAGATCTGTGAGCGCAGGTTGTAGCGCATGTAGTCGATGATATCGGCCTCGCCGGCGGCGAAAGCGCCGATGCTGGCCATCGACTTGGCGAAGGTGCTGAAGTAAACGTCGATCTCGTCCTGTACGCCCTGGGCTTCCCCTGCGCCGGCGCCCGTTTCGCCGAGTACGCCGAAGCCGTGGGCGTCATCCACGAGTAAGCGGAAGCCGTACTCCTTTTTCAGTTCGACGATTTCCTTCAGGATGCCCTGGTCGCCGGCCATACCGAAAACGCCTTCCGAGATGACGAGGATGCCGCCGCCGGTTTGCTCGGCCGCTACCCGGGCCCGATCGAGTTGCTTTTTCAGGCTCTCTACATCGTTATGTTCAAACGGGAAGCGTTTGCCGAGGTGCATGCGGATGCCGTCGTAGATGCAAGCATGCGATTCCTTGTCAAAGACTACGACGTCGCGGCGTTCTAACAAAGTGTCTACGATCGACATAATGCCCTGGTAGCCGTAATTGAGCAGCAGGGCTTTTTCTTTCATGACGAATTCAGCCAGCTCATTTTCGAGCTGTTCGTGGTATTCCGTTTCGCCCGACATGATACGGGCGCCCATCGGGTAAGCGAGGCCCCAGTCGCGGGCTGCCTCTTCGTCGACCTTTCTGATTTCCGGATGGTTGGCCAGCCCCAGATAGCTATTGATACTCCACACGATCACTTCCCTACCTCTGAACTGCATGCGGGGAGCGATTTCGCCGTCCAGCTTCGGGAAAGCAAAATAGCCGTGCGCCACATCTGCGTACTGTCCCAACGGTCCTCTATCTTCGCTGAATTTTGCGAATAAATCCATATCTGGTTCATTTTTAATTATGAAAAATGGCGACTGCCGTCCTTTTTCAGTCACCAAACTTTCTCTATCTCCTTGTTGTCGACCCACTTACTCCAATTGTGGTTGTAGGTGTGTAATTTTTGGGTAGGCTGTTCGTTGGAGTCGACGACGGGTAATCCTTGGTTTACCCATTCGAAAATGCTGCCGTAAAGGTTTTTCACATTGGTAAAGCCGAGCTTTCGGAGTTTTTCTCCGATTTTCTCACTGCGGTAACCAACTGAACAATACAACACAATTTCACGGTCTTTGGGAATAGATTTCAACTGCTCCGGGTCGAATTCCGAGTATCCGATATAGCGGGCGCCCGGCAGATGACTCACTTCGTATTCTTCTCGCTTTCTAGCGTCAAAGATAACAACTTCATTCTGAATATCCTTTAATTCCTCTACGCCAATTGTGGGTACCGAAAAGCTGATGGTGCGGCTGATCTCTTCGTCAAATTTTTGATTGAGTACCGGTGGCCGGTCGTCCGGAACTTGTCCGCCACAACCCAGGCGCGAGGTGATGAGAAAGGTCATGGTTAATAAGAGTTGGAAAAAGGATTTCATAAAAATCAATTGATGAAAATATTTATACATTCTTTACAGACGGGTTGGTCCCGAGCCCACCCCGTCTTCGATCCAATGCTCATTTTGACAATATTGCTTGAGGTCGCCTTCAATAAAATCCTTCACGGCCGCTTCTACCGATTGGGGATAAAGCAGGTGTAGGTTGGGGCCGGCGTCCAGGCTGAAATAAACCGGATGGCCGGTATCCTGCCGAAAAGCGTGGAGGTGCTGGATCAGTTGCAGCGTATTGGGTTGCAAAAGGATATAGGGCGGGTTGGAGGTCATCATCAGGGCGTGCAAAGTCATGGCTTCTGCTTCCAGGATGCGCCCGAAAGCCGGCAGGTCGCCCGCCGCCATGGCGTCGAGTACGTAGTGTAAGCGCTGACGAGCCTGTTGGTAGCGATTTTCGGCGAAGATGTTGCCGTTCATCAGCTCGTGGCCGGCCCGGCTGGATACCGCTTTTTCTCCTTTATTCACTAATAGTATAGCATCTCGGTAATCACGAAATTTGGCGTGGATCTTTTCGGCATAGGGGATAGCATATTCATCTGAGGAGCCTTCCACTTCTCCGCTTGTTCCCCAGACGGCCGCTACTCCGTAAATTGACCGGCAGGCGCTTCCGGATCCCAGGCGAGCCACATAGGAAGCTTTGCGCCGGAATGCGGCCTGATCGTTCAGGGTTTGAAATAGTTTTTGCTCAAGACTACAGAGGCAGAGGGCCAGCGCGCTCATACCGGAGGCCGAGGAGGCAATACCCGAAGAATGGGGAAAAGAATTGGTAGAACGGATCACCAACTGCAATTGGCGCAGGAACGGAAAGATATCGGCCAGGCTTTCCAGAAACTTCCGGGTGCGGCTTTCAAAAGCTTCGTTCTGCTCGCCATCGAAATAAAATGTCATGTCGATACCGCGGTCTACGCCTTTTTTGGGAAAGTATTCTAAAGTGGTTTCCGAGTAGGCGCGATCCAGGGTCAGGCTGATCGACGGGTTGCGGGGGAGCTGTACGCCGTGTTTTCCCCAGTACTTAATGACGGCTAAGTTGGAAGGACTGCGCCAGCTGACTTTTCCGGGTTCGACGGCGCTGGTTTCCACTACCAGTCGGGCATTCTTGTAATCGAGCATATTTTCTGATTAATTGGTTCCTCCGGAAGCCGCTTTTCCGGCGCGATCGGCGCGCTGCATAGCGTTCTCTTTTTCTTTTTCCCGGGCTTTGATGAACAGCTCAAAGCGAGTGGCTTCTTTCCGGGGAGGGAAATAGTTATTGCTGCGGTCCGTATCGGCTGTTTCCAGAAAAGGATCAACGACGACGCCCACCAATTCTTTTTCCGAAACGAAGATTTTGGATATTTCTTCGTTATCGTAGCGCCAGATTTCCGCGGGAATACGATGCTCCTCTGTGCTGCCGTCGGCGTATTCAAACTGAAGGATCAGGGGCATGACCAAACCGCCGGCATTGCGGAAGGTCAGTTCGTAATAAGTTTTTCCGGCTGCCAGCAACGCCTTTTCTTCGGTAGTAAGAGAGTCGAGGTAAGCCTCGTATTCATTCCGGTCCAGAACGGTGACGGCGAAGGGGTCGTATTCGGAGTAAAAGTCCCGAATTTCCGGGTCTATCTCATCTTGGGTCTGGCCGATACTTTCCCGGTTGCGGCGGCTGCCGATGTAAACGTTTTTGCGTTCGGCTTCACGACGAGCCAGAGGAGACGCTTGTTCCGGCTGATGGGTGTTCAGTTGGAATGCTTTTACGGATTCGAGTGCGATGTCGACGTGGTCGGTCGTATAAAACCAGCCGCGCCAAAACCAATCGAGGTCGATCCCGCTGGCGTCCTCCATGGTCCGGAAGAAGTCGGCGGGGGAGGGGTGCTTAAACATCCAGCGATTGGCGTAAACTTTAAAAGCGTAGTCGAATAGTTCGCGTCCCATTACCGTTTCCCGCAGAATATTGAGGGCGGTGGCCGGTTTGCCGTAAGCATTGTTTCCGAATTGCAGGATGGATTCCGAGTTGGTCATGATCGGGACCATTTCCTCTTTCGGGCTTCGCATATAGTCGACGATCTTGTAGGCGGGGCCGCGCCGGGAAGGGTAATCTCGTTCCCATTGTTGTTCGGTGAGGTGTTGCAAAAAAGAGTTGAGGCCTTCGTCCATCCAGGTCCATTGCCGTTCGTCGGAGTTGACGATCATGGGGAAATAGTTGTGGCCGACTTCGTGGATGATGACCGAGATGAGGCCATATTTTTCTCTTTCGGAATAGGTGCCGTCGGCTTCAGGCCGGCGGCCGTTGAAGCAGATCATGGGATATTCCATGCCGATGCGGGCAGTATGGATCGACCAGGCTACGGGATAGGGATAGTCGAAGGTGTAGTGAGAATACCATTTCAGGGTGTGCGCCACTGATTTGGTGGAGTATTTTTCCCATAGCGGATTGCCTTCTTTCGGGTACATCGACATGGCCATTACGACTTCGCCGTTGCTCATTTCCACGCCCAGAGCGTCCCAGATAAATTTCCGGGAAGAGGCGAAGGCGAAATCGCGCACGTTCTCGGCTTTGAATCGCCAGGTTTTGCTTTCTTTACTGGCCGCTTTTTCGTTGGCGGCTGCTTCCGCTTCGGTTACGATGACCACCGGTTGGGTGCGGGCTTTTTTCGCTTCGGCCAGGCGGGCCATTTCTTTTTCGGATAAAACCGCCGCTTCATTTTGCAGTACTCCGGTTGCGGCGACGTAGTGATCAGCGGGCACGGTAATATTTACCTGGTAGTTGCCGAAGGGCAGCGCAAACTCGCCTCGGCCGAGGAATTGTTTGTTCTGCCAGCCTTCCACGTCGTTGTATACGGCCATGCGGGGAAAGAACTGAGCGATGGTGTACACGTAATTGCCGTCTTTCGGAAAATATTCGTAGCCGGAGCGTGCGCCGTCGCTGGTGCGTTCTCCGTAGGGGAAGCGGTTGTTGATATTGTACCACCATTTGATTTCGAAGGTGGCAGTTTGGCCCGGAAGGAGGGGAGTGGGAAGATCGATGCGCATCATGGTCTTTACGATGGTATGCGGGAGGTCCATTCCTTCGCCATTCCGTACATAATCGATCTTGAATCCGCCGTCGAATTCAGGCTCGAGTTCTTTGAGGTCCTGTAAGTTCATCCCATTCGCTATTCGTCCAGTTTGGGTTTTATACGTATCCGAATCCGGCGCGCGCCGGTTCTGGTCGAGTTGTACCCAGAGGTAGGTCAATGGGTCGGGCGAGTTGTTGTAGTACGTTACGGTTTCGGCCCCATAGATGCGCTGTTTTTCGTCGTCGAGGGTAAGGTCAATTTGGTAATCGGCCCGTTGTTGGTAGTACTGATGCCCCGGCGCACCGGCGGCATTGCGATATACATTAGGCGTGGGCAGTTCCTCGCCGAGTTGTTTAAACTTGTTTTGATTGGTGTTTTTTTGTGCGGCCAGAAAAAGAGGGAAGCAAATCAGGAATAGCGGGAAGTAAACGGTTGCTTTTCTCATGGTCAACTTTCTTTTTGGGTTAAACATAAGGGATGCCGGCAGGCAACGCGTCGAGTTGTCGGTTAATTCCGTTAGGCGCAAAGTACTAGAATAAACAAGAAATACGAGATAAAGTTACAAAAAGACAGGCCGGGTTCAGCATGAGGAAAGGGCGAATGTTCCACGTGGAACATTCGCCCTTTCCTCATGCTCGAATGACTCTTGCTTCAGGCAAACTTTTCAAGCAGCCAGGTTCTGAAAAGCGGGAAGTCGTTGGGCGTGGCCCGGGCGACTTTTTCTTTTTCTGCTAGTTGTTGTAGCCGTTCGGGGACGGGAATTTCCCGTCCAAGTGTCCTTTCTACTTCGGGTTTGAATTTTGCAGGATGGGCGGTTTCCAGGATGACGCCCTTGAAGCCGGGCTTGCTTTCTAGAAACTCCCGTAGGGCCAAATAGCCGACGGCGCCGTGGGGGTCCATAACGTACTGGTGTTTTTCAAACAGCTCCCGCATGGCGTCTCTTGTTTGCTCGTCATCAAAGGCAAACCCTACGATGTTTTCTTGCATAATGTTCCACGTGGAACATTTTTCGGAAGAAGGGAAAAGGTCCAGCATTCGCGTAAAGTTGGAAGGGTTGCCTACGTCCATGGCATTGGAAATGGTGCGAATGGAAGGTTGGGCCTGGAATTTGCCTGAGCGGAGATAAGCGGGTACGACGTCGTTGCGATTGGTGGCGGCGATGAACTTCGAAATGGGCAATCCCATTCGCGCGGCTAAAATCCCGGCGGTAAGATTGCCGAAGTTTCCGCTGGGCACACAAAAAGCGACAGGCCGTCCGTCCTGCGGCAGCTGTTTGTACGCCTCGAAATAGTAGAAAGATTGTGGGATGAGCCGTGCAATGTTGATGGAGTTGGCGGAACTGAGCCGGACCTTTTTTCGGAGCTTTTCGTCCAAAAAAGCTTGTTTGACCAGCGCCTGACAGTCGTCGAAAGTGCCGTCTACTTCCAGCGCAGTGATGTTGCGCCGCAATGTAGTCAGTTGTTTTTCCTGCAGGAAAGATACTTTCCCGGAAGGGTAGAGGATGACTACCTCGATGCCGGGTGTTTGATAAAAGCCGGCCGCTACCGCCCCGCCCGTGTCCCCGGAAGTGGCGACCAAAATAATTAAATCGCCTTCTTCTTTCCGGTTGTAATAGCTCATCAACTGGGCCATAAAGCGGGCGCCGAAATCCTTGAAGGCAAGCGACGGGCCATGGAACAGCTCTAAAATGAAACGCTGATCGTCAAGGGCAACTACCGGCGCAGGAAAGGTGATGGTCCGGTCGATGATCTCCCGCAGCGCTTCTTCCGGTAAGGAGTCGGATAGAAGCTCCCGGGCGACCTGGAAAGCAATTTCCGGGAAAGGTAAATTGGGCAGGTCGCGCAAAAAACCATCCGGCAAAACCGGAAGGCGATCGGGCATGTAAAGGCCATTGTCCGGAGGGAGTCCCCGTAAAACGGCTTCCTTTAAGCCCACTTTTCGGGTGCGGTTATTGGTGCTGTACAATTGCATACTTTGATGGATTTACAGGCGAACGGCGCCGTCGCGGTTAATCGGTGAAACAAAGAGATCATTTTCTACGCCATGGTCAAAAAATGCCCGCGCCATTTGTTCGCCGGCGCGCTCGGCCGTGCTTCGCCCTTCACAAAGGGCAAAAATGGACGGCCCCGCGCCGGATATGCTGCAGCCCAACGCACCGGCCTCGAGTGCTGCTTTTTTGACGTCAAAAAAGTGAGGGATCAGTTTGGCGCGCTGCGGTTCGATGATGACATCATTCAGCGACCGGCCGATCAAATCATAGTCCGAAAGGAAAAAGCCGGTGATCAAACCCCCCAGGTTGCCGCATTGCTGAATGGTGTTTTCCAGGGAGACCGAAGCGCAAAGGATATTCCGGGCGTCTTTGGTCAATACCTCCACATAGGGATAAACAACAGCTGCGTACAGCTGCGCCGGGACGTGCAGTAAGTGGATGTCCAGCTCGGCATTGCTGCGGATCAAGACGATCCCACCCAGTAGGGAAGGGGCTACATTGTCGGCATGGTAGGCGCCGTCGGCTACTTGTTCCCCCGCAACGGCAAAGGGCAGGAGCCCTCTTTTGGAAAACGGACGCCCAAGCAGTTCATTGACGGCCATGGCCGCACCGGCGGCGCTGGCGGCGCTGCTGCCCAGCCCACTCCCGAACGGCATTTTTTTATGGATCTCCAGCTCGACGCCCCGGCCGGCTTCGCCGAGCTGAGTTAAAAGCCGGTGCGCCGCAAAACCGGCAGTGTTCTTTTCCAGTACTGTGGAGAGCTTGCCGCCATCACCCGTAATCTTGGTGATTCGCAAGCCCGGGGCGGCCGACTCCCTGGCGATGATCTCATCGCCGGGCCGGTCGAGTGCAAAGCCAAGGATGTCGAAGCCGACAGCGACGTTGGCGACCGAAGCGGGAGCGAATACTTTTACTTCGTTCATGGGGTCTGTGTTAAGTCAGGAAATTGCCAATCCGGATAATCTCAGCAAAAACGCCGGCCGCAGTTACTTCGGCCCCGGCGCCCGGACCTCTCACCACCAGCGGGCGATCGCGGTAACGATCCGTGGTGAAAACGATCATATTATCGCTGCCGCTTAGACTGTAGAAGGGATGACTGGCGGATACTGCTTCCAGCCGGATGGTCGCCCGGCTTTCTTCCAGGCCGGCTACCACCCGTAATGCTTTTTGCTCCGCCCGGGCCGCTTTCGCCAATTCCGAAAAATGATCGTCCGCCGCTTCCAGGGCCGCAAAAAATGCTTCCACCGTTTCCGCTTCCTGGCAGGGAGCAGGAAGAATGGGGTGAATGTCGACTTCCTCCGCTTCCAGGGCGAGCCCCGTTTCGCGGGCCAGGATGATGAGCTTGCGTCGCACGTCGAAGCCATTCAGGTCTACCCGCGGATCGGGCTCCGTATACCCGCGTTCCTTGGCCTGCCGAACGATTGCACTGAACCGGTCTTCCGGCCGAAAAGTGTTGAAAATAAAAGATAAAGATCCCGAAAGCACGCCCTCGATTTTCAGAATGCGATCCCCACTGTCGATGAGGTCGTTCAGGGTGGAGATCACCGGCAGGCCGGCCCCGACATTCGTTTCGTATAAAAATTGCACCCCGCGTTTGGCAGCGATACTCTGCAGTCGCTGGTACTGAGCATAAGCGGAAGAAGTTGCTATCTTATTGGGCGTGGAAATAGAGATACTGGCATCCAGGATCTTTTCGTAAAACCCGGCTACTTTCTCGCTGGCCGTGTTGTCAACGAAAATAGTATTGGAAAGATTGAGTGCTTTCATCTGCCTGATGAAGTCGGGCATATTCATGTCGAGCTCCGACGCCGCCAGCGATTCCCGCCATTGTTCGAGGTCTATACCTTCCGGGGCGAAGACCATTTTTTTACTGTTGGCGAGTCCGGTTATTTTCAGTTCCAGCGATCTTTTTTCCCGTAAATACCGGGCGTGCTGCTCTACCTGTTGGATCAGCGTACTGCCGATCAGGCCTACGCCTACCATAAAGAGGTGCAGCTCCTTGGTGTCGGATAGGAAAAAACTCTCGTGCAGCGCATTGAGCGCTTTGGTTTCATCTGCCCGATGGATCACTACCGATATGTTCCGCTCGGAAGACCCCTGTGCGATGGCCACGGCGTTGATCCCGTTTTTGCCCAGCGCCTGAAAAAGCCGGCCGGCGATACCGGGCCGGTAGCGCATGTTTTCCCCGATAATGGCGATAACGGAAAGGTGCGCTTCGACCTTGACGGGGTCGATGAGGTGCTGTTCGATCTCATGTTCGAATTCTTTTTCCACCCGAAGCTTGGCCCGGTCCGCAAACTGTGGCTGGATCGCAAAGCTGATAGAGTGCTCCGAAGAGCCCTGCGTGATCAGGATGATATTGATGCCCGCATGCGCCAGCGAGGTAAACAATCGGCCGGCAATACCCGGCACGCCCACCAGTCCGCCGCCTTGTAACGTCAACAAAGCAATGTCGCTCACCGAAGAGATGCCCTTCACCGCATGCCCGTTGGCGTCGGCCTTCCGGGAAATGAAAGTGCCGGGAAAGGAAGGGTTAAACGTATTGCGGATAACGATGGGGATGTTTTTCTGCAAGGCCGGTTGAATGGTCGGCGGGTAAATGACCTTTGCTCCGAAATGCGACATCTCCATAGCCTCGTTATAGGTCATGCTGGGAATAGTGAAAGCGCGCTTCACCTTTCGGGGGTCAGCCGTCAGAACACCGTCTACATCCGTCCATATCTCTATGGCTTCCGCTTCCAGGCCGGCAGCGAGAATGGCCGCGGTATAATCGGAGCCTCCCCGGCCCAGCGTGGTGGTCAGCCCGCCGCCGGAAGAGGCGATAAAGCCGGTAATTACTTGTATGTCAGGGTTTTGTTCGAAGTGGGATTGGATGTTGTGATAGGTTTTTTCGAAGTCTACCTCGGCCGCGCCGAAATTTTTGTCGGTTTTGATAATCCGGCGGGCGTCCAGGTAGTTGGCGTTAATGCCGGATTGCCGCATGAGGTAGGAGATGATGAAGGCGGAATTGCGTTCGCCAAAGCTCAGCACGTAATCCATCGTGCGCGTAGAAGCTTCCCGTACCAGAAATACCCCGTAGAGGAGGTTCTTGAGTACTTCATGGTTGTTGTCCAGCTCCGGCAATACCTGGCGCAGGTACTCGGGCTGAAGTAATTCGCGGGTGGTTTCCTGGTGCCGGGTACTGAACGCTTCAAAGTAGTCGAGGTACCGCTCGTCGCCGGCGGCGGCAAGCTGTCCCATATTGATCAAAGCATCGGTCACGCCGCCGAAAGCGGAAAAGACGACGGCAAACTTCTCGCCCTGGGTGTAATACTGCTTCAGGATATGGACTACTTCGCGGATGCGGCCCGGCTCGGCTACGGATGAGCCGCCAAACTTCAATACTTTCATATTAGGGCATTTTGCTCCGGCACGGCCGGCGAAAAAGACTCCGAAAAAAGGTACTGCTGGTTTTGGTCAGGTTGGGCAGGGAATAACAAATGTATCTAATTTACGGGAATAGCGAGAAGGAGAAACGGCAGCGATTGAGAAAAATCAGGACAGCAGGGCAAGCGCCTCGTCCTCTTTTTTCGTCATCTGCTCTTTTTGGCCGGGCGTTTTATCGGAGTACCCGCAAAGGTGCAAGACCCCGTGCACCATAATGCGGTGCAACTCATCGGTAAAGGAGACACCCAGGGCCTGGGCGTTTTCCCGGACCCGGTCAATGCTGATAAAAATATCCCCTTCGATGAGGGGCGGATCGGAATAAGGGAACGTGATAACGTCCGTTAGGGTATCGTGTTCCAGGTATTCGACGTTGAGTTGGTGCAGGTAAGGATCGCTGCAAAAGATGAAGCTGACGAAAGTGAGCTGCTGCCCTTCAGCGGCGATCACGGATTCTATCCAGCGGCGGAGGCGCTCCGGGTGTTCCGGTTCGAAAGTAATTTCTTCCGCATTGAAAGTGACCGCCGGCTCTTCATGGTCTGCGAACCAGCCCGCCTCATTGATCATAGGTTGAAGCGCATTTCGACCGTGCTGCCGTTATTGTGGAAGCGAACCTTGTCGGAAAGTTGGTGCATCAGGAAAACGCCGCGCCCTCCCAGCTGGGTCACGTTTTCCGGGGTGGTGGGGTCGGGCAGGCTGCGATAGTCGAAGCCGCCTCCTTCATCGGATACCCTGAAAGCAAGGCAACCTTTTCTTTTTTGGATCTGGATCTGAACCGTTTTGCTCTCGTCGTTGAGATTGCCATGAGTGATGGCGTTGTTGACAGCTTCAGTCAGACTGATCAGGATGTTTCCGTGTACGTCGGGGCCGAGCTTGTACCTCTCTACTACATTTCTCACGAATGATTCAACCGCTGCGACGTTTTTTGGATGAGATGGAAGTTTGAGCATGATAGGTTGCGCACTCATTTCGTTAGCAGATGAAAAATATTACATTTTTCAATAAGTTGCAAGCATTTTCTAAGATTGGACAAGTTACACGGGAATAAACGGGGAAAGAAAAATGAAAAGGGAGGGCGCGGTTATCGCCCCCCCCCTTTTTTTATTCGGCCTTCAGTGATTTGAAGTATTCTTCGACGAGGTATTGGTAGTACGGTTTCAGGGAAGGAGAAACCGTTTTATACATTTCGATTTCCGTCTCACGTTTTTTGAGGTACTCTTCGAGCGAGGGCGGCATCTTGCGTTCCTGCTTTTCTGCGGTTTTGGATTTCCGCTTTTGGTCGAGCTCGCGTTGCCGTTCCGCTTTTTCGTGTTCGAGCAGGCGCGTCAGGATCTCTTCCTGGCGCTGTAGCATTTCATTGGTCAGTTTTTTGTTGACGAGATCCGTTTCCACTTTATCCATTTGCTCGATCAGCTCTTCCAGTTCTTTGCTGCCTTGTCCGCGCTCCTGTAATTTTTGTTGATTTTCCCGCAGGACTTTGCGGAGAGCAGCCTGCTTGGCGGCCATTTTGGCAAACTCTTTTGACGACCCTTCCTTGCCGTTTTCGAGCTTCTGCTTCATCTCCTTCATCTGTTCGTTGAGCGATTGCTGGCCCTGGCTGATTTTGTCGGAAGGCGTATTGCCGTCCTGGCCCTGCCCGCCCGGGTTGGTGCACATCTGATTGCCCGACATCATGCTCGACATCTGTTGTTGCATCTGGTTCATGACTTCGCTGAGCATGAGGGCGAGGTCGTTGACGTTCTTCATCGTTCGCTGCTGGTGGTCGCCGGCCTGAGGCTTGCGCCGTTCTTCCAGGTCTTCCAAGCTCGAACGCATATTGCCGTTGATTTCCGAAACCTTTTCCGTGATAAAGGACTCGATCTGGAAAACGCGCTTGCTGAGGGCTTGCAAGCTGTCTTCGATCAGCCGGAAGTCGTCTTTCAGCTTAAACTGTTCCTGCACCAGCTCAACATAGCGCGGTGTGTTAACGCTTACCACCCCGAAGTCGTCGATCAGGTCTTCCTGGTCGAAAGACAGGCCTACCAGGTTTTCGAGCAATTGGCGCAGCGCCTGAATATCCTCCTGGACTTGCTCCATTTCGCCGGCCTGCATCTGCATGGCCATAGCGTTGGCCATGTTTTTCATTTTATCCGAAGCCTTTTTCTGGGAGTCCGAAGCTTTTTGATTCTGTTGCTGCTCAAGCTGTTCCTGGCTGTTGTTCATATCCTCCTGGATGTCTTCCATCTCCTGGTCGTAGTCCTCCATCTCTTTGGGCTTCTCGAGTTCTTTGTTTTTCTCCTCGATGTTCTCCATTTTCTCCTGGACTTTCTCAAACTCTTCGTTGAGTTTTTCCTGAGCATCCTGCAGTTCCTCCTGAGATTTTTCGCCTTCTTTCGTTTCTTCACTCAGTTCTTCCTGCTTTTCGGCCAGTTCTTCCAGCTTCTCGATCGTTTCCTGCACTTCCTGTTCCAGGGCCAGTTGTTTATAAAGCTCCAGGAGTCGATCGAGCTCCTTTTCCATTTCCTCGTCATTGTATTCGAACTCCTCCATCATCTCCAGCGCCTGGTCTTTTTCCAGTTGCTGCATCAGTTCTTCGATCTGTTTCATGAGTTCTTGCATCTCTTCGCTCATGACTTCTTCGAACATTTCCTGCAGCTGTTGTTGCTTTTCGAGTACGCGCTGGTCCTGCTCCGAGAATTCTTCCTGGTTCTTCAGGTTTTCTTCGAACGCCTCCTTGGCTTCCTGAATCTGCTTTTCCAGCTCTTTCTGGCGTTCCAGCATTTTCTCCAGCTCTTTGCGGCTTTGCCAATCGAGGTCTTTTTCCTGCAGCAGCTTCTCGCGCATCTTTTTCATATCCTTCTGGATCTTGCGCGATTCTTCCAGTGCTTTCCGCAGATCGTCCTTGACCTTCTGTTCATTCTCTTCGGCCATCTCTTCGTACTCCTCGGCCGTCGGCATGGCGAACTGCATCAGGTTGGTGCGCGCCGACTTGCTGCCGTTGACCGCGTCGTTGTCGTAAACTTCGAAGTAGTAGGATACTTCGTCGCCGGGCTTCAACTCCAGCTCGTTCAGGTCGAAGCTGTAGGTATACTGGATTTGCTTGCCGTCGGGCTTATCCAGTTTGATGGTCTGTAATTCACCGGCCTCCGCATCTTCTTTTTTCAAGCGGTAGTTAAAAGAAAGGCTGAGCAGGCCGTAGTCGTCGGAAGCGTCTCCGGCGAAGAACAACATGCGGTTGTCGAGGCTATCCTGGAACTTTTCTACCGAAATATTGGGATGCAGATCGGGGATCACGGAGATGGCGTAGGCGATCGAATCGGCCCGCGGCAGATCGGCGTTTGATACAAAAAGCCGGTAGCGTTCGTCACGCATGGCCCGGCGCTGAAAGGTGAAGAGATCGTCGGAAAAACGCTTGGCGGGAATGGGCGCTTCCTCCGTCACAAAATCCAGAACGATACCATCGGTATTTTCGGCGTTGAAGACCCAGTCGATTTTTGTTCCGGCGGGCACGACCAGATCACCGATATTGTTGAGCGCTTCATCTTTGCGCTGGGTGTAAGCGGGAAAGTCCAGCTTGACTTCAAATCCGAGAATGTTGGGCTTTTTCAGTACGGCAAGTTCGTAATTTTCGGAATAGACGCCGCTGGAGGTCAGGTTGAAACGCGTGTCTTTCTGAACGTTGTTGAACCGGTACGTGAAGCGGTTCGGGGCCTCTTTGGTAAGGCGGTACTGGTAGTTATCGACATCGATAAAGACTTCGTTGGGCAGCTGTTCTCCTTCCACGGTCACGGTAAGGGGAAAATCGTCGTACTGAATGACGGTCAGGTCGTCGGAATCGACCACGAACGAAAAGGGCGCCGGGCGTTCAAAGTTCTCGTTATTGCGAATCAATCGACGGGTGCTGTCCTTGATGACACTCGGCGCAGCGAATAAAAGAATGAGCAGGATGAGCAGAGGCGGCAGCGCATAGCGCAGGTATTTGCGATTTTGTCCGAGGTTGATGGCTGATTTGAAAGGCACCAGACGGATCTCTTCCGACTTTTGATCGATGCCGGCCAGGGTCAGGCTGGGGTCTTCCAGCGTTTCGCTCTGCTGCTTCAGCTGCAGGATGTTGAGCAGCTTATCTTTCACGTCGGCGAAATGGTTGCCGATGATGGTTGCCGCCTGTTCGTGGCTGATGACCGAGCCCAGGCGGAAATAGCGCAATAACGGGGCAAAAACCCAGAGCGCCAGCGCCAGACCGCTCACGCCCAGGAAAGAATAGAACAGCAGCTTCCGGGTGGCGGGCGGGAAATAATTGTAGTACTCCAGAACGCTGATCACGAGAAACAGCGCCAGGATCAGCCCGGTGGAATAGAGTAAGCCCCGGATGAGTTGGTTGATATAGTACTTGCGGATAAATTGATCCAGCTTTTGAATTAAAAGCCGGTAGTTGTCCTTACTTGCCATGCGTTCGATTCTCTTTTAAGTCTATTTGAAATAACCCACCGCGATCGAAAAAGATTAGCCACAACCGGGCAAGTTTAACAAAGAGAGGTTTTGTGTAGGGAAAAGAGAACGAAAATTACCCAACAATAACCGCTTTGTCAAGGCGGACATATGTTAAGAGCTTGTTTGGAGGTAGTCATTTTGGCTGCAAAACCCAGCTTTTGGAACCTCCCTGTGGCATTTTTCCGGCCCGTAGCGCTGCTATGAGCCGGAAAAATGCCTTCGGGAGAACCCAAAATCTGAGTTTTTCGCTTCAAAAGCACTACCTCCAAACAAGCTCTAAATGACGGCGCCGGTCAGAACTGATCGTAGAACCGGCGGATGTCTTCGTCCTTTTCGTTGTCCTTGATGTTCTGTAGCATATTGCGCAGGATATCCAGTTCTTTGTTCAGCTGCTCGTAACCGGAGGCGGTTTCATCCTCGGGCAACTCCTGTTCCAGAGATTGAATGGTGTCGTGGATGGCTCTGGCTGAAGCCAGTTTAAGCATAGGATTTTGGTTGGGGCGGCCTGCCAGCTCCGCCAGCTTTTCCATCGCTTCCAGGCGGTGGGGCGCCCCGGCGGCGGCGGCCAATGCCTGGTAGCGGGCCACTGCGCCGACTACGCCGAATCCGCTCTGCCGGCTTACCCGTTCTTCGAGAAAAGGCAGGTACTGCGGGTCGCCCGAGCTTTCGAAAACCAGGCTAACCACTTCCAGGAGTTGTTCGCTGGGCTCGTTGCGCAGCCGTTCGGCATAGTCGACGGCGTCTTCGGCTTCTTGTTCGTACAGCATGTAGAGCGCGGCGGCCTGCACCTGGTAGGCGGAGTCGCGCTCGATGATCCGGCGGGCGAGGTCAGCAAGTTGTTCATCTTCGAATTCGGCCAGTTTTTCCAGTGCGATGTACCGGACGTTGGAGTTGGGGTCCGACACCGCCAGGTTTCGCAGTTTTTCGACTACCGCTTCCCCCAGCTCCGCTTCGAGGTCTTCTGCGCCGATGGCGCGAATAACCCAGTGCGGATCGTCCAGCGCCGCGGTCAGCACCTTGTCGGCTTCGGGAAGGTCCGTCTCGCGCAATTCCACCAGCGCTTCGTAGCGGTCCAGGAAGCGCGGTGCGTTGAAAAACTGAAAAGCAAGCTGATCGTTGGTCTTGTTTTCCTGGCGTTCGCAAAGGGTGATCCGCTCGGCGTCGAAAAGAATAAGCTCCGGTTCCTTTTCCACGGGAAAGCGGAAGGTCTGTTCGCGCTGATCGACCCGGACTTCATGGCGGGTCGGCGCTTGCCCACCGGCTTCATAGACGTCGATCGCTACCGGCAGGATAAATATCGGGGGTGCGATATCGGCGTCCTGAGTTTGGGTAACGGTCACCAGGGCTTCGCTCGTACTTTCATCGAAGCCGTACTCGATGTCGAGCACCGGATGGCCCTGATCGAAAAACCACTGATTGAAAAACCAGTTGAGGTCCTGCCCGGTGACGGCCTCAAAGGCGAGGCGCAGATCGTGGGCTTCTACGGCCCGGTAGGTATTTTCCTCCAGGTAATGGCGCAGGCCCGCCCAGAACGCCTCGTCGCCCACGTAATAGCGCAGCATATGCAGCACAGAGCCTCCTTTGTTGTAGCTGTGGGCGTCGAACATGTCTTCTTTACTGAAGTAGGAAAAGTGAATCAGCGGGTGTACGGTATTCTGAGCAGCGCCCACGTAGCCGCTCCACTCTCCGAGCAGGTGATAATCGGCTTCGTCGCGACCGTACTGGTGTTCCATCCAAAGGTATTCGCTGTAGTTGGCGAAGCCTTCGTTCATAGTCAGGTTGGCCCAGCTTTCACAGGTAACGAGGTCGCCGAACCAGTGGTGAGAAAGTTCGTGGGCGATGATTCGTTCGTTGTGGTCGTCGATGAGTTCCCGGCGGTGGCGCTGCACAAATTCGCCGTAAATGACGGCGGTGGTGTTTTCCATTGCGCCCGAAACGTAGTCGCGCACCACTACCTGTGCGTACTTCTTCCAGGGATACGGTATGCCCAGCTTATCGGAAAAGAAGCTGAGCATTTCGGTGGTATTGGAAAAGATGGCGCGGGCGTCGGCTTCGTATTCCGGTTCCACGTAATAGTCGACGGGAATACCACGCCATTCATCGCGCACCACGGCGTATTCTCCGATGGCGATCATGAAGAGATAAGGCGCGTGGGGCTGATCCATCTTCCAGTAGTCGGTGCGCGTACCGTCCTCATTTTTTTCGGAAGAGATCAGCAGCCCGTTGGAAAGGGTGGTGAAGCGGTCTTCCACGGTCAGGTAAAGCTCCTGGGTGGTGCGCTCGTTGGGCTGGTCGATGGTAGGGAACCAGCGGGAGTTCCACTCGGTTTCGCCCTGGGTCCAGATTTGCCGGGGTTTATCCGGTTCTTCGTTCCGGGGATTGATGAAAAAGAGGCCCTTATCGGAAGTTATGGCGCTGCTGCCGCCGGTTTGGGTCGGGCTGGCGGTATAATCGATAAATAGCTCAAACGTTTCCCCTTTTCGGAAGGTTTGCCCCAGGTCGATGGTGATGGTATTGCCGTCGTATTCGTAGGGCAGTTGTGCGGTTTGCCCGGCGAGGCTCACCTGGTGGAATTCGAAATTTTTGGCGTCGAGGGTGAGGGTCTGCGTAGGATAGAAGTAGGGAGTAAGGGTGAGGGCGGCTTCGCCGAGCACCTTTTCGTTTTCCCAGTCAAAACGCAGGTCGAGTCGCGTATGCAGCAAATCGTGCTCCAGGGTTTGGGTCGCCCGGTAGACGGGAAGGGTGTAGTCTTCCTCGGTTTCGTAGCGCACCGATTCTTCCTCCGGCATTTTGGGAGGAGTCACGAAGAGGGTGTCGAGCTGCCGTTCTTCTACGATTTCGACCGTCTTTTCGGGTTCCGGCCCGGCGGTTTTTTGCTGTGTTTTGCATCCGGCGAACGCCAGGGCAAGAATCAGCGAGAGTAGCGAGAAAGTCCTCATCCTCGAATGTGCTTTTGGTATTTAATTATTTGGATAAACCCGTCATTATTTTTCCCGCTACATCCCGGAAAGGGCCGCCGGCGAAAAACAGCGGCTACGTTTCGGATATATCGGTTTTCAAAACAGTAACGATTGGCGCCCGCGGCGAGTGCATGCCTTTTTCGGAAAACGGCGAAATGTCAGGTAGCTTCCCGGCGCTTGGCGACCTCCGTCAAAAATGACTCCAGATGTTGATTGAACAACCCGGGATGTTCCATCATCGGGGCGTGGCCGCATTTTTCGAAAAAGATCAGCCGGGAGTTCTCGATCAGTTCGTGGAACTTTTCTCCTACGAAGGCCGGGGTAATCTGGTCTTGTTTGCCCCACACCAGGAGCGTAGGGGCTTTGATCTGATGGAGCTTATCGCCGAGGTTGTGGCGCACTGCCGATTTGGCGGTGGCGATAATGCGAATAGCTTTGTTGCGGTCGTTGACGATGTCGTAAACTTCTTCGATGAGTTGCTCGCTCGCTACTTCCGGGTCGTAGAAAGTGCTCTGGGTTTTTTTACGGATGAACTCGTAATTGCCGCGCTTGGGAAAGCTCGACCCCATAGCGCTCTCGAACAGCCCCGAACTGCCGGTGAGGATAATGGACCGGACGAGCTCCGGATGCGCCAGTACGTAGAGCAGGGCGATGTGCCCGCCCAGCGAGTTGCCGAGTACGTGCAGGTCGCTATACCCTTTGAATTTGACGAAATCGGCTACATAATCCACTAAGCCGGTCACGGAAAGTTTGCGGATGGGCAACTCGAAGATAGGCAGGATGGGGACGACCACGTTGACTTTCCCGGAGAAATGCCGGATAATGCCCTCGAAATTACTTAGGGCGCCAAAAAGCCCGTGCAATAACAGCAGTGTTTCTCCTCCTCCTTGCGTTTCAATAAATTTAAACCTATCTTCTTCGGAAATTTCGTAGTTCATCTAACAGCTTGTCAGTTGATTAGGTGTATGATTTAAGGTCGCGGATTCAATGGCCGGATCGACAAACGCTGGAGAACCCGACGCCGGCGAAGCGAAGCCGGCTGCGTTCAAATAAGCTCTGATTGTCAAATTACCCGGCCGGCACTTTATGGCTTTGGCGAAAAGCAAAAATACTCTTTTTGTCGGTTTATCTGTAATCCCCTCCTTTTTTCCGCCGGCCAACGGCTCGGAACCTGGTTTTCCGCCCAGCGGCGAACCAGCCTCAACCGACGGAAAAACGGGCTTTTCTTAAGGCTAATAAAGTTATCGTTATCTTTGTTTAATTCAAAAAATATCTATTGCTTTGCATATTGTAAAGTGGTACAGCCTTTTTTCTCTCTAGATTAGGCGACACCCATTGGCTTAAACGTTAAACCAATAACAATTATTTATTAAATCAAATTGAAGGAACATGCGTCTAGTATTAAAACTACTGATCTTCAGCTTGGCTATCGGTTCCCTGCAGTCTTGCGTTTCCAAAAAGAAATACGATGAACTGCTTGCGGCTAAAGAAGCTACCGACCAGGCGCTCGCTGAAACTCAGGCTCAGGTGAAAGCGTTGCAGGATGAAAATGCTGAGCTGCAATCTACGCTCGAATCGGAAAAAGAACGCCTGAACGGCGAAATCAGCGCCATTCGCGCCGACCTGGAATCTACTAAAAACCAGATGGCTCAGGTTCAGGAAAAGCTTTCCATGACGGAAGAGGAACTCAACGCGATCAAAGCGAAAATCGACGGCATCTTCGCTACCTATGAAGACAGTGGTCTGACCCTCGAAGAAAGAAATGGTCGCCTGTACGTCAAGACTTCGCAGTCCATCCAGTATCGCTCGGCTTCGTCCAGCCTCAGCTACGACGAGCGTGCTGCACTCGAAGAATTGGCGGAGACCCTGAAGAATAACCCGGAAGTACGCGTACTGGTAGAAGGCCACACCGACAACAAGAAGTTCATCGCCGACGCCGGTATGGATAACTGGGACCTCAGCGTCCGTCGCGCCATGGGCGTTGTTCGCCAGCTCATCAAGTACGGCGTTAACCCCGATCAGGTTGCCGCCGTCGGCTACGGCGAATACATGCCCGCCGCCGACAACGAAACGACTGAAGGCCGCAAAGAGAACCGTCGCTCGGTAATCGCTCCGAACGTCAATATCAGCGACCTGAAAGGCAACTAATCGCCTTCCGGAAACGATCACAAGGAAAAAAGAAAGCCGCAGTGGAAACGCTGCGGCTTTCTTTTTTGAGTAGACTCACAGCCCGATGGTTCCCTATCGCGGAGGAACAACGGTGGTGGCGCGTGCAAAGTGCAGACCGGTGAATATGCCGATGACCTCCCCCTCGCCGCTGATATCCAGGTTTGTTGAGATGATCGGACTGGGCTGCGCAAAAGGATTGCCGTTGCTGCTGATCGCGTTGTTGAGGCTTTCCAGAAAATCGTAATAGGCCGGCTCGATGTGGTATAGCGTGTTGATCAGGGTGTCGCCTGCCGCGTAATTATAACCCGATCCGAATACGAAAAGGCTGTCTATAAAACGATCGTCCACCGTGAAGTCCTGCTCCGGCAAACTGTCGATAGCGCTTTCGTGCAACATGCGCCGGTAAAAATTGGGTGTTTCCGGGATATCGGAAAAATACGTGAGCACCCGGGCGAGGGTATCGTTTTCAGCATATTCCACCACCACACTGTCGATGGGCACTACTGGCAAGACTCGCGTAGCCCCGCTGATGATGCGCCCGTCGGGCAGCAGGACCTCCAGCGAAAACTCGGCGCCCGCCGGAAGGGCGGGAACGGCCCGCGCCGCAACGTAATTGGTGAGACGCCGGGTGAATGGGTTGAAGGAGAGCTGGTTGTCTAATGTCACCATTTCTTCTCCGTAGCGAATGCGGACCTCCGCACTATCCAGGAGGATGCTTTGCAGAAAATCGATGTTGCTCTCCGGAAAAGGATCGAAATAAGCAGCGCTCTGCGTCAGCAGCAGAGAAAACGGCTGACCGGGCTCCAGGTAGCACTCTACTACCGGTTGCGGGCGGTAATCGGGCAGATCGATATCGATTTCCTGGTCGAGGTTACAGGCCGCGATGGAAAGGAGGAAAGCGAGCGGAAAAATCCAGGCTTGGTTCTGCATAGCTCAAAATTTGAAATTCCAGGTTACACTGGGCAAAATGGGAAACAGCGACACCTGCCGGGCGGCAATGCGCTCGGGCACTTCAACGATCGTGCCGTCGCCGCCGTCGACTTCCCGTATTTCCGGTTCGAAGTAGATAAAAAAGGTATTGCGGCGATCGTAGGCATTGATGACGCTGATGGTCAGGTCGCTCTCACCCCACTTGGGAAAAAAACGGATCACCAGGCTCAGGTCCAGCCGGTGGTAGGGCGGCAGGCGAAAGTTGTTGCGCTCTTCGTAGATCGGCGTTACCGATTCGAAACTGGCCCCCTGGACGTCCTGAAAGGTGAAGCGTCCTACCGGCAGCCACCGCAGATCGCCGGAGCCGTAAACAAAGGTCGCCGAGAGCCCGATCTTGCGACTCAGGTCGTAGAGCGCTACGACCGAAAGGTCGTGCCGCCGGTCGTAGATCGGTCGAAAATATGGGTCGAAGCGGTTTTGCTCGAAATAGCCGCCGGGGTCGATCGTGGAAAATTCTCCCCGCTGCACGTAAGCCAGGGTGTAGCCGATCCAGCCGGTGAGCCGGCCTTCTTTTTTTTCCAGGCTGACTTCCAGGCCGTACGCTTCACCGCGGCCGATGGCAAACTCTTCTTCCAGGTTATCGTTGGCGAAAAGCTGGGCCCCGTCGACAAACTCCAGCTGGTTTTGCAGGGCCTTGTAATACGTTTCTACGGTGAGGAGGAGCTCGGGCAGCAACAAGTAAGAGAATCCGATGGCCGCCTGATCGGAGCGCTGCGGCGCCACCAGGTCGGTCGACGGGTACCAGACATCGGTGGGCAGGGTGACGCCGGCATTGGCTACCAAGTGCAGGTACTGGTACATGCGCGCATAGCTGGCTTTCAGGGAAAGCCGCTCGCTGAGGCGATAGCGGGCCGCCAGACGGGGCTCCAGGCCGAAATAGCTCTTGCCGTCGTTGGTAAAACCGCTCAGGCGCAGGCCGCCGTTAACCTGCAGCTTCTCGCTCACCTGAAAATCGTCGGAGAAATAGAGGCCGTACTCCAGCGCGTTGAAAAAATTGCCGGCCGAAAAAGAAACCACGCCGTCATTGCTGCCCGCCTGCAAGCGCCCCACCGTAAAATTGTGGTGCGTGGCGGCAAAACCGAAACCAATGGTGTGGCGCGAATCGGGCGCGTACAGAAAATCCGATTTCAGATTGGCGTCGCGGATATTGGACCCGATCCGGAAAGAGAAACCGGTGATCTCATTGCGGATATTGTACTGGTAGTCGGAATAGGTGAAGGTCGTATTGGCGAATAATTTGGGGGAGAAAATATGGTTCCAGCGCACGGCGCCGGTGGCATTGCCCCAGTCGAAGTCAAAATTGAAAAAATCACCGTCGAAGCCGAAGACATCCCGGCCGAAGTACCCGCTCAGGAAGATGCGGTCCTTTTCGCCCAGCTCGTAATTCACCTTGGCGTTGAGGTCGTAGAAATAATAGTCGGGAATCGGGTTGAAATCTTCCGAATCGGCATTGGCGCGATTGACGGCCCGGGTGAATAGGTCGACGTACGTGCGGCGCCCCGAAACAATGAAGGAGGAACGGTCTTTCTGGATGGGGCCTTCGAGGGTAAGCCGGGAAGCGATCAGCCCCAGCCCTCCCGAGCCGGTAAACTTTTTGCGGTTGCCCTCCTTCAGCTTGACGTCGATCACCGACGACAACCGCCCGCCGTACTGGGCGGGAAAGCCGCCCTTGTAGATCTTGAGGTCCTTAACCGCGTCCGTATTGAAGGTGCTGAAAAAACCGAACAGGTGATTGGCGTTGTACACCACGGCTTCGTCGAGGATGATCAGGTTCTGATCGCCGGCGCCGCCTCTTACGAACAGCCCCGTAGTGCCCTCCGCTCCGGAGGGAATGCCGGGTTTGAGCTGCAGCGTCTTGAGGATGTCGCTTTCCCCCAGCAGCACGGGCACCAGCCGCGCCTCGCGGGTGGTGATGGCCTCCACGCTCATCTCGGCCTTGTTGAGCCTTTCTTCAAAACTGTTGGCCTTGACGATCACTTCCTCCAACTCGACGCCGCTGCCGAGCTCCACGTCGAGGGAAAGGTCCTTTTCCAGAAAAACCGTTTTTTCCTGAGTGCGAAAACCGACGTAGCTGAACAGCAAGCGCAGGGTATCGCGCGCCGGCAAGGTGAGCGAGTAAAAGCCGTAGGCGTTGGTGGACGCCCCGAGGTCCAGCCCGTCAGCCAGCACCGTGGCGCCGATCAGCGTCTCGCCGGTGGCGGCGTCGTAAACCCGACCGCTGACGGTAAACTGGCCCTGCGCCGGCAGCCGGAGCATGAGCAAACTACACACTAGGCTTCCCCATACCAGCCATTTCGACGGCCGGATGTTCCGCTCTGGAGTCATATTTTCTCGATTTAATCATTCGGGCAAACATACTGCCGGGGCTTCCACTTTGGCAACCAGTGGCCATTAAAAATTCCTTAAATGCCGGTTTTGTTTATCAAACTGCAACGGCCGTTTATTATTTTGTAAGCTGGCGAACAGGAATTGGAAAAATTCCCGGCAATCGTGCTTACAGGATCGGGCGCCGTCCCTACAACGGTTAACTAACGAGCACGATGAAAAAAGGTTGGACTTTGATCGAAACGGACGCCGCACTCGTCGCCCAATTGCAAAAAGCCCTGGGCGTGAGCCCGGTATTGTGCCGGCTGCTGGTGCAGCGCGGCGTCACCTCCTTCTCCGCCGCCCACCGGTTTTTCCGGCCTTCCCTGCAACACCTTCACGATCCTTTCCGGATGCGCGATATGGCGCTGGCCGTCGAGCGGCTCCACCGCGCGCTGAACAAGCGGGAGCGGATCCTATTATACGGCGACTACGACGTCGACGGCATTACGGCCGTGGCCTTCCTCTACCGCTTCCTGGCGGCCCGCGGGGCCCGGCTCGATTATTACCTGCCTGATCGCTATCGCGAGGGCTACGGTCTTTCAACGGATGGGGTCGACTATGCCGTACAAACCGGAACACAGTTGCTCATTGCGCTCGACTGCGGCATCCGGGCCGTCGAGCCGGCGCGCCGCGCCCGGAGGGCGGGCGTCGACCTGATCATCTGTGACCACCACCTGCCGGGAGCAGACCTGCCCGTGGCGACGGCAGTGCTTGACCCCAAGCGGCGCGACGCCACCTACCCGTTTTCCGGACTGAGCGGCTGCGGCATCGCACTCAAACTGGCTCAGGCTTATGCCTCGCGCTACGGCCTGCCCGAGCATTCCTGGAGCGATCTGCTGGACCTGGTCACCGTGAGCATCGCAGCAGATATCGTTCCCATCGTGGATGAAAACCGGATCCTGGCCTGGTTTGGGCTGCAACGGCTGGCCCGGCGGCCGCTCGCGGGCTTTTCCGCCTTGATCGAAGGAAGCCGGCGTCGTCGCCCGCTAAACATCAGCGATATTGTCTTCGGCCTGACGCCGCTGCTCAACGCCGCCGGGAGAATGGCGGACGCTCAGCAGGCCGTCAAACTGCTGTTGACCGACGAGCCGAAGGTTGCTGCGGATTATACCCGGGTGCTCCTGTACCGCAACGAGCTGCGCCGGGAATACGACAAAAGGGTGACCGAAGAAGCAGCCGCTCAGTGCGCGCACATCCTGCAAGCGGGCGAGCGCCGCAGCCTGGTTTGCTATGCCGCCCACTGGCACCAGGGCGTAGTCGGTATCGCCGCCTCGCGCCTGGTCGATCGCTTTTTCCGGCCCGCAGTGGTCCTGACCCGCGCCGACCGCCTGCTGGTCGGTTCGGCGCGATCGATACCCGGTTTCAACCTGCACGCAGCGCTTTCTCTTTGCTCGGACCTCCTGGTCAGCTACGGCGGTCACGAACAAGCCGCCGGAATGAAGCTGGCGCCGGAAAACCTGACGGCTTTTCAGGATCGCTTCGAAGGCGCCACCCAAACAATACTGGGCGCCGCGGCGCCCAAACCCGAAATCCGAATTGCCGCCGACCTGCCGCTTTCCGGCATCAGGCCGGATTTCTGGAAAATCCTCAAACAATTTGCTCCGTTCGGTCCGGGAAACCGCAGCCCGGTATTCCGGGCCCGGGGCGTGCGGGATACCGGCTATTCCCGCCGTCTGCGTGGCAATCATCTTCGATTGTCGATCCGACAGGACGACTCGCCGGTATTCACCGGCATTGCGTTCGACCAGGGCGACGCCTACCCCGGGATCGCCGACCGGCGGCCGTTCGATATCTGCTATACCCTGCAAGAAGACCGTTTCGGAGCCGTCCCGATACTGCAGCTCGTCGTGAAAGACATCAAATTTCCGTGATCGGGGGGCGAGCCGGCGTCAAGAGAGTAAAGGTTTTCATTCTTGTATTAACTTGCGAAAAAAAAGAAATGGCAAAACCGGAAAAAATCGATGCTAAAGGAGCGCCGGCGCCCGTAGGCCTATACCCGCACGCTCGCCGGGTCGGCAATCTGCTGTTCCTGTCGGGGATCGGGCCACGCGATCCGGAGACGGACGGCGTACCGGGGCTCGAGCGCAGTGCGGCGGGCAACTATTTATCCTTCGACTTCGCCGCCCAATGTCATTCCGTTTTCCGCAATGTGCAGCGCGTGTTGGAAGCCAGCGGCGCCCGCTGGGAAGACCTGGTAGACGTCACCGTTTTTCTGACCGACATGGAACGCGATTTTCACACGTACAATGCGATATACGCGGAATATTTCAAGGAGAACCAGCCCTGCCGGACAACGGTAGGCATCTCCTCGCTGCCGACACCCATCGCGATCGAGCTGAAGTGCGTGGCTTATCTGGAAAGCCCTGCCCCGCCAACCGCCGTCAGTTAAGCCGGAACGGCGCCACCAGCTGGAATTCGGGAATATGCACCCGGAAGCGTCGGTTGTCTGAACGGCGCGTAAAAAGGTAGTGGCCGTGCATTTTACCGACCTCGGTGATGAGGGGGCACCAGGAAGCATAGCTATGGGTCTCGCCGGGCGTCAATATAGGCTGCTGCCCGATGACGCCTTCGCCCTCCACTTCACGCCGAACGCCGTTGGAATCGAAAATAAACCAATGGCGCCGCAGCAGTTGGACGGTTTCGCGACTCATGTTCTCGATGTGCACATCGTAGGAAAAGACGAACTTGTGGCGGTTGGGATCAGAATAGGCCGGCTGGTAAGTCGGCTCGATCGATACTTTGATGCCCTCGGTGATAAGGGTCGGCATGGGTTACTCTTTTAGAAAGGCCTCTACCAGCTGCCGGGCCACGGCGAAGGTTTGATCCAGCTGGTCGTTAACCAGCACGTGGTCAAAGCGGTTCTCGTAGGCCATCTCTTCCTTTACCCTTTGCCAGCGCTTCTGAAAGGAGGATTCGTTTTCGGTGGCCCGTTCGCGCAGGCGCTTTTCCAGAATATCGAGGGAGGGTGGTTTGACAAAGATCGCCAGGCTCACGTCGGGATAGGCTTGCTTCAGGCTGACGGCGCCTTTGACGTCGATATCGAAGATGATGTGCCTGCCGGAAGCCCAGATCCGTTCGACTTCCCTCCTGAGGGTGCCGTAAAACATGTCCGGATAGACTTCCTCCCACTCTACGAACGCCCCCTCGTCCGCCATCTGTCGGAAGCGTGAAGGAGGAATGAAGTAATAGTCCCGGCCTTCCACTTCGTAGGGCCGCTTGTCGCGAGTGGTGGCCGAAACCGAGAACACCAGGTTGTCGTACCTGGCCAGCAAGTGTTTGACGATCGTCGTTTTCCCGGCGCCGGAAGGAGCCGTGAAAATGAGGAGTTTACTCATAATCAGACGGAGTTGGCGACTTGTTCTTTTATTTTCTCAAGCTCATCTTTCATCCCGACTACCATGCGCTGAATATCCGAAGAATAAGCTTTGGCGCCGAGGGTGTTGATTTCGCGCCCCATTTCCTGGCTGATGAAACTCAGCTTGCGGCCTTTGGAAGTGCTCTTTTTGTCGAGCACTTCGAGATAGTAGTTGCAGTGTTGTTCCAGCCGGACCTTTTCTTCGGTGATATCCATTTTTTCGAGATAGAAGAGGATCTCTTGTTCGAAACGGTTCTCGTCGATCTTGTCTTTCCCGAGGTAATCCTCCAGATTTTGGTACATCCGCTGCCGCAGTTTGGTGATGCGTTCTTCCTCGAAGGGGTCGATGCGGGAGAGGGCGTCGAGGATGTTGCGGATGCGGATGCGCATATCGCTTTCGATCGACTGGCCCTCGGTGAAGCGGAAGTTGTAAAAATTGTCGAGCGCGTGGTTGAGGCTTTGCAGTACAGCCTGCCATTCCTCTTCTTCGATGGAATCGGCTTCCGAGGCGACCACGTTGGGCAGCCGGAGGATGGCCTGCATGAAGTCGCCCCGGGGAATGTCGAGCTCAGTGGAAACTTTATGGAGCTCCTGGTAATATTTTTTGAATAGCGGGATATTGAGGCCGTATTCATCGTCTCCGTGTACGGATTTGACTTCCAGCGCGAGGTCTATCTTCCCACGCTCCACCCGGTCGATGAGCAGACGCCGGATGTCGGGTTCTTTTTCTTTGTAATTTTGGGGCACCTTGAGGCGGATATCGGTAAACTTGCTGTTGAGCGACCGAATTTCAACCGTGATGGATTTGTCCGAAAAAGATTCTGTAACTCGGCCGTAGCCTGTCATGGATAACAGCATACATAGAAATTTATAAAAAATAATGCGCAAAGATAAAAATATGCGCTAATACGGCCGGGCTATTCCGGAGGTCGCCGGAAAGTATCCGCCCTTAGCATACGCTGCACGGACGGGCCTTTCTCGCGCTCAAATCGGGCTAAATATAAGGTGTAACCAATTGAAAGCGAAAGAAAATTCGAAAAATAAACCTTCCGTTTTCTTCCGTTTAATGAAGAAAATTACGAAATTTGCGACTCGCTAAAAAGAAATTTATAACTCATTATAAACCAATAAAGTAACAATGAGAAAAGCTGATCTTGTCACGGCGATATCAGAAAAAACCGGAGTGCCCAAAGTAGACGTGCTCGTGGCTCTAGAAACGTTTTTCAAAGAAGTGAAAGGGGCTCTTTCGGAAGGTGAAAATGTTTACATCAGGGGTTTTGGCAGCTTTGTCGTCAAAAAAAGAGCGAAAAAGATCGGTCGTCATATCAAGAAAAACATCGCAATCGAAATACCGGAGCATTATATCCCGGCGTTTAAACCGGCTAAGACTTTCGTTGAGCAGGTAAAAGAGAACGTAAAATCGCTGCCTGAAGACGAAGACGACAAGTAACCCGCTGCGATAGGATGAAGGCCGGTGGGCGCGGGGTTAAAACTACCTGGAGAGGCCTGCTGTTACCTTAGCGTACTTCATTCTCAAAATTGCGACGATGACTAGATTGCAGATTGGTGTGCTTCTTTCTTCCATCTTACTTTTTTTTGTTCTTTATTTCGGATGCGACACCAAGCCCCAAAAACAGGAGGCCGTTGAAAAGTCAAGGGCGCTCGCTGCCGAAAGCGCCAGCATCGAAGTGTTGGTCCGCGAAGCAAAAGCGGAAACGGGGCCGGTAGTGGCCGGCGAGATCGATGCTTTCGAGCAGCAGTTGAATCAGGCTGTTGACGATTCCACCCGGATCGAATTGCTGAAAGACCTGTCCGGCAAGTGGTACGAATCAGGCTACCCGGCTATCGCCGGCCACTACGCCGAAGAGGTCGCTAAGCTGAACGGCGCCGAACAGGCCTGGTCGATCGCGGGAACGACTTACACCCTTTGTCTGCAAAGAGAGGAGGAAGAACGGCTGCGGAACTTTTGTTCTTCTCGCGCCGTTAATGCCTATGAGAGCGCCATTTCGATCAACCCGTCTAATGTCGCTCACAAAGTTAACCTTGCCCTCGTATACACCGAGTACCCGCCACAGGATAATCCGATGCAAGGAGTGCAAATGCTGCTCCAGCTGAACCAGGAAGCACCGGAGAACGTTTTGATTCTCAATACTCTCGGCCGGTTGGCGATCAGGACCGGACAGTACGAGCGCGCGCTGGAACGGTTGGAAAAAGCCGTCGCTCTGGAGCCTGACAACTCCAACACTTCCTGTCTGTTGGCTCAAGCCTACGAAGGAGCGGGCCAAACCGGGAAAGCCCGGCAGTTTAACGAAAAATGTCGCTCCCTGACGGAGCGATGATCATAAAGAAATCTTTTTTTTAAAACAAAAAATTACTGCTTATGCCTTGCGGAAAAAAGCGGAAGAGACACAAGATTGCAACTCATAAACGCAAGAAGAGACTGCGTAAAAACCGCCATAAGAAGAAGAACCGATAGTTTTTACCGGCATTGCGACTAAGAGAGGAACTGTTCTTTTTTTTACAGGCGCCTCGTACGTAGTATGCTCTCCCCAAAAAAATCATTAGTCGGCAAGAACAGGGCTACAGCTATGAATTCGCCCCGATTTTTGCCGGCTAATCACTGTTTATTCTTCCAGACCAGCCTCCGCCGGAATGCTCATCTCTATTTTATCCGGAGGCTTTTTGTATGCGATTTTGGACCACGAACCATGGGGATGACCCGACTTTTGTCATTCCCCGCAAGCGTGAACGCCAGTGTTTTAGTCGCCCAAAAGCGGGAAAGAGCAACTCCTTGATGTTATCGTTTTTGTTCGGCTCAAGCCGACTTTTTCCCTGATTGTTTTCGCGTCAATGACCATTGGCGCCCTTTCGTCCTGTTTTAGTCCAGTGCCTTTTCAAAAGGTTAACTCCAGTGGAAAAGGAACTCATTATCAATTCTACTCCCACGGAGGTCGAAATCGCCTTGTTAGAAGAATCCAAGCTCGTTGAGCTTCATCACCAGAAAACGAATACGAATTTTACCGTTGGTGATATTTTTCTGGGGCGCATTCGAAGGCTAATGCCCGGTCTAAACGCCGCCTTCGTAGATATTGGGCACAAAAAAGATGCCTTTTTACACTATACCGACCTCGGAGGGTCCACTTTGCGGTCCCTGGCAAAATTCACCGAAGACGCCATTTCCGGAAGTCACACTTCCACGAGGTTGGATAATTTCAAGTTGCAACCGGATATCATCAAAACGGGTAAAATCGACCAGGTGCTGAAGAAGCGCCAGGATATTCTGGTGCAGATCCTGAAAGAGCCGATCTCTACCAAAGGCCCCCGACTGAGCTGCGAGATCACCATTCCCGGCCGTTATCTCGTACTCACGCCCTTCTCCAACGTGGTGGCGGTTTCCAAAAAAATAGGCAACGCCGAAGAACGGAAGCGCCTGCAGACACTCGTGGAAAGCATCAAACCGCAAAATTTCGGCGTCATCGTCAGAACCGCCGCGGAAGGGAAAAAAGTAGCCGACTTGCACGAAGAACTGTCGATGATGCTGGAAAAATGGGAAAGCATCTTTGTACAATTGCACAAAGCAAAGGCTCCGGCCAAGTTGCTCAGCGAGCTCGACAAGACGTCGAGTATCCTCCGGGATCTGCTCACCGACTCTTTCAACCGCATCGTCGTCAACGACAAACAGCTCTTCCAGAATATCAAAGGCTACCTGGAGTCGATCTCTCCCGACCAGGTGAAAATCCTGCAACTGCATCGATCCAATAAAGCGATATTCGATGCCTTCGGCGTGACCAAACAGATCAAATCCTCCTTCGGCAAAACGGCTACTATGCCCAGCGGCGCTTACCTGGTGATCGAACATACCGAAGCCATGCACGTCATTGACGTCAACAGCGGCCACAAAATGGGCAAGAAAAACCAGGAGGAAGCGGTGCTCGGCGTCAACCTGGAAGCAGCGGAAGAGATCGCCCGGCAGTTGCGCCTGCGGGATATCGGCGGCATCATCATCATCGATTTTATCGATATGAAAAACCCGGAACACAAAAGGGAATTGGTGCGCGCCATGCGGCGGTTCATGAAAAAAGACCGCGCGCAGCACACGATCCTGGCGCTCAGTAAGTTCGGCCTGATGCAGATCACCCGGCAGCGCGTTCGGCCGGAAGTGAAGATCAATACCGCCGAAGTGTGCCCCACCTGTAACGGCACCGGGAAGATCAACGCTTCGATTCTGCTGGTGGACGATATCGAACGCGACCTGACTTTCATCGCGCAGTCGCGGCCAAAGTCGAAAGTGATCCTCAACGTGCACCCCTACATCGAGGCGTACCTCAAAAGGGGATTGCCCAGTATACAGATGAAATGGTATCGCCGCTACCTGAAGTGGGTCAAGGTCGTCGCCAATTCGGAATACCACCTGACCCAATACCGCTTCTTCGACGTCAACGAAGATGAGATTCGCCTGAATTAGCGGCAGCCGCCTCCTGGTCTTGCAAGGCCGGGAGGCGTTCTTCCGTCCTGACCTCCGCCATCGGGCATCCGCAGTCGAACGCCCGGCAGGCAGTGAACAAAAAGGCCAATACGGTGATAGCGAGGGTCGCTTTTTTCATGGTCTCGGTTTTTCTGAAGGCAGAAGTTAGGTATTTTCCGTTTTTCGAGCAAAAAACGCTATGGCTGAAAAGGTAATCGTAGCGCCGCTCAACTGGGGGCTGGGACACGCTACGCGTTGCATCCCCCTCATCCGGGCGCTGGTGCAGCTGGGCGTCGAGCCGGTGCTGGCCTCCGACGGGCGTTCGCTGCTGCTGCTGCAAAATGAATTTCCGGAATGGCCTGCCGCCGAACTGCCGGCTTACGGCATCCGCTATGGCCCGGGAGGGATGGCCTGGAACATGATCCGGCAACTCCCCAAGATCGGCAGGGCGGTATGGCGGGAGCACCGGCGCATTCGCCGGCTGGCCCGCTATTTCAACGCCCGGGCGATCATTTCGGACCACCGCTTCGGCTGTTTTCATCCCGATCTTTTTTCCGTCGTTATTGCGCACCAGCTTAATATTCAGGCGGCGTCCCCTGCCCTGGCCCGGCCGGCCGGCCGCCTCAATCGCTTTTTCCTCGGTCGTTTCGAGGCCTGCTGGATACCTGATTATCCGGGAACAGACAACCTCAGCGGCGCCCTGTCCCACCCTAGTCCGCTACCGTCCCGCACCCGGTACATCGGCCC
This sequence comes from uncultured Saprospiraceae bacterium, assembly GCA_964419545.1. Classification (GTDB taxonomy): domain Bacteria; phylum Bacteroidota; class Bacteroidia; order Chitinophagales; family Saprospiraceae; genus CAYQQU01. Next base: position 3,382 of record CAYQQU010000013.1, on the reverse strand, counting down.
TCTTTCTCGCTTCGACGCCCTGGAAGAAGAAAAACGCTACGACATTGTAGCGGTGCTGTCGGGGCCGGAGCCGCAGCGCACGCTGCTGGAGCGTCAGCTAAGGCGGCAATTGCGCCGTTTTCCGGGGCGTTCGCTGATGGCCCTGGGCAAGCCGGAGGCCGGCCCGTTGCGGGAACAAACCGGCAACCTGGAAATAGCCGGATTTCTGCCGGCAAACGAACTGAATCGAGCGATGGCCGCTACCCGCCTGGTGGTTTGCCGCTCGGGCTACAGCACCTTGATGGACCTCGCCGCAATCGGCGGAAAAGCGCTGTTGGTCCCGACGCCCGGTCAGACCGAGCAGGAATACCTCGCCGGGCTGATGCAGGAACGCGGCTGGTGTTGCGCCCGGCCGCAGGCCGATCTTTGCCTGGAGCGCGACATCCCGCAAGCCATGCTGTTCCCCGGCCTGCCCCGGCGCAGGGGAATGGAGTTGACGACGTTTCTGAAGCAGTGGCTGGAAAAATTGCCGGGCTTCACTTCTTGTTGAACTGGTTCATCGCGTGTTGCAACCCGATGGCGGCGAACGCCTTAACGGCTTCCGTGGCGGCCTTGGTAATCTCCGGCAGTTTTTCCGCTTCCTCGCTGCTCCATTTGCCGAGCACGTAACCGACCTGGCGGCCGGTGGGAAAATCATCGCCGATGCCCACCCGCAGCCGGGCGTAGTTGTTGCCGCCGGTCATCTGGTCGATGTCTTTGAGGCCGTTATGCCCGCCGTCGCTGCCTTTGCCGCGCAGCCGTTGTTTGCCGAACGGCAGGTTGAGGTCGTCGACGATCACCAGCAGCCGCTCTTTGGGAATGCTGAGTTTCTGCATCCAGTAGCGGACGGCCTTTCCGCTGCGGTTCATATAGGTAGACGGTTTGAGGAGCACCAGGGTTCGCCCGCGGTGTTTTACTTCGGCGAGGTCCCCCAGTTGGTCGTTGCGCCAGGAGGCATCAGACTCGCGGGCGAGCGCGTCGACGATTTCGAAGCCGATATTGTGACGGGTGTGGTCGTAATCGGGGCCCATATTGCCGAGGCCTACGATCAAGTATTTCATCGGATCAGGTTCTGCTCTTTTTTGCTTGCGCAACCATTGAAATAACCGGCGCACGTGGTTTCATTTCTTTTTCAACCGGAAAAACGGAAAAGCCGGGCAAAAGGTTCCACCCTTCAGACGGCAAGGTCGAAGTCGCGCAGCGCCTGGTTGAGCGACACTTTCTTGTCGGTGCTTTCTTTGCGCCGGCCGATGATCAGTGCGCAGGCCACCTGGTAGTCGCCCGCGGGAAATTTTTTGGTGTAGCTGCCCGGGATGACGACCGATCGCGCCGGCACCGTTCCGCGGTGGGTGACGGGCGTTGCACCGGAAACATCGATGATGCGGGTGCTCTGCGTCAGCACCACGTTGGCGCCCAGTACAGCCTCGCGTTCGATGCGTACACCTTCCACCAGGATGCAGCGCGATCCGATAAAACAATCGTCTTCAACGATAGTGGGCGTAGCTTGCAGGGGCTCCAGCACCCCGCCGATGCCGACGCCGCCGCTGAGGTGCACGTTGCGGCCGATCTGGGCGCAGGAGCCTACGGTCGCCCAGGTGTCGACGAGGGTGCCGCTGCCCACCCAGGCGCCGATATTGACGTAGCTGGGCATCATGATAACGCCTTTTTCAAGGAACGCGCCGTGGCGGGCGATCGCATGGGGCACTACCCGCACGCCGAGCCGGGCGTATTCTCTTTTCAGGGGGATCTTGTCGTGGAATTCGAACGGCCCCACTTCAATCGTCGCCATTTGTTGGACGGGAAAATAGAGCACCACCGCTTTTTTCACCCATTCGTTGACGATCCAGCCTCCCTGGTCATCGGGGGAAGCGACCCGCAGCTCACCTTTGTCGAGCAGCTCGATAACTTTTCGGATGTCGTTCCGGATGCGCTCTTCCTTTAGCAAGTCGCGGTCGTTCCAGGCAGCGTCGATCGTATTGCGCAGTGATTCCATTTTCGGCAGTTTAAGAATTAGTCCGGATTATTAGCCGTCATAATGAAGAACCCATGAATAATCCGGGTCAGCAATGGGTTCAGGCTGAATGGCGGGCTAAAAATACTGCCCGATGCCGAGAACAAAGCCATGGTCACCGAATTTTTGCAAGTCGACGCCGTAATCGATGCGAAAAATGGCGTTGTAGATATTTTTATGGATGAATCGCAGGCCAACGCCGCCGAACATGACAATATTTTCGGATTCCGTAAAATCGCTGAAGTTACCGCCGGGATTTCGCCACACCCCCAGATCCGCAAAAGCGACGCCCTGGACCGCAATGACGGGGCGGTCGATGAAGGCGTGCCGGTATTCGAAATTACCGACGATCACGCCGGTGCCCCGGTCAACGCGATTACCGACTCCCCGGATGTTGACGTAGCTGTCGAGCACAAAGGGGGCGAAAGGGCTGTCTTCATTACTGGAAAGCCCAATGCGCACCCGGGAGGCGGCGTTGCCGCGCGGCCCCACCCGACGGTAGTAATGCAGGTCGTTGAAGAAGATGTAAAAAGCCGGATCATTATTCAGGTTACGCACCGTCTGAGCGTTGAAGGTGTTGAGCCAGCCCGAACGATAAAAGAAATCGTAATCGGTGCGATTCAGCTGGTACAGTATTTTTATCAGCCACTTGTAGGTTTGCGCTCGCGTCGGAGCGCCCGAGACGATAGGCGTAGCCGCTTCGTAAATTTCGGTAAAATAAGCGCCGCCGAGCAGCAGTTTATCCCGCAAGTTGAAGTGGTAAATGCCGTTGATCCCGTAAGTGAAATTGTCGTAATTGTATTCTACTACGCCTTCGTCGAAGAACAACGGTTCACGCGTTCCCCACTTGACGAAGTTGAATTCGACCCCCCAGGGAGAGCCGCCCAGGCGATCGAGGGATAGATTGGCGGCGAAAGAATGGCGGTCGTAATACTGATAAAAAGCATAAAATTTGTGGCCGCGCCCGAAGAGGTTGGCTTCCGACCCGCCCACCTGGAACCAGAGGTTCTCCGCAATGCCGCCGAAGTTGACGATGGGGAGGAGCGTAAACAATTCCCGGCATTCGAAAATGACGAGGGCGCCGCCGCCGGAACGGTTCTCCACGCGGTACTGGGCGTCGGCCAGCACTTCCAGGTTGGCCAGCTGCTGCCGGTCGCGCCGCAGCTGGTCGTGGTCGAGCACCTCACCAGGCCGGGACTTGACGAAGCCGGCGAGGTACTCGGGACGGGTTTTACGCAAACCGGAAAAAACGATGGAGTCGATACGGAGCTCCTGGGCTGACGTGGTCAGGCTCGAAAAGAGGAACACCCACCAACACAGAGATTGCCAGGGCATAAAAAGGTACGTTTCATT